>JBMSXG010000005.1:0-64167 GCA_049425405.1 Steroidobacteraceae bacterium
GACGGCGCCTGGCAGCCGACGACGGCGGAGACCGCGGCGGACGGGGCGGCGCGGGAGGGGGGGGCGGCGGGGGCCCAAGCCCCGCGCCGCCGCCGTTCGCTACCGTGACTTAGTTCACGGACCCCGGGAGCGGAGCGTTGTGTTGCACGCTCGCGACCGCCTGACCGCCCGGTCCCGGCCCTTCGAGCCAGAACGCGTATTTGCTGGTCAGCATCACGAAGTGGTTCACCAGGATGATGGTGAACACGAACACGAACATCGCAACCAGCGCTCTGCGCGGGTCAAAAAGCATCCATATACGCCACATGTTGATTTACTCCTTTAATGATTCTTAGATCAGAACCAGGGCTGCCACTGCCAAATCAGGAAGTGGGCCAGCGCTGATACTGCGAGCCATCCGAGGAAGCTCGACATGTAGAGCGAATGGAACGCTTTGGCCTCATCGGCCGTCAGTCCCGAAAGACTTGCCATAGACAATTACCTCCGTAAGACAAACAACGTTGTTTTCAACCGCGCACTCCCGCGCGAAGGGATTGACGGCGGAGATACAACACCCCCGCCCGACAATGCATTTCCCCCATCGACGTTCCGAACTGTCTTGATTCGGTTGTTCATGCCGCCCTACCTCCGGCGAGCAGCGCCTGCGCACGCTTGACGCGCGCCGACGTCACCCGCTCCTCGCCAGCCTGGCGCGTCTCGTGTTCGACGAGATCACGCAACCGCTTGGCCGCCGAAATACGCACCATGTAGGGCTCGTTCTCGAGATGCGCATCGAAGATTTTTTGAGCGTCCTCTTCCCACACGAGTGCCTCACGCGCGGCACGCGCGGGTGTGGGATCGACTTTGTCCATCTCGCTACCCAGCGGAAGGATCTGAAACAGTGCGTCGAAGAGTGCGTTGCACACTTCCTGCACCAGGTACACCGACCCCGCATAACCCATGAAGGGCGTTCCCGTGTGACGCCGGATGATCGCGCCGGGGAAAGAGGCGGGGATGTACATCGCGCGAGGTCCGAGCTCGGCCAGGTACATACGCTCGTTATAGCTACCGAATAGCACGAGGGGGGTTTTCTCGCGTACCGCTTGACGTACGGCCGCGTTATCGGGCTTGACACCGGGCCGTCGCGCAAACGAGAACATGCACGGCAGACCGAGCTCGGATTCGAGATAGTGGCGCACGCCTCGCGCGTAGGTTTCGCCCGCCACGATGGCGAAACTCGCTGTGCCGAAGAAGTCCTGGGTGACGGATCGCCACAGGTCCCACATCGGTTTGAGCGTGGTGTGTTTTTCGCGCTCAATGAACGGCTCTGGGTCGAGCCCCAACAGCTCGCCGAGCTTGCGCAGAAATTTGGTTGTGCTGTGCATACCGATCGGGGCCTGTAACCACGGCCGCTCGAGGCCCTCGCACAGCAGCGGGCCGAACTCTCGATAGAGACACACGTTGACGTCCGCATCGGCCAACTTGCCGATGTCGGCGAGATGACTGGTCAGCGGGAACACCATATTGATTTCGGCCCCGATGCCTTCGACCAGACGTCGCAGCTCGGCGAGATCGGACGGCATGTTGAACGTGCCGTAGCAAGGCCCAATGAGATTAACCCTTGGCTTGTAGCCGGGCGCTTGACCCATTGCGCGCTCGCGCGGCGGTGGCGGCACTTTCTTTGGACCGAACTCGCTCCACAGCCACCACATGGCCCGGTTTGCGCACTGCCACTGATCCTCGTCGATGGTGCGCGGCAGGAAGCGTTTGATGCCGGTGCCCTCGGGCGTGACGCCTCCGCCGATCATTTCTGCGATCGAACCGGTGACCACAACGGCCGGTAGGTCCGGATCAAGCACCGCGTGTGCACGTTTCATCGCACCTTCGGTGCCATGCTGGCCAAGCTCTTCCTCGGACAGCCCCGTCACCACCACCGGCAACTCGTGCGGCGGTAGCGCATCGGTGTAATGAAGCACCGAGGTCACCGGCAGGTTCTCGCACCCAACCGGCCCATCGATGATCACCTGCAGACCTTTGACGGCGGTGAACACGTACACCGCCCCCCAGTAGCCGCCAGCGCGATCGTGATCGAGCACCAGCATCAGACCATCTCCTCCGCCTTGCGCGCCTTCGCCTGCTTATCGAGCTTGCGACGCCAGCTATCGCGGAACTGCGGCTGCGGCTTCGGGGTATCGAGCCAGACGCCGGCGAGATCGCCCTGCCCCGTTTGGCCAAAAAATTCGAGCATCTCCGAAAAACGCTGTCGACCCTCGATCGCCGTGTTGACCACCTGCGACAGCGCGCCGGCACCGGCTGGCCCGAACAGCGGTCGCGCCGACAGCAGATTTGTGAAATAGAGACCCGGGATGCCGGCCTCTTTGGCTTTTTGGACGACCGGCGTCGTGCCGATTGCTAGATCGGGCCGGAACTCGGCGAGCGCGGCGAGATCTTGCTCGAGCGATGCGCGGTACTGCACGGGTACCCCACGAGCCTCGAGCCACTGGCGATCGGGCTCCGACCACGGGGTGCGTGGACAGGCGGTACCGACGTAGTGCACTTGCGCGCCACTCTCGATCAGCAGTCGTGCCACGAGCAACTCCGACCCTTCATAGCCGGACACGGTGATGCGTCCCTTGATCGGTGCTGCGGACAGTGCTGCCCGGATGGCAGGCAGGATACGGTTCTGAGCAGCCGCGACCTGCGCCGACGACACATTGCAGGCTTCGCCGATTGCGGCGAGCCAAGCGGCGGTGCCGTCATAACCGACTGGAGCGGATCCGACGATCGGGCGGCCGGCGGTCGCAAACTCGCGCAGCACGCTCGTGTAGTGCGGATGGATCGCCGCTACCGCTGCGCCATCGAGGGCGGCATACATATCGCGCCACTCGCGTGTCGGCACCTGCGTCCCGACCGCGAGCCCCATCGGCTCGAGCATCATGCCGATCCCGACCGGATCAGCGGGGAAGACTTCACCGACCAGCGTCACGGTGGGTTTCTGCGAGCGCCCGACGCGCGGCGCCTGCACGGGGCCGGCCTCAACCTCCTCGCGTGCATAACGCAGCATCGCGCCGGAGAGCACGTCCTTGGCCTCGGCATGGGTGGGCACGCCGAAACCCGGCACATCGATGCCGATGATGCGGACACCATTGATTTCTTTGGGTAACAGCTGCAGCGGTACACCTGAAGCCGTCGGCACACAGAGATTGGTGATGACGATGGCGTCGTACAGCGCGGGATCGGCCGTGGCGTGCACAGCGTCGCGGATATCCTCGAACAGCTTGCCCGTGACCAGCGTCTCGGAATTAAACGGCACGTACCCCACCGTGCGGCGCGCGCCGTAGAAATGCGAGGTGAACGTCAGTCCGTACACGCAGCATGCCGAGCCCGAGAGAATCGTCGCCGTGCGGCGCATTCGCAGCCCCACGCGCAGGCTGCCAAACGCAGGACACATACCCTGCGGCTGATCGTGCGGCCCCACCGGATAGTCTTTCGCATAGCGATCGAGCACGTCGCTCTTACCGGCAGCTCGCGCTGCCGAGCGCATCGTCTCCCGTCCGCCGTGACAACCGTCCGCACGCTCCCCTACCGGCGCGTCGTACGCGACCTCGGCAGTAGTTTCGACGGAGGTGTTCAAGTCGTTCATGGTTCAGACCGCGTCGTAGACGACCTCGAGTGACGCTTTGACACGCTGCGTGGTGCCGCACATGTCCTCGAAGCTCGCCGGTTGCAAGACGTAGTCGCGGCCGACGGCCTCACCTTTGAAGAGCCCGAGCAAAGCGTCTTGGGACAGCGGCTTCGGCCGCATCGGCGGCGCCTCCGCGACGTTGCGACCGAGCTCGTCGAACAGACCCGCCCACTCGGATCCGGGTCGGCCGATGATTTCGTAGTTGGCGCTCTTACGACGGATGTCCTCGTGCGCCGGAATCGCAGCGAGTACCGGTATCCCTGCGGCCTGCGCAAACGCTTGCGCCTCGCCCGTGCCATCGTCTTTGTTGACGACGAGTCCAGCGACACCGACGTTACCGCCGAGCTTGCGAAAGTACTCGACGGCCGAGCAGACGTTATTGGCGACGTACAACGATTGCAGATCGTTACTGCCGACGACGATGACCTTCTGACACATGTCGCGGGCGATCGGCAGACCGAAACCACCGCAGACCACATCGCCGAGGAAGTCGAGCAACACGTAATCGAAGCCCCAGTCGTGAAAACCGAGCTTCTCGAGCGTCTCGAAGCCGTGGATGATCCCGCGCCCGCCGCAACCGCGACCGACCTCGGGCCCGCCGAGCTCCATGGCAAACACGCCGTCGCGCTTGAAGCACACGTCACCAATCTCTACCTGCTCGCCGGCGAGCTTCTTACGCGAGGAGGTCTCGATGATGGTCGGGCAGGCGCGGCCTCCGAACAGCAAAGAGGTGGTGTCGCTCTTCGGATCACAGCCGATGAGCAGCACCTTCTTGCCTTGCTGCGCCATCATGTAACTCAGATTCGCCAGCGTGAAGCTTTTGCCGATACCACCCTTGCCGTAGATCGCGATGATCTGCGTGGCCTTGGTCACCGGAGTCGGCACCACGGCGGGCGGATCGATCGCAGCTTCGGCACGTGTGCTGCGCTTCAACTTTTCGACCGGAATCGAAACGGTGTCACCCGGGGGTGTCATGCGGCTTGCCTCCAATCGAGGATCATCTTGAGACACTCGGGGTCGCCGAATGCGGTGCGATAGGCCTCACACGCAGCGTCGGCGGTTCGCCGATGCGTGATGAGACCCTCGAGCGAGAGCTTCCCTGCGGCAAGCAGTGCGAGCACCGCCTGCAGATCCGATGGTTTCCACTCTGCTGCCACGCGCATTCGCGCCTCGCGCAGGAATGCTGGCGCGAACGCGAAAGCCAAGGGCTCCACGTAGAAACCGGCCAACACGATCTCGCCACCCGGCGACAGACGATCGATGAGCGAATCGAGGATGGACGAATCGCCACTGACGTCGTACACCGCGCGGTAGTCGCGCCGGTCATCGCGCTCCGGCGCGATCACGGAATAGCCCTCACCGCCTGTGAGTCGTTGGGGATGACGCTCCCAAACCGTGGGGGCTGGAGAACCGAGTGCAAGGGTGAGGCGCGCAAGCAGTCGGCCTAGCACGCCATGCCCGACGATCAACTCTGGTCGCTGTGCACCGCTCGAGGCGAGCGCGTGGTAAGCCGTGGCGGCGAGCGCGAGCAACACCGCTTCCTCGCCTAGCGTTGCCCTGCCCAGGGCAGCGTCGATCGGAATCACGCGCGAGGCAGGCACCACGAGTTGCGCTGCCGCACCGCCAAAGAGTCCGCGAACCTCACGGAAGCAGCGCGCACCGGGAACGAATACGCGCTCACCCACTCGACGGTCCGCCACCTTACGCCCGATGGCGCGAATGCGACCCACCGATTCGTAGCCCGGAACGAGCGGGTAACCCATGCCGGGGAAATTCGGCATCCGGCCCGACCAGAGCAGTCGTTCGGTGCCGGTACTGATGCCGCTGAAATCGATGTCGACGATCACATCGTCGTCCGCAGGGGACTGCAGGGCGAGCCGGTTTAGCGCCAAGCGCTCCGGGCCCTCAATGACCACAGCAAGAGTGTCCATCCCAATCGGCATGCAGGCTCCCCAGCCTGATGATCCGACTGTCAGTCTACCGTTACGCTCTTGAGTGTCAACTTTTTAAGACACTTGCCCGGAAATGCCCCTACCCCGGGCGCTTGGCGGTCAAAACCCGGGTCTGCAGCGGCACCCGCGTGGGGTGCTCGCGAATGTCGGCAAAACCCGCCCGACGCAGCCGCTCCGTGAGTTCGGCCCGAGTCCGGGGCCGGCCACTGCCCATCGCCCAGAGGTAAAGACCGAAATACGCGGCCCCCATCCGCTCGGCCCCAGGGGTCCCGGCTAGCGGCTCGGCAATCAAGACGGTGCCGCCGGGGGGCAAGGCTGCGAAGGCGGACTGCAACAGCCGCTCCACAAGAGGATCGTCGTGATCGTGCAGGACTCGCACGAAGCAGAGCAGATCGGCCCCCGAGGGCAGCGGGTCGCGGGTAAAGTCCCCGCCCACCGCTCGCGCCCGCGCACCGAGCCCCTGTTCCTCAAAATTTGCCTGAGCTTGAGCAGCGATGGGCGGCAGGTCGAAGACACGCAGCGCAGCGCTCGGTGCGCGCCGCGACACAGCAAGCAAAAAGCGTCCGTTGCCACCGCCGACATCCAGGATCGAGTGATGTCGCGAGACGTCATACGCATCGAGGATCTCAGTACTGACGAGACCCTGCGAACTCGACATCAACTGAGTGTAGTCGCGGCTGGCGATATCACTGAGCTCGCCAGGCACAGAGGAACAGGCATAAGGCCAATAGCGCGCGAGCGCGGTATCGCCGCGCGCGCCGCGCAGCATCGCCAACGGATCGGCGAGATCACGATAGAGCACGGCGTGGTGCTCGATCATCGCGAGCACACCGGGTAGACCAAGCAGCGCCGCTCCGCGCTGACCGAGCCCCCAGGCTTCGACGGCTCGTCGTTCGATGAGCTTGAGCGACTCTGCGGCGCGCAGCAAGGTTTGCAAGGCCTCTTCACTGATCCCCTGCCCAGCCTCGCTTGCGCGCAGCTCGCACAGCAGCTCCCCCTCGGCGCGCGAGCGTCCGCGCAGTCGCTCGAAGAGATCGAGCCGCACGCACGCTAGCAGCACCTGCGAATAGACGAATCCCGCCACCACATCGAACATCGCGGCCGCTTCGCGACGCGCAAGCGCGCGAAGACCCGGGATCATCGCTATCCGACGCTGGAAACGCTCACTGCCCAGCAGCGCGTTACGCCACTCACGAAAACGTTCGGAGATTGTCATCGGCTCCGGCAAACCTTCGGCGGAGACGATCAGACGACGCGGACGAGCCAGCTCGACGGCAGCAACCGCTGTGCCTCGAGATCAACGAGCTCGCGAAGGAACTCCTCTCCCGGGCAGCTCGGGATTGACGCGGACGCCTCGGCGATCAGTCGCTCAAAACGCGCCACACTGCCGGTCACGCCAAGCTCGGCGATCGCCGTCGGTCGATCGAGCGCAGCGTCGCGGCCCACCGGCTTACCAAGCTCATCTTCGGTAGCGAGCACGTCGCGCAGATCGTCGGCCAGCTGGTAGGCCTCGCCGAGACACTCGCCGAGTCGCCGCCAAGGTGTCGGATCGGCTCCGGCAGACAGTGCGCCGCCCACGCTCGCAGCGACGAACAACGCGCCGGTCTTCAGCCGGCGATACTCCTCGAGCGGCGTGCTTGCCTCGCACTCCCACGCCTGCCCCGCCACGAGTCCACTCGGCGCGCCGACTGCACGCGCGAGCGCCAGTACCAACGGCGGCAGACGCTCGGGATGAACTGCAAAAGCCCGAGCGACATTTTGGAAGGCGAGCACGATCAGCGCATCACCCACGAGCAGCGCGATACGTTCGTCGAACGCGCGATGTACCGATGGCCGATTACGTCGTAATTCTGCATCGTCAAAACACGGTAGATCATCGTGTACGAGCGACGCGCAATGCAGTAACTCGACCGAGGCCGCAGTCGCCTCGGCAAGCGGTGAGTTCGGCTCACCGCAGCCCGCAGCGATCGCCAGACACAGACGAGGTCGCACGCGAGCGCCACCCGGAAAGACGGCGTAGCGAATAGCAGCGGAAAGTCGTGGCGGACAGCCGAGTGCATCACACGAGGCGACCGCCACCTCGAGGGCCTGCTCGATCCCGGACGTACGGTCCATGCCTGCACCTGCTCGACGAGTGGCGCGCCAACCGGACTGGCATACGTCACTTCCGGTTGTCACACTAAGGTGTCATGGACTATAGACACCACCCTGTAGCCCGTCAAACCGGCCCGGATTTCTCTGCCTCGCTGGTCACCAACGGCTACGCCTGGTGGTATCTCGATGGGCTCAGCGACTGCGGCCGCTACGGCCTCACCGTCATCGCGATGCTGGGCAGCGTGTTCTCTCCCTATTACGCCCGCGCGCGGCGCCAAGGACCCACCGACCCGCTGGCGCACTCGGCGATCAATGTCGCGCTGTACACCACACGACGCGGTGGAGCGCGCCACTGGGCGATGACAGAACGCGATCTACGCGGCATCCAACGCGCCTCGGATGCTCTGCTGATCGGACCGAGCGCCGTCCACTGGGACGGACGCGCTCTGCTACTCGAGATCGATGAACACGAAGCCCCATTCCCGCGCACACTGCGCGGACGAATACGTTTCGAGCCGCAAAGCGTTGCGCCGCATCGATTCCAGATCGATCGAGACGGACATCATCACTGGTGGCCGATTGCGCCGCACGGTCGGATCACGCTCGAGTTCGAGGCTCCCTCGCTACGTTGGCAAGGCACGGGTTACCTGGATGCGAATCAGGGAGAGGCCCCGCTGGAGGACGACTTTACGAGTTGGGATTGGTCGCGTGCCGCGACGGCGCACGGGACACAGATTTTTTATGACACGCGCTGGCGCACGATCGATGAGAAACACGCGACAGATCACGGCCGATCGATCGCCGTGCAGCTCGATCATGACGGTCGCTGCACACAAATCGAGGCGCCACCGCTGCAGGCTCTGCCCACCACCGGCTGGGGCTTACGCCGCGCGGTGCGTTGCGACGGCGGCACTCGAGCCACGCTGATCAAGACGCTGGAGAACGGGCCCTTCTATGCGCGCTCGTTGGTGACCGCACAGCTCGGGGGCGAACTCACCCGGGCCATGCACGAGAGCGTGTCACTGCAACGCTTTGCAGCGCGCTGGGTACAGACCTTACTGCCCGTACGCGCCCGTCGGGCCTAACGAATCGCAAGAGCCTCGCGGTCGCGGGCCTCGAGCCGCTCAAAGATTCCGAGGACGCAAAGTAACTCTCGAGTCAGCGCACCCTCGCCTGCGAGCGGATCAGCGCTGATACCGCGTACGCGATCGTGCTCGATCACGGCGTCGATCACGAAACGCGCCTCCGGCAGTACCGGCCATTCGCCTTCGACAGCATCGAGGGCAGAGGCAGACAGCGCTTGCGCGATCAACGCGAGTTTGCGACGGCGAGACACGACGGCGCGACCCGAAACCGAATCGCCGTCGCGTCGCGCGACTTCACGACCGATCTCTGCATACATCAATCGCGCAGCGTGAATCGCAGGCCGGCAGCTCGGCGGCAACTGCGACACTCCGGAGGCACCGCGCACGTAGAGCTCCTCGGCCGTTTCGACTAGCCGTGCGACGAGAACACCGAGCCGCTCCTCGAACACCGGTCGCGCGAGAAACTGCTCGACCGATAAACCCGCCTCCCGCAACCAGGCCTCGGGTAGGTAGACCCGGCCAAGCTGTGCGTCCTCGCCCACATCGCGTGCGATGTTCGATAGCTGCATCGCGACACCGAGGTCTGCGGCGCGCGCCAGCGCCTGCGGTGCGCGCACGCCCATCAGCAACGACATCATCACGCCGACGGTACCCGCGACTCGCACCGCATACGCCTGTAGCTCTGGCAGCGTGGCATAACGGCGTCCCTCGGCATCCCACGCAAACCCCTCGAGTAACGCGGCTGGCAGTGCTTGGGGAATACCGTAATGCCGCACCACGTCGGCCAATGCGCGATCCGCTGCGCGATCGGCAGGCGAGCCACGATAAGCGCCCTCCAAACGCGATTGCAGCAACGCCAACGCCCGCACCGGATCATCCGACTGGTCGATGGCATCGTCCGCCTCGCGGCAGAACGCATAGAGAGAGATCGCCGCGTCCCGCACCGTCGCGGGTAGCAGAAACGAGGCTGCATGGAACGTTTTTGAGCCAACGCGAATAGCCGCTCGGCAGGCCTCGAGATCCTGCGAAGAAGCGAAGGTCGACAGCGCTGTCCCGTCGGGCGACATCCGATCACTCTACGCCAGCGTTTCCGCGGCCAGCAACCGTAGCCGACATCTTGTCCGACCAGGCGAGATCCTCCATCGCCACCTCACCAAAGGTGCACCCCCGACGGATCGACTGCGAAATGATCGGCCAGGCCGTCCAGGGCATGCTGATCCAGGGCCATGGATCGTGGGGCGACCACGTCACATCACGCGCCCGTCGCAGACAGCTGAAGTTGCGACGGAAGGGACCACCGAACAACGATTTTTGCGTCTCAGTCAGGCAGGGATAAAACTGCTGCTGCAATCTTTCGCTCCGGTAGCGTAGCGGCCGCTGATCATCGGGATCGACGATCGCACGAGCAAGATCCGCCGGCTCGACGAAATGCAGACCGCTGGTCGCACGTGGGTTGCACTCGATCCCCGATACGGTACCGGCATCGGATTCAACTAAATCGAACGAGATAAACCCGTCGAACTGCTCGTGTGCGATGAAACGGTCCACCCAAGCCGCCACAGCCGGCGGCGTATCGATACGCTCGAAACACACAGCGACCGACCCCTGCATCACCGCACCGCGATACGTGACGGTAATCCGCGCCTGACCGCGACGCGCGATCGAAAAGGTGCTGAGCACCCTACCCTCGCAGAACCGCTGAACGATCGTGGGTTCATCGCGTTGCGGTAGAGAAGCGCCCTCGGGCAAGCGGAGCACGCCCCGCCCTGAGCAGGAAAACACCGGCTTCACCACCACAGGACCATCCGTCACGAGAGCGCCAGCCTGCGGATGCCCGAGCGGCCAGGTGCTCGGCGCCTCAACACCCGCAGCCGCACAGCGTCGGATGAACTCGAGCTTGTCGTGCAGCGCCAGTAGCCTCGACTGTGACATCGATCTCACCTGTACGCCGTCGGGCACGCGCTGATGCAGCGCCGACACGAAGAGGATCTCCTCAGAAACAGGCACCACGAGCTCCACGTGCTCGTCGCGAATGAGCGCCATCAACTGATCGAGGTAACGCCGATAGTCTTCTACGGGCGAGTGCACACGAACGCTGCGCGCAACGCTGCGCGATGCACCGGTGAGATGACGCGCTCCCGGCTCCGCGACGATCACCCGCCAGCCCGCAGCGTTCAGTGCGCGCGCCACGTCGAGCGCCTTCGGCAGGCGCCCGAGCGTCAGTAATGCCGTACGGCGCGACGATTGACCGCTCATGTCACGCGACGAACTTGACACCACAGTTGCTGCGCCGGCCGTGTCGTCAGCCGTGCCACCGGTCGCACGCGCTTCGCATCAAGGGCCGTAAAGTCGTATCGGCGACAGAGCCGCGCAAGGATCAGACTCGCCTCGAGCTGTGCGAATCCCGCGCCCACGCAGACGCGCGGACCGAGACCGAACGGTAGATAGGCGCCGGGAACGAGCTCGTGCTCGCGCTCCGGTGAGAAACGATCCGGGTCGAATGCGTGCGGGTGGCGCCAGTAGCGCTGATGACGGTGAATCGTCCAAGGCGCGATCATCAACATCGCGCCACGCTTAACGTGGTGTCGGCCGATTGTGGCGTTCTGCGCGGCGACACGCGGAATAAACGTGATCGGCGGATAGAGTCGCAGCGTCTCCTTGAAGACGTTGCGCACGAATACCATCCGCCGTACCTGCTCGAGCTCGATCGGACCGTCACCCGCGATCGCCGCGACCTCCGCACGGATGCGAGCCATCACCGCCGGCTGCTGTGAGATCACGAGAAACGCCCAGATCAGCGCACTCGCCGTCGTCTCGTGGCCGGCGAGAAACATCACCCCGAGTTGGTCCAGCAGCTCCTTGCGCGTGAACGGCGTACCCGTTTCGATATCGCGCGCCGCGATGACCTCCGCCGCGATGTCATCGTAGCGATGGCTATCCCCTCCCTCGCCTACCACTGCCAGATGCGCATCCACCAGCGAACCGAGGTGGCGACGGATACGCTCACAGGCCTCGAGCACGGTTGCATGCTGGGGGATATCGGAGAACGGCGCATCGAAAATCAGACGCTTGAGCTCGACCTGCGCGCAGGTACGCTCGAAGACCGTAAATGCCTCGAACACATCGATCGCAGTCTGCGATGCCAGCGATGTGGAGAAGACCGTTCGACAAATGATGTCGGCGGTCAGGTGACTCATCGCCAGATCGAGCGAGAAGCGCTCGCCCCGCGCCGCGTGCTCATCGAGCAGTCGCTCGTAATCGTCTACCGCCGCGCTCATAGACACGAACGCCTTCGACAGTCGCATGTGCGAGAACGCCGGATCGATCATGCGACGTTGCCGTCGCCACACGGCACCACTGGAGACGAAAATAGAATTACCGACCAGCGGCTCGAGCGCGCCAACCATCAAATCGTTTTTGGGATAGATGTCGGTGGGATCCGTCAGCACCTCGCGTAAGAGCTCGGGTGCATTGACGATGAGGATCGATCGACGCGAGTAGCCCAGCCAACCCGTCTCGACGCGATAAGCCTTCGCAGGCAGCAGACTCAGCAGATCGCCGTCACCGCGCGCGATGACGCGCAGCAGCGACACCAGCGCGGCGAGCGGCCTCGGTCTTGGCGGGACGTACATGGCAGGCGCCACCCTAAACCTTGGACGGCTCGAACAGAAGTGTTTTAATCCCGATGACCATGGACGCGCCGGCCGCATCGCTGGTTCCCAGCCTCTTCCACGCCTTCGTGGTGCTGCACATTGCCTTTGGCAGCGTCGGACTGGTGTCATTTTGGATTCCTGTCGTCGGCATCAAAGGCGGCGTCAACCATCGCAAATGGGGGCGTGTGTTCACGGCCACGATGCTGCTCACGGGCGGTGCCGCGATCGGCATCAGCACCCTCACGCTCATCGATCCTGTGGGTACGCACCCGCACCTGCCAGATGCCGCGTGGGTGCGCGGCATCTTTGGCTGGATGATGCAAGGACTGGCGATACTCACGGTCAATCTCGCTTGGTACGGCTGGCTGTGCATTCGCAACCCGCGCGATCACAGCGCCAATCGCGCTTGGCATAACGTCGTACTGCAGGGACTTCTACTCGTCGTGTCGCTGCATTGCGCCTGGCAGGCGTGGCGCATCGGCGAGCCGCTGATGCTCGGAATGCCGGCGATCGGTCTGGCAACCGTGGCGACCAACCTTTGGTTTATGTATCGAAATCCGACGCCACTCGGCTGGCTGAAGGAACACATCAAGGCATTAGTCGGCGCAGGGATCTCCGTCTATACCGCGTTCTTCGCCTTCGGTGCCGTCCGCACCGTCCCGGCACTCGCGTTGCATCCGGGACTCTGGGCCATCCCGCTCGTCGTCGGTCTCAGCTTGATCATCTACCATCGCTATATCGTCGAGCGACACGCGCGCCGCCCCGCAGCATGAAACGCGCCGTGGTCATCGGCGCCGGTCTCGGCGGTCTCGCCGCGGCTATCGATCTCGCTTGCGCGGGCTGGCAAGTGACCGTCTGCGAACGCGCGCAGGCACCTGGTGGCAAAGTGCGTACCGTCGAGGCGGGCGGCCAACCGATCGATGCCGGCCCGACCGTGTTCACGCTGCGCGAAGTGTTTACCGATCTGTTTCGTGATGCAGGCGCGCGTCTCGAGGATCGACTAGAGCTCATCGAGGCGGACGTTCTCGCGCGCCACGCCTGGCGCGATGGCTCGCAACTCGACCTGTATGCAGATCTCGAGCGCTCTACCCGTGCGATCGACAATTTCGCCGGGCGGATCGCGGCCGCTCAGTTTCGTGAATTCTGCCAGCGCAGCGCCGGCGTCTATGCGGCACTGCGCGATCCGTTCATGCGCGCGGAGCGGCCGAGCCCAGCGCAGCTAATCGCCCGACTCGGAATACGAGGCCTTCAATCGATGGCTGGCACGCCGCCGTGGCACTCGTTGTGGGGAGCGCTCGGCAGCCAGTTCGACGATGTGCGCCTACGTCAACTGTTTGCTCGGTATGCGACTTACGTCGGCTCATCGCCACTGTCTGCACCTGCGACGCTGATGCTGATCGCTCACGTCGAGCAGGCCGGCGTCTGGCTGGTACGCGGCGGAATGCACCGCGTCGCTCGCAGTCTGGAGACGCTCGCACGCGAGCGCGGCGTAACATTTCGTTTCCGAACGCCCGTCACCCAACTGCGAGTGCGCAGCGGACGCGTGGATGGGGTGACACTGGAGTCGGGCGAGACCCTGCCCGCCGATGCCGTGGTGTTCAACGGTGATGTCAGCGCCCTCGGCGCGGGCGCGCTCGGCGAACACTCACGGGCCGCGGCCATCGCGACTCCGCCACGGCAACGCGGGCTCTCGGCGATCACCTGGTGCATGAGCGCACCCACCACCGGGTTTGCTCTCGAGCATCACAACGTGTTTTTCGGCGACGACTATCCAGCCGAATTCCGTGCCATCTTCGATGAGCGACGAGTGACCGAGGATCCGACGGTATACGTCTGTGCGCAGGATCGCGGCGCTGCAGCCACTGACCCTGTCGCACCGGGGCAAGCGGAGCGCTTACTGGTGCTCGTCAACGCCCCGGCCGACCCCGAGGCCATCGACGAGGAGCGTCTTGCGGTCATCGAGCAGCGCAGCTTTGCACTGATGCAGACCTGCGGCCTGAGTGTCACGCGCTCACCTGGCAATGTCAGTGTCACGCGACCGCAGGACTTCGCGGCGTTATTCCCTCACTCGGGCGGCTCGCTCTACGGTCGCGCCAATCACGGCGCGCTCGGCAGTTTCCGACGTGCCGGCTCGCGCAGCCGTTTACGCGGCCTCTATCTCGCCGGCGGCACCGTCCACCCCGGACCGGGGATTCCGATGGTGACGCTTTCGGGCCGTCTCGCGGCGGCGAGCGTACTGGCGGATCAGACCTGAGAGGCGTGCGGGACGATCTTGTCGAGGATACGCGCGGACGAGAGCACACCCGGCAGCCCAGCGCCCGGATGGGTGCCTGCTCCGACGAGATACAGACCCGCCACTTCCTCGCTGCGGTTATGCGGGCGGAACCAAGCGCTCTGAAAGAGCTTGGGCTCCAGAGCGAACGCGGCGCCCTTCACCGATGAGAGCCGCTCGTGAAAATCGAGAGGCGTCAGCAGATGCGAGGTGGCAATCGATGCACCGAGCCCAGGCATCAGCGTCGACTCGAGCCTACGCTGCACCGCTTCGCGGTACGGCTCAGCCTTCTCGCGCCAGTCGGTTCCACTATCGAGGTGAGGAACCGGCGCGAGCACATAAAACGCATCGCAGCCCGCCGGCGCCAACGACGGATCGCTTGCACTCGGTCGATGCAGGTAGAGACTGAAATCATCCGCCAGCCGCTTACGCGTAAAAATGTCGTCGAGCAGCCCTTGGTAGCGCGGCCCAAGCACCATAGTGTGGTGGTAGACATCTTCGTATCGCCGACGCGTACCGAAGTACCACACGAACAGACTCATCGAATAACTCGCGCGCGCAAGCCTCGCGTCGGTCCAGCGACGTCGTGGATGCTCGGAGAGCAGCCGGCTGTAGGTCCAGGCGGCATCCGCGTTAGACACTACGATGTCAGCGGGTAGCTCTTCACCGCTCGTCAAACGAACGCCGCGGACCCGACCCGACGCGCTCAAGATCTGCTCGACCTCGCACGAGTATCGAACAGTTCCACCCTGGCCGCGGATGAGACCCACGATACCTTGCACCAACGCGCCCATGCCTCCCTCGGCATAGTGCACGCCGAACGAGCGCTCGAGATGGGCAATAAGGCAGTAATAGGCGGTGGTCGAGAACGGGTTGCCGCCGATCAGCAGCGGATGAAAGCTGAACAGGATGCGCAGCTTATCGCTACGGAAGTACCGACTCACCTCGTGGTAGACAGACCGATAGCCGCGCAGGCGCAACATGTCGGGCGCCGCACGCAGCAAGGTCGAGATCTCGTGGAACGGCTGCTCTGCTAAGCCCTCGAAGGCAACGCGATAGATATCGCGACTGGCTGCGAGAAACCGCTCGAAACCCGCCACGTCACGCGGCTCGATGCGCGCGATCTGCGCTTTCATCACTTCATGGTCGGCCGTGTAGCGGAACACGTCACCGTCATCGAAACGCACGTCATAGAAAGGATCGAGCGCTCGCAGGCGCACGTCATCGGCGAGACGCCGACCTGCCACCTGCCACAACTCTTCGAGCAGATAGGGCGCGGTGATGATCGTCGGACCGCCATCGAAGGTATAGCCGTCTTGCCGATAGACGTACGCTCGCCCGCCTGGGCCGTCCAGCTTCTCGAGGACGGTCACCTGATAGCCGCGCGCACCCAGACGCACGGCGGCTGCGAGGCCTCCGAATCCGCTACCGATGACAATCGCGCGCTTCACGCCTGCCCTTTTACTCCCTCGTCGACCCGCTCGTCACGCAAGATCAGCTGCGCGAGCCGTTCCGGTGCTTCCTCGTGCGCGAGATGGCCAAGCCCTGGCAATTGCACGAGCTCCGCCAGTGGTACGAGGCGTCTGACTTTGATTGCCTCGCCGGGCAGGATCATCCGATCTTCAGCACCGACGATCAGCCGCATCGGCACAGCGAGCTGTGACAGCTGCTGCTCCAAGGGTCGCGGATCCCATCGCGCCATCATCACGAGCGCAGCACTCGTGTGCGAGGGCGAGCGCGACAGACGACCGTAAAGCTCGAGCCCGCGCGCGTCGAGCTTCGAGCCCGTACGCGCCAGTAGCCGCTCGATCTCGCGCGGCGATTCGAGTCGTCTCGAGAACCATCGGGGTACCCAGTCACTGCCGACGAGCGCTCGCACGAACGGTGTGAAGGCCGGATGTTTGAGACCAGGCAGCGGCAGTAAAGCGCCGTTCAGACTGACGAGTCGACGCGGCCTCAGCAGACCATCGAGACACATACGGCAAAGAATGGCCGCACCGGCCGAATGTCCGACGACGAATTGCGGACTCGCGCCGAGCGCAGCGAGCAGTGCCGCAAGGGCCATCGACATCCCAGGCAGGCTGAGCCCCTCATCATCGGCCGGTCGCGAGGTGAATCCGTGGCCCGGCAGGTCGGGAACGATGACTCGATGCTCGCGCGCAAGCAGAGGCAGCAAATCACGAAAGGAATGACTCGAGGCGCCCGTTCCATGCACGAGCAGCAGATCGGGCCCCGCGCCCATGAGCTGCACATGCCAGCGGACGCCTCCCGCCTCCACGAAACGACTCGCGTCGCGATGAGGCCAGTCGCGACCTTCTGCCTCCCACGATGGTGCTCGCAGACTGCTCGCCATAGATCCATCGTACCAGTACCCTACGCGCGAGCATGAGCCGAACCTTCCGCCCCGTCCGTCTCGTCATTGGTGTTGCCGTCGTAGTGGCGGTGCTCGGCATCGCCTTCGTCACCGGGCCCGTTCACGAATTAAACCCTGCGTCACTACCACACGCCCGGGATCTGCCGCCGCTCAGCGAGGTCGATCGCTGGGTCGCAGACCGTGAGGCGATGTTTTCGGACGTTGTCCCGGGTACGGAAAAAACCGTAATCTGGGCGGGCGAGCGCAACCGGCGGACGCGTTATGCGATCGTCTACCTGCACGGCTATACCGCGACCCGCCAAGAAGTGGCTCCGCTGTGCGATTTGCTCGCTGCAGAGCTCGGTGCAAATCTTTTTTACACCCGTCTTGCCGGTCACGGGCGACATCCTGCAGCACTAGGCGCCGTCGACGGCAGTGAGTGGCTGCGCGATGCCGAAGAAGCGCTCTTAATTGGCCGCACGCTCGGCGAGCGAGTGATCGTCGTCGGCACCTCCACTGGCGGCACGCTGGCGCTGTGGCTTGCGCAGCAGCGCGATGCGCAAGCGATCGCAGCACTGCTACTGATCTCCCCCAATCTTGGGCCTCGCAATCGACAAGGCGAACTACTCGCTGGGCCCTGGGGTGAAACGTTGCTGCGACTGCTCGTCGGCGATACCTACGAATGGCAACCCGCCAACGCGGCACAATCCCGTTATTGGACTTGGCGCTATCCGTCGCAAGCCTTACTGCCGATGATGGCCCTGGTACGACTGGTGCGCGACTCACCGCTCGAGTCGATTCGCATCCCGACCCTCGTGCTTTACTCGCGCGACGATCAAGTCGTGCATCCGGAGCAGATCGAACTGGCCTATGCGCGTCTTGGCGCAAGCAACAAGACGCTGCAGCAGATCGATACTCCACAGGATCGCTCGCGTCACATACTGGCGGGCGACATTCTCGCGCCGCGTGACACCCCCCGCACGCTTGCATTGATGCGCGAATTTCTCGCACGCCTCGGCATCGTCGCCGAGATCAGCCGCGGGGCTTGAGCAGCTGTCGGTAATTCGCGGCTTTTTGCGCGTAGTGCGCGGCCGTTCCTTCGATGAGCGCGATGTCGCGCTCGCTCACCTGGCGAACGATCTGGCCCGGCGCGCCCATCACCACGCTGCCGTCCGGGATGATTTTTCCCGGTGGGATCAAGGCACCAGCGGCGATCAGACAGTGGCGCCCGATCACGACCCGATCGAGCACCATCGCGCCGTTGGCGATCAGCGAGTCCTCGGCGACCGTGCAGCAGTGCAGCAGCGCCTGATGGCCCACCGACACGCGCGCACCGAGACGCGTCGGCACACCGCGATCGGTATGAATGACCGTCCCATCCTGAATATTGCTGTCTTCGCCGATCTCGATCCAATCGTTATCGCCACGCAGGACGGCTCCGAACCATACACTGGCACGCGCGCCGAGCCGAACCGATCCGATGATATCGGCCGATGGCGCGATGTAGGCCTCGGGAGAGAGCACGGGCTGACGATCGGCAAAATCGTAGATCATGCGTGCGCACCTTGGTTGAGGAGAGCCACCCAGTCGTGATCCGTAGGACCGAATGCGATGAACGGTGGATTGATCCAATTAGTTTTATCGTTATAGAGAAATTCGGTTCCGTCAGTGCGATACAGTCGACCACCGGCACCGAGTAACACCGCATGACCCGCCGCGATATCCCACTCAGAAGTCGGCCCGAGTCGCGGGTAGACGTCGGCGTCACCCTCGGCCAGTCGGCAGAGTTTGAGCGAACTGCCGAGCGCCACGAACTCGTGCGGTCCGACTCGCGCCAGAAACTCGTCGAGGGATCGTCCCCGATGCGAACGGCTGCCCAGCACACACACTCGATCACGCGATCGCGATACGACGCGGATCGGCGTTGCGGGCGCATTGCCCGAGCGGGCACACCAGGCCCCCTGCCCGACCACGCCCCAGTATTCCCGCTGGTCGATCGGCACGAGCACCACACCGAACACGGGACGACCCTGCTCGATGAGCGCGATGTTTACCGTGAACTCACCGTTACGCGAGAGGAACTCGCGCGTACCATCGAGCGGATCCACCAACCAGAAACGCGGCCAATGGCGGCGCGTCTGGAACGGCACATCCGCAGCCTCCTCCGAGACCACCGGACATGACGGTGTCAGCGCGCGCAGTCCCTTCACGATACGATGATGCGCCGCGAGATCGGCCGCGGTCAGTGGCGAGTCATCGACTTTCGACTGCACTACGAGCGGCTGCGCGGCGGCCGCGTCGTAGAGTTGCCGGATATCGCCAGCGGCCGCCCGCGCGATCCGCCGCACCGCATCGACCATCGCCGAGTCGATCACACGTCCGCCTCGAGCCGAGCGAGCATGGCGTTCAGTAGGAGCGCGGCAACTCGAGCAGATGCTCGGCGACGTAAGACAGGATGAAATTCGTCGAGATGGGCGCCACCTGATAGAGCCGCGTTTCGCGAAACTTACGTTCTACGTCGTACTCTGCGGCAAAACCAAAACCACCGTGCGTCTGTAAGCAGGCGTTGGCAGCCTCCCATGAAGCCTTCGCCGCCAAATATTTCGCCATATTCGCCTCGGCGCCGCAGGGCTTATTTGCGTCGTAGAGTTCACAGGCACGGAAGCGCATGAGGCTCGCCGCCTCAGTCTCGATATAAGACTCGGCGATCGGGAACTGAACGCCCTGGTTCTGGCCGATGGGCCGATCGAAGACCACGCGATCGCGTGCGTACCTGGCGGCCCGCTGGACGAACCAGTACGCATCGCCGATACACTCGGAGGCGATCAACACGCGCTCGGCATTGAGCCCGTCGAGGATGTACTTGAAGCCCTTACCCTCCTCGCCGATGAGCTGCTCGGCGGGGATCTCGAGGTTGTCAAAAAATAGCTCGTTGGTCTCGTGGTTGACCATGTTGGGGATCGAGCGCAGCGACAGACCCTTGCCGATCGCCTCGCGCAGATCGACGAGAAATACCGATAGACCGTCTGACTTGCGCTTGACCTCGGCGAGCGGCGTGGTGCGTGCCAGCAGGATCATCAGATCCGAGTGCTGTACTCGGGAGATCCATACCTTCTGACCGTTGATGACGTACCGGTCACCACGACGCTGGGCGAAGGTCTTGAGCTTGGTTGTATCGGTGCCCGTGGTGGGCTCGGTGACCGCCATCGACTGGAGGCGCAACTCGCCGGCGGCGATTTTGGGCAGATAGGCGCGTCGTTGTGATTCCGAACCGTGCCGCACGAGCACGTTCATGACGTAGACCTGTCCGTGACAGGCACCGGAGTTGCCGCCGCTGCGGTTGATTTCCTCCATGACCACCGAGGCCTCGGCGAGCGAGAGCCCAGATCCGCCATAGTCCTGGGGAATCAGCCCCGCGAGCCAGCCGGCCCGCGTCAGCGCGTCGACGAATTCGGCCGGATAGCCGCGCTCGGCGTCGATGCGACGAAAGTACTCGTCCGGGAATTCGGCGCACAACGCCCGAACTCCCGCGCGGATCTCCTCGAACCCCTCAGATTCACGCATCCGCGCATTATGGCTGAGGGTTGGCCGCCTTGCGATCCGCGCGCATCCGCTTCACGTCCACGGGCTGGATCTTGGAGATTGGGCAAGCGTCGGCACCGACGTGAACCTTCTCGAAACGCGAGATCGTGCTTCCGGTCCGAGTCACCGAGATCGTGTCGGCAAAATCCAGATCCCGGCACGTGTCCCAGACGGTGATCAGCCACGCCTCGTTGATCCCGGTCCAGATGACAAGCTGTGTACGTGATACGGGTGTCCAGCTGTCGACCCCGCGCATGGCAACGATCTGCTCGACCGGTTCGCCCGCGTAGTCCACGTAACTCAACTTTGGGGCGCCCGCCTTGCGCGGAACGCCCGCTGCGCAGGCCGACAGCAGCACGACCACCCCGATCCACCAATACGAGCGCAGTCTCATAGGTCCTCCAAGGGTTCTTCGAGCCTCGTTTCGAGGCGACCCAGTCGTCGGTCAGCTTAGCGCGCCCGCCGGCCGACGACTGTCAGCCAGCGAACTCGGCGAGCCCGGCCACCGCCTTGGCAGCACCGGTCTGTAAGCTGTTGACCTTCGTACCGCTCGCCAGTTCCACGCGAGCCACCTCGCCGGTAAAGAAATTACTGACCAGCGCATGCCGACCGTCGGCTGCCAGCACGAGCAACGCCCAGCCGAAACCCTCGAGGGGAATTTGACGCACGCTCGACCCCGCTGCATCGACGATATGAATCGACCCACCCCGCAGGACGTAGAGCGTACCGTCCGCCCCGTAAGCCATACCGAAGAACATCGGCGGCGGTCCAGGCGGAAACGGCGGCGAGAAGGACTGCAGATCGGGCAGTTGTCGATCATCGCGGAGGTCGTAACGCATCAGTCGCGGCCCGGTCTCCGAGCAATACACGAGAGTGCGCCCGTCGGGCGCGAGCGCCGACATCGTCACGCCCAGAAATCCGCCCATTCCGCCATGGGTCGCCGTGCCATATTCTTTGACGAGCGTACCGTCGGGGCGGAATCGCCAGACATGCCCATCGCCAAAGCGCTGCGAGCCCGGCATGAACGGCAGGCGCGTGTGCATGCGCGCCTGGATCTCCGGCTTGATCGAATCGCCGACGACGTGCTCACCTAACAGCAATGTCCCATCGGCGGCAAAGTTCACATGCGAATAGGCGCGCGCACCGAACTCGCGCCGCCGTACCACCCGTCCGTCCGGGTGGATATTGAGCACGACGAAGCCCTGACTGTCGAAAGCCCAGAGCACCCCGTCCGCGCCGAACTTTAGTCCGCCGACGAGATGAGTCGTCTCAGCCAGCCACAACACACCCTTCGGACGCAGCGCCGCATCGAACTGCAGGATCCGACCACGGCCGGCGTGATCGTCCTCGGGCTGGTTGAGTTCGCTCGCCGCGACGAACACATCGCCGCGCGCGTAAGGCTGAAAACCGGATGCACTCATGGACGATCCTCGCTCAAGATTCGAAACGGTAGCGGGAAACGATGTCACGACGCGCACCGAAGAGCTGCGCGAATGCGCGGCGCATCAGCCGGCCCGTCGTCAGCCAGGTGATCTCGTTGCCCTGTTTGCGATCGTTCAGGATGCGCTCGACGATCCACGGGGTCGTGGTCTCGACATGATCGCCGATGAAATTCAGTTGTCGCAGCGCTCGATCCCGTTCGGCCTGCGGCACGGTTTTCATCTCGCGGATCATGCCCTCGGTCAGATTGATCCCCGGACTGATGGTGCCTACAAGGATGGAACTATCGCGCAGCGCCGCACGCTCTTTTACGAGACTCGCGGCCAAGTATTTCACGGCACGCTTCGTGGTCGAGTAGACCGTCATGCCCTTGACGATGCGCCCGCTCGCGCCGCCACCCCCGAGCGTGAGATACAAACGACCACCACCCTGTTTCGACATGCCGGCCACCGCGACCTGCGCGGCGTGGATCGAGCCGATCACGTTCGCGCGCACCATTGCTTCGATATCGGCGGGCGTAGTGTCTGCAAATGCGGGACCCGTGCGCGCATAGCCGGCGTTGTTGACCCAGATGTCGACTCGCCCGAAACGCGCGACCGCGGCATCCCATAACGCCTGAACGCTGACGAGATCTGAAACCTCGCACACGGCCCCAGCTACCCGAGCGCCGCCCGAGTCTGCATCGATCGCGAGCCGCGCGACGGCCGCCTCGACGCCGGCCGCTGTGCGCCCGCTGACCATGACCGAATGGCCACGGCGCAGGAACTCGCGTGCATAGCCGAATCCCAAACCCTGCGTACTGCCGGTGATGACGACGATCTGCGCGGTCACGTGAACCCCCTGCCGTGAGAATACTGACCGGATCCGCCGCTGCGCTCATCGTCCGGAAATTGACCACACATTGGACATCCGCGCGCCCTCCGCGCGTCGCCCCTCACGAGCTGCAGCGCCGCCGCTTAGGATGCCGTCAGCAGGGGGTTTTCAAATGAGCGACCGACTCGTTCTCGTGGTGACCGGTAGCACGCGCGGCATCGGACTCGGACTCGCCCACGAAATCGTCAAGCGAGGGCATCACGTCGTGGTGAGCGGGCGCACCCCCGCCGCTGTCGACAAGGCAGTCGCCGAAATCGCGGCCTCTGCGTACGACGGTGCGTGCGTTCACGGAATCGCCTGCAACGTCGCTGACCACGCCGACCTGCAGCGACTGTGGGACGGTGCAACCAAGCGCTTCGGTCGCATCGACATCTGGGTCAACAATGCCGGTATTTCGCATCCGCGCCAACGAGCCGGCGAGATGCGCGCAGAGGACGTGCGCAACGTACAGGAGATCAACCTGCTCGGAATGATGTGGGCCACGCAGATCGCCCTACGCGGCATGCGCGCCCAGCCAAGCGGCGGCACGATCTATAACATGGAGGGCTTCGGCTCGAACGGCATGATGACGCCGGGCATGAGCCTCTACGGCGCGAGCAAGTTCGCGCTGACCTACTTCAACAAGGCGCTGCTGTCAGAGACGCGCAACAGCCCGGTCAAGATCTGCTACCTCAGCCCGGGCATCGTGATCACCGACCTGCTCAAGCGCGACATGGGCCTGTCGGACCCCGCCGAACTCGCGCGAACGCGTCGCATCTACAACATCCTGGCGGATCGGGTCGAGACCGTGACGCCTTGGCTCGCCGAGCGCATTTTGCGGCCTCAGAAAGCTGGTGCGCGGGTCGCTTGGCTGACGGGCGGCAAGGCGGGACGACGCTTTTTGATGTCGCTTTTCAAAAAGCGACAGATCCTGACCGAAGCGGACTAACCCTCGCCGCTTTGCGCCGGAAGTGGTCGGCGTGCAAGCAAAACCAGCGTGCCGACGAACAACGTAGCCGAGACCAGATTAAAGATCGGATATTCCGCTGGGTAGAGCCACAGCTCGCGATACGCACCAAAATGCGCCGGCATTTCGGCTGAGCCCCACAACACGATGCCTGCCCCCACACCATAGCGCAGCGCCGAAGCGACGCGTACCTGCAGCGTCGATCGATAAACGAGATACGCCGCCCACAGCGTCCACAGGACGTAGGCACCCATCACGATCTGAACGCCCGTCCCCCGCGTGCCGAAATAGATCATGTACAGCCAGAAGAGATAGCAGAACCAGGTCACGAACAGGATTTCCATCGCGGTGATACGCGCGAAGCTACGCTGGTTGTTCGGCGTCGGCATGCCGGGCGAGAAACGCAGATGGCGATGCAGGAAACGCATCAGGTTGCACTTGGTCTGCTGGTTGAACATGCCGTAGAGCACGAACAACGCCAGCATGATCGTCACCGTTGCCTGCAGCATGTTGGCTTGCGGCGCTGCGGCGTAGCCGTTCTCCTCAACAGGGAACGGCGGCACGGCATAAAGCTCGGCGAAAAATTTGAAAGAGAACTCGAACAAGCCGATCCAGATGAACCAACCGCCGAGCAGCCCCATCCAAGTCGCCTTCAGCTCATCCTGCTTCAGTCCGCGCCACACCAACACGAAACCGAGGACGCCCAGCGCCACGGAGGCGATGTAGACGCTCTCGCCGAACGTCTGCAGCATGACTTTGTAAATCGTGTGACCGAGCGGCTGCGTCAAAAAACCGACGAGCAGAGCAAGCAGCCCGACGACGGGCTTTTTGTAGAGTACCGACATCCCGAACCCCCCAAGGATCAGTCGATACCGATGATTCTAGGGAAGGTGCTCAAGGAATGGAGACCACTTTGCCCTCGCGACGGGGATCCGCTGCGCCGACCAACCGACCATCGGACAGCCGACGCACCGCATGCAACCCCGATCCTTCGGCCGTGCCTCGGGCCTCGACAAAACGATGACCGCGTTCGCGCAGCGCGGAAACCAAGGCTGGATCAGCCCGCGACGTCTCGACCACCACAGCGCCACGCGCTATCACGTTGGGCAATTCGACCGCTTGCTGCGGCGAGAGTCCCCAGTCGAGCATGCCCACGATCGCCTTGCTGACGTAAGCGATGATGGCGTTACCGCCTGGCGAGCCCACCGCGAGCTCAAACATGCCGTCTCGGAAAACGATGGTGGGCGCCATCGATGAGCGCGGCTTCTTACCGGGTGCCACGGCATTGGCGATCGCACGACCGCTCGCGTCGCGGGGCAGGAAACTGAAATCCGTCAACTGATTGTTGAGAAAGAATCCGCCCGCCATTCTTTGCGAGCCAAAGAAACTTTCGACTGTGGTCGTCATCGACACCACGTTTCCGCGCGCATCGACGACCACGAAGTGACTCGTGCCCGTCGTGCCACCCGTGGCGTCGCGCCCGCGCGGCGTCGCGCCCGGCGGCAAACCCGGCTCGGCGCTCGCCATCGCCTGCGCAGAACCGATTAGCGCCGCACGCGATCGCAAGTAATCGCGATCGATCAGCCCCGCGAGCGGCACAGCCTCGAAACGATCGTCTGCGACATAGGCATCTCGATCCGCATAAGCGAGCCGCTGCGCCTCGATGAATCGATGCCAGTCGAGCGGATCGACAGGCCCTCCGCTCAGTTGGAAATTTTCGAGGATACCGAGCACCCCCAGTATTGCGATGCCCCCCGAAGACGGCGGCCGCATGCCACAAACGAGATAGACGCGGTAGGCGCCACAAATCGGCTCGAGGCGATTTGGGCGATACGCACGCAGGTCAGCGAGAGTCAGCGAACCCGGCAATGGCGCACGTGCCGCGGCAGCCACGATCTCCTCGGCAATCGGGCCCTCATAGAAACCTCGCGCGCCCTCTCGCGCGATCCGCCGCAACGACGCCGCATAGCGCTCGTTGACGAGCCGATGACCCACCGGCAGAGGCGTCGTGCCGTCTAGGGTGAGATATGCCGCCGCTTCGGGAAGCAACCCGCCGCGCGACTGTGCGGCGCGGATCATTTCATTGAGTCGCGGTGTGACCGAAAATCCTTGCTCACCGAGCTCAATGGCGCGTTGCCACGGCCGATCCCAGGGCAACCGTCCGTGCTCGCCATGCGCAAGCTCGAGCATCGCGATCAGCCCAGGCACACCGACGGCGCGACCGGAGCGTACCGCCTCGATGAAGCGCCGTGGCTTACCCTCAGCGTCGAGGAACATCTCAGCCGTCGCCCCCTGCGGCGCGACCTCGCGGCCATCGTAAGTGACGAGATCGCCGGTCGCCGACTCGTAATGCATGAGGAACGCACCACCGCCGATCCCCGAGGACTGCGGCTCGACGAGCCCGAGCACCGCCTGCACGGCGATCGCCGCGTCGAGCGCCGAGCCGCCCGCACGCAGCACATCGATACCCGCATCGACGGCGAGCGGATGTGCAGCAGCCACCATTGCACCCGAGGACCACTCGCGCACTGCACGCGCTTCGATGACCGGCGTCGGCACGGCCGGCGGGCGGGCGAAGGCCGCGCCCGAGCGCACCCGATCGCTGCTTGGATCACCCGCGGCCGCACAACCGCCGATAAGCAGGCCCGCTACGAGCAGACACGCCGAGCGCGCCGTCCCGCGAACCGCGATCACAGCAGCGACTCGATGTCCGTCGCGATCGACTCGGGCTTGTCTTGCGGTGCGTAGCGGCGCACCACCCGCCCCTCGCGATCGACGAGGAACTTGGTGAAATTCCACTTGATGCTCTCACTGCCGAGCAGCCCCTTGGCCTCGGACTTCAGCAATGCATACACCGGATGGGTAGCGGGACCGTTCACCTCAATCTTGGCGAACATTGGGAAGCTGACGTTATAGGTCAACGAGCAGAATTTTTTGATCTCGGCCTCATCGCCCGGCTCCTGATGACCGAACTGATCACACGGAAAGCCGAGTACCGCAAAACCGCGATCAGAGAAACGTTGCTGCAGCGCCTCAAGACCCGTGTACTGCGGCGTGAAACCGCAACGACTCGCGACGTTGACCACCAGCAACACCTTGCCACGGTAGAGCGATAGCGACTGCTCCTGCCCTTCGATGCTGCGGGCGCTCAAATCATAGACCGTCTTGGACATGACAACTCTCCCGAAATTAAATACCGAACGGCGCGACTCCGAAGAGATACAGATGCCATCCGCCGACAAACAGCCCATACAACAGCAAACCGCCGACGATCGCGATGGCATCGTTGATGGATAGGCGCGGCAGCATCGGATGGGCGCGCGCAGCGCGGCGCTTCAGCGAAATGCGATCGGCAACCGCCCAAGCGAGCAGCGAACCGAATAGCAGTACATCGGCGAGCATACCGTTGGCGAGCAAATGTGCGAGCGCCCAAAACTTCAGCGCCACGAGCATCGGATGCTTCGCCAGCGCCTGTACTCTTCCGGGCAGATAGGTCGCGATCAACAACGGGAAGACCGGCAGCATCAGCAGGCCAGCGACATGCCGCAGCCCAGCGGGCGGCACGTACACAATCGAGGGGTCAAGCCGCGCGAGACTGTAGCCGTTCCAAATCATCAGAAATCCGATCAGCGCGACGATCGAGTAGATGCCCTTCCAGGCTGCTGCGCCGAGGCGCGCCACCATGGCATCACGCCATGCCGGTGCGACGATGGATACGGAGTGGATACCAAGAAAAAGTACGAGACCCGAGATGAGTAAGATCATAACGTCCGCTCCTTTGCCCGCCCGAGCAACACCGCACCAAGCACCGCGAGCCCCGCCGTCAGCAGGAAGGGCGCCGCTGGTCCGAACTTGAAATAAATCGGGCCCGACAGTGCGGGACCGACGATGCGCCCCGCACTACTCGAGGCATTGAAGAAGCCCATCACCGCACCGCGTGAACGCGGATCGGCCTCGAAGGAGACGAGACTACTGATCGCCGGCAGGAATAAACCATTGGCGAGCCCGAAGACGGCGATCGCAGCCCACACCATCACCGCATTCGACGCCGTCGCGAACAGCGCCAGGCCGACGATCACGCCGATCACCGAACCCATGGCGACGCGCTTTTCACCAAAGCGGCGCGCGAGCGGGCCGATGAGTCCGGCCTGCCCGACCGCCGACAGCAAGGCGAACACCATGAACTGGATACCCACGTCCCGCAGCGAATAGGCGAACAGATCACGTGCCCAGAACTGGTACACCGACTGCATCGTACCGCCAGCGATGGCCACGATGAGAGAAGTCAGTACGAGTCCGAGCAGCACGGGCCGCGAAGTGAGCGCCGCGAGCGGCGAGCGCGGCGCCGCCTCGGGCTCAGTCATGGCCGCGCCGGCTCGAGCAAAGGGCTTGCGCAACTCTGGCGGGAGACTCTCGGGCAGCAGAAACAGCGTGCCGAGGAAAGCCACTGCGGCGAGCCCTGCTGAAGCCAGCGCGGGCCAATGCATGCTCGGGACACCATCGATCGTGCCGAGAAATCCGCCGAGCGGCGGACCGATCGCAAAGCCAACACCAAACGCGGAAGCGACGATGCCGAGGCCCTTGGCACGATTTTTTGGATCAGTCACGTCAGTCGCGTAGGCGAATGCCGCCGACAGGTTGCCTGACATCATGCCGCCGAATGCCCGCGCGATGAGCAGATTCTCGAGTGTGGTCGCATAGGCGAGCCACACGAACGCGAGCACGTTGCCGAACAGACTGATCAGCAGAATCGGCTTGCGTCCATAGGCATCGCTGCAGCGCCCCCAAATGGGCGTGGAGATCAGCTGAAACAGCGAGAACACGCCGGCTCCGCCGAAGGTCTTCCAAAAGTCGGAAGCCCCGAGACTCTCTGCCACGAGCGGAAACGGGATGGTGGTGATGCCGAAACCCGCGAGGCTGATGAACACCACCAGCCAAAGGACGCCGAGACTTTTCATGCCGACATTATTCTCCGCGCCCCTGCGAGCCACCGTAAGCGTCCGGTGCGCAACCGCACCCCGGTCAGCGGGTACGCACCGACATGAGCCAGGTCGGATACAACCCTCGAGGGTTATCGACGAACCCCTCTACCCGCGACGACACGAGACGTCGCCCGACCAGGTAGTAGATCGGCGCGACCGGCTGATCTGCGAGGGCGAGCGTCTCCGCTTCGCGCAGGATGGCAGAGCGGCGCTTGACGTCGACTTCGCGCGAGGCGGCGAGCAATCGCTCGTCGAAGCGAGCGTTCGCATAACCCGAAGCGTTGATACCGACACCCGAGCCGCTCGAGAGCATGCGCTCGAGATAGGAGTACGGATCACTGAAGGCAGCAAGCCACACGAAGCGCACTGCATCGAAGTCCCCGCGGCCCACTTCGGCCACGAGTGACTTGGTCTCTTTTTGCTGCAGATCCACCTTCACACCAATGCGGCTCCACATCGCTGCCACGGCGACAGCGACCTTGCGATTTAGCTCGGTGGTCGGAAAACCGAGTCGTAGGGTGAGCGGCCGCGAGGCGTTAAAGCCTGCAGCCGCCAGCAGACGGCGCGCCTCAGCGACGCGCCGCTCGGCGGGCCAAGCTGCAAAATCGGCGCGCGCTGCGGACTCGTAATTGAGCACGCCCGGCGGTACGTAGGAGTACGCCTCGACTCCGGGGAAGCCGATCACACCGCGCGCGATGGCCTCGCGCTCGATCAGCATCGACAACGCACGCCGGACTCGCACATCGGCGGTCGGACCGCTGCGGGTGTTGAAGACGATAACTTCGCTCGAGATACCGCGGCCGACCTTCAACGCGCGACCGAATTCGTTGTTACGCGGATCGGCGCGCTCGGGCGGTACCACCATCACAAGATCAAGCTCACCAGCCTGAAAACGCCGCACCATCGTCATGGGATTATTGAACGGATAATGCACCACGCCATCGAGACGCACCCTCGATGAACCCCAAAAGCGCGGGTTACGTGACAGTCGCACAAAGGCATTCGGTCGCCACTCGGCCAACACGAACGGCCCGTTACCGACGAAGTTCTCCGGTCGCAGCCAGGCATTGCCGTGTTTTTCGATGACATGACGCGGCACCGGCATCGCCGCCGCGGCGATCACATCGAGGAAGTACGGCGTCGGACCCTCGAGCTCGATCCGAACCGTGCGAGCATCCGGCGCACTCACCCCGAGAGATTCGATCGGCGCGCGTCCCGCAGCGACATCGCGTGCGCCGCGGACCGGGTAGAGCCGTGAAGCGAACGGATAACCCGTTTTCGGATCGAGCATGCGCCGGAACGACCACACGAAGTCCTCGCCGCTGAGCGCCCGGCCGTCCGACCACGCCAGACCCTCGCGTAATCGAAACTGGTACACCTTGCCGTCCGGACTGACGGTCCACGACTCGGCGCTGCCCGCCATCGGCCGGCCGCGCATGTCGGGCGTCGTGAGCCCCATGAACAGATCGAGCACCACGAGCTGCTCACCCGGGAACGCCATGCGGTGCGGATCGAGCGTCGAAGGGTCGTCTGTCCCGACGCGATGGAACACCCGATCGGTCAGAGGCGCCGCGAGCACGGGCGATGTCCCAGTGCCGGCCAGAACACCGAGCAGGGCAAGCAGTAACGGCGCGGCGGGCGAGATGGTCAAGGGCGGCACCCCAAGGCAGACGCGTCGAATGGCGCGCCCGGAGAGATTCGAACTCCCGACCCTCAGGTTCGAAGCCTGATGCTCTATCCAACTGAGCTACGGGCGCGGAAGGTCCAGTCTAGCACCGAGCCGAGGGGCGACTTAATATAAGGCTCAGTCCATTCCAACTTATTTGCGGGGAACCTGGTCCATGAAGACGCTCTACACGCTCGCATTCGTCGCGGCCCTCGCCGCGGGTCCGGTCCACGCGGCCTGCACCTACCCGAAGGCCCCGGAAAAAATCCCGAATGGCATGACCGCGGACATCACCCAGATGAAGGCAGCTCAGGCGGAAGTGAAGCGCTTCAACGACGAGATCACCGCCTATCAGTCCTGCCTCAAGAGCGAGCACGAAGCGGCTCTGGCCGCCAACCCCGATCTCACCGAAGAGCAGCGCAAGGAGCGCGAACAGATCTACGCGAGCAAGAACGATGCCGCGTTCGAAGCGGTTTCTGCCATCGTGGCGCAGTGGTCTGAGCAGCGCGCGGCCTATCTCAAGAAGCAGGAAGAAGCCAAGAAGACGGGCCAATAACGGCGCCTGCGGGCGCGAGCCTGTCGTCATGCTCACCCCCGCCGAGGCCGATGCCCTGATCGGCGAGCAGCTCACCTGCCTGCCGATCGAATCTCTCCCGCTCGTGCAATGCACCGGTGCGGTGCTGCGCGAGAATGTCTACGCCGAGCGCGATCAGCCGCCGTTTGATCGAGTGGCGATGGACGGTATCGCCATCGCGGCAGAAGCCGTCTCTGCGGGGCGTCGCAGTTTTCATCTGCAGGGTCGCCAAGCGGCGGGCGATCCTCCCCTGACGCTCGAGTCCGCCACTCAGGCCATCAGCATCATGACGGGCGCGGTGCTGCCTACGGGCTGCGATGCGGTGGTGCCCGTCGAGCAACTGGATCGCCAAGGCGAGTCGGTGACGCTGCTCGAGGGTACCCGCATCAAGCCGGGTCAAAACATACACCGGCGCGGATCGGATACGGCGCAGGGTTCGCTGCTGCTACGTGCCGGTCTGCGACTCGGCGCTCCCGAGATCGCCGTGGCGGCGAGTGCAGGCATGCCCCGTATTCGCGTGAGCGCGCAGCCGACGCTGATCGTAGTCTCCACGGGCAACGAGCTGGTCGAGCCCGGTGAGGCGGTCGCGCCGCATCAAGTGCGTCGCTCGAACGCCTACGGCATCGTGACGGCATTGCGTCGGCGTGGCTTCCAGCGCATCGCAGACGATCATCTGCCCGATGATCTCGAGATCTTGCGACAACGGCTGCGAATTCATCTCGACACGCACGACGTGGTGATTCTCTCGGGTGGCGTGTCGATGGGCGAGCTCGACCTCGTCCCGCGCGTGCTCGCCGAGCTCGGCGTGCGTCAGGTTTTTCATAAGGTCGCACAGCGCCCGGGCAAGCCGTTATGGTTCGGTATCGGCCCGCGCGGCACCGCCGTATTCGCGCTGCCGGGCAATCCGGTCTCAACCCTCGTCTGTCTCGCGCGTTACGTGATCCCGGGGCTGTACGCCGCCATGGGTGAGTCCGCCAGACCGCCCGAGAAGATCGCCCTCGCCGCCGCGGTCGACGTCAAAGTGGAACTCGCATTCTTCCTGCCAGTGCGCCTGGAGGGCGACGAGTGGGGCCGAACTTGGGCACACCCGTGCCCCACCAACGGCTCTGGAGATTTCACGGCGCTCACCGGCACCGATGGCGTGGTCGAACTGCCTCCTGGCCCGAATACTTTCGCCAAGGGTTTTGTCACACGGCTTTACCGTTGGTGAGAACATTCAGCTCATGAGCACTCGCGAGACTCTCATTCCGCTGACCCGTAGCCCACTGCCGCGCGACACGCTCGAACGGCCGATGCGTGACTTGCGCATTTCGGTGATGGACCGTTGCAACTTCCGCTGCCCGTACTGCATGCCGCAGCACACCTTCCACGAGGGTTATCGATTCCTCAAGTCGGCCGAGCGACTCTCCTTCGAGGAGATCGTCCGCCTCGCTCGGATCGCAACAGGGTTAGGCGTGCGCAAACTGCGCATCACCGGCGGCGAGCCGCTGCTACGACCGAACCTCGCCGATCTGATCGGCGACCTCGGCTCACTGCCCGGTATCGAAGATGTCGCGCTGACCACCAACGGCGTGCTGCTCGCCAAGTACGCGACCGAACTGAAGGCCGCGGGACTCTCGCGTATCACCGTGAGTCTCGACAGTCTCGATCCGGCGGTCTTCGCGAAGCTGAGCGGAGGCTTCGGTGGCGTCGAGCAGGTGCTCGAGGGTATCGAGGCGGCGCGGCGCGCAGGACTCGCCCCCATCAAGGTGAATGCCGTCATCCAGCGCGGCGTCAACGACCACACCGCACTCGAGCTGCTCGAGCGGTTTCGCGGCACCGGAGTCATCGTGCGCTTCATTGAGTACATGGATGTCGGCAATCGCAACGACTGGCGCCCCGATCTCGTAGTTCCTTCGCGCGAACTGCTGGGTCGCATCCATGCGCGCTGGCCCCTGAACTCACTGCAGCGCAACTATCGCGGCGAAGTCGCCGAGCGTCATGCGTTTGTCGACGGCCAAGGTGAAGTCGGCTTCATCTCCTCGGTTAGCCAGCCCTTCTGCGGCGAGTGCTCGCGCGCGCGACTGTCTTCCGACGGCTCGCTATACACCTGCTTGTTCGCCACTCAGGGGCTTGACCTGCGAGCACCGCTGCGCGCCGGCGCGAGTGACGAGGAGCTCACCACACTGCTTCGCAATTGCTGGCTCGCGCGCACCGATCGCTACAGCGAGGAGCGCGCCCAGCTACGCGGTCGCGGCGAGTCCAAAGTCGAAATGTTCCATATCGGAGGCTGATCACGTGCCGCGTAAGTCGTCCCGCTCCGGCCTCACCCACCTCGATGCGCGCGACCGACCAACCATGGTCGATGTCGGTGCGAAGGCCGTCACCGCACGCGAAGCGACGGCGGAAGCGCGAGTCCAGTTACCGACTAACGTCGCGCGGGCGTTGGCACGCTCGGGACACAAGACTCGCAAAGGCCCCGTCTTCGACACTGCGGTGATCGCAGCCGTGCAGGCCGTCAAACGAACCCACGAACTCATCCCCTTCTGCCACCCGCTACCCATCGAACATTGCGATGTCGATATCGACGCACAGCGCAGCGGCCTGATCATCGTCCGCTGCACCGTACGCGCAACGCACCGCACCGGAGTCGAGATGGAGGCCCTCACGGGCGCCTCGGTTGCTGCGCTAACCATCTACGACATGTGCAAAGGCCTGTCGCACGATATTCGCATCGAGCGCGTGCGACTACTCGCCAAACGGGGCGGCAAACGAAACTTCACTCGCCGTCAGGCACGCTGATGACGGCGGGACTGTACGGACTCGTGCTCGCGGGCGGGCGCAGCTCGCGCATGAAGCGCGACAAGGCGGCACTCACCTACCATGGACGCAGTCAGCTCGAGCGTACCGTCGCGCTGCTCACGCCTTTCGTCGAGCGCTGCTTCGTCTCGGTACGCGCCGACCAGCAGGACGACCCACTGCGCGCGAACTTCGAGCGTATCGTCGATGAGCGTTCGGACGTGGGCCCGCTTGCCGGCATTCTGGCTGCGCAGCGCCGCTATCCCGATGTCGCCTGGTGGGTGGTGGCCTGCGACTTACCTTTTCTGGAACCCTCTGCCTTAGAGCAGTTACGCCGAGAGCGCGACCGACAGCGTCCGGCGACGGCTTTTCGCTCGACCCACGACGGTTTGCCGGAGCCCCTGTGCACCATCTACGAGCCACACTCCGCCGTCGCGCTCGCCGAGTACGCCGACAGCGGCCGTAGCTGTCCGCGCAAGTTCCTGATCCAGCGCGAGGCTAAGCTGCTCGAACCGCTGGCTCCCCAAGCGCTCGACAACGTGAACTCCGCACAGGAATATTGGCAGGCGATGCAGACCCTCTCCCCCAATGCCGCCGTCGCGCCTCGGACGCTTCGTGTGCGGTATTTCGCCGTGCTGCGCGAGCAGGCCGGTCGTTCCGAGGAGACACTCGAGACCACCGCCCGCTCACCTGCCGAGCTCTACGCCGAGCTGCGCAGTCGACATCCGTTCACGCTGCCCCCCGAACTGCTACGCGTCGCGGTGAATGACGAATTCGGCGATTGGTCGCAGCCGCTCGCGGCAGGCGATGTGATTGTCTTCATTCCGCCAGTGGCGGGCGGCTGAGTAACGTGGCGCACTTTCGCTTCAGCGCCACGGCGCTCGCCATCGACTCGCTGCGCGCGGAGCTCGCCGATCCGAGCTGCGGCGGCTACGCGGCTTTCGAGGGCTGGGTGCGTAATCACAACGAGGGCCAGGCAGTCACTCGCCTCGAGTACGAGGCTTTCGAGTCGCTGGCTGTACGCGAAGGCGAGCGTATCGTCGAGGAGGCCCGCGCGCGCTTCGGTGTCGAGCACGCCTTGTGCGTACATCGTGTCGGCGATCTCGCTCTAGGAGAACTTGCCGTCTGGGTCGGCGTCAGCGCGCGTCATCGGGATGAGGCCTTCCGGGCCTGCCGATACATCATCGACGAGGTCAAGCATCGCGTTCCGATCTGGAAGAAGGAACATTACGTCGGCGGCGACTCGGGCTGGGTGAACTGCGAGCGCTGCGCGACGGCACCGCAGTCGAGTGAAGATGTCGCGCTCACTCACTCGCACTCGCACTCACATTCACACCCACACTCGCATCACGACCATCCCACGCTCGTATCCGACTACTCGCGGCAGATGACCCTGCGCGAGGTCGGGCCCGCGGGTCAGGCTCGTCTGCGAGCCAGTACGGTGGGCGTGATTGGCGCGGGTGGGCTCGGCGTACCGGTGCTGCAGTATCTCGCGGGCGCTGGTATCGGTCGTCTCGTCATCGTTGATGGCGATCGCTTGGAGCCCTCGAACCTGCATCGACAAAGCTGGTATGCCCTCGCCGACTGCGGTCGCCCAAAAGCCGAGCTCGCTGCGCTTCGCGCGCAAGCACTTAACCCGGATGTCAGCGTGCAAACCCATGCGCAGCGCCTGGATGCTCACAATGCAGCGGCGCTGCTGGCCGACTGCGACGTGATCGTCGACTGCACCGACAACTTCTCAACTAAATTTCTGTTGAACGATCTCGCTCATGCCCTACGCAAGCCGGTCGTGTTTGCGAGCGTCCATCAGTACGAGGGTCAATTGCAGACGGTCGACCCTGCGCGCGGCTCGAGCTGCCTGCGCTGCCTGTGGCCCGAGGCGACGCGCGACGGCGTCGTCGGCAACTGCGCCGAGGCAGGCGTACTCGGACCCGTCCCCGGCGTGCTCGGCAGCTTGCAGGCCCTCGAGACGCTGAAGATCCTGCTCGCTCTGCCCGACCGACTTCGCGACGAGCTCCTGCTCGTCGATCTGCGTGAGATGCGAATGTCGCGACTACGCACTTCTCGCCGCAGCGAATGCGGGGGGACCTGCGAGGCCTCGACACGAGCGCTCGCCACCGCACGCGATACTGTCCAGTCGGACGCTGCGTCCCTGCAGCGCGAGTTCACCGATCTCGACGCTGCACTGCAGGCCGGATTTCACCTCATCGATATCCGCGAACCGACCGAAATCGCCGCCGCACCGCTCCCGAGCGCGCGTGAGGTGCGGGCGATCCCGATGACCGAACTGCTCGCTGGTCGGAATCTTCCTGCTGAGGGACGTTATCTTCTGATCTGCGCCCGGGGCGCACGCAGTCTCACCACCTGCCGGGCCCTGCGTGAACGGGGCGTAATCGAGGTCTATTCGTTGAGCGGCGGCGCCGCAGCGCTGCGCTCGCGCGTCAGGGCCTGACCTGCCCCGTCCCGCGCACCACGTACTTATAACTTGTCAGCTGCTCGAGGCCGACCGGGCCACGGGCGTGGAAACGATCGGTAGAAATTCCGATTTCGGCGCCCATACCGAACTCGCTGCCGTCGGCGAATTGTGTGGAGGCGTTGTGCAGCACGATCGCGCTGTCGACGTCCGTGAGGAAACGCCGGGCGGTTGCCTCGTTGGCCGTGACGATCGATTCGGTGTGACCCGAACCGTACTGCACGATGTGGGCCATCGCCGCCTCGACTCCGTCGACAACGCGCACGGCAATCACCGCATCGAGAAACTCGGTGTGCCAGTCAGACTCGTTGGCGACAAGTACGCGAGTATCCACCGCCTGCGACTCGGCATCGCCACGCACCTCGCACCCCGCATCGAGCAAGGCCGTCACGAGCGGCGCGAGTAATCGCGTAGCACCCGCACGATCGACAAGCAGCGTCTCGGCTGCGCCGCAGACACCGGTACGGCGCAACTTGGCGTTCAGCACAATCGCGATTGCCATCGACAAGTCTGCATCCCGATCGACATAGACGTGGCAATTACCATCAAGATGGCCGATCACGGGCACCCGCGCCTCACGCTGCACACGCTCGACCAGACCCTTTCCTCCGCGCGGTACGACGACGTCGATGTACGCTCCCATCTCCGCGAGCATCAGACCGACAGCGGAACGATCGATCACGGGCACGAGCTGGATACAGGTTTCGGGTAACCCGGCGTCTTGCAGACCTTGGACGAGACACGCGTGGATTGCCGCACTGGAATGCACGCTTTCCGAGCCGCCGCGCAGGATCGCGACGTTGCCCGATTTCAGGCACAACGCGCCGGCGTCCGCCGTCACGTTGGGGCGACTCTCATAAATGATGCCGATGACCCCGAGCGGCACGGCCACCCGCGCGATCGTCAGTCCGTTCGGCCGCGCCCAGTCTGCGATCACCCGGCCGACGGGATCGGGTAACGCCGCGATCTCGGTGAGCCCGCGCGCCATCGCCTCGATCCGCGCCGTATCGAGGCGTAGGCGATCGAGCATCGCCGCCGAGAGGTCCTGCTGCTCCGCTGCCGCCATGTCGCGCGAATTCGCGGTGAGCACCTCGCTTGCGCGACGCCGTAGCGCCGCCGCGGCAGTGATCAATGCATGGTCTTTCTGCTCGCGAGTCGCCCGCGCGAGGATCGGCTGCGCCGCCAACGCACGCTCACCCATCTGGCGCATGAGCGTATTGAGATCTTCTGCGCTCATGACATCACCAGATCGTCGCGACGGATGATCTCGTCGCGACCCCGATAGCCCAGCAACTCGGCGATTTCGGCACTGCGCCGTCCGAGCAGACGTCGTGCCTCCTCGTCCGAATACGCAACGATCCCACGCGCGATCTCACGCCCGGCCGGATCGATAATGCCCACCGTGTCTCCCCGCTCGAAGCGGCCGCGCACGGCTCGCACGCCCGCAGGCAGCAGACTCTTACCCGCCCGCAGCGCACGCACGGCACCCTCATCGATGCTGAGTGCGCCGATCGGACGCAGGCTACCCGCGATCCACTGCTTGCGGGCCGCCACCGGCGTTGCGGAAGGACGGAACCAAGTGCAGCGCGCGCCCTGCTCGATCCGGCGCACAGGATGCCGAGGCGAGCCCGCCGCGATGCAGAAGTGACAGCCGGCAGCGATCGCAATGCGCGCTGCCAACAACTTAGTGGTCATGCCGCCGCGACCGAACTCCGAGGCGGACTCGCCAGCCATCGCCTCGATCTCCGGCGTGATCGTACGCACCACCGGAATGAATTTCGCATCGGGCACCCGCTTCGGATCGGCCGTGTACAGTCCGTCGATGTCCGACAGCAGTACGAGGCAGTCGGCGCTGATCATCTGCGCCACCCGCGCCGCCAGCCGATCGTTGTCTCCATAACGGATTTCTGCCGTGGCCACGGTATCGTTCTCATTGATGACCGGGATTGCGCCACGTTCGAGTAAGGTGTGCAGCGTCGCGCGCGCGTTGAGATAGCGCCGCCGCTGCTCGCTGTCCTCGAGCGTGAGCAACACTTGCGCCACGGGCAGCTCGCGTGCTTCGAGCAATTCCTTGTAGGCGTGCGCGAGTCGAATTTGGCCTACAGCAGCCGCGGCCTGGCTCTCCTCGAGCCGCAGCGCGCCGCGCGGCAACCCGAGATGGCGTCGGCCGAGCGCAATGGCCCCGGAGGAGACCAGGATCACCTCACGCCCCTGTCGTCGCAGTCGGACGACATCGTCGATGAGACTCGCCAGCCACGCGCGGTTGAGTCGGCCGGTCGCGCTATCGACGAGCAGCGCGGAGCCGACCTTCACCACCACGCGTCGGGCACGCAGCAGGGGATTGGCGGGAGTAGCGGCGAGGGAGCGGCGCGGCATGAGCGTATTCCGGTTGGCATGGCACTATAGTGGAGTGGCGCGGTAAAATCCGCCGCGCAGCATCTGTTTCGTCCTCGAGAGGGAGTCCCGTGAGCAGAGATAACGAGCCGGTCGTCGGCCAGTGGTACGAAAATCTAGAAGATCAGGAATCCTTCCGCGTGCGTTCGGTGGACGAGGATGCTGAGGTCGTGGAGGTTGAGTACCTCGACGGCGATACCGAAGAACTCGACATCGACGCCTGGCACGAGCTCGACCTCGAACTCATCGAAGAGCCGGAGGGCTGGTCCGACGAAGACGAGGAAGACGATGACGAAGAGGATGATGAGGACGATTGGGACGAAGACGACGACGAGGACGATGAAGACGATTGGGACGAGGACGAAGATGACGACTATGAGGACGACGACGGCGACGACGGTCGCGAACGTTAGTCCCTGCCCGTGAGCGACGGTCCCGACAGCTGGTATCACGAGAAGGAGTCCGCCTGGCTCTACGCGCGCGTCGCTGCGTATGAGCCCGATCCCTCCAAACGACAGCTCTTTCTCAAGCTCGGTGAAGCAGCGGAGGAGCAAGCGCTGAAGTGGCAGCAGCTGCAGCCCGGACGTAGCCTCACTTTCATGCCGTCGGTGCGCGCCCGCATCATCGTGCGCCTCGTAGCTTGGCTCGGCCCGCGCCGCACCCTTCACGCACTGGCTGCCATGAAGTTGCGCGGCCTATCGGTCTACACCGCGCCGCCGAGCCCGCCGGGGCATGCCATGCCCACCTCAGTCAGCCAGGTCGGCGAGCGTCACCGCGGTGTCTCGGGCGGCAACCTGCGTGCCATGGTGTTTGGCATCAACGACGGATTGGTCTCTAACGCCGCGCTGGTGCTCGGCGTCGCCGGTGCGGGCGCGGATCCGGCGATGGTACTGATGACGGGACTTGCAGGCTTGCTTGCCGGTGCGCTCTCGATGGCCGCGGGCGAATACGTCTCGGTACGCTCGCAGCGCGACATGTTCGAGTACCAGATCGCCCTCGAAAAAGAAGAGCTCGCCGAATATCCCGAAGAGGAAGCCGAAGAACTCGCTTTGATCTATCACGCGCGCGGCGTCGATCTCGACAAAGCCCGCACGATGGCGCGCGAGCTCACGGCAAGACCCGAACAAGCCCTCGACGTGCTCGCCCGCGAGGAACTCGGCCTCAACCCGGACGACCTCGGCTCGCCCTGGGGCGCGGCGAGTTCGTCGTTTCTTGCCTTTGCCGTCGGTGCGGTACTTCCGCTGCTGCCTTTTTTCTTTGCCAGCGTCGCACGCCCCATCGTCTGGACGGTCGGCATCACCGTCGTCGCGCTCGCGGGCGTGGGCCTCGCCATCAGCCTCTTCACCGGCCGCGAAGCCTGGCGCGGCGCACTGCGAATGGTGCTTATCGGCGGAGGCGCGGGCGTGCTCGCCTGGTTCGTCGGGCGGTTGCTTGGGGTCGCCATCGGCTGATCGCGCACCCCTCCCCATGCTAGGTTATGGGGATGAATCTCTCCGTGCTGCTCTGGGGCATCCCGCAGGCGATGCGGGCCATGGCTCGTCTCTATCCCGACTACGCCGCTCGCTTGCGCGAGCGCGATCTCGTGGCGCAGTTTCGCTTGCGCGATGCACCCGAGGGACGCTGGGTCGCCTTGCAGGGCGGCAAAGTGCGCAGCCGGGCGGGCTTGCATCCCAAGCCCGACATCACGATCCACTTCAAGAATCGCGCTATCGCGGAGAATTTCCTCACCCCGCCCTTCGACATGCTCGAGCGCATCGATGCGGCGAAGAACTTCAAGATCGGTCTCGACGGCCCGGACGATCTGGCCGTGTGGTTCATGCAGACCCTCACGCGACTCGAGACCACCACCTGGAAAGCCGGCACCGACATGGGCGATGGCGTCACGCGCTACACCAACGGCACCAACAGCGGCCCGATCTTCGTCTATGTGAAGGACGGCAAGATCATCCGCACCACACCCATCGACTTCGACGAGACCGATGCCGCCTCGTGGTCGATCACGGCGCGCGGCCAGACTTTCACGCCCAAGCGCCGCACCACCGTCGCGACTCACGGCCTTTGCCTCAAGTCGATGGTGTATTCCAAAAACCGCATTCTGTATCCGATGAAGCGCGTCGACTTCGATCCAGATGGCGAGCGCAACATCCAAAATCGAGGCAAGTCGAAGTTCGTCCGGATCAGCTGGGACGAAGCGCTCGACATCGTCAGCAAGGAAATCAAGCGCGCGAAGGCCGTAGGCCCCGGTGCGATCTGCGTGGCGAACGGCTCGCACCATCAATGGGGCAACCTCGGTCATTACCTCAGCGCGTTCAACCGCTTCTGGAACCTCATCGGCGTGACCAAGCTCGTGCATACACCCGACAGCTGGGAAGGCTGGTTCTGGGGTGCGATGCACCATTGGGGCAACAGCCTGCGACTGGGCTGCCCGGAGTTCTACGGCACGGTTGAGGACTGCCTGAAGGAAGCCGAGCTGATTGTGTTCTGGTCCAGCGACCCGGATGCGACCTACGGTTTCGACGGCACCGAACGTCGCGAGTGGGCCAAGCAGCTTGGCATCGAAATGATTCATATCGACCCCTACCTCAACCACACGGCCGCACACCTCGGCGGCAAGTGGATCTCGCCGAAGCCCGGCACCGATGCAGCGCTCGCTCAGGCGCTCTGCCACGTCTGGATCACCGAAAATCTCTATGACAAGCAGTTCGTCGCTGAGCGCACCACGGGCTTCGATGAGTGGAAGGCCTACATCCTCGGTCAGAGCGACGGCATCCCGAAGACACCCGAGTGGCAGGAGAGCGAAACCGGCGTGCCGGCACGCGATGTACGCGCGTTAGCGCGCAAGTGGGGCAGCAAGAAGACCTATCTCGGCGCCGGTGGCTGGGGCGTCGGCTTGGGCGGCGCAGGCCGCAGCCCGATGGGCGTGCAGTGGGCGCGCATGATGACGATTCTGGGTGCCATGCAGGGCTATGGGCGACCGGGCTACAACTTCGGCAACCTACAGTTCGGCGCGCCGCTCGATTTCAACTTCTACTTCCCGGGTTACGGCGAGGGCAGTTTCTCGGGCGAACTGATGGCGAGCGCCAACTCTGCCAACAATTACCAGCGCATGCCGCACATCGTCACGATGAGCTCGGTGCGCCAAGCCATCCCGCGTATGTGGTTCCCTGAAGCGATCACTCAGGGCAAGGCGATGGGCTATCTCACCGACGTGTCGTCGATCCAGGGACAGTTCTTCCCCTTCGGCTATCCCTCTCCCGGCCACGTGCGCGTAGAGATGCTCTACAAGTACGGCAGCTCCTCGCTGGGCACGCAGGTCGGATCCAACCGCTGGATCGGCGCCTATCAACACGAGAGCCTCAAGTTCGTGGTCAACCAGTCGGTATGGTGGGAAGGCGAAACGGTATTTGCCGACATCGTGCTACCTGCGTGCACGGTGTTCGAGCGTTGGGACATCGGTGAGTGGTACAACGTCGGCGCGGGTTATGTTCATCACATGTACTCGATGAACAACCATCGGGTGATCACGCTGCAGCACAAAGCAATCGAACCACTCGGCGAATCCAAGTCGGACTACGACATCTTTCTCGCCATCGCAGAGAAACTAGATTTCGGTTCGGTGTACTCCGAGGGCGGCACCTCCGAGTACGACTGGTGCAAGCGTGTCTTCGACTCCTCGGATCTCGCGCAGCACATCAGCTGGCGCGATTTTTTGAAAAAGGGCTATTACGTGGTACCGCCGGATCCAGAAACGGCGCGCACGCCGACAGCCAACCGCTGGTTCTACGAAGGACGCAAGAAGGACACGCCCGAGCCCTACCCGCTCCCCTCGGAGTACGTCGCAGGACTCGGCAAGGGCCTGCAGACACCATCGGGCAAGTTCGAGTTCGTCGCCACCACGCTCAAACGTATCGACGATCCGGATCGGCCGCCACTGAACGCCTACATGCCGGTCTACGAAGACCCGGCGCGCGATCCGGCCGTCGCCGAGTTCCCGCTGCAGCTACTCTCGCCGCACTCGCGCTATCCATTCCATCTCATGGGTGATGATGAGGGTTGCAGCGTGCGCGACATCCGCGAGCATCGCGTTTTCAAGGATGGGCACTACTACCTCGTCGCGCGCCTCAACCGCGCCGATGCTGAGGCGCGTGGCATCCGTGACGATGATCTCATCCGGCTCTGGAACCGCCGCGGCTCGGTGGTCTGTGCAGCGCAGCTGACCGACCGACTTCGCCCCGGCGTCGTGTCAGCCTCGACGGCCTCGGCCGAGTACCGTCCAGCAGGCGAGCCCGGCAAGTCCACCGACCTCGGCGGCTGCATCAACATGCTGAATCCGAGTAAGGCGATCGCCAAGAAAACCCACGGTATCCGCCCGAACACGACCCGTATCCAGATCGAAAAATGGACCGGCGTCGATACCTGGCAGCCGATGGCGGAGACGGCGTGATGGGCAAGAAGTGGAATCTCATCGTCGACGTCGAGCACTGCGACAACTGTCGCGGCTGTTACATCGCAGTCAAGGACGAGTACGCCGGCAACGACTTCCCAGGCTATAGCGCCGCGCAGCCCGCGCTAGGCCACCATTGGCTCGACGTGCGTCGACATGAGCGCGGTAGCTACCCGCTCGTCGAGGCGCACTTCCAGCCCGTGATGTGCAACCACTGTGACGATGCACCGTGCATGAAGGCGGCACGCGATGGCGCCGTACGCAAACGCGACGACGGTATCGTCATCATCGATCCTGAGAAGGCGCGCGGACAGCGCCAGATCGTCGACGCCTGCCCCTACGGAGCGGTCTACTGGAACGAGGAGAAACAGCTGCCGCAGGCCTGGACCTTCGATGCGCATCTACTCGATGCGGGCTGGCAGCAGACCCGCGCCGAGCAGGCGTGTCCGACGGGCGTGTTCCGCACCGTCAAGCTCGAGGACGCGCAGATGCAGCGCCTTGCCGCCGAGGAAAACCTTGAAGTGGATCGTCCCGAACTCGGCACCCGACCACGGATCTATTACAAAAATCGGCACCTGCTCACCCACTGCTTCGTGGGCGGCACCGTCGTACAACGGGTCGCCGGCGTCGAGGAATGCGCCCCGGGCATCAGCGTGGTGTTGCGCCAGGGAGGTCAAGAGGTCGGCCGGACCCTCACCGACACCTTCGGGGAGTTCAAGATCGACCGTCTGCTGCCCCATAGCGGGCGCTACGAGCTTGAGGCGAGCGGGCCCGCAGGGAGGGTCGCAGCCACGGTCGAGGTGGCGGCCGAGAGCCCCTACGTCGGCGTGCTGACCTTGGTCTAAAGCTGCTCCTAACCCCTTGAAATCTGGGGAATAGGACCCACCTCTAGCGACGGGCCGGGCGCTTGGATACATTGTCGCCCGGCACCGAACTTGTCAGACCCTGACCAGTCCAACGGTTGTCCTTATACACAGGAGTTTTCGCGCCCCATGAAACGCATCGTGCTGTTCCTGATCACCAACCTCGCCGTCATCCTCGTGCTGTCGGTGGTGATGCAGCTGCTCGGCATCGACCAGTACATCGCCGCCCAGGGTGGCAGCGCCTACGGCCTACTCATCTTCGCCGCCGTGTTTGGCTTCGGCGGTGCCTTCATCTCGCTGGCGATGTCCAAGTGGAGCGCCAAGCGGATGATGGGCGTGCGTCTCATCAACGAGCCGCGCGACAACCTCGAGCGTTGGCTCGTGGACACCGTGCGCAAGCAGGCTCAGGAAGTCGGTATCGGCATGCCCGAGGTGGGCATCTTCGATTCGCCCGAGCCGAACGCGTTCGCCACCGGCGCCAACAAGAACAAGGCGCTGGTCGCGGTCAGCACTGGCTTGCTGCAGCGCATGAGCAAAGAGCAGGTCGAGGCCGTCCTCGGGCACGAGGTCGGTCACGTGGCCAACGGCGACATGGTCACCCTCACGCTCATCCAGGGCGTGGTGAACACCTTCGTGATCTTCCTCGCGCGTGTCATCGGCAACTTTGTCGACAAAGCGATCTTCAAGAACGAGAACGGCGGCGGTATCGGTTACTTCGCCGTGGTGATCGTCGCGGAGATCCTGCTCGGCATCCTCGCCAGCATCATCGTGGCCTGGTTCTCGCGCAAGCGAGAGTTCCGCGCGGATGCGGCCGGCGCCTTGCTCGTGAGCCCACAGGCCATGATCGGCGCACTCGAGGCGCTCAAGCGCACGCATGAGCCCGAGGGCCTGCCGCAGCAGATGGCTGCTTTTGGCATCAACGCGGGCATGGGTGGCGGTCTCAAGCGGCTCTTTATGAGCCACCCGCCGCTCGATCAGCGCATCGAGATGCTCAAGCGTACCCACGGGCTCGCGTGACCGTAGACGCCCTGCCCTTCTGGCGCCGCCTCGTGCGGGCCGTCGTCAACTGGTTTGACACGGGCCCGCTCGAGGTCCCGGCGCAGGACGCGAGCCTTCCTGAGATCCCCGACCGTATCGAGTGGACGCGCATCCTGCCGTTCATCGCGATGCACCTCACCTGCCTCGCCGTGATCTGGGTGGGCTGGAGCTGGGTCGCGGTGAGCGTCGCTCTAGCGGCCTACCTCGTACGAATGTTTGCGATCACGGGGTTTTATCATCGTTACTTCTCGCACCGCTCCTTCAAAACCTCGCGCGTCGGTCAGTTCATCTTCGGACTGCTAGGCGCCTCGGCGGTGCAGCGCGGTCCGGTGTGGTGGGCGGCGCACCATCGTCACCACCACGCCTACTCCGATAAGCCTGAGGATGCCCACTCCCCGGTGCAGCACGGCTTTCTGCGCTCGCACATGGGCTGGTTCCTGACTGCGCGCGGCTTTCGCCCTGATCTGCGCCGTGTGCGTGACCTGCTGCAGTTCCCCGAGCTGCGCTGGCTCGATCGCTTCGACATCCTGGTGCCGATCGCGCTCGCCGTATTCATGTTTGCGCTCGGTGTGCTGCTCGAGAATGTCGCACCGCAGCTGGGCACCAGCGGCGCGCAGATGCTCATCTGGGGATTTTTCATCTCCACGGTGGCCTGCTATCACGGCACCTACACGATCAACTCTCTCTCGCATGTCTTCGGTCGGCAGCGTTACAGCACGGGCGATGCGAGCCGCAACAACTGGTTCCTCGCGCTGATCACGCTGGGAGAGGGCTGGCACAACAATCACCACCACTTCCCCAGCTCGACACGTCAGGGGTTCTACTGGTGGGAGATCGACCTCACTTACTACGGCCTGAAGGTCATGGCTTGGCTCGGCATCATCTGGGATCTCAAACCCGTTCCGGTCGCGATCCGCGACTTCTCGCCCCGACGCATCAAGCCGCGTACGGCCTGATTCGTCGCCGACCACGCCCGCGCGGGCCCGACGCCCCATGAGTCGTATCGCCCTCATCGGTACTGGCATCGCCGGCATGACGGCGGCCTGGCATCTGCAGCGTCAGCACGACATCGTGCTCTACGAAGCCAACGACTACGTCGGCGGACATACGGCCACGATCGATGTCACTCTGCAGGGCCGCTCGTACGCCGTCGATACCGGCTTCATCGTCTTCAACGATTGGACCTATCCGAACTTCATCGCCCTTCTGGAGGCCGTTGGAGCGAAATGGCAGTGGTCCAATATGAGCTTTTCGCTGCGCTGTGAGCGCTCGGGCCTCGAGTACAACGGCACTTCGCTCAATGCCCTGTTCGCGCAGCGTCGTAACCTTCTCAACGTGCCCTTCCTGCGCATGCTTATCGAAATCCTGCGCTTCAACGACAAGGCACGAGCTCTACTTGCCTCGGGCGATGACACGCTGACTCTCGGTGAATACCTTGAACGCGAGGGCTACTCGCGCCGATTCATCGAGCAATACATCGTGCCGATGGGTCGCGCGATCTGGTCGGCGAGCGGTCGTGGCATGTTTGAGTTCCCCGCGCGCTTCTTCGTCGACTTCTTCGACCGGCACGGATTCCTGAACGTCGATGATCGGCCGACCTGGCGCACGGTCAGCGGCGGCTCGAGAGAGTATGCGCGGCGGCTCGTCGCACCCTTTCGAGATCGCATTCGCCTCTCGACTCCGGTGCATCGCGTGCGACGCGACGCGACAGGTGTCACCATCACCAGCGGTACGGGCGACACCGACCGCTTCGATCACGTGTTCTTCGCCTGTCACAGCGATCAGGCGCTGGCGATGCTCGAGGATCCGAGCCCTGCCGAGCGCGAGATCTTGGGCGCCTTCCCCTACCAGGCCAACGACGCCCTGCTCCACACCGACGGGCGGATGCTGCCGCGCGCACCGCTCGCCCGTGCGGCCTGGAACTATCATCTTCTGGATCCGGACACCGAGCGCGTAGCGCTGACTTACGACATGAATATTCTGCAGTCGATCGATTCGCCTGAGCCGCTGTTGGTCACGCTCAATCGCGCAGCCGACATCGATCCGGCGCGCGTGCTCGGTCGCTACACCTACCATCATCCGGTCTACACCCCAGCCGCCGTCGCCGCGCAGGCCCGCCGTCAGCAGATCAGTGGGCAGCATCGCAGCTATTACTGCGGCGCTTACTGGCGCTACGGCTTCCACGAAGACGGCGTCGTGAGCGGCCTGTGGGCGCTAGCAGATTTCGCGGCAGCAACCGGGACGGCTCCGCCGCCAGCGCCGCTACTTGCACCGACCCGTCGCAGTTTGCGCAGCGGAGCGGACGAAGGCGCGGCCGCATGAGCGCGAGCGCGCTCTACGTCGGACATATCCGGCACCGTCGCTTTGGGCCGCGCCACCACGGCTTCCGCTATCGGATCTACCTTACGCTGATCGATCTCACCGAATTACCCGAGCTCTTCGGCCGTCGTTGGTGGATGTCGGAGCGTCGTTTCGCACCGATCCGCTTTCGCCGCGAGGACTTTCTGGGCGATCCGAGCGTCCCACTCGATACCGCCGTACGCGATCGAATCGAGCAGGCGACCGGTGTGCGGCCTCACGGGCCCATCCGCCTGCTGACACACCTGCGTCAGTTCGGGTACAACTTCAACCCGGTGAGTTTTTATTACGTGTTCGACAGCTCGGGCACGCAAGTGGAGACAGTGGTGGCCGAGATCACCAACACGCCCTGGGACGAACGTCACGCCTATGTGCTGCCCATCAAGGACGCCGAGCAGGCTGGTGCGCAGGTGTGGCGTTGGCAGTTTGACAAGGCCTTCCATGTGTCGCCTTTCCTACCAATGGATATGCGCTACGACTGGCGCTTCACAAGTCCCGGCGAGTCGCTCGGGGTACATATGGAAAACTGGCGCGACGGTGCCGCCCAGTTCGATGCCACCCTCACGCTACAACGCGAGCCGCTGACGGCGACGAGTTGTGCACGCGCGCTACTCGCGTTTCCGCTGATCACCCTCAAGGTGAGTTGGCTGATCTACTGGCACGCACTGCGACTGCTACTCAAGCGCACGCCCTTCTTCACCCATCCAGATAAGCTTGCCGCCACCGAACGGGCTCGCCCATGACCCGCACTCCTGAGACTGCCTCGATCATCCCAGACGCGTCGACCAAAGATCGCTCGCAGCTCGGCGCAGCGCATTCGCCCTCGCTGCTCGCACGACTCGGTCGGCGCGGCCTGCTCGCGCAGTTCGCGCAGCTGCGCGACGGAGAGCTCACGCTCATCGAGCCAGACGGCCGTACACATCATTTCGGTCGACGTACCTCCCGTCTCGATCTGGCGGTCACGCTACGTATCGATCATCCGCAGCTCTATGCCGATGCTGCGTTTGGGGGCACCGTCGGCGCGGGCGAAGCCTACATCCGGGGTCTCTGGCGTTGCGACGATCTCACCGGCCTCGTGCGCCTGTTCGTCGCTAACCGTGACCTCATGAACGCGATGGACAGCCGCTTTGCGATCGTCAGTCGGCCGCTGCTTAAGATGTTCCACTGGCTCCATCGCAACAGCCGCACGGGCAGCGCGCGCAATATCGCCGCCCACTACGATCTTGGCAATGCGCTGTACGAGCTGATGCTCGATCCCACCATGGCCTACTCCTGCGGCATCTTCACCTCGCTAGATGCCACGCTTGAGCAAGCTTCGCTCGCAAAGTTCGACGCCGTCTGCCGCAAGCTTGCCCTGCAACCCGGCGATCGTGTTGTGGAGATCGGCACGGGCTGGGGCGGGCTCGCCATACACGCCGCCTCGCGCTACGGCTGCCATGTCACCACCACGACGATCTCGCGCGAACAGCACGAATACACCCGAGAGAAAATCGCCCGCCTCGGGCTCGGCGATCGGATTACGCTGCTGCTAGAAGACTACCGAGACCTGACGGGTCGTTACGACAAGGCATTCTCGATCGAGATGATTGAGGCCGTGGGCGCAGACTATCTCGACACCTATCTGCGTAAGTGTTCCGAGCTGCTCGCGCCGCACGGCGCGATGCTGCTGCAGGCAATCACCATCCAAGATCAGTTCTATGCGCAGGCCCGCCGATCGGTGGATTACATCCAGCGTTTTATCTTTCCAGGGAGCTTCATTCCAAGCGTCTCGGTCATCAGCGACTCGCTGACCCGCGTCACCGACCTGAAGCTCTTCCATCTCGAAGATATCGGGCCGCATTACGCACGTACGCTCGCGTCATGGCGCCGTAATTTTTTCTCGAATATCGATCGGGTACGGGCACTGGGCTATCCCGAGAGCTTCGTGAGGTTGTGGGAATTCTATCTTTGCTATTGCGAAGGCGGTTTCGCTGAACGTCAGCTCGGTGACGTGCAGTTGCTACTCACCAAACCTGACTGCCGCCTGCCAGCCCTCGCATGATGCCCGCCGGTGCGAGCTCGCCGCTGCACGCGCTGACGGCCGCGATGGGTCACGAGGTGATCGTGACCGATCCCGCGCGGCTCGAGATCATCAGCGTCGATCACCGAAAACTCTACCGAGGCCGAGCACTCGCCCTCGCGTTACCGCGAAACGTCGCCGAGGTGTCAAAAATCCTTGCACTGTGCAATGCACTGCGTATCGGTGTCGTGCCACAGGGCGGAAATACCAGCTACTGCGGCGCGGCGACTCCGGATGAATCGGGACGTGAGCTCGTGCTCTCCCTCGCCAGGCTCAACACCATCCGCCGAGTCGATGCACTCAACTTCTCCATGGTCGTGGAGGCGGGATGCATCCTCGCCGAAGTGCAGCGCGCTGCAGCCGAGGCTGGACGATTTTTCCCTCTCAGTCTCGGCGCCGAAGGTAGCTGCCAGATCGGCGGCAACCTCGCGACCAATGCCGGTGGGGTCAATGTGTTGCGCTACGGCATGGCGCGCGACCTCGTACTTGGACTCGAGGTGGTACTCGCCGACGGTCGCGTGCTTTCCAATATCGCAGGACTGCGCAAGGACAATACCGGCTATGACCTGCGGCATCTGTTCGTCGGCTCGGAGGGCACACTCGGCGTGATCACCGCGGCGAGCCTGAAGCTCTTCTCGCCCGAGACAGCGATCCGCAGTGCATTTGTTGCCGTGCCAGACGTCGCACATGCAGTGCGCTTGCTAGAGCGTCTACGTGCAGCGAGCGGCGATCAGGTGAGCTCCTTCGAACTCGTTCCCCAAATCGCCGTCGAGCTCGTCACCGCCCACATTCCTGGCGCCCGCGCTCCCCTATCCGGCCGCTCGCCGTGGTACGTGCTGCTCGAAGCGAGCCGGATCGATCTCGAGGAACTGCTCGGCGATGCGCTCGAGGCTGGTCTGATCACCGATGCGGCGATCGCGCAGTCCGATCGCGAGCGTCAGGCGTTCTGGCATGTGCGCGAACATATCCCCGAGGCGCAGCGCAAGCTCGGCGCAAGCCTCAAACACGATATTTCGCTGCCGATCGACCGATTGCCGAGCTTCATCGACGAGGCGGCCGCGGCACTGGCCAAAGAACTGCCGGATGGCCAGCTCGTATGCTATGGCCACGTGGGCGATGGCAATCTGCACTTCAACGTGAGCCAGCAGCCGGACGCATCGCCACAGTCGCTACTCGACAAGCAGGCGAGTGTGCAGCGACTCGTGCACGATCTCGTCGCACGCGAGGGGGGCAGCTTCAGTGCCGAGCACGGCATCGGCCGATTTAAGGTGGACGAACTCGCGCGCTACGCTGCACCCGCCGAGCTCGACCTCATGCGCGCGATCAAGCGCACCTTCGACCCGAACGGCATCCTCAATCCCGGCAAGGTCCTACGATCATGAGCCCTCGGACGCGACGCCCCGGTGTGGTGGGTGGGCTGTACGAGGTCTGCATCGGCGTACCCGATCTAGAGACTGCCATCGCAGATTTCGCGGCCTACGGCTGCACGCCCGGTGAGCGCGGTGAGCTCGATCGTGCGGCGGCCCGCGCGCTCTACGGTGTCGACTCGGCTGTACGAGCCGTGCGTCTGAATCACCAGCAGGCCGATCATGGCCTAGTACGACTGATGCAATGGGAGCGGCCCCTCAACACCGGTCTCGGCGTCACAGCGAACCTACGCGGCATCGGCTCACGGTGGGGCGTGCGGGTAACCGCAAGCGTGCTGAATATCGTCAATCACGCGCAGCGTGCACGCGAATCAGGTGCTCCGCTAACTCTCATCGAGCCCCTGCTCGCCGTGATCGGCGAGGTCAGCGGTGCGCGCGCCGCCAACCCTTTCCGCGATCCCATTGTTGGCGTACGCGAGATGGTGCTGCTGCAACCTCTCTACCGGCAGGTGTTCTTTGAGCGCTTTGGCTATGACAGTCCGCTCTACGGCCAGATCGCTCCCACGAGCCTGCTGCGCACCAGTCAGCACACGCATTTCGGACTCATGATCGCCGACGATGATTCACATGTTCTCGATTTCTATGATGAGGTGCTCGGCCTGCAGCGCATGCTCGACGAACACACGCCCTACGAAAATGCCACAGGGTCGCGCCTGATCTTCGGGCTCGAGCCTGGCGAGGGCTTTCATATGGTGGACTTCGATGACCCGGCCTCGACGAGCGCCCTGTCGGGCCGCCGCTCGGGTAAGCTCAAGTGTGTGCGATTTTCGGCTAACTCTCGTCTACCGAACCAGCTCGAGCAGTCTCGAGCGGGCGTGCTCGGCTACAGCCTCTACACGTGGCGCACGCCCGATATCGAAATGCTGCAGCGGCGCATTGCCACCGAGGGCGGTCGGGCGGTGAGCGATATCCGCGCAGATGAGTTCGGCCGGTCCGCATTCACTTTCTTTGCTCCCGATGGCTATCACTCTATGGTGCTCGCAACATGACTGTACTCACTCGCGCGCTGCTGATTGGCGTACTGACTCTCGGTACGTTCACCCCCACCACCCCCGCCTTGGCCGCCTCGTTGATCGCCGGCGAGGTAACCATCGATCACCGGGTGTACGGCGATCCCGCGCGTACCGACCAACCGATCCTCGTGCTGGTGCACGGCTGGTCATGCGACCAGAGCTATTGGGATGCACAGATCAAAGATCTCTCGCGCGATCACGTCCTGGTGACACTCGATCTGGCGGGTCATGGGCGCTCGAGCGCCACACGCGCCGACTGGTCGATGTCGGCCTTCGGCGCGGATGTCGTCGCCGTGGTGCGCACGCTGCCCGAGCGCGCATCCATCGTACTCATTGGTCACTCGATGGGTGGGCCCGTAGTCGCCGAGGCCGCGCGTCGGCTGCAGGCCGAAGGCCTCGGTGATCGTTTACGCGCCGTGATTGGCGTCGACACCTTCAAGAGCGTTGGACTGCCGCCGGCTCCCGCAGAGGCGACTGCCGCTCGGCTGGCGTTCTTCGAGCGCGATTTCGCCGGCAGCACCCGCACCTTCGCCACGCAGGCTTTCTTCCGCCCCGACACCGATCCCGCCTTCATCTCGCGTATCGCCGAGGATATGGCTGCGGGTGATCCACGGGTCGGCCTCGCCGCGGCTCGCGCATTTAACGCGTGGGACGGTGTCCCTACCTTGAGGGGACTGAATCTACCCGTGATCGCAATCAACGCTGCGCATGGCGAGCCCACCGACGAAGATCGGCTACGCGCGCTCGTGCCGAGCTTTCGCGCGCGGGTGCTCGAGGGCGTCGGGCATTTTCTGATGATGGAAGATCCGGCGCGCTTCAACGCCGTACTGCGTGAGGAACTCGCGACAATTCGTTAGCGCGGTTTGCTTTCGATCTCGATATAGGCAATCAGCGCCGCGCGGTCAGCCGCGTTCGCGATACCTGCAAACGCCATCGTGTTGCCCGGCACGAGCTCTCCGGGCCGTGTGAGCCAGCGATCGAGCGTTGCGCGATCCCACACCAACTTCGCTCGCGAGAGCGCCGCCGAGTAGGAGAACTCCGGATCTGCCCCCGCCGCACGATTCATCACACCGTGCAGATTCGGCCCAACCTTCTCGACCGGACTCGGCTGCAAGTCGTGACAAGCGCGACATTGAATGTACAGCAGACGACCACGTTTGTACTCGGCCGACTCCGTCGTCATTTCCGTCGCCGGTAAATCACCCACGACCAACATCGCGGCGATACCCATGATTCCGACCGTCGTTCGTTTGGTCGTTTGCCTCATTGCTTCCCCCGTCCGACGCGGATGAGCCCCTCTTGGGCCGTACTCGCCACCAGCCTGCCGTCACGAGAAAAAATGCTGCCGCGAGAAAATCCGCGTGCGCCCGAGGCGCTCGGACTGTCCATCGAGTACAGCAACCACTCGTCTGCACGCAGCTCCCGATGAAACCACATCGCGTGATCGATGCTCGCCATCACGAGATCGTCTGAAGCGTACTGCCCCGCATGGGGCCGAGTCGACACCGTGAGCAAGTTCAGATCTGACATATACGCCAGCAGGCAGCGATGCAAACGCTGAGTTGCCGCTGCCTCACCGACAGAATCGAGTCGGTCGCAGACCCGAAACCAAGTGTGCAGCGACGGCGCTCCGGGTTTCGGGTTCAGGAAGTCGATCGGCTCGACAGGACGGATCTCGATCGGGCGCTCGCGCCGGAAAAAACGCTGCATTTTTTCAGGCAGGCGCGCCGCCACCTCGGGGGTCGGTCGACTCCAATCAGGTAACGACTCCGGCATCGGCACATCGGGCATCATCGCCTGATGATCGAGCCCCGGCTCGATCTTCTGAAATGACGCTGCACAGGTGAAGATCTGATCGCCGTTTTGTATCGCCACCACGCGCCGCGACGAGAACGAATGCCCGTCGCGACTGCGATCGACCTGATAAACGATGGGTTGATTGAAATCCCCGCGCCGCAGGAAATATGCATGCAGCGAGTGAACATCCAGACCCTCGGGCGCGGTCGAATACGCAGCCATCAATGCTTGGCCGAGCACCTGCCCGCCGAACACCTGCGGACTGCCGATATCGCGACTCTCGCCGCGGAACAGATTGACCTCGAGTCGCTCGAGCTCGAACTGATGCAGCAAATCGGCGAGGCGCCGGTCCATCATAATCATTATCCGCTTATGCCACGCCGAGCCGCTTTTGCATCACTGGGCTCGTGGTCGTGTACTGCAGGAACTGCTTCTTCTCGGGATAGAGCCAAGCCTGGATCGCGAACGCAGCGAGCGCCGCCTCGTGAAAGCCCGACAGGATCAGCTTCTTCTTGCCCGGATAGGTGTTGATGTCACCGACGGCAAAAATGCCGGGCACGCTGGTCTGGAATTTTTCGGTGTCGACTTTGAGCGCTTTACGCTCAAGCTCGAGCCCCCACTCGGCGACCGGACCGAGCTTCGGATGCAAGCCGAAGAACGCGAACACGTGATCCGCCGGCAGATCGTGCAGGGTGCCATCAGCAGCCTTCGCCCGAATACCGCGGAACTGATCCCCCTCGAGCAGCAGCGAGTCTGCAAGGCCCTCGATAAAGCGCAGACGCCCCGCCTTCTCAAGCTCGCGCATGCGCGCCACCGACGCCGGTGCGGCCCGAAATTCTGCGCGTCGATGCACCAACGTCAGCGACGCAGCGGTCGGCGCGAAGTCGATCGCCCAGTCGAGCGCCGAGTCGCCACCACCGAAGATGACCAATCGCTGTGTGCGATAGTCGTTGGCACTCTTGACGCGATAGTGGATGCGGCCGCCCTCGAACGTCTCGGCTCCCGGCACACCGATGCGCCGCGGCTGAAACGAACCCACACCGGCTGCGATCACGATCGCCCCCGCATCGAAGCGCGTGCCTTGCGAGGTAACGACATCGAAGCGTCGTCCGCGCGGGGTGACCTCTAGGACCTCTTCGCCGAGATGAAACGTCGGCTCGAAAGGCTTGATCTGCTGCATCAGCCGATCGACGAGTTCCTGCGCGCCACATACCGGCAGCGCCGGAATGTCATAAATCGGCTTGTCTGGATAGAGCTCAGTGCATTGGCCGCCAGGGGTCTTGAGCGAATCGAGTAGGTGGGCACGCATACCAAGCAGCCCAAGCTCGAAGACTTGGAAGAGACCGCAAGGACCCGCGCCGATAATGACGACTTCGGTCTGTATGGGATCGGACACGGGATGCCTCGTCAGGAACCACAGAAAACGGGTAAATTGTACCGATGACTCGATTGACCGTGAATGGCCGCTCCGTAGAGGTCGACGTCGACCCGGCCACCCCACTGCTGTGGGTTCTACGTGACGTACTCGCCCTCACAGGAACCAAATACGGCTGCGGCATGGCGCTGTGTGGCGCCTGCACCGTGCACCTTGACGGTGAACCGGTGCGCGCCTGCGTGACGCCACTGGCAGCGGTGGGCACACAAGCGGTGACCACCATCGAGGGGCTCTCGAGCGATCGCAGCCACCCCGTGCAGCAGGCTTGGATCGAACTGGAGGTTCCGCAGTGCGGCTACTGCCAGTCCGGCCAGATCATGTCCGCCGCCGCGCTGCTGGCGAAGAACCCGAAACCAAACGACGCCGAGATCGACGCCGCCATGTCGGGCAACCTGTGTCGCTGTGGCACCTATCCGCGTATTCGCAAAGCGATTCACCGGGCCGCCAAACAGGACAAGGGCTGACATGCCGACCAACGCAGACCTGGCCCGTCGGCGCTCGGCCGCCGTCGCGCGCGGCGTTGGTAACTCGCTGCAGGTCTACGCCGAACGCGCAAGTAACTCAGAAGTGTGGGACGTCGAGGGCCGACGCTACATCGACTTCGCGAGCGGCATCGCCGTACTCAACACCGGTCACCTACACCCGAAGGTGCAAGCCGCCGTCGCCGCGCAGCTTGCACGACTGTCGCACGCCTGCTTCCAAGTGACGCCCTACGAGAATTATGTCGCCCTTGCCGAACGACTCAACGCCCTCTTCCCAGGCGGCGCGCCAGCCAAGACGATTTTTTTGACGAGCGGCGCCGAGGCCGTCGAAAACGCAGTCAAGATCGCGCGCTATCACACCGGCCGCTCGGGGGTGATCGCCTTCGGCGGCGGCTTCCACGGCCGCACGCTCGGCTGCATGAGCTTCACCGGCAAAGTGCAGCCGTACAAGGCGGGCTTCGGAGCGATGCTGCCCGAGGTGTTTCACGCGCCCTTTCCGATGGAGTACCACGGCATCTCGAGCGCCGATGCGCTCGCGAGCCTCGAGCAGCTGCTCAAGTCGGATATCGATCCGGCCCGAATCGCTGCGATTATCGTCGAGCCGGTGCAGGGCGAAGGCGGCTTCTACATCGCTCCGCCCGAGTTCCTGCGCGCGCTACGCGCGCTCTGCGATCGGCATGGCATCGTGTTCATCGTCGATGAGATTCAAACCGGCTTCGCGCGCACCGGACGTATGTTCGCCATCGAGCACGCCGGTGTCACACCCGATCTAATGACCGTGGCCAAGAGTCTCGCGGGCGGCGTGCCACTTTCGGCAGTGATCGGCCGCGCCGAGATCATGGACGCGCCGCCGCCCGGCGGGCTCGGCGGCACGTATGCCGGATCACCGCTCGGCTGCGCAGCCGGCCTCGCGGTGCTCGAAGTCATCGAGACCGAACAGCTCTGCGCGCGCGCCGAACGTCTTGGCGCTACGCTGCAGGCGCGGCTGCGCGATCTGCAGACGCGCTGGCCCTGCATCGGTGAGGTGCGCGGCGTCGGCGCGATGGTGGCGATGGAGCTCGTCAAGGATCGTCGCGCGGACGCACCCGATGCCGAGCTCACGAGGGCGCTCGTTCAGGCAGCCGGCCGACGAGGTCTCGTACTGCTCTCCTGCGGGGTGTACTCGAACGTCATCCGCTTTCTGATGCCGCTCACCATCTCCGATGCGCTCTTCGCCGAGGGACTCGCCATTCTCGAGGCGGCGCTCGAAGACGTCGTGCGCGCCCGCGCAGCCGCCTAGCACGCCAGTACGCGCAGCTCAGGCTCGCCCGACGTTCGAATCGTTCGGGCTGTGGTAGTACTCGCTCTCCTGCGAGAGTTCCTTGATCAACCGCTGCAACTCGGCCATGCGCCCCTCGGCCGTGCTCACGGGAAGGCATTCGGTGCAGCGCGGGTCTTTGCAGGGCTGGCGCGAGTAGAGCCAGTACTGAATCGCCCCAGCGAGCAGCCCATCAGCGATGTCCCAGAGGTCGGCGTCCTTGTCGCGATCGGCCAGCGTATTGCCAAGGTCCACCGCGTTGGTGAACGCCGAATCGAAGCTGGAGGGGGCGTCTTGGGTGTTTTCCATCTAGGGGTCCGAGTCTAATGCGGACGGGAGTCTAGCCGATGTGCGATGCAACAAAGTTGTACTGTTACGGCATGGAACTGAGAAACATTACCAATTATTAACTCGAGTGATATGCAAACCGCCTAGGATTAGGGTCATCTTATTTTCAGGACAACTACCGTCCCACAGCATATATGACCGCTGGCAGACACCTGGGTCTCGGGACGCACACTCTGGTGCTGCCGACCGTCGATCCGACCCAGCTCGCACCCGAGGCACTCGCCGCAGCCCATCGGGGTGTCCTGCGAGCGCCCGAGTTCGTCCGCGATCATTTCCACGAAAAGTTCCCGGCTAACCATATTGCCGAATATTGTGGTCTCAGCCGTTTTCAGTTCAGCCGCAGTTTCCATACGGTATTCGGTATCACCTTTCGCGAGTACCTGATGCGCTATCGCATCCTTGAGGCCTGCGCGCGGCTCGATCGTGGTGAGCAGGCAGTGACCGAGATCGCGATTGCCGTCGGCTTTCACGACGGTTCTTACTTCGCGAGGATGTTCCGCAGGTACACGGGGCATTTACCCTCGCAGTATGCTCGGCGGCATGACCGCCGCACCGACTGACCACCGCTCGATCTGGCGCATCCCACGCGCCGGCTCCCTCAACCGACTTGCGCTCGTCAACGAGCCTCTGCCTCATCCGGCGCCGGGTGAGGTGCAGGTCGAAGTGCTCGCGGTGGGTCTCAATTTCGCCGATATCTTTGCCTGTCTCGGGCTCTACTCCGCCACGCCTTCGGGCGCCTTCGTGCCGGGTCTCGAGTGCGCCGGGATCGTTCGCGCCCTCGGCGCGGGGGTGAGCTCGGTCAAGCTCGGCGATCGAGTGATGGTGCTCACGCGCTTCGGCGGCTATGCCACGGCGCTCAACGTACCGGCCGAGACGCTGTGGCCGGTACCTGCGGGCTGGAGCCCTGCCGAGGCCGCCGCCTACCCTGTGCAGGCCCTGACTGCCTGGTACGGCCTCGTGAGTCTCGGTGCAGTGCGTGCAGGCCAACGGGTGCTCGTGCAGTCGGCGGCGGGCGGAGTCGGCCTACAGGCCCTGCATGCCCTGCAGCGCATCGGCGCGCAACCGGTCGGCATCGTCGGTCGTGCCGACAAGCGCGACTGGCTCATCGAACGGTTTGGGCTCGCGCCCGAGCAAGTGGTGCTGCGCGATGCGCACTTCGCGACTGCGCTTGATCGCGCGCTCGCCGCGCTCGGCGCGACGGGCTTCGATCTAGTGTTTGACGCAGTGTATGGCGAGCATTTTCGTCCCGCCTTCGAGCGGCTGGCCCCCGAGGGGCGCTACGTGCTGTATGGCGCGGCAGATTTCATGGGCGATGGCTCTCGCCCGAACCCGCTTGCGCTCGCTTGGCGCTATCTGCGCAGACCGCGACTTGACCCACTCGCGATGATCTCGCAAAACCGAGGGCTGCTCGCCTTCAACCTGATCTGGCTGTGGGAGCAGGCGGAGCGTCTGCCCGCAGCGATGCAAGCAACGCTCGCACTCATCCCCGAGCGCCCGCACCTCGGCGGCGCGTTTGCGTTTGCCGACGCACCCACCGCGATGCGCGCCCTGCAGTCGGGCCGCACGACCGGCAAACTCGTGCTGCACACGTCGGCTACCATTCCGGTATGGCCGACCCCGCCCTAACCGATCGCCCCAAAGCCAAATCACTCCGCCCGCTCGCTGCCCTGTGGCCGTTCCTGCGGCCCTATCGCGGCGTTTTGGCTGCCGCCATCGTGGCATTGCTGCTCGCCTCCGGTGCTATGTTGGGCCTGCCGATTGCGCTCAAGGGCCTCATCGACAAGGGCATGGCCGCAGGCAGCGCGGACACCATCAACGGCTACTTCATTGCCTTCCTCGGTGTCGCCGTACTCTTCGGCGGTTTCGCCGCACTACGTTTTTATCTCGTGACCTGGCTGGGCGAACGCGTGGTCGCCGACCTGCGCGAGGCGGTCTACCGCAACGTGATCCGCATGGATCCGCAATTCTTTGAGGTGACGCGCACCGGCGAGGTACTCTCGCGTCTGACTACCGACACCACCCTGGTGCAGTCGATTTCAGGCGTCGGCATCTCGATCGCACTGCGCTCCTCGATCAACCTCGTTGGCTCTTTGGTGCTACTCGCCATCACTAACCTCACGCTGCTGGTGCTGATCGTCGTAGCGATGCCCATCGTGATCGTTCCGGTGATCACTCTCGGTCGCAAGCTGCGCAAACTCTCGCGCTCCTCGCAGGATAAGATCGCAGACACCAGCGGTCTCGCCGGCGAAACGCTCAATGCCATCCAGACCGTACAGGCATTTACGCTCGAGACGCTGAATACTCGCCGCTACGACGAGGCTGTCGAGGCATCCTTCCGTGTTGCCGTCGTGCGAACGCGCGTGCGGGCCTGGCTAACCGCGCTGTCAACCATGCTCGTCTTCGGAGCGATCACCATCGTGCTGTGGTTCGGCGCGCATCAGGTACTCGCCGGAACGATGACCGGGGGCGAGCTCGGGCAATTCCTGCTGCTGGCGGTGTATGCGGGGGTTGCGGCAGCCTCGCTCAGTGAAATGTGGAGCGAGGTGCAGCGCGCTGCCGGTGCGATGGAGCGACTCGTCGAGCTGCAGCACGCCACGCCCGCCATCGTCGCGCCGCCCTCACCCATCGCCCTGCCCGCCCTGCCTGCCGCCGGCACCGCAGCGGGTCGCGTGCAGTTCGATGCCGTCCGCTTTCATTACCCGTCGCGACCCGACACACCAGCCCTCGATGGCTTTTCGCTGGATATCGCTCCCGGTGAGACCGTCGCTTTCGTCGGTCCCTCGGGCGCGGGCAAAAGCACGACCTTCCAGCTGCTGCTGCGCTTCTACGATCCGCAGCAGGGCCGCGTGATGCTCGACGGCGTCGACATTGCACAGGCCGACCCGCTCGAGGTCCGTCGACGTATCGGCCTCGTACCGCAAGATACGGTGCTCTTTGGCACGAGCGCGCGCGAGAACATCCGCTTCGGCCGCCCCGATGCGACCGACGAAGAAGTTGAAGCCGCTGCACGCGCCGCCGCTGCGGACGAGTTTATCCGTCGCCTGCCGGAGGGCTACGAGACCTTCCTGGGCGAGCGCGGCACCCGACTGTCGGGGGGTCAGCGTCAGCGCATTGCGATCGCGCGCGCCATCCTGAAAAATCCGCCGCTGCTGCTGCTCGATGAGGCGACGAGCGCCCTCGATGCCGATAGCGAACGCGTGGTGCAGGAAGCCCTCGAGCGACTCATGGCGACGCGTACTACGATCATCATCGCGCACCGGCTCGCCACCGTACTTAAGGCCGACCGAATCATCGTCATGGATCATGGCCGAATTATCGCCACCGGTAGCCACGACTCGCTGATCGCGACCAATCCGCTCTACGCTCGGCTCGCCGCGCTGCAGTTCACCTCATGAGCCCCACCGTGAGCCCGCGACCCGCGGCGATCCTCTTCGATCTTGACGGCACGCTGATCGACTCAGCGCGCAGCATCCTCGCCGCGCTGCGCGGTGCGTTCGAGACCGTGGGCGCCACGCCGGCGCTGGCATTGACGCCAGCGATCATCGGTCCGCCGCTGCGCCACACCCTGCGCAACCTCGCCGGTCGTGACGACCCGGCGTTGCTTGATGCCCTCGCTGCAGCCTTTCGTGAGGTCTATGACGAGACGGGTTACCGCCAGACCGAGGTCTACGCCGGCGTACCGCAGATGCTCTCCCGCCTGCACAGCGAGGGAATCTCGCTGCACATCGTGACCAACAAGCGTATCGCTCCGACGCAACGCATCCTCACGCATCTGGGTTGGACCGAATGGTTCACGGGTATTTACGCACTCGATGCGCTCACACCACCCGCGCCTCATAAGCCCTCGCTGGTCGCTACCGTCCTCGAGCGCGAGCGTCTGGTGCGCGAGACAACCTGGATGGTCGGGGATTCGGGGGAAGATCGGCGCTCAGCCGAAGGCAATGCGCTGCGTTTTTGGGCGGCAAGCTGGGGCTACGGCACCGAGGCCGCCTCGACGACGGCTGCGAGTGACGATGTGCTACGCGCGCCGGCCGAGCTGCTTGAACACGCCGGGCTGAAGATCGCTCACTGAGCTGGCCGCACGCCCTGGCTCTGGGTCGGCGCGGTGCCTCGACGCAAGTAAAACTCGAAGACGTCCTCGCGCGGTCCGCGCATGAAGGGCACCATATAAAGCAATGCGAGGCCCTCGAGCTGGCGCGCGTGTCGCAACGGCCCGAAGTCGATCGTCTCGAAGCCGAGCGCGCGAACGAGCTCCTGCACGCGGGCCTTGGCGACCGCATCCTCACCCACCACGGGTACCGTCACCGGACCCTTACCGGCGGCCGGATCAGCCATCACGTGCGCACCCACGGCGTTGAACGCCTTGACCACCCGCGCACGCGGCTCGAGCGACTGGATACGCTCGGCCGCCGAGACCTCCAGGGGCACAGGCTCCATGAATCCTGAGGTAGCGAGCCGCATCGGATTTGTCGGGTCGATCACGAGTTTGCCGGACAAGTCGAGTGTCGCCAGCGCGGCTTCGGTCGCATTCCAAGGCAGCGCGATGAGTACGATCGAGGCTGACGCCACCGCCTGTGCGTAACTCGTCGCTCGCGCTCGCGGCCCAGAGCGTGCCACGAGCGCTTGCACCGTCGCGCGCGAGGGCTCACGCGAGCCGTAGACGACCTCATGCCCGAGCGCTGCAAAGCGCGGCCCAAGTGCTGCACCCACCCGACCGGTCCCGAGCACGGCGATCACTTCGGGGGTGCGGGCCTGCGCGAACGACGCCACGGGTGCAAGCACGGTCAGCACAATGACTATCACGAGCCCGATCCATCGTCCTGCTTGAAACCGCATGCGCATCTCCCGAGGATACGTCATGGAGTATACCGGGAGATCCCATGCTGACCCTGCGCCCCGCCACCGTCGATGACGTACCGATGATCCTCGCGCTCATCCGAGAGCTCGCCGACTATGAAAAACTCCTGCACGAGGTTGAGGCCACCGAGCCTGCTCTTCAGGCCGCACTCTTTGGTGCCTCGCCGCGCGTCTTCGCGGACGTCGCGCAGTGGAATGACGGACGCAGCGAGGCCGTCGTCGGCTTTGCGCTCTGGTTCTATACCTTTTCGACCTTTCGTGGTCGACACGGGATTCATCTTGAAGATCTTTTCGTGCGACCCAATCATCGCGACCGCGGCATTGGCCAGGCGCTGCTGGTGAATCTCGCGAAGCGCTGCCTACGCGAAAACCTTGGCCGACTCGAGTGGTCGGTGCTCGACTGGAACGCCCCGGCGATCGCGTTTTACAAAAAACTGGGCGCGATCTCACACTCCGAGTGGGTCTTACAGCGCGTCACCGGCGAGGCACTGGCTCAGCTCGGCGCTCGAGACATTCCTGCGTTGCGATCGCGGCCTCCACAGTGAACTCCTCGCGTGCGAGCGCCGCCTGAACCTGCTCGCGGCTGAGACACAGGAATTCTTCGACCTCGCCATCGCGTCCGTTGGGCTCGAAATCGTCTGGCAACATTAAATCAGCCACGATCACGAGCTCGTCATGAATACCGAACTGAGTCTCGCGTACGCTGCGAATCACCATCCCTGGAAAATCAACTCGCTGCGCGAGCGCTCGCGATACGCCTGCCTCCTCCCACAACTCGCGGATCGCCGTACCGCGGGCAGTTTCCCCGGCGCTGACGCCGCCGGCAGCAAGATTATCGAGCTTGCCCGGATCGGCACGCTTCTGCGCGCTACGACGCGCGATCCACCAACGCCCGTCACTGCACAGACCATTCACGTGGACGGCACGGTTCTGGATGCCGAGCGTGCGAAACACCCCGCGCTCGCAGCGTGCGATCTCAGTACCGGTGCTGTCTTGAACTGCACAGAGCTCGTTGCGCCAGTCGGCGATCAGGCCGCGCTTGCGCAGCTGTCGAGCGATACTCTGCAGCATCCGGCTGCGTAGCGGACGCGAGAGCGTCTCGTCACGCAATTTGAGACCGATTTCAGCGGCTTCGATCTCGACGCAAGCAGCGACCATCGGCACTAGGTCGCGCCGCACGCGACCACGGATCTCTCCTGCGATCCACAGCGGCAGATACTCGGCATGCAAGGATGTCAGTCGCGCAGAAATGCGGTCACGACCTCGGTGAAGTCCTCGGACTGCTCGACGTTCGACAGATGCGCCGCGTCGAGCACGGCCAGATCTGCGCCCGCAATGCCATCGCGCAGCGCCTCGGCGAGTTCGATCGGCGTCGAGATATCTCCCGCCCCGCCGATCACCAGCGTCGGGGCTTGCACCGCAGCGAGCTCGCCACGCAAGTTGACTGCACGCAGTGCGCCGCAGGCCTCCAGATAACCGCGCAGGCTTGCCGTGTCGAGCATCGAGCGGATGCGCTCGATCTGCTCGGGCGCTCTGTCGCGAAAACCTGCCGAGAACCAGCGCTGCGGAACCGCCGCGAGCACCGAGGCAAGCCCGTCCGAGCGCGCGGCGCTCATGCGCTCGTCCCACAGGGAGGATGGCGCGAACTCAGGTGCCGTATTCGCGAGCACCAGACGATGGACGCGTTTCGGATGACGGATTGCCGCTTGTAGCGCGATGGCTCCGCCGAGGGACAGACCGCACCAGTGCGCGCGATCGATGTGCAACTGATCGAGGATCGCCAGCATGTCGTCGACGTAGTCGCCGAGCGTGCGGACCGAAGGCTCCCCCTCGGGCAGGCTCGACTCGCCATGTCCGCGCAGATCAGGCCGCACCACATGGAAGAATTGCTCGAACGTGGGCAGCTGCGGCGTCCATACCTCGCGGTTGGCGCCGAGCGGATGCAGCAGGAGCAGCGTCGGGGCGTGG
>JBMSXG010000006.1:0-59430 GCA_049425405.1 Steroidobacteraceae bacterium
TATTCGATCACCTCAGCAACCACACCGGCACCGATGGTTCGCCCACCCTCACGGCAGAGCAACTGCGCGAGCTCATGCAGGCCTTTGCCGGCCTCTCGCCTGCCTGGCGCGAGGATGGCTCTCATGCGCGCTTCGCGTGGGATATGACCGAGCGCTTCTTGCGCGAGTGGAACCCGGACTATCGCGCCACCGCAGAAAACTTCGCCACGCAGTACGCCTTCATGTGCGATTACCTGCAGATGGGCTTCGCGCCGATCCGCGCTTTCCTTGAGCCTGGCTCACCGGCCGGCGGCCTCTCGAGTTATCGGGCGATGGAGCGCTGGCCGCTGATCCGCTCGCGCGTGCTTGCGCTCACGGCCGAGCGCGAAGCGCTGCGCCCCGCTCACGCGGCGGCGATGCGATTGCTGAAGGACGCGCGCGAGCACGAATTTCCTGGGATCCATCCGCTGATGGACCCGGCTCGTAGCGAGGAGTATGTCGAGACGATCGTCGCGTTCTTGCGCGAGTGAGCATCAACCGCCGAGCTTCGTGCGCACGAACGGCACGACGCTCGCGAGCGCCTCGGGCAATTTGCCCGCATCGGTGCCGCCCGCCTGCGCGAAATCCGGCCGGCCGCCACCGCGCCCACCGATTTGGCCGGCCACGTGCGCGACGATCTCGCCCGCCTTGATGCGACCGATCTCACCGGCCGTGACGCCCGCAACGAGCACGATCTTGCCTGAAGACTCGGTCGAGGCGAGCACGATCACGGCTTGCTTAAGTCGATCTTTGAGCTGATCGACCGCGGTGCGCAGCGCGCCGGCATCGGCGCCCTCGACCGTGGTCGCGACGACCTGCAAACCCGCGACCGACGTCGCGCCTGCGGCAAGATCCGTGCCCTGCCCTGAGGCGAGCTTGTCGCGCAGCGCTCGATTGTCTTTCTCGAGTTGTTTGACGCGATCGAGGGCGTCGCGCACCTTGGCGGCGAGCTCTTCGCGCGAGCCGCGCAGCAACGTCGCCAGATCGCGCACCAAAGTATCGCTAGACTCGACGGCCGCCAGCGCGCCCTCGCCCGTGACCGCCTCGATGCGGCGTACGCCCGAGGCGACACCACTCTCGGCAACGATCTTGAACAACCCGATGTCTCCGGCGCGCTCGACGTGCGTGCCGCCGCAGAGCTCCATCGAGAACTCCCCGATGCGCAGCACGCGTACAGTCGAGGTGTATTTCTCGCCGAAGAGCGCCATCGCGCCCGCTGCCACCGCAGCGTCGTACTCCATCTCGCGCGTCTCGGCTTGTGCATTGAGCCGGATCTGCTCGTTGACGCGTCGCTCGATACGCCGGAGTTCCTCGGCACTGACGGCCTGGAAGTGGGAGAAGTCGAAGCGCAAACGATCTGGCGCAACCAGCGAACCCTTCTGCTGCACGTGCGTGCCAAGTACCTCGCGCAGCGCAGCGTGCAACAGGTGCGTGGCCGAGTGGTTGAGCGCCGTCGCCCGGCGCAGTTGATCGTCCACCACGGCGCTCAGAGCCATACCCTCGCGCAGCACGCCACCGCCTTCGTCGACCCGGCCGATATGCGCATGAGCACCGCCGGTGCCGCGCTTCTGCGTGTCCTCGACGAGGAAGCGCACCGCCGTAGCCCCGCCCTTCACGCCTACCGCCAGCAACTCGCCGGCATCACCCACCTGGCCGCCGGACTCAGCATAGAACGGGGTTGATTCGAGGATCACCTCGCCGCGCTCGCCGGGGCGCAGCTCGCTCACGCGCTCGCCGCCGCGCAGCAGCGCAATCACACGCGACTCGGCGCGCAAGCGACCGTAACCGCAGAAAGTCGTCGCGACATCGATCTGCGCGTCGGCACGTAGATCGACACCGAAGCGGCTCGCCGCACGCGCACGCTCGCGCTGTGCCGCCATCGCCGACTCGAAGCCCGCCTGATCGATGGTGACCCCGCGCTCGCGCGCGACGTCGGCGGTGAGATCTGCCGGGAATCCGTACGTGTCGTAAAGCTTGAACACCGTCTCGCCGTCGAGCACGCGTGTGGCGCTCGATTGGCGCTTGCCCGCGCCCTGCGTGAGTCGATCGAGCGCCTCGGTGAGCAGCGTCATGCCGGTGCTCAGCGTCTCGGCGAAGCGTTCTTCTTCCTGCAACAGCACGCGCTCGACATGCACGCGGCCCGCGCGCAGCTCTGGATAGGCCTCGCCCATCTCGATCTCGAGCGCCGCAACGAGCGCATGGAAGAACGGCCCATTGATGCCGAGCTTGTGTCCGTGACGGATCGCGCGACGGATGATTCGGCGCAGCACATAGCCGCGGCCTTCGTTAGAGGGCAGTACGCCATCGACGATGAGAAAAGTGCAGGCCCGGATGTGATCGGCGATCACACGCAGCGAGGGATTGGCGAGATCTTCGGTACCCGCCCGCGCGGCCACGGCACGTACCAAGCCTCGGAAGAGGTCGATGTCGTAGTTGTTGGTGACGCCCTGCATCACCGCTGAGAGCCGCTCGAGGCCTGCCCCCGTATCGACTGAAGGCTTGGGCAGCGGCGTCAGCGTGCCGTCGGGCGCGCGGTCGAACTGCATGAACACGAGGTTCCAGATCTCGACGTAGCGATCGCCATCTTCGTCGGGCGAGCCCGGCGGGCCACCCGGAATGTGCTCGCCATGATCGTAAAAAATCTCACTGCAGGGGCCGCACGGTCCGGTGTCGCCCATAGCCCAGAAATTGGACTTTTCGCCTAGCCTGGAAAGCCGCTTCGGCGAGACGCCGATTTCTTTGATCCAGATGTCGGCGGCTTCATCGTCGTCTTCGTAGACTGTCACCCAGAGCCGGTTCGGGTCGAGCCTCAGGGTGCCGGTCACGAAATCCCACGCGAAGCGGATGGCATCGCGCTTGAAGTAGTCGCCGAACGAGAAGTTACCGAGCATCTCGAAGAACGTATGGTGGCGGGCCGTGTAGCCGACATTCTCGAGATCGTTATGCTTACCACCCGCTCGCACGCAGCGCTGCGCGGTGGTGGCGCGCACGTAATCGCGTTTGTCTTTGCCTAAGAAAACGTCCTTGAACTGCACCATGCCCGCATTGGTGAACAGCAGCGTCGGATCGTTGCCTGGAACGAGCGGACTGCTCGCGACGACCGCATGACCGCGCTCGCGGAAGAACTCGAGGAAGGATCGCCGCACGTCGGCGGCACTCATGAACGGGGGTTGTCGGGTCATTCGGCGAGAGAGTCTGCAGTGGCTTCGAGGTCCTCGGGGTCTGACCCGAGGGCTAGCCGGATATGATCCGACGAAAAGCCCCGATACTGCAAAAATCTCGCCTGTTTGCCCTTTTCAGCCCAGGTTTTGGGGGGGCTCGCCCCGAACTTGCGTACCCGGACGGCCCGGCAAAGCGTTGAGAAGTCGGGCCCGGCCGCCAAAGCCGCCTCAACCACCTCGCCCGAAAACCCGCATGCCGAGAGCTCCTGCTTGATACGAGCTGGTCCCTGCCCTCGCCCGGCATGCACGCGAACGAACTGTTCGAGGAACCGCCCGTCATCGAGCAGACGTTCGGTAAGCAGCGAGGCGAGCGCCGCCTCGACCGCATCGGGTGCGTAACCCTGCGACAGCAGTTTATTGCGCAACTCGGGGGAGCCGAACTCACGCCGTGCGAGCAAGAGCAGGGCCGCGCGCCGCGCGGCCTGCTCGCTCGTGGGGTGCTCGGCCCCGGGGGCGCGCCGGCCGGGCATCAGCCCGACGCCTTCTCCCCGGCCTCAGCACGGGCCGCCTTAGGCGGCAATAACTTGGCACGGACCTGCTCTTCGATGTCTCGCGCCACATCCGGGTGGGACTTGAGGTATTCGCGGACGTTTTCCTTGCCCTGGCCGATCCGCTCGCCCTTGTAGGCGTACCAGGCGCCGGATTTTTCGATGATGTTGTGGGCGGAGCCGAGCTCGATGATCTCACCCTCGCGCGAGATGCCCTCGCCGTAGAGGATTTCGAACTCGGCTTCGCGGAACGGCGGCGAGACCTTGTTCTTGACGACCTTGACGCGCGTCTGGTTGCCGATGACTTCCTCGCCATTTTTGATGGCGCCGATGCGACGGATGTCGAGGCGGACCGAGGAGTAGAACTTGAGGGCATTGCCGCCGGTGGTGGTCTCGGGGTTGCCGAACATCACGCCGATCTTGAGGCGGATCTGGTTGATGAAGATGACGATGGTGTTGGAGCGTTTGATGTTGCCAGTGAGCTTTCGCAGCGCTTGTGACATCAAACGCGCGTGCAGACCGACCTGCAGCTCACCCATCTCGCCTTCGATTTCGGCTTTGGGGGTGAGCGCGGCCACCGAGTCGACGACCACGACGTCGACGGCACCCGAGCGCACGAGCATGTCGGTGATTTCGAGGGCTTGCTCGCCCGTGTCGGGCTGAGAGACGAGCAGATCGTTGACGTTGACGCCCAGTTTTTCGGCGTAGACCGGATCGAGGGCGTGCTCGGCATCGACGAACGCGGCGGTACCCCCGCGGCGCTGGATCTCGGCGATGACCTCGAGAGTGAGCGTGGTTTTACCCGAGGACTCCGGCCCGTAGATCTCGACCACGCGACCGCGCGGCAGACCGCCGATGCCCAGCGCGACGTCGAGACCGAGCGAACCGGTCGAGACGGCCTCGATATCGTAGGCGGCGGCCGCGGCATCGCCGAGACGCATGACCGAGCCTTTACCAAATTGTTTTTCGATTTGGCCGAGCGCGGCGGAAAGGGCTTTCTTGCGGTTGTCGTCCATGATTCCCCCTGGAGGTCCGATGGCAGTGAATGGGATGGGAAAATTATCCCATACGAGAATGCCGCCGGAACGCGGGAAATCGCGGAAAAGCGTTTATTTCAACGACTGTTCACGCGATATACAGGGTGCCGAATTTGGCAGTACTGTATAAGCCGCGCAGCGCCGCGATCACGGCCTTGCGTCGCACTGCATCGCGATCGCCGAGGAAGCGCTGTCGATGCGTCTCGACGCGCACCCCCCGCCCCCGCCGCTGCGCGAACGCGAACCACACCGTCCCCACCGGTTTGCCGGGTACTGCGCCGCTCGGCCCCGCGATCCCGCTGATCGCCACCGCCAAATCCGCCCCGCTGCGACGCAGCGCTGCGCGCGCGAGCGCCTCGACGGTGGCCGCACTCACTGCGCCGTGGCGAGCCAGTGTCGTTGCCGGTACGCCCAGATCGCGCTGCTTCGCGGCGTTCGAGTAGACCACCCAGCCCGCGAGCAACCACTGTGAGCTGCCGGGCAGATCGGTGAGGCACTTGGCGAGCCAGCCGCCGGTGCAGGATTCGGCCGTGGCGACGGTGCGCTGCGAATCGCGCAAGGTGTGGGCCACACGGCGGATGAGAGCGTCCATGCCCGATCGAGTATCGCATAGACGATAATCCGCGCATGTCGTCCGAACACACCCCGATGATGGCGCAGTACCTGCGCCTGAAAGCGCAGCACCCGGACGTGCTGCTCTTTTATCGCATGGGCGATTTCTACGAATTGTTCTACGACGATGCTCGCCGGGCGGCGGCACTGCTCGACATCACGCTCACCGCGCGCGGTCAGTCGGCCGGTGCACCGATCCCGATGGCGGGCGTACCGGTGCACACCGTCGACACTTACCTCGCACGACTCGTTCGCAAGGGCGAGTCGGTCGCGATCTGCGAGCAGATCGGCGATCCGGCCAAATCCAAGGGGCCGGTCGATAGAGCCGTGGTCCGTATCGTCACGCCGGGCACGGTCACCGATGCGGCACTGCTGGATGAACGACGCGAAACGCTGATCGGCGCTCTGACCTGCGACGGCGGTCGCTTTGGTCTCGCATGGCTAGATCTCGCGGCGGGACGATTTTCGATTCTGGAAGGCGCAGGCCGCGGTGCGCTGGCGAGCGAGCTGGAGCGCTTACCGCTGGCGGAACTGCTGATTCCGGAGACGCTCGATGGCGGTCCGCGCAGTGCGGCCGAGGAGCGCGTCGGCGCGGTGCGCGCACGCCCCACCTGGCACTTCGAGGCGGACGCCGCCGAGCGACTGCTCACGGAACAACTGGGCACCAAGGATCTCGCGGGCTTCGGTGTGGCAAGTCAGGGCGGCGCAGCGCTCCCACTGGCGGTCGGCGCCGCAGGCGCACTGTTACAGTACGTGCGCGACACGCAGCGTACCGCCCTGCCGCACCTGCGTGCGCTGCGCGTGGAGGATCGCGAAGCCACCCTGCAGCTCGATGCCGTCACGCGGCGTAACCTCGAGATCGAGCAAAGCGCCCAAGGCCGCGAGGACGCGACGCTCATCGCCCTGCTCGATAGCACCGTTACAGCGATGGGCGCGCGGACGCTGCGTCGGATCGTCAATCGCCCCCTCACCGATCATGCAGAACTGCGCGCGCGGCATGTGGCCGTGGGCGCGCTTGCCGAGTCCTCCCGTTTCGAATCGTTGCGCGAGGCGCTGCAACCGATCGGCGATATCGAGCGCATCCTCGCGCGCGTGGCCTTGCGCTCGGCGCGACCGCGCGATCTCACGGGGCTGCGTCTCGCGCTCGCCGCCCTACCCGCGCTACGCACGATTGCGATGAGCTTTGCGACGACACGCCTGCGTGAGCTCTCGACTCGTATCGGCGAGCACGCCAACGAATACGCGCTGCTATGCGCCGCCATCGCCGAGGAGCCGGCCGCCCTATTGCGCGATGGCGGGGTGATTGCCACGGGCTACGACGCGCAGCTCGACGAGCTGCGACGCATCTCGAGCGACACCGATGCTTTCCTGCTGGAGCTCGAGGCACGCGAACGCGAACGCACTGGGCTCTCGCAACTGAAGCTCGGCTACAACCGTGTTCAGGGGTTCTTCATCGAGGTGAGCCGTAGCCAGGCCGACAAAGTGCCAGCCGATTATTTGCGACGCCAGACCGTCAAGAACGCCGAGCGCTTCATCACACCCGAGCTCAAAGGCTTTGAAGACAAAGTACTCGGCGCGCGCGATCGAGCACTCGCGCGGGAGAAAGAACTCTATGACGCCCTGCTCGGTACGCTTAGCGAGCAATTGCCGGCACTGCAGCAGAGCGCCACCGCCATCGCCGAGCTTGACGTCTGGGCCGCGCTCGCCGAGCGCGCCGTGACCTTGCGCTGGGTGGCGCCCGAGCTCGTGACGCAACCCGTCCTGCGCATTCGCGGTGGACGTCATCCGGTGGTCGAGCGCTTCCTGGACGCTCCGTTTGTGCCTAACGATATCGAGCTCGATGCCGCGACACGCATGTTGGTGATCACCGGTCCCAACATGGGTGGCAAGAGCACCTACATGCGGCAGGTCGCACTCATCGCGCTACTCGCGCACCTCGGCAGCTTCGTACCCGCGGAGTCCGCGACGATCGGCCCGCTCGATCGACTCTTCACGCGCATTGGCGCGGGTGATGATCTTGCCGGTGGCCGCTCGACCTTCATGGTCGAGATGACCGAGGCGGCGAACATCCTGCACCACGCGACTCCCCGCAGCCTCGTACTGATGGATGAGATCGGACGCGGCACGAGCACCTTCGATGGCCTGTCACTCGCGTGGGCGACGGCGCGGCACCTCGCGATGCAGGTGGGCGCGTTCACACTCTTCGCGACACATTACTTCGAGCTCACCGCACTCGCTGCGCAACATCCCGGCGTCGCCAACGTGCATCTCGATGCGAGTGAGCATCGCGACGGCATCGTATTTCTACATTCGGTGAAGCCCGGGCCCGCTAGCCGCAGCTATGGGCTTGCGGTTGCCAAGCTCGCCGGCGTGCCGCGCGAGGTGATCGCTGAAGCGAAGCGTTACCTCACCGCGCTCGAGAGCGAGTCTGCGCGCTCGCGTAACGACGGCGGCCAAAGCGCACTCGATTTCGACGGGGCGGTGCACGACGCGGCGATGCACGACGCGGCGACGGATACGAGCGAGCTCGTCGAGCTCGTGCGTGCGCTAGAGGCGATCGATCCCGACTCGCTCTCGCCGCGCGAAGCACTCGAGCGGCTCTACGCACTCAAAAAACTGCTTTAGCTCAAGCCGTTGTGGGGCGTAGCGCGAGCGGGAAGTGCCCCTCGCGCAGGAACGCCGCCGCTGCCTCGCTCACACGACGCGAGATGAGCATCCCCATATGGCTCACCGGCAGGTGCAGCGTGTCGCGCGCACCGGGCAGCTGCGTCTCGGCGAGCGCCACCGTCCCGTCGTTCGGTGCCTCGAGGCCACCGATCCAGCGACCGACGCCCGCCTCTCTCGTGCCCGCGATCACGCCGAGATCGCGCATGCCCTGCCAGCGACGCGGCGTGGGATCCGTCAGGTGCGCCCCCGCAGCAGGCCCAAGCAGTGCGCGACCGATCGGGTTGGCACGCAGGCGGCGCGCCGCTGCGCTGCCCTGCACCGGCGAGCCGAGCAGCAGCACTCGACCCGGCGGCGTGCGCGCGGCATACCGCTCGAAATACGCGAGCGTCATGATGCCGCCGAGACTGTGACCTGCGAAATGCAGCTGACCGATGCGACCCGACGCGTGCAGCTGCTGCACGGTATCGTGCAGACGCGCGACGGTGTGCTCGAGCGGCTCGCGCGTCGTGCGGTAAGAAAACACCGAGGTGCCGTAGCCGTGCTCCTGCAATCGGCGACGGAACGTTGTCGCTTCAAGACCGGTCATCCACAAACCGTGGATGAAAAGCACGTGCTCGCGCATCGCGCTCATCCTTAAGCGGACGGCGCCCCGGTCGCGGGCTGACGGATGCGAACGTGCAGCTCACGTAACTGCTTCTCAGACACCTCTGTCGGCGCATCGGTGAGCGGACAGGCTGCGGTCTGCGTCTTCGGGAAGGCAATCACATCGCGGATGCTGTCGGCACCCGAGAGGAGCATTGCCAGACGATCGAGCCCGAAGGCGATGCCGCCATGCGGCGGCGCACCAAACTTTAGGGCATCGAGCAGAAAGCCGAACTTACGACGCGCCTCCTCGGCATCGATGCCGAGTAGATCGAACACCGTCGACTGCAACTCCTGACGGTGGATACGCACAGAGCCGCCGCCGATCTCGGAGCCGTTGAGCACCATGTCGTAGGCCTTGGCCAGCGCCCCACCCGGGTTGGCACGCAGCGCCGCGGGGTCAAGATCTTTCGGCGAAGTGAACGGATGATGCATCGCACTCCAGCGCTGCTCATCGGCGTCGAACTCGAACATCGGAAAGTCGACCACCCATAGCGGCGCCCAATCACCCTGCACCAGATTCAAGTCGTGACCGATCTTTAAGCGCAGCGCACCCATCGAGTCATTGACGACCTTGGCGCTGTCCGCCCCGAAGAATACGAGATCGTCGTTCGCCGCACCGGTGCGCGTGAGAATGCCAGCGACTGCATCGTCCGAGAGGAACTTGGTGATCGGCGACTGCAAGCCGTCACGCCCCTTACTGATGTCGTTGACCTTGATATACGCGAGGCCACGCGCGCCATAACGCGCGACGAACGCCGTGTAGTCGTCAATCTCTTTGCGCGTGAGCTTGCCGCCCCCCGGCACGCGCAGCGCGGCGACGCGACCGTTCGGGTCCTTGGCAGGACCTGCGAATACTTTGAAATCGCAGCCAGCGACGAGGTCCGCCACATCGACGAGTTCGAGCGAAATACGCAGATCTGGCTTGTCACTCGCATAACGACGCATCGCCTCGGCGTAGCTCATGCGCGGGAAGGGATCAGGCAGCGCGACGCCCGCCACCTCGCGGAAGATATGACGAATGAGCCCTTCCATGATGGCCATGATCTGCTCTTGGCCGAGGAAGGACGTCTCGATATCCAGCTGCGTAAAATCGGGCTGACGATCTGCGCGCAGGTCCTCGTCGCGGAAGCAGCGCACGATCTGGTAGTAACGATCGAAGCCAGAAATCATCAGCAGCTGCTTGAAGATCTGCGGCGACTGAGGCAACGCAAAGAACTTGCCCGGATGGGTGCGCGAGGGCACGAGATAATCGCGCGCGCCTTCGGGTGTCGCCTTAGTGAGCATCGGCGTCTCGATGTCGACGAAGCCAGCGTCATCCAGATATTGACGCATCGCGCGCGTGATGGCGTGACGGCGACGCAAACGCTGACTCATGATGTCGCGCCGCAGGTCGAGATAGCGATATTTGAGACGTACCTCTTCCGAGACGTTCTCATCGAGCTGGAACGGCAGCGGCTCGGATCGATTCAGTAGTTCGATCTGGCGCGCGAGCATCTCGACCTTACCGGAGGCGAGCTGGGCGTTGATCGTGCCCTCAGGGCGCGCACGCACGAGACCCGTGATGCTGACCACGAACTCGTTACGCAGCTTCTCAGCCTCAGCGAACACCTCTGCGGCGTCCGGGTCGCAGACGATCTGCACCAGCCCGTCGCGATCGCGCAGGTCGATGAAGATCACCCCGCCATGGTCGCGACGGCGATGTACCCAGCCGGCGACGGTGACCGTCTGGCCGATCAGGGATTCGTTGAGTTGTCCGCAGTAATGAGTGCGCATGAGGGGCGACGATGTTACGGAGGGGCTGTGCCCCGCGCAACACGGGCCGCTCAGCTGTCGCGCAGATACCAGCGACGATCGAGCTCGGTCACCTCGGCCGAAAAACCCTCGCACTCCTGGCGCTTGATAGCGAGGAAGATGGCGAGAAAGGCCTCTCCGAGCGCCTCTTGCAGAAAGATCGACTGCTCCGCCCGATCGATAGCCTCCTGCCAGGTGCGCGGCAGCTCGCGACGGACGCCGCTGGCGCGATAACCGTTGCCCTGTACCGGCTCGCCCGGATCAAGCCCACGCTCGATCCCCTGCCCGATCCCCTCGAGGACGACGGCGGCGGCAAGATACGGGTTCGCGTCCGCCCCGGCGATGCGATGTTCGATGTGGCGCGAACTGGACGGCCCGACCGGGATGCGTAGCGACACCGAGCGGTTGTTCACGCCCCAACTCGCGGCGATCGGCGCATAGCTCTCGCTGCGGAACCGTCGGTAGGAATTTCCGTTGGGCGCGAAAACGAGCAGGCTCTCGGCCATCGTCGACTTCAGCCCGCCGAGTGCCTGACGCAGCAGCGGGGAGCCCGCCGGGTCGTCGGCAGCAAACACGTTACGCCCCTCACCATCGGCGAGACTGACATGCAGGTGCATACCGCTACCTGCGAGCTCCGCGTACGGTTTGGCCATGAACGTCACGAGCTTACCGTGACGTGTGGCGACACCCTTCAGCACACGCTTGAGCAGGATGGCCTCATCGACGGCTCGCAGCGCATCGTCACGATGTGCGAGCGTGATTTCGAATTGACCTGGAGCGTACTCCGACATCAGCGTCTCGGCAGGAATGCCCTGTACGCGCGCTGCGGCATAGACCTCGTCGAACATCGGCGCGAGCGCCTCGGTCCGCGCGAGACTGTAGGCATCGATGGCGCCGTCCGGCCGCTGCCCCTCGCGCTCGAGGACGTAGAACTCGAGCTCCACCGCGAGCACCGGCGTATAGCCTCGCGCCTGCAGCCGCTCGATCGCACGCGCGAGTACGTGGCGCGGGTCGGCCGGCGCGGGCTCTCCGGCTAGCGTGTACATCGAGAGCATGAGCTGCGCTGATGGGCGCGCGAGCCAAGGCGCAAGCGCAAGCATGCCGGGGACGGGACGACACAGCAGATCCGCATCGCCCGTTTCCCACACGAGACCGGTGTCCTCAACGTCACGCCCGGTGATGTCGAGCCCCAATATCGAACCGGCGACTGGCCGACCGTGTTGATACAGCCGCTCGAGCTCGCCAATGCTCGCGGTCTTGCCGCGCGCCACACCCGACGGATCGGTGAGGAACAGCTGCACCGCCTCGAGGTGCGGATGCTGCGCCAAAAAAGCGCGCCACTCGGAGGACGTTGTCATCGACTGGCACCCCCTGCGTGCACATCGACCGTATCGAGGAATTCGCCGATCTCGGCGCAAAGCACCTCAACGGCTGCGCTCGGCAGCATCGGTGCAGTGAGCAGCATATTGTGGAACGGCGTCACCAATAGGCTACGGTTCAGCAGCCACAAATGCAGCGCCTGCTCGAGCTCGGGCCGCATCTGCGCCTCGGACTCCCGCCCGTTGCGCGGCGCGGGTCCAAAACCGAACTCGACCCGCGCGCCGACTTGCGAGACGTGCCAATCGAGGCCGCGCTGTACGAACAGCTGTCGCAATCCCGATGCAAGTCGCTCAGCACCGCGCATCATCGGCAGGTAGGTCGCAGCGGTATGCAGATGGTTCAACGCTGCGGCGAGCGTCGCGAGTACGAGCGGATTAGCGGCGAGCGTCGTGCCCATACCCGAGTGGCTGCCGTGACGCACCGACTCGGGGTCTTGCGCTCGTGCCGCGAGCACCGCGCGCATTGCCTCTTCCATCTCTCGGGTGAAACCGAACACGGCACAGGCAAGGCCACCCGCAATCGCCTTGCCGCAGACCCAAAAGTCAGGCTCGAGTCGATGGGCTGCGCTATAGCCTCCAGGACCTGATGAGATCGTATGCGTCTCGTCGATCACGAGCAGCGTGCCGTAGCGACGCGTCAGTGCGCGCAGCGCCTGCAGATATCCCTCGTCCGGCAAGACCATACCGACATTGGTCATCACCGGCTCTGCGAGAACAGCGGCAATTCTTTGGGTACGCAGTGCATGTTCAAGCGCATCTAAATCGTTGAACTCGACCGCGACTGCTGCGATCGTCGGATCGAACGCGGGGCCGATGGCGCCCTCGCGCGCCACGGTACGACCGCCGCGCAAGCGGACCATCGTCTCATCGACGATGCCGTGATAGGCCCCGTGAAAAACCAGGATCTCGCGTCGGCGCGTGATCGCCCGCGCCCAGCGCAGCACCGCACGATTCGCTTCTGTCGCCGTATGAGTGATCTGCCAGTACGGCAGGCCAAACCGCGCCGCCAGCGCCTCGCCCACCTCGGCAACCGAGGCAGCGGGCAGCATGCACGCCAGCCCGCGCGATGCCTGCGCAGTAATCGCCGCAGCGATGATCTCGGGCGAGTGACCGAACATCGCGCCCGTGTCGCCGAGACAAAAATCCGTATAGCGATGACCGTCGACGTCCTGCAACGTGACGCCCTGCGCCTCGCGAACGATCAGCGGGAACGGCGTGCCCCAATCGGCCATCCAGTGCAAAGGAACGCCGGAGAGCCAGTGCTCGCCAGCGCGCGCCGCCAGCGCAGCGCCCGCCGGCCGCCGCGCCGCAAAGGCCCGCTGCTCGCGCTCGATGAGCGCTGCGGGCGTGAGCGTCATCGACGCGCGGCGGACTTGCGGCCTGACTTTGCCGTCGCCTTCGCCTTCGCCTTAGTTTTAGGCTTGGCGGCCGGCTTGGGCTCGGCCTTGGTGTCAGTCTTTGCGTCGGCCTTGATGTCAGTCTTTGCGTCGGCCTTCTTGTCGGCGTTATCGCCCGCCTTATCGTCCGACTTCGATTCCGCCTTAGGCTCAGGGTCGCCCGCGAGGTTACGCTTTTTATCCTGCTCGGATTTGAAGTCGGTCTCGTACCAGCCACCACCCTTCAGACGGAAGATCGGTGCCGAGACGAGTTTGGTGAGGGCAGCCTTACCGCATTCGGGACACTGACGCAGCGGCTTATCGGAGATCTTCTGCAGGACCTCCAACTCGTGGCCACATTGACGACACTGGTATTCGTAAAACGGCATGGGTCGAAATTATACGGCCTTACCGAAAGCGAGCCGACCGTCCTCGCCAACGGACACGCGGATGCGATCCCCCGGTAAGTAGCGACCCTCCAGCAATTGCTGGGCGAGCGGGTTCTCGATCTGCTGCTGGATAGCACGCTTAAGAGGACGCGCGCCGTAGACCGGATCGAACCCTGCCTCACCGAGCAAGTCGCGCGCCGAGTCGTCGAGCGCCAGATCGAGCCCGCGATCAACCAGGCGCCGACGCAACTGACCGAGCTGGATGTCGACGATGGCACGAATCTGCGCCGTGCCCAGCGGATGGAACACGACGATGTCATCGATGCGATTGATGAACTCCGGACGGAAGTTCTGCTGCACGATCTCCATCACCGCGCTCTTCATACGTACGTAGTTTTTCTCGCCCGCATGCTCCTGGATCACCTGCGAACCGAGGTTCGAGGTCATGATCACGACCGCGTTGCGGAAGTCGACCGTACGTCCCTGGCCATCGGTCAGCCGTCCGTCATCGAGTACCTGTAACAACACATTGAAGACGTCCGGATGGGCCTTCTCGACCTCATCGAGCAGGATCACAGCGTAGGGACGACGGCGGACCGCCTCCGTAAGGTAGCCGCCCTCTTCGTATCCGACGTAGCCCGGCGGTGCACCGATGAGACGTGCGACCGAATGCTTCTCCATGAATTCCGACATGTCGATGCGCACCATCGACTCCTCGGTATCGAAGAGAAACTCGGCGAGCGCCTTGCAAAGCTCGGTCTTGCCGACACCAGTCGGCCCGAGAAAGAGGAACGAGCCGTTCGGGCGACGCGGATCAGCGAGCCCGGCTCGCGAGCGACGGATCGCGTTCGCGACGATGCGCACGGCCTCCTCTTGACCGACGACTCGTCGAGCGAGCGCTTCTTCCATACGCAGTAGCTTGTCTTTCTCGCCCTCGAGCATCTTGGAGACCGGGATACCGGTCCACTTAGAGACGACGTCGGCGATCTCCTCCTCGGTGACGCGGTGACGCACGAGCTGCGTGGTCACACCCTCAGCGCCCTGCGCCTCGGCGATGCGCTTCTCGAGCTCAGGGATCGTGCCGTACTGCAGCTCGGCCATACGGGCAAGATCGCTACGACGACGCGCAGCGTCTAGCTCGACACGGACTTTCTCGAGTTCTTCCTTGAGGCCCGAGGCACCCTGCAGCGAAGCCTTCTCGCTCTTCCAAACGTCTTCGAGATCGGCGTATTCCTTCTCGAGCGCCCCTAAGGTCTCTTCGAGTGCGGCAAGTCGTTTGCGGGTTGCCTCGTCCTTCTCTTTCTGAAGCGCCACCTGCTCGATCTTCAGCTGGATGATGCGCCGCTCGAGCTTGTCGAGCGCCTCGGGCTTGGAGTCCATCTCCATGCGGATGCGCGCGGCAGCCTCGTCGATGAGATCGATCGCCTTGTCTGGCAGTTGCCGATCGCTGATGTATCGGTGCGACAGCGTCGCCGCCGCAACGATCGCCGTATCGGTGATCTCGACCTTGTGGTGATTCTCGTAGCGCTCCTGCAGACCGCGCAGGATCGCGATCGTATCTTCCACCGAAGGCTCATCGACCAACACCTTCTGGAAGCGCCGCTCGAGCGCCGCGTCCTTCTCGATGTACTTGCGATATTCATCGAGCGTGGTCGCGCCCACGCAATGCAGCTCGCCGCGCGCCAGCGCCGGCTTGAGCATGTTGCCGGCGTCCATCGCGCCCTCGGCTTTACCCGCACCGACCATCGTGTGCAGCTCGTCGATGAACAGGATGACCTGCCCTTCTTGCTTCGCCAGATCGTTGAGCACGCCCTTGAGACGCTCTTCGAATTCGCCACGGAACTTGGCACCGGCAATCAGCGCGCCCATATCGAGCGCGAGGATGCGCTTGTTACGCAGACTCTCGGGCACCTCGCCGTTGATGATGCGCAGGGCGAGCCCCTCGACGATCGCGGTCTTGCCGACACCCGGTTCACCGATGAGTACCGGGTTGTTCTTGGTGCGACGCTGCAGCACCTGGATCGTGCGACGGATCTCATCGTCACGACCGATCACCGGATCGAGCTTGCCCTCGCTCGCGCGGCGGGTGAGATCGATGGTGTACTTCTCGAGTGCCTGACGAGCCTCTTCTGCGTTTGGATCCTGCACTTTTTCACCACCGCGGATCTCCTCGATCGCCTGCGTGACGGCGGCCTTGGCAAGACCCGCGTCCTTGAGCACACGCGCTAGCGTGCCCTTATCTTCGAAGGCTGCGAGCAGGAACAGCTCGCTGGAGATGAACTGATCGCCGCGCTGCTGGGCGAGTTTGTCGGTGACGTTGAGCAGCCGCTGCAGATCGTTCGAGACGTGTACTTCACCGGCAGCCCCCTCGACACGTGGCAGCCGATCGAGTGCGGCGAGCAGATCGCCGCGCAGGCGCTGAATCTGACCGCCCGCTTTGGTGACGAGCGGACGCACAGTGCCGCCCTGCTGCTCGAGCAGCGATAACAGCACGTGGGCGGGCTCGATGATGGCGTGATCACGCCCGAGCGCGAGCGACTGCGCATCGGCGAGCCCCTGCTGGAAGCGGGCAGTCAGCTTGTCCTGTCGCATGGCGCGACCCTCGATGAACCTCGGATGACTCCCAAGGTTAGGGCGTAGCGCGGTGTTTCAAGGGGCGCCAGAGCGCGCTGGTCAGTGGATCTGCGACTCGGCGAACGCGATGACCCCGACGCCCACGCCAATCCACATCACCTGCGCGAGACTCGCGCGCAGGTCGGTGCGCTTGTGCAACCCGGGGATGAGATCGGCGACCGCCACATACAGCAGGCTCGCTGCCGCGACGGCGAGCGCATAAGGCAGCAGCGCCATCGCCTCGCGCAGCGCAAACCAGCCGATGAGGCCACCGAGCACGGCCGTCAGACTCGAAAGTAAGTTCACGGCGAGAGCTCGACGGCGCGAGAAGCCCGCGTTCAGCATCACCACGACATTGCCGATTTCCTGCGGAATCTCGTGCGCCATGATCGCGAGCGTCGTGACGATACCGAGGTGGATGTCGGTCAAAAAGGCCGCGGCGATCAGCACGCCATCGAGTAGGTTGTGCAGGCCATCGCCCACCGTCACAAGCCATCCGGAGGCGTCGTGACGATGCCCGGCGTGTGCATGCGCGGACTCGACTGCCTCGGTGTGACAGTGCCGCCAAAGCAGAAATTTCTCGAGTACGAAAAAGAGCGCGATCCCGGCGAGTAGCGCGATACCCACCTGGTGCATCCGGAACGGGCCGGCACCCGCCATCGCGTGGGGGATCAGCGCCAGCAGGGCCGTGGCGAGCAGCGCCCCGGTGGCAAGACTGACCAGATGGGGCATCAGCCGGTCGAGGCGACCCTGAGGCAACCCGAGCAAGGTCCCGGCGAGCAGCGCGCTCACGAGACCGCCGAGGGCCGTGAAGCCCAAAATCCAGACCAGCGTGTCCATAGGGATATAGTGTAACAGTCAGGCGGATCGCCAGAGCAGCGCGACCATCCGACCGGTTCGCTGATCGCGCCGGTGCGAGAAAAACCGAATCGGGTCGGCGGCGGTGCACCACTCGCCGCCCGTAATGTCCGTGAGACCGAGCCGCTGCAGACGAGCGCGCGCCAGCGCCGGCAGATCGCATTGCCATCGACCCCGAGGATTCGGCCGAAAGGCCTGCGGATCGTCTCCGGCGGTCAGAAATGCCTCGCGAACCTCCGCTCCCACCTCGAAGTGCGCCGGTCCGATGCAGGGGCCGAGCCAGGCGCACAGCTCGCCGACTCGCAGGCCCGACGGCGCCGTCATCGCTTGCACGGTGGCTTCCAGTACGCCGGACACCAAACCGCGCCAGCCGGCGTGGGCTGCGCCGAGATGGCGGCCGTCCCGGGAGGCAAAGAGCACAGGCAGGCAATCGGCGACCTGAATCGCGAGCACTACCCCCGCCTCGCAGGTGACGGCCGCATCACCGACCGGCCGCTCGCGGTGGCTACCGAGTGGAACGCGATCGTGATGCCCCGCCGTCACGACCGCCGTGCCGTGCACTTGATCGAGCCACAGCGGCTCGCTCGGCAGCGCGAGCTGCAGGGCGAGCTGACGCCGGTTGTGAGCGACCGACAGCGGATCATCGCCCACGTGCACACCGACGTTGAGCGATGCATAGGGCGGATGACTCACGCCGCCGCTACGCACCGAGAATGCCGCTTGCACGCACGCCGGCGCAGACCATTGCGGCCGAATCATGCGAGAGCCTCGAGCAGAGCGCGCAGATCGGCGGGTGCTGGCGAGTCGAACGCCAGCGCGCGCTGCGTGAGCGGATGTTCGAGGGCCAGACGCGTGGCGTGCAGCGCCTGACGCGGGAAATCGGCGAGCGCTGCGCGTACCGCGGGTGAGACGCCGGCAGGTAGGCGTCGTCGCCCGCCGTAGAGCGGATCGCCGACGATCGGATAACCAAGATGCGCCAGATGCACGCGGATTTGATGCGTACGTCCGGTCTCAAGCTTCACGCGCAGCAGCGTGTGTGCCTCGAAGCGCCGCTCGATTCGGTAGTGAGTGATCGCCTCGCGCCCGTCACGACGCACCGCCATGCGCGTGCGCTGCGTGCGGTGACGCCCGATGGGCTCATCGATCGTGCCACCTCCGGTCATCACACCCTGGCATAGCGCGAGGTACTCACGCTCGATATCGCGCTCGGCTAGCGCACGTACGAGTTTCGCCTGCGCGATCGGCGTGCGAGCAACGATGAGCAGCCCCGAGGTGTCCTTGTCGAGCCGATGCACGATACCGGCGCGCGGTACGGTGGCGAGCGCGGGATCGAGCGCGAGCAATGCGTTCTGTAGCGTGCCACTGCGATTACCGGCCCCGGGGTGGACGACGAGCCCAGCGGGCTTATCGATCACGAGCAGTGCCTCGTCACGATGTACGATCTCGAAGGGCACGCGCGCCTCGCCTGCGGACACACGCTCGTCGGCCTCGAACTGCGGCTCGAGGCGGATCCGCTGACCCTCGCGCACACGCTCACGACGCGTCGGCTGCGTACCCTCCAAGCTCACGCGACCCTCCTCGATCCAGCGCTGCAGACGGGCGCGCGAGTACTGCGGCAGCAGACGGGCGAGCGCCACATCGAGGCGCTCGTCGGTGAGCGCGGCGGGAACGATCAAATCGTGCGCGGGGAGGTTCACGGGCTTCGCTATAATAGCCCCATGTCGAAAGGCCCCTCCTCGGTCCGCGTCCTGCTCACGCTGGCGAGCCTGCTCGCCCTTGGCGCCTGCCAAACCAACCGCGATGGCGATGATCTGGCAAAGGGCGGTCCGGCTGCGGTGTACGAGCGCGCCCGAACGAGCCTCGACAACCAGGACTACGAAAACGCCATCCGCCTCTACGAGGCGCTCGTCGCGCGCTTTCCGTTCGGTGCCGAGGCGCGTCAGGCCAGGCTCGATCTGATCTACGCCTATTACAAAGGCCGTGAGAGCGAGTCGGCTCTCGACCAGGCCGACACCTTCATCCGCGAGAATCCGACGCATCCGCGTATCGACTACGCGCTGTACATCAAAGGTCTTGTCGAGTTCGAGCGCTCGGCCAACCTGTTCGAGCGCTGGTTCAACGTCGACCTCGATGCGCGCCCACCGCAGACGGCGCGCAGCGCGTTCAACTCATTTCGTAAAGTGGTGGTGGACCATCCCCGCAGCGAGTACGCCCACGATGCGCGGCGTCGCATGATCCACCTGCGCAATCGCCTGGCTGACTACGAGCTCTATGTCGCGCGGCACTACCTCGAGCGTGGCGCCTATGTCGGTGCAGCCCGTCGGGCTCGCGAAACGGTCGAGCAGTACGACGGTGCGCCCGCCGTACGTGAGGCCCTCGAGATCCTCATCGAAAGCTACGATCGACTCGAAATGAAGGCACTCGCCGACCAAGCGCGCGAGGTCTACGCCTTCAATTACGGCGGCAAACCGCAGGATGCGGTCGTGATCAAAAAGAGCTGGTGGGAAGTCTGGAAGTAACGCCGGCGGCAACGGCTACGCGCTAACGCAAACTCAGCGTCGGTAGCCACTGGTGATCGGATAGCGCCAGTCGCGCCCGAACGCCCGACCACTCACCCGTACACCCGGCGGCGCCTGACGCCGCTTGTACTCGTTGCGCTGCACGAGGTTGAGCACGCGCACGACCGTGGTCCGCTCGAAACCGCGCGCGACGATTTCTTCCACCGAGAGATCTTCTTCGATGAACGCGGCGAGGATCGGATCGAGAATCTCGTACGGCGGTAGCGAGTCGGAGTCTTTTTGGTCGGGCCGCAACTCGGCCGAGGGCTCACGCTCGATGACCCGCCACGGAATGACAGGCGGTCCTCCGCTCGATCCGACCATCTCATTGCGTCGATGCGCAAGCCGATAGACGAGCTGCTTGCTGCAATCTTTGATCGGCGCGAATCCACCTGCCATGTCACCGTAGAGCGTGGCGTAACCGACCGCCATCTCGCTCTTATTGCCGGTCGTCAGCAGCATACGGCCCGTCTTGTTCGAGATCCCCATCAGCAACTGCATACGACAGCGCGACTGAATGTTCTCCTCGGTGGCGTCTGGCGCACGGCCCGCAAACTCCGAGGCGAGTGCGGCCAGCGTCGCCTCGAACATCCCCTCGATCGGGATCACGCTGTACTGGACACCGAGACTGCGCGCCTGTGTCGCGGCATCCTCGAGACTCATCGTCGAGGTGTAGCGCGAGGGCATCATGACCGCCTGTACGCGATCTGCACCGAGTGCATCGACCGCGATCGCGAGCGTCAGTGCCGAATCGACACCACCGGACAACCCCAACACCACGCCCGGGAATCGGTGCTTCTCAACGTAGTCACGCGTGCCGAGCACCAGCGCTCGATAGACGCTGTCGACCTCATCGAGCGGTGGCGCAATCGGCGCGCCAGCAGCAAACGCTACCTTTCCTGTGGCATCGCGCGTGAGCGCGAGATCGAGCAAGGATTCCTCGCAGGCCGACGCCCGCATCGCGAGCTCGCCGTCGGCATCGAGCGCAAAACTTTGGCCGTCGAATACGAGCTCATCCTGACCGCCAACGAGATTCAGATAGATCACCGGCACACCGAGCTCCGTCACACGCTCGCGCACCACCCGCTCGCGGGCGTCCTGTTTGCCGATCTCGAACGGCGAGGCATTGATCACGAGTAACGCCTCAGCACCGGCTGCAACGGCCTCGTGCGCGGGCTCACGCTCCCAGATGTCTTCGCAGACGAGCAGTCCGAGACGAAAGCCGTCGAGCTCTACCACCGTCGCGCCGCTACCGGGCTCGAAATAGCGTTTTTCGTCGAACACGCGGTAGTTGGGCAGGCAGTGCTTGCGATGACGCGCCCGTACCCGACCACTCTCGAGCCACCATGCGGCGTTGAAAAGCCGCGGCGTACCGTGATCGGTCATAGCGCTCGCGTACTCGGGCAGGCCCACGAGCAATGCGAGATCGCGGCTCGTATTCGTCAGGCGCTCGATAGCGGCGTCGAGTTGGCGCCGCAGTCCGCGATGAAATAAGAGATCTTCCGGCGGGTAGCCCGCGAGTGCGAGCTCCGGCGTGACGAGCAAGCGGGCGCCGCGTGAGTGCGCCGTCTGGGCGAGTGCAACGAGCCGCTCGGTGTTGCCGCTGACGTCCCCGACGAGCAGGTTCGTCTGCGCCAGCGCGAGCTGGAGGCTCGGTAGGCTCACCGACCCCGTCGGGACTTTTGCAGCTGCTCGTGGATCGCCGAGCCGAGCTCAGCTGGCGATTTCACGGTTCGCACACCCGCCGCCTCGAGAGCGCGGAATTTGTCCGCCGCCGTACCCTTACCCCCTGCGATCACCGCGCCCGCATGACCCATGCGTTTGCCCGGCGGTGCAGTCACCCCGGCGATATAGGCGACGACAGGCTTGGTGACATGCTCACGAATGAACTCCGCGCCGGCCTCCTCGTCACTGCCGCCGATCTCACCGACCATGACGATTCCTTCGGTTTTCGGGTCTTCCTGGAAGAGCGCGAGCACGTCGATGAAGTTCATGCCGCGAACGGGATCACCGCCGATGCCCACGCAGGTGCTCTGCCCAAGCCCATTGTTGGTGGTCTGGAAGACGGTCTCGTACGTCAGCGTGCCCGAGCGCGAGACGATCCCGATGCAGCCGGGCTTGTGGATGAAGCCCGGCATGATGCCGATCTTGCACTCTCCCGGCGTGATGATGCCGGGGCAGTTCGGTCCGATCAGTCGCGAGTGACTGCCGGCGAGGGCCACCTTGACGCGCACCATGTCATTCACCGGAATACCTTCGGTGATACAGACGATGAGTTCGATGCCGGCATCGACCGCCTCGAGAATCGCATCGGCCGCATAGGCAGCCGGAACGTAAATCATGGTCGCATTGGCGCCAGTGGCCGCGACGGCGTCATGTACGGTGTCGAATACGGGTTTGCCGAGGTGCGTGTCGCCACCGCGTCCCGGGGTGACACCGCCCACCACCTGCGTTCCGTAGGCGATGCATTGTTCGGAGTGGAACGTGCCCTGCTTGCCGGTGAAACCCTGGCAGATCACGCGCGTGTGCTTGTCGACGAGGATGCTCATGTTCTTGTAGTCCTGCTGTGAGTGGCGGGCGAGGCGCTCAGCGCGCGGCCGACACAACTTTTTGGGCGGCGTCTGTCAGATCTGCGGCGGCGATCACCTTCAGACCGCTGCTCGCGAGCATCTCGCGTGCCTTCTCGGCATTGGTGCCCTCGAGACGTACGACCACCGGAACCTTGACGCCGACGTTCTTGACGGCGGTGATCACGCCCTCTGCGATCAAATCGCAGCGCACGATGCCACCGAAGATATTGACAAGGATCGCCTTGACCTTCGGATTCGACAGAATCAGCTTGAAAGCGACGGTCACGCGCTCGGCGGTGGCGCCACCGCCCACATCGAGGAAGTTCGCGGGCGAGCCGCCATGCAGCTTGATCAGATCCATGGTGGCCATCGCCAGGCCCGCGCCATTGACCATGCAGGCGATATCGCCGTCGAGCGAGACGTAGTTCAGATCGTGCGCACTCGCCTCGCGCTCCATCGGGTCTTCCTGCGCGGCATCGCGCATCGCCGCCAACGCCTTCTGGCGGTAGACCGCGTTCGCATCGATGTTGATCTTGGCATCGAGCGCCATGAGATCACCCGCCTTCGTGACGATCAGCGGATTGACCTCGACGAGACTCGCATCCTTTTCTAAGTAAAGCTGGTAGAGCGCCATCGCGATCTTCTGAAACTGCGCGATCTGCTCGCCCTTGAAGCCCAGCGCAAACGCCATGCGTCGGCACTGGTTAGGCTGTAGCCCCGCCGCGGGATGAATATTGACGGTGGTGATTTTCTCGGGCGAGTGTGCCGCGACTTCTTCGATATCCATGCCGCCGGCTGCCGAGCCGACCATGGCAATGAATCCCTTTTCTCGGTTCAGCGTGAGCGATAAATAAATCTCGCGCTCGATTTGCGAGCCCGTCTCGACATACACGCGATCGACCGGCAAACCCTCGGGCCCGGTCTGTTTGGTGGCCAGACGGGTGCCGAGCATTGCCTTGGCGGCTACGCGCACGGCCTCAGCGTCGCGCGCGAGCTTCACACCCCCAGCCTTGCCACGGCCGCCCGCATGGACCTGCGCCTTCACGACCCAGACCGACCCACCGAGCGCTGCCGCGGCCGCGACGGCCTCCTCAGGCGTCGCCGCCACACGCCCAGCCGGGACCGGGATGCCATAGGTCGCGAAGACCTCTTTGGCCTGATATTCGTGAAGATTCACCGAGACCCCCTGAGATGTCGCTGTCTACTGTGGACTACACTAGCCATTTTCGCGGAAAGTTAAGGGGAAGTGAACCGATGACGAGCAGATTCGATCCGATACTGATCGTCGTGATCGCGGCGGTGCTCGGCCTGATCATCGGCAGCTTCCTCAATACCGTCATCCATCGGCTGCCGCGCATGCTCGAGCGGCGCTGGCGCTTGCAATGCGAGGAGTTGGCGGCTGCCCCCGCGCTCGGCACCCCGCCCGATACCGCCCCACCGAGCTCGCAAGGTTCCCGCTACGATCTGGTGCTGCCGCGTTCGCACTGCCCCGCCTGCCAGACACCCGTCCGCGCCCGCGATCTCATTCCGGTGCTCAGCTGGTTCGTGCTGCGCGGGCGCTGCGCAGCCTGCGGCGTTGCGATCTCACCGCGCTATCCGACGGTTGAGGCATTCACCGCAGTGCTCTTCGCTCTCGCTGCGGCACAGCTGGGCCTGGGCTGGTCACTGCTTGGCGTGCTGCTCGTCACGGCGATGCTCATCGCCCTCGCGTTCATCGACCTCGACACCTATTTTTTGCCTGACGAGATCACCCTGCCACTGCTATGGATCGGGCTCGCCGCGAGCGTGACCATTCCGCTGTGGAAGATCACGCCGAGCGAGGCGGTGCTCGGGGCGATCTTCGGCTATCTCTCACTATGGATCGTTTACCAGGCGTTCAAACTCGCCACGGGACGCGAGGGCATGGGTTACGGCGACTTCAAACTGCTGGCTGCGCTCGGTGCGTGGGCGGGCCCGTTCGCGCTCCTGCCGATCATTCTGCTCGCGTCGATCGCCGGCGCCATCGTCGGAATCACGATGATGCTCGCGTTCGGTCGCGGCCGTTACACACCGCTCGCCTTCGGACCTTACCTCGCCGCTGCCGGCTGGATCACCCTGGTGTATGGCGATCGCGTGACGCCACTGCTGCAGACGATGGTGAGATAAATCGTGTCGCGCCCTCTGCGCATCGCCATGACCGGCGGTATCGCCAGCGGCAAGTCCACCGCAGCTGATTTCTTTGCTGCACTCGGCGTACCCGTGATCGACAGCGATGCCTTGGCACGCGAGGTTGTCGCTCCGGGGACGCCGGGCTTCGCGGCTGTCGTGACGCGCTTCGGGCCCGCAATCCTGCGAGCTGATGGCACCCTCGACCGACAACGCTTGCGATCGCTCATCTTCGCCAACCCCGCCGCGCGGGCGGATCTCGAGGCCATTACCCATCCGCTGATCCGGGCACTGGCCACCGAACGCGCACGCGCCGCCGGCGGGGTATACCAAATCCACATCATCCCGCTGCTCGTCGAGGGCGGACTGAAGGCTCAGTACGACCGCGTGCTCGTCATCGACTGTCCCGAACCCGTGCAGCTGGAGCGCTTACTGCAGCGCGACGGGGCAGACGAAATCACCGCCCGCGCCATGCTCGCTGCCCAGGCGACGCGAGCCGAGCGGCTCGCCATCGCCGACGATGTGATCGTCAATCGAGGGGATCGAGAAGCCCTGCGGGAGCGCGTCGCCGCCCTGCATGCCACGTATTTGGACCTTGCGGTTGTGGCGGGCAAGGACCGTGGACCACAATAGCTCCATGAATGGGGGGGAGCCCGAAGAGGCGGTCCTGTCCCTGACGGGAGGGGAGCCGTTGGTATTCGAACAGCCGCTCAACGAGCGGCTGCGGGCCTACCTGCGCGTCGACTTTCTGTTCAACCAAGCGGTCTACCACGGCAACTCCCCAAGCCAATGGGGTAGTCGCGCCGCGATCGCCAGCCTGCTCGACATCCTCGCCATCACCACGCGCATGGATTTGCGCGCCGATGTACTCAAAGAGCTAGAGCGTCAGACGCTGATGCTTAACGAGTACCTGCGTCGCCCCGGAGTCGATGTCGAGCGTCTCAAGTCGCTGCTCAATAATCTGCAACGGCTACGCAGTGAACTGCTCGGCGCGGGCTCAGCCAATCTTCAACCGTTGCGCGATTCGGCGTTCCTCGCGGCCATCAAGCATCGCAGCTCGATCCCGGGTGGCACCTGCGACTTCGATTTGCCGGAACTGTCCTACTGGCTGAACCAGCCGAACGAGCAGCGCACCGCCGCGCTCGCCAAATGGATCGCGATGCTGCGACCGCTGTGCGATTCCATCGCAGAACTGGTCTGGCTGACACGCCAGAGCGCGCAGCCACGCGCCGAGCTCGCCCGAAACGGCGTGTTCCACGTCACCTTCAATCGTCAGCAGCCGGTGCAGCTGCTACGCGTCTCGGTTGATCCAGCTCTCAATGTCTTGCCGGAAATCAGCGGCAGTCATCACCGGGCAAGCGTACGCTTTGTCTGGTGGGTCGGTGATCTCGAGCGGCCCAAGCAGGTCGACTCTGACGTCCCGTTCCAGCTCAGCTGCTGCAGCTGAGACGCCCGCCCCTGGCATGAAGCTCTACGACAACGACTTCGCGCCGAGCCCGCGGCGCGTACGGATGTTTCTGGCAGAGAAACAACTGTCCGTGACTCGCATTCCGATCGACATTGCGGCGGGCGAAACGAGCACCGACGCTTTCACCCGCATCAACCCCGCAGCAGAAGTACCGGTGCTCGAACTCGACGATGGCACGCGACTCACGGAATCGCTCGCCATCTGTCGTTATCTCGAGACGTTACAGCCCGAGCCCAATCTGCTCGGCAAGACGCCACTGGAGCAGGCGCAGATTGAATCGGTGGTGCTGCAAGTGATGTTCCGTCTCTACGTGCCGACCACGCTGGCCTTTCGTCACACGCACCGATTTTGGCAGGGTCGTCTCACGCAGGTCCCGGAGTACGGGGCACTCGCACGCGAGCAAGTGCTCACCGAGTGGCAGCGCTGGGAGACCGTGCTCGCGCAGAGAGAGTTCTTGGCAGGTGATCGGTTCAGCTTCGCCGATATCGTAGGCTTCACGACGCTCGAGTTCGGCAAGCCCTCGGGGATCCGCGTTCAGCCTACGCAGATACACCTGCAGCGCTGGTACGCCGCGATCGCAGCGCGCCCCTCAGCGCGCTAGCGGTGCCATGCCGAGGGCATTCGCCACGAACGCCCACTGATCGGCAAAGTCATCGATCTGCATCCACACCGGCTTGCCCGCACCATGACCCGCACGGGTCTCGATACGAATCAGCACTGGCTGTGCGCAGCCCTGACCGTGTTGCAACGCCGCGGCGAACTTGTAGCTGTGCCAAGGCACGACACGATCGTCCCGATCGGCCGTGGTGATGAGCGTTGGCGGATAGCAGACACCCGGCTTGACGTTATGCACTGGCGAGTAGGCTCGCAGGGCCGAAAATTCCTCTGCATTCTCGGACAGGCCGTAGTCGGAGGACCACTGTCGCGCGTTCGCGCTTGCGGTGTGATAGCGCAGCATATCGAGCACTCCCACACCCGGCAGTGCGGCTCCGAAGAGCTCCGGACGCTGCAGTAGCGTCGCTCCAACGAGCAGACCCCCGTTGCTGCGACCCGAGATCGCGAGCCGCTTCGGGCTGGTGTAGTTCTCGCGGATCAGATACTCCGCCGCAGCAATGAAATCATCGAAGACATTCTGCTTGCGTGTTTTCGTGCCCGCCTCGTGCCACGGATCACCGTATTCGCCGCCGCCGCGCAGGTTAGCCTCAACGTAGATGCCACCCATCTCGAGCCAGGTCAGCACGGTCGGACGGAAACTCGGCGTAACCGACACGTTGAAGCCACCATAACCGTAGAGCAACGTCGGCGTCGTACCGTTCTTCACCAGATCTCGTCGATGCGTGATGAACATCGGCACGCGAGTGCCGTCACGGCTGGTGTAGAACACTTGTCGCGTGACATAAGGCGAGGTGTCCGCATCGATCGAGGGCTCACGTACCGTGCGCACCGACAAATCTTTCAGATCGAGTCGTAGCACACGACCTGGCGTCAGATAATCGGCGTAAGCGAAGAACGTCTCGGTGTCGCCCGCTTGTCCGCCAAAGCCGGCGACAGTGCCAAGCCCCGGCACCGGCACTTCGCCGAGCGCGCGTCCATCACGCTCGAACACGCGCGCCACCCCACGGGCATCCTTGACGTAGGTCGCGATCAGTCGACCCCCCACATACGTGGCGCTATCGAGCGCCTCGTCAGCCTGGGAGATGATGTCGCGCCAGCGCGATGGCGAGGGATCGCGCGCATCCACGGCAATCACGCGACCGCGCGGCGCGGCGTTGGTCGTCTGCACGAATAGCGTGTCGCCATCGTTGCCGAGCAGCGAGTAGCGCGCATCCCATGCCCCAAAGAGCGTCCGCGGCACTGACTCGCCTTGCGCCGAGAGCTCAATGACCTCGATACCGTTGGCACGATATCCATCGAAGAGCGAGATGAAGAGAAATCGCCCATCGTCGGACACGGAAGCGGACGGTGCGCGGGTCGGATGATTCGTCACGCGATAGACGAGCCGGTCTGCCTCCTGCGCTTGGCCGAGCCGGTGGAAATACACGGCCGGCTGGCCCTGATCGTCACCGCGTGCCGTATCGTCGGCGCGGCGCGGGTAACGGCTGTAGTAGACACCCGAGCCGTCTGGCGCCCAGGACACATCCCAAAATTTGGTGAAACGCAGTTCGTCTGGCAAATCCTTGCCGTCCGCGACACGACGGAATTTCCAGATCTCCCAGTCGGTGCCGCCATCCGAAAGCGAGTAGGCAACGATCGAGCCATCCGGCGAGGGCTCGAAGCGGGCGAGCGCCACGGTGGCATCGCTGCTCGCACTATTCGGGTCGAAGAGCACCCGACCCGGCGCATCGGGCGAGCTCGACACGTGCAGTACGCTCTGGTTCTGCTTGCCGTCGTTACGCAGGAAGAAATACTGGCCGCCCTTCTGGCGCGGCAAGCCCACGCGCTCGTAATTCCAAAGTGCCGTCAGACGCTCGCGGATCGCGCTGCGCTGCGGCAGCGCCTCGAGCCAAGGCTGCGCAAGTGCGTTCTGCGCACGCACGAACTCGCGGGTCGCCGCCGAGTCCATCTGCTCTAACCATCGGTAAGGATCAGCTACGCGCGTACCGTGATAGTCGTCGACGATCGCGCCACGAGGGGCGTCGGGGTAATCGAGCATCGGCGAGGCGGCATCAAGTCTCATGATCGGCAGCACGGCCAGACAAACCGCGAGGCGGCGGGCGAATTGGCGATGGCGCATATTCCTCTCTACACTGCAGCAATCCGTAACGAATGGTACTGGATCGCCACCCATGTCGCCCATGAAGCGTACCGCCGCCCTCCTCTTCATCACCCTGACCCTGCCCTCCGTCGCTGCCGGGTCTGAGCGCCTCACCATCGAGCGCCTGTTCGCGGCACCGGACTTGTCAGGCCCATCGCTGCGCGGTGCGCGCTTCTCGCCGGACGGCCGGCTCGTGACCTACCTGCAGGGCAAGGTCGATGCCAAAGACCGGCTTGACGTCTGGGCGTATGACATCGCCAGCGGACGAAATGCACTGCTCGTCGACTCCGCTGCGCTCGTCGCCGAGGAAGGGGCGCTGTCACCTGAAGAAGAAGCGCGCCGCGAGCGGGCGCGAACCTCCTCACTCGCCGGTATTGTGGATTACGAGTTTGCGCCAGACTCGCGCGCGTTACTGATCCCGCTGGCGGGCGATCTTTATCTCTACGATCTTGATCGTCGCCAGACCCGCCGCCTCACGGAAACGAGTGCCGCAGAAACCGACGCGCGCTTCTCTCCTCGCGGCCGCTACGTGAGCTTCGTACGCGATCAGAACCTGTTCGTGCTCGAGTTGGCGAGTGGACGCGAAATCGCCGTCACACGCGCCGGCGGCGGACTCGTCTCCTACGGCATGGCGGAGTTCATCGCACAGGAAGAGATGGACCGACTGACCGGTTACTGGTGGTCGCCCGACGAATCGCGTATCGCCTATACCCGCGTCGACGAATCGCCGGTCGATGAGCTCGAGCGCTTCGAGATCTACGCCGAGACCGTCAAGGTCATTCGTCAGCGCTACCCGGCCGCGGGCCGCCCGAACGCTCGCGTCGATCTCTTTGTAACGTCGCTCGCGAATGTCGAGACGCCTCGCGAACTGCCCTCTGCCGCCGCGGGCGATGGCTATCTCGCGCGGGTGACGTGGTTTCCGGATGCGCGCCATCTGGCCGTGCAGCGTCAAAGTCGCGATCAAAAGACGCTGCAATTGCTGCGTGTCTCCACCGACTCCGGTGAGTCTAAAACGCTACTCACCGAAACCAGCGACACCTGGGTGGATCTCAACGACGAGCTGACCTTTTTGCCGCGACGTCAGGCCTTCATTTGGGGCTCGGCGCGTAGCGGATACGATCACCTGTATCTGTACGACTATGAGGGTCGCCTCATCCGAGCAATCACTACCGGCGAGTGGATGGTCGTCGGTAATGCTCGCGAACGCGCGATCGAAGCGGTGGATGAGGGGCGCGGGCTCGTGTACTTCACGGCATATCGCGACACGCCGCTCGAGCGGCACCTGTTCGTCGCGCCGCTATCGGGTACCGGTACCGTACGACAGCTCAGCACCGAGGCCGGCTGGCACGTGAACACGCTCTCGAAAGATGCGCGGTTCTGGCTCGACACCTTCTCGACACCGGATGCGCCGCCCTCGCTGCGCTTGCGCCGCAGCTCAGGTCAACTGCTGGCGGTGCTCGTCCCTAACGCGCTCGATGCCACGCACCCCTATGCACCTTATGTCGCGCTTCACCAACCCACCGAGTTCGGCACGCTGCGCTCGAGCGACGGGCAGGCGCTGTACTACCAACTGACGCGACCCGCGAACTTTCGCGAGGGTGTGCGCTACCCCGTGATCGTCGAGGTCTACGGTGGGCCCACCGCACAGCAAGTGCGTCGCGCGTGGGGCGGGCTCTTCCGGCAATACCTCGCTCAACAGGGTTACGTCGTATTCACAGTCGACAACCGCGGCTCGGGTTTTCGGGGTCGGCGCTTCGAGGGCGCGCTTTATCGAAAGATGGGCACCGTCGAGGTCGATGACCAGGTGGCCGGCGTGAAATTCCTGCGCACGCTACCCTTCGTCGATCCCGCGCGTATCGGCGTGTTTGGGTGGAGCTACGGCGGGTACATGGCCCTGATGTCGATGGTGAAAGCACCGGAGTATTTCGCGGCCGGTGTCGCAGGAGCACCCGTGACGGACTGGCGGCTCTATGACACCCACTACACCGAGCGCTACATGTCGACGCCAGAGGACAATCCGGCGGGCTATCGCGAGGGAAACGTCATGAACTTCGCCCAGAATCTGCGCGGCCCACTGCTGGTGATGCATGGCATGGCGGACGACAACGTGCTCTTTACGCACAGCACTGCGCTGTTCAAGCGACTGCAGGATCTCGGTAAGACCTTCGAGGTCATGCCCTACCCGGGCAGCAAGCACGGTCTGCTGCGTTTCGGCTCGACCGGGCCCCACGGCTATAAGACGGTCGTCGACTTCTTCGATCGACAGCTGAAGCCCGCGCCATGAGAAGCCTTTCACCGCTCTTCGCCCGCAATCGCTCCTGGGCGGCCGACATCACCGCACGCGATCCGCAATTCTTTGAAAAGCTAGTGGGTCAGCAATCACCCGACTACCTCTGGATCGGCTGCGCCGACAGCAGAGTGCCCGCCAACGAGATCGTCGGATTGCTGCCGGGCGAATTATTCGTACATCGCAACGTCGCCAACGTGGTGGTCCATACCGATCTTAACTGCCTGTCGGTGCTGCAATATGCCGTCGATGTGCTCGAGGTTGAGCACGTCATCGTCTGCGGCCATTACGGCTGCGGTGGCGTGCGCTCAGCCCTCAACAACGACCGTCTCGGTCTGATCGACAATTGGCTGCGTCACGTTCAGGACGTCATGAAAAAGCACCGCGCCCGCATCGACGAACTACCCGATGAGGCAAGTCGCCTGCATCGCTTGTGCGAGCTCAACGTAATCGAGCAAGTGCTGAGCGTCGGGGAGACCACGATCGTGCAGAGCGCATGGGATCGCGGCAAAGCGCTTGAAATCCATGGCTGGATCTACGATCTGCACGACGGATTATTGAAAGACCTCGCGGTCTGCGTGAACTCGCCGCAGGAGTTCGCCGAGGTCTACCGCGCCGTCGCGGACGGCGCGCGTTAGGGCAGCTTGATCTTGCTCGCCGCGCCGAGCGCCGCACCCGCCTCAGGGACGACGATGCGCGAGGCCGCTTCGCGGCGCATCTGCTGCGCTTCTTCGATCGCTTCTTCGAGCGCCTGGCGCACCGCAGCCGGGAACTTGCCGATCGCCTCAGCCAGATCCTTGGCTTCCATCTCGAAACCGAGCGGCAGCACGCCACCGGGCGTCATCAGCTGGGTCTGGCCGAGCCAGAGCACCGGTCGGGCGGTGTCGGGTGAGCCATCGGCAAGCACCGGGATCATCTTGCGGATCGTGCCGGCACGCCGATCGGAGAACACCTCTTCACGGTAGAGGCTGTTGGCATCCATCTGGATGTCGGGCAGATTCAGATCGGGTGTGCTCATGCGGATCGTCCTGGAACGTTGGATTCAGCAATGTTCGCCATGGTAGCCGGTTGGCCGTGCTGGCGGATGAGAACTTTGCGACGGAAGAAGCGTGTGTAGCCGGCCGCGCCCATGCGCGAACCGCCAAGACCCGATAGCTTGAAAGAATGCTTTTCCATCTCGTGGCACATCGCGGTGAGCGAGCCGTCATTCAGACTGATGCCTCCTGCATCGATACGCCGCCCGATCGCCTCGGCCTCTTCGAGGGTGCCGGCGATCACACCGGCCGACAGGCCATAGACCCCCTCGTTCGCCCACGCCACCGCTTGATCGAGGGTGTCATACGGCATGATGGGGATGACGGGCCCGAAGGTCTCATCGCTCATGATCTGCATGCTGTGATCGACATCAACCAGCACCGTCGGCAGCAGCCAGCGGCCACCATGATCCAAGATTTCTCCGCCACAGAGCACCTTGGCACCTTTCGCCCGCGCATCGGCAAGTTGCGCAGCCACGATCTCGGCCTGCTTCGCGAAAATGAAAGGTCCAATCGTCCCCTGATGGATATCGGGCCAGTTGGGCGTGATGAGTCTGGCTTTCTCGACGAGACGGTCGACGAAGGGCGTGAAGATTTTTCGATCGACATAAACGCGTTCGAGGCTCTGACAGGCCTGGCCGGTGGCCAGACAGGTTGCCCGTAACGCGACGTCCGTCGCGCGCTCAAGATCGGCGCTTGCGGTCACAATGAGCGGATCGTTACCGCCCAACTCCAGAAACGCGGGCACGAAATGTCGGGCCGCATTCTCGGCAACGAGCCGCCCAGTCGCGACGCTACCCGTGAAACAGACCACATCGGCGTTGGCGACCAGCGTCTCGCCGGTAGAGCGCCCCCCGGGTTGCAGATGGAACACGGCGGCAAGCTCAGGCACCGCGGCGATACTGCGCATGGCAGGCTCGACAAAGCGCGGCGTCACCTCGCTCGGCTTGACGAACACCGCACAGCCGGCAAGCAGCGCCGGGATTGCATCGATGAAGGCGAGTGCCACCGGGAAATTCCAGGGGCTGATGGCACCGACGAGCGCGTACGGTACGTACTGCGAGCGGTAGCTGATGCTCGGCATCGTGGCGGAGCGCTGCTCTTCTTCTTGGGCAAGTGCGGGCACGAGCGAGCACCAGCGATCGATCGCCCCAACGACGGAACCCACCTCGCTCATCGCGATCAGATAGCGCCCTGTATCAATCGAGAGCGCTGAGGTGATTTCTGCCGAATGCTTTACCCACTGCTCGCGCCAGCGCTGCAGCACGGCGATGCGATGCGCCAGCGGTGCCGCCGCCCACTCGCGCTGGGCGCCGCGCAACGCCTGCAGCCTAGCGAGCAACTCTCGCTCGGTTGGCGCGTGAAAATGATAATCGATCTCGCCTGTGCGCGGATTACGCGCCGCGATCCGCTCGCCCGAAGGTCCCGAACGACAATCTGAACCGAACGCTCCCGCCATTGCCGACAGACCCCCCCCTGGCAGCCACTGATTAGTCTTTATCTTGATGCTCCGCGGTCATTGTAACGAAACGCACGAACGATCGATTAGCCTCAAGAAGGTCCAACGAGGACAGCTTTGTTGGTTCGATCCACAACAAGTCCTGTCCTTCTAATGACTGAGATGTACCAGCGAACTCTCGGCAAATAAAAAATGATAGCTCGACTTCCTGAGTGTCATAAACGTGTTGCACATTCATCGCAAACTCTAACCTCTCCTCAGATATCGCGACCCCTAACTCCTCCTTGAGTTCACGAGCTGCCGCAGCGCTTGCTGTTTCCCCTGGCATTATTTTCCCGCCAGGAAATTCCCACCGTCTAGCATGGGATTTTCCAATTGGACGTCGTGCAACTAACACTCTGCCCTCATGATCAAGCAATGCAACAGCCGACACTCGTAGTCTGTCCTCAGCCACTTTCAAGCGCCCCGTGGCAGTGCTTGAACTTGCGACCCGAACCACAAGGACAGGGCTCGTTTCGACCGACCTTACGCTCGCTGCGCACGCTAGGCGTCGTCGCTGGCACCTCTGCGGCGGGCGCCGCCGCTGGCGCTTCGGCAGCGGAGGCAGCGAGCACCGACTGCGCCTCGGCATGCTGGGCCTTAAGAGCTGCGAGCAACTTTTGCTGTCGCTCCTCCTCTTCGCGCTGCACATCAGCCTGACTGCGGATCTCGACGCGCGTCATGAGCGAGGCGGTGTCGTACTTGACCCGATCGAGCAGACTACTGAAAAGCTCGTAGGCCTCGCGCTTGTACTCGTAGCGATAGTCCTTCTGCGCATAGCTGCGCAGATGGATGCCCTGACGCAGATAGTCCATCGCCGCTAGGTGCTCGCGCCAATGCTGATCGAGCGTCCGCAGCATGATGTCTTTCTCGAGAACCTGCATGGTCTCGGCACCATAACGCTCGCTCTTGGCGACGTAGTTGGTATCGACTGCGTCGATGACGCGCTGGCGCAGCATCTGCTCGTCGAGCTGCGGCTCGGCAACAAGCCAAGCCTTCAGATCAACATCCGTCGCAAAGTCCTTGCGCAGAGCCTCGCGTAATCCCTCGAGATCCCAATCGTCATGAGGCACGTTGCGCGGCAGATGCTCATCGAGCACCCGGCCGACCACATCGGCCTGAATGCCCCGGATCGCATTAGCCATCTCGCTCGCGCCCATGATCTCAGTACGCTGCTGGTAGATCACCTTGCGCTGATCGTTCGCGACGTCATCGAACAGCAGCAACTGTTTACGGATGTCGAAGTTGTGTGACTCGACCTTGCGTTGCGCGGTCTCGATGCGTTTGCTGAGCATGCGACTCTCGATGACCTCGCCTTCCTTCATGCCAGCGGCAGCAAGCAGCCGCTTGGTGAAGTTCGGGTCGCCGAAGATACGCATCAAGTTGTCTTCCATCGACAGATAGAAGCGCGAGGATCCTGGATCGCCCTGACGACCCGAACGCCCACGCAACTGGTTGTCGATGCGGCGTGACTCGTGCCGCTCTGTCCCAATGATGTGCAAGCCCCCAGACGCGAGCACCTGATCGTGCCGCGTCTGCCACGCAGCACGCACCGCGGCGCGCTGCTCGTCGCCAGCTTCGGCCGGCAACGCCTGCAGTTCGGCCTCTAGGTTGCCGCCGAGCACGATGTCGGTGCCGCGACCCGCCATATTGGTGGCGATGGTCACGGCGCCAGGACGGCCAGCCTGCGCGACGATCTGGGCCTCTCGCTCGTGCTGCTTAGCATTGAGCACCTGATGGGTGATGCCTTCTTTGGTGAGGATGCCCGAGATGATCTCGCTGGTCTCGATCGAGGTCGTGCCGACCAAGACCGGCTGCTCGCGCGAGACGCAATCCTGGATATCCTCGACGATCGCCTTGAATTTATCGGCCTGGGTGAGATGCACGAGATCCGGCATGTCCTTGCGCACCATGGGGCGATGCGTCGGGATGACGTTGACCTCCAGACCGTAGATCTGCAGGAACTCGGGCGCCTCGGTGTCCGCCGTGCCGGTCATACCGGAGAGCTTTTTGTAAAGGCGGAAATAGTTCTGGAAAGTGATCGAGGCGATGGTTTGGTTTTCCTCGCGGACCCGAACGCCTTCCTTGGCCTCCACCGCCTGGTGCAGACCGTCCGACCAGCGTCGGCCCGGCATCGTGCGGCCGGTGAACTCGTCGACGATGACCACCTCACCGCCGCGCACGATGTACTCAACGTCCCGCTTGTAGAGCGCGTGCGCACGCAGTGCTGCATTGAGATGATGCATCAGGCGAATGTTCGAGGGGTCGTATAGGCTTTCGCCGCTGCGCAGCAGGCCGGCCTCGATCATCAGCGCCTCGACGCGCTCGTGCCCCGCCTCGGTCAGGTAGATCTGGCGCTGCTTCTCATCGACCGTAAAGTCTCCGTCCGGCTCGGGGGCGTCGCTGTTGCGCGGCGGCGGCCCCTCAGCACGGCGCAAACGCGGCACGAGTGTGTTGATGGCGGTGTAAGTCTCTGTGCTCTCTTCTGCCGGGCCCGAGATGATGAGCGGCGTGCGGGCCTCGTCGATCAAAATGGAGTCGACTTCGTCGACGATCGCGTAGGCAAGAGCACGCTGCACGCGATCCTCGAGGCGAAACGCGAGGTTGTCACGCAGGTAGTCGAAGCCGAGTTCGTTGTTGGTCCCGTAGGTGATGTCGCAGGCATAGGCCGCGCGTTTCTCGGCCGCGCTTTGCGAGTTACGGATCACCCCGACCGATAGCCCCAAGAACCGATACACGGGACCCATCCAATCGGCATCGCGCTGCGCGAGATACTCGTTGACCGTGACCACGTGCACACCCTGACCGGTGAGCGCGTTGAGGTAGGCAGGCAGTGTTGCCACCAACGTCTTACCCTCGCCGGTACGCATTTCTGCGATCCGCCCGCGGTGCAGCGCCATACCGCCGATGAGCTGCACATCGAAGTGACGCATCCCGAGCGTGCGCTGGGCGGCCTCGCGCACGACCGCGAAGGCCTCAGGCAGCAGCGCATCGAGAGTGACACCGGCGGCGAGACGCTGACGGAACTCGTCGGTCTTGGCGCGCAACCCGTCATCGGAGAGGGCCTGCAGGGCGGGCTCGAAGGCCGCCGCGGCACGAATCTCACGTGCCATAGATTTGAGCAGGCGGTCGTTACGACTGCCGAATAAGCGGGTAAGGAAATTGAGCACGTGAGCGCGGGTCCCGGATAAAAACCGGTATTTTACTCGACGCGCCTCAGCGCGTGACGAGATAGGCGCTGGGATTGACCGGCCGGCCGTTCCGCCAGACCTCAAAATGCACGTGCGGACCCGTCGAACGCCCCGAGGAGCCGAGCTCGGCGAGCTTCTGGCCGCGCATCACGATGTCCCCACGGGCGACGCGCAACGCGTCGTTATGGGCATAACGCGTGATGTAACCGTCCCCGTGGGCCACCTCGACGACGAGTCCGTAACCCGGGCGCTCGCCCGCGTAGGTGACGATTCCACCGCCGACTGCGATGACCGGATCGCCCACCGCACCTGCGAAGTCCACACCCTGATGGAAGGTCCGCTGCCCCGTGAACGGGTCGGGCCGATAGCCGAAGGTGGAGGAGAGATAGCCGCGACCCACCGGACGACCGGCCGGGCGCATCTGAGCGTTGAGCGAGCGATCGAGGATCACCTCCTCCAGAACGCTGAGCTGCGCATCGCGCCGCGCCACCTGTCCCTCGATCTGCGCCAGCATCGCATCTACCTCGGGGAAACGAGCCGGCACGCCCTCGATCTCAGGGCCACCCAAGGCCAAGGGTTGATCAAAATCGAACTCCCGATCGTCGAGCTTGGCCATGTCGGTGAGACGACGACCGAGCGCCTCGAGTCGCAGCAACTGCGCATTGACGAGACCGAGACGAGCAGAGAGGGCATCGACTCGCTCCTGAACGCGGGACTTCAGTTCCTCGACCTCCTGAGGACCCATCGGACGCGCAGAGACCTGAGCGGTCACCTCTCCGTTGTCGATCGCCGCCTGCCAACCCGCGTAATAAGCCCCGGAGGCGAGCCCCACGATCGCGAGCAGCGAGCTGGCGATGGCGATGCGGCCGGAGAAGGCGACCGGAGAGGCGCCAGCGGCGCGCTGCCACCAAATGACGAGCTTCAAGGGATTCCCCGAAGGGTGCGACGGGACGCCTGCCCCGCCGGCTGAGCCGGTGCCATACTGCCTACCCCCGAGGGACGAGCGGGGAAATATGCCCAAACGCACCGTGCGAGACAACACGAAACGCTCAACCCCGACGGCACCGCGGGGAAAGCCCAAACAGATCAATGAGTTGCTCGCAAAGACTGGCGTGATGCGCAGCGCCGTGGCGGGCTTCGAGCGCCGTCAGGGCGACTGGGAGGCGTTTTTCGAGTCGCGGCTGCCCGCGCAGCTGCGCCGGGCTATCAGCCACTACGTCGAGCGCGACGGCACCCTGACCATCTTCGTGAGCTCCGCCGCCTGGTCAGCGAGGTTGCGCTTCGCGTTAGCGGAGTGCGGCTCCGCACTGAGCGCTTATCGTCCGTCGATCAAACGCTACGCGGTCCGCGTTCAGCCTGCAGCGGCCAACACCGGCGCACGTACATAAGAGATGGGTGCGTCCTCGGGGCGCTCGAACACCACCGCTTCCCAGGCACTGGCATCGGCGAGCAGTGTTCGCAGCAGCCGGTTGTTCAGACCATGCCCTGATTTGAAACCCGAGAATTCACCGATGAGGCTGTAGCCGAGCAGGTACAGATCACCGATCGCATCGAGGATCTTGTGCTTCACGAACTCATCTTCGTAACGCAGCCCACCCTCGTTCAGGATCTTAGAGTCATCGAGCACGATCGCGTTGTCGAGATTGCCGCCGAGCGCGAGGTTGCGGGCGCGCATGGTCTCCAGATCGCGCATGAAACCAAAGGTGCGGGCGCGGCTGATCTCCTTGAGGAAGGACGTGGTCGAGAAATCCATGCTGGCGCGCTGCGCGCGACGCTTGAAGATCGGATGGTTGAATTCGATCTCGAAGTTGACCTTAAAGCCATCGAACGGATCGAACTGCGCCCATTTATCGCCGTCCTCGACGCGCACGGTTTTGCGTACGCGAATAAACCGCTTCGGCGTGCGCTGCTCCTCGAGTCCGGCCGACTGCAGCAGGAACACGAACGGCCCAGCGCTGCCGTCCATGATCGGCACCTCTGGCGCGGTCACCTCGACCACCGCGTTATCGATGCCAAGCCCCGCGAACGCCGACAGCAGATGCTCCACGGTGGACACGCGCACGTCACCTTTGACGAGCGACGTGCCAAGCATGGTCTCGCCGACATTCTCGGCGCGTGCGGCGATCTCCACGGGTTCGGGCAGATCGGTGCGACGGAAGATGATGCCGGTGTCGGGCGCCGCCGGACGCACAGTCATCAGCACACGCTTGCCGGTGTGTAGGCCCACACCGCTGGCGCGGATGATGTTTTTCAGAGTGCGTTGCCCGACCATCTTCTCCCCCAACCGATGGCGGCGAGTCTATCCCATCGGACTCGCCGGCGGTCAGTCAGCCTGTCGACGCAAGAAAGCCGGGATATCGAGGATTTCCTCGGTCGGCTCCGGTGCGTGCCGCAGGCCGTCACCCGCCGCCGCCTTCATGCGTACGAAAGCAGGCTCTTCGAGTCGGCTGTAATCGGAACCCACCGCCGCCACCGGGCGACGCAGCGCCGCAGTGCGCGCAACGGGCTCACCCGCCGAAGCCGCCGCAGGCGTGCGCAGCCCGCGCGGAGAAGCCGCGGCCTGCGGCCGGCTGAGGCCGGTCGCAACCACGGTGACGCGCAGCTCACCCGAGAGCTCGGGATCGATGACGGTGCCGACCACCACGGTCGCATCCTCGGAGGCAAACTCCTTGACGACGTTGCCAACCTCTTCGAACTCGCCGATACCAAGATCCATGCCGGCCGTGACGTTCACGAGAATGCCGCGAGCGCCCGCGAGGTTGACGTCCTCGAGTAGCGGTGAGGACACCGCCATCTGCGCGGCGACCTTGGCGCGATCCTCGCCGCTCGCTACGCCCGTGCCCATCATCGCCATGCCGGTCTCGCCCATCACGGTGCGCACGTCGGCGAAGTCGACGTTGATGAGACCCGGTCGCGTGATGAGCTCGGCAATACCCTGAACCGCCCCCTGCAACACGCCGTTCGCGCTCTTGAACGCATCGAGCAGCGTCGTCTTGGGACCGAGGACCGTCAGCAACTTCTGGTTCGGGATGGTGATGAGCGAGTCGACGTGCTTGGCCAGCTCGTTCATGCCGTGATCAGCCACCGAAGCGCGCTTGTTGCCTTCCATGGTGAACGGCCGCGTGACCACCGCGACAGTCAGAATGCCCATTTCTTTGGCGATCTGCGCGACGACCGGCGCAGCGCCCGTACCTGTACCGCCGCCCATGCCCGCGGTGATGAACAACATGTCGCAACCCTCGATCAACTCGATGATGCGATCACGATCTTCCATCGCAGCTTGGCGGCCGACATCCGGATTGGCACCGGCGCCGAGACCCTTGGTGAGGTTCGAGCCGATCTGCAACGACGTTTTGACGTTCGAGTTTTTGAGCGCCTGAGCATCAGTATTGATACACAGGAAGTCGACGCCCTCGATCCCGGTCGTGACCATGTGCGAGACGGCGTTGCCGCCGCCGCCGCCCACGCCGAGCACCTTGATTACTGCACTTTGGCTGTAGGCATCCATCATTTCGAACATCGTCGTTTCTCCTGGTAAGTGTCTTAAGTTAAAAATTTCCCTGGAACCAATTCTTCATGCGATCGGCCATGCTGCGCCCACCCGCAGAGAATGCGCGCCGTTGACCGGGAACCGTGTGATCGCGGCCGTAGAGCAACAGCCCTACGCCTGTCGAGTGAATCGGATTGCTGGTGACATCGGCCAGTCCCTTGACCCCGACCGGCATGCCGAGACGGACCGGAACATGGAACACCTCTTCGGCGAGCTCGATCGCCCCTTCCATCTTCGAGCTGCCACCCGTGAGCACGATGCCGGCAGCAATCGTTTCCTCGAATCCGCTGCGACGCAGCTCCTGAGCAATCAGATCGAATAGCTCCGCGTAGCGTGGCTCGACGATCTCAGCGAGCGTCTGACGTGCGAGCCGACGTGCCGGGCGATCACCGACGCTTGGCACCTCGATCGTCTCGTCGGAATTAGCGAGCTGCGAGAGAGCGCAGGCATAGCGCAGCTTGATCTCCTCGGCATTCTGCGTCGGGGTGCGCATCGACACGGCGATGTCGTTGGTGACCTGATCGCCGGCGATCGGAATCACCGCCGTGTGCCTGATAGCACCGTGAGAAAATACGGCGATATCGGTGGTGCCACCGCCGATATCGACCAGGCACACGCCGAGGTCTTTCTCGTCCTCGGTCAGTACGGCGTAACTCGAGGCGAGTTGCTCGAGCACAATGTCATCGACCGCAAGACCGCAACGCTGGATGCACTTCTCGATGTTTTGCGCGGCGCTGTCTGCGCCGGTGACGATGTGCACCTTGGCTTCGAGACGCACACCGCTCATCCCCACCGGATCGCGGATACCTTCCTGCCCATCGATGATGAACTCCTGCGGTAATACGTGCAGGATCTTCTGGTCGGCAGGGATCGCCACCGCCTTAGCCGCATCGACCACGTGCTCGACGTCGGAGGGTTGCACCTCCTTGTCACGGATCGCCACCACACCGTGCGAGTTGAGGCTGCGCACATGGCTGCCCGCGATTCCGGCGAACACCGAGTGAATCTCGCAGCCTGACATGAGCTCCGCCTCTTCGACGGCGCGCTGAATCGACTGCACGGTCGACTCGATGTTCACCACCACGCCACGCTTGAGTCCGCGCGAGGGCTGCGAGCCGATACCGATGACTTCAATACTGTTATCCGGGGCGATCTCACCCACCAGCGCCACCACTTTCGAGGTGCCGATGTCGAGCCCGACGATGAGTTGCCTGTCTGGTTTTTTTGCCATTGATCGTCCGTCCCTCAACCTTCTGGCGACTCGCTGAATTCGTCTGTCGCCGCTACACGCGTGCCGTCTCGCCAACCGACGGCGAAGCCGTTCGTGTAGCGCATGTCCACGTAGGCCATCTCTGCCGAACGCTGCACGACCAAGCGCAGTGCGGCAGCGACAAACCGATCGAAACGCTCGTCGACCTGCCGACGTCCTAGCCGGACGCGCACGCCGTTGTCGAGATCGAGCTCCCAGGCGCCGCGCGCATCGAGGCGCAGCGCCACGAGCCTCACGCCACCCTCAACCAATCGACCTTGAATCGCCATGTAGCGCCGTGCCACGACACCCTCGGTGCCTGCCGGACCCGACAGTCGCGGCAGCTCCGGTGGCACAAAGCGCGACTCAGAGAGGAATAGCTCACCACGCGCGTTCAGCAGGCCGTTCGTACCCCAGCGTGCCGCAGCGACCTGCTCGACCACCGTGACCTCGAGCCCGCGCGGCCATACCCGGGCAACGCTCGAGGTATCAACCCAGGGCAGCGCGTCGATGGCCCGCTGCAACGTCGCCAGATCCACTGACACGAGTCCGGCATCGTGGATGCGCTCGCGCACAGCCTGCTCGACCTCCAAGGGCGAGACACGCTGGAATCGCCCTTGCACAGTGACCTTGTCGATCGGCTGATCGAGTGCGTAAACAATCAGCCCGCCGAGGCCACTGACGATGGCGATCGCAGCGAGCGCGTAGCTGAGTGTGCGCCAATCGATCGTGATCCACTGCCAGCGGCTCGCGAATCCCTCGGAGCGACGTCGGTTGCGCGACTTACGTGGACCGAGCATCAGTGCGCCCTCCGCTGACGTACCAGACTGGTTTCGAGGATGCGCCACACGAGCGTGTCGAAATCAGTGCCGGCCGCGCGTGCCGCCATCGGCACGAGACTGTGGTCAGTCATGCCGGGAACTGTGTTGATCTCGAGTAGCAGTGGTCGACCGGTCGCATCCATCATGAAATCGACCCGACCCCACCCCTCGGCGCCCGCAGCTTCGAACGCCCCGAGCGCGAGTGCGCCGAGGTGACGCTCCGCCTCTGCGCCGAGACCCGCCGGGCAGTGGTAACGGGTGTCGTCACGAAAGTACTTGGCTTCGTAGTCGTAGAACGTTTGAGAAGTCTCGATGCGAATCGCCGGCAGTGCCCGCCCCTGCAGAATACCGACCGTGTATTCGGCGCCGCGGATGAAAGCCTCGGCGAGCACGCTTGTGTCCGTAGCGGCGGCTGCCCGATACGCCGCCGGTAGATCCTCGGCCCGCTCGACCCGACTCATGCCGACCGAAGAGCCTTGGGTAGCCGGCTTCACGAACATCGGCAATCCGAGCCGCGATACCGCCGCATCGAAATCCTGAGGTCCGCGCAGTTGAACAAAATCGGCGGTTGCGATGCCAACGGCAGCTACGAGCTGCTTGGTGCGCACCTTGTCCATGCAGATCGCTGAGCCCTGTACACCGCTGCCGGTGTACGGAATACCGAGACACTCGAGCGCGCCCTGCACCATCCCATCTTCACCACCCGGTCCATGCAATGCGATCCAGACGCGATCGACTGACTGCGTCAGCAACTCGGTCAGTGCTCGCTGCTGCGGATCGAAGCCCTCGGCAGCAACACCACGACGCTGCAGCGCCGCCAGCACGGCCTGCCCAGTCAGCAACGAAATCTCACGCTCCTTGGAGTGACCGCCGAGCAGTACCGCCACGCGACCAAAGTCGCACGGATCTTTGATCTCGCGAATCGCCGTCGTGTCGTGAACGAGACGCATCAGGCAGCCTCCCCCACGATTCGTACCTCAGTCTGCAAACGGACGCCGAACTGGCGCTGCACTATCTGCTGCACCTCGGCAATCAACGACTCGAGCTCGGCAGCCGTTGCCGCACCCTCGTTCACGATGAAATTGGCGTGCTTCGGCGAGACGGTCGCTCCACCGCGACGCGTACCCTTCAGACCCGCCGCCTCGATCAGGCGCGCGGCATGATCGCCGGGCGGGTTGATGAATACCGATCCACAACTCCACTCACCAATGGGCTGTTTCGTCTTGCGTTCGACGAGCAAGTCGCGAATCGTTTCGTTACTGCTCGCCGGGCGCGCCTCGAAACGCAGCGTCGCCGCCAAAAAGGCTTCGCCGGCAACCGGCGGATCGATGTGCCGATAGCTCACTCGGTACTCGCCAGCGCTGCGATCGTAGATACGACCATCACGACCCATCACTTCAACCGAGACCACGTGACGCCACGTCTCGCCACCGAAGGCGCCGGCATTCATCGCCAGTGCTCCACCGAGGGTGCCAGGGATGCCGGCAAAGAATTCTGCGGGCCCGAGGCCCCAGCGCACACACTGGCGGGCAATGCGCGCGCAGGGTACGCCGGCCTCGCACCAGATGAGCCCATCATCACGACGCTCGAGACCCGATAGCGCACCGTGGGTCACAACCACCGCACCGCGCAGCCCACCGTCTCGCACGAGCAGATTGCTGCCCAGCCCCACCCAGGTGATCGGTAACGTTGCGGGTACCGACTGCAGGAATACCGCGAGATCCGCACGATCGCGCGGCTCGAAGAAAAGATCGGCCGGACCGCCGACATGCCACGAGGTATGACGGGCCATCGGCTCGTGACGCCGCAAACGACCCTCGAAGCGAGCTTCGAGAGCTGTAACGGCGCTGTCCGTCATCGGCAGCCCGCTCATCGCCCGCCCCCTGCCGCAAGACGCTTCGGCAACTCGTGCGTCACGGCACTGATGCTGCCCGCACCCATGCACAGCACGACATCATCCGCCCGCAGCAACTCACGCAGCGACTCTGAGAGTCCTTCGACCTGCGGGACGAACACCGGCTCGGTTTGCCCACGACTGCGCACCGCTCGGCAGATCGCACGACCGTCCGCACCGGCGATCGGCGCCTCGCCGGCCGCGTAGACCTCGGTCACAAGCAGCACGTCGGCACTCGATAGCACACTGGCGAAATCGTCGAGCAAATCGCGCGTACGGGTGTAGCGATGCGGCTGAAAGGCGAGCACCACGCGACGCGATGGGAACGCCTGTCGCACTGCCTCGAGCGTGGCGCGAATCTCGGTTGGATGATGGCCGTAATCGTCGATGACCACCGCCTTGCCTTTGCCAGCAGCGACGGTGCCCACCTGCTGTAAGCGACGATCGACCCCCTGAAACTTGGCGAGACCGCGCTGGATCGCCGCGTCATCGAGGCCCAGCTCGCTCGCGACGGCGATGGCGGCCAACGAGTTCAGCACGTTGTGAGTTCCCGGTAGGTTGAGCGTCACCGGCAACGGCGCATCGCGCCCTGCTCGCACCACCTTGAACGAGGTCTGCAGTCCCTGCCGCTCGATATCGATCGCTCGCACATCTGCCGAGGACGACAGACCATAGGTCGTGATCGGCCGCCCGACGCGCGGCAGGATGCCGCGAACCTCAAGATCATCCGCGCACAGCACCGCCAGACCGTAAAACGGCAGGTTATGTAAAAAATCGACGAAGCTCTGACGAAGACGGTTGAAGTCTCCCTCATGGGTTCCGAGATGGTCGTTGTCGATATTCGTGACCACGGCGATCATCGGCTGCAGATGCAAGAACGACGCGTCGCTCTCGTCGGCTTCGGCAACGAGATAACGGCCGGCACCGAGTCGTGCGTTCGTGCCTGCGCTCTTCAATCGCCCGCCAATCACGAAGGTCGGATCCTCACCGCCCTCGGCCAGCACCGAGGCGATGAGACTCGTCGTCGTGGTCTTGCCGTGCGTGCCAGCCACGGCGATCGCCGAGCGAAAGCGCATCAACTCACCGAGCATCTCGGCACGCGGGACCACGGGTACGCGCCGGGCGAGCGCCTCGGCAACTTCGGGATTGCTACTCGCCACGGCCGTCGACACCACCACGACATCGGCGCCCACGACATTCGCCGCCGCATGTCCGTAAGCGATGGTGGCGCCGAGAGACTCAAGACGTGCCGTCACGGCGTTGGGCTTGAGATCGCTACCCTGTACGCGATAGCCGAGGTTGAGCAGCACCTCGGCGATCCCGCCCATGCCGCTGCCACCGATACCCACAAAGTGGATCGTGTGGATGCGTCGCATACGCTCCATGTTCACGCGAGACCCCCCGCCGCAAGCGTCGCCGCCGCGAGCTCGTGGGTAGCCTGCGGACGCGCGATCTCGCGGGCTCTTCGTGCCATATCGGCTAGCGCCTGCCGATCGCCCGCAAGGCGCTCGATGGTCTTGGCAAGTGCAGATGCCCCCAGTGTGCTTTCCGGCATCAATACGGCAGCCCCGCGCTCAACGAGCGCCTGGGCATTACGCGTTTGGTGATCATCCACCGCAGCGGGGAATGGGACGAAGATCGCTGCCACACCGATCGCAGCGATCTCGGACACCGTCAGAGCCCCTGCCCGACAGATCACGAGATCGGCCTCGGCGTACTCCGCCGCGATATCGTTGATGAAGGGAACGACCTCGGCCTCGACGCCGAGTGCGGTATAGCGCGCACGCGCCGTCTCAAGACCACGCTCGCCTGACTGATGACGTACATAAACCGATACGCGTCCGCGCAGCGCAGCGAGCGCCTCCGGCACGACTGCGTTGAGACGTGCTGCACCCTGACTGCCACCCACCACGAGCATCCGGATCGGGCCCGAGCGACTTGCATAACGAGTCTCGGGCGAGACGCCTGCAAAGAATTCGTCTCTTACGGGATTACCGATTGCACGCGCCCGACAGGAGAGCGGAAAACTGCCTTCGAAAGCCTCGAGCACCACGGTAGCGAGACGCGCGAGTACCCGGTTGGTCAGCCCTGCGATGGCGTTCTGCTCGTGGATGACGAGCGGACGTCGCGTGAGCCATGCGGCAAGACCCCCGGGTCCCGTGACGTAGCCTCCGAGACCGACCACGACACTCGGATTGTGACGCCGGATCGCGCGGATGGATTGCGCCAGCGCGCGCAGCAAACGCAGCGGTGCAGACGCTAAGGTAGCCAGCCCCTTGCCACGCAGACCGCCGATCGCGATCCATTCGATCGGGAAACCCGAGGCCGGCACGAGACGCGCCTCGATACCGGTACGCGTACCGAGCCAAACAATTTCACAGTCGCGATCACGCAGGACCTTGGCCAGCGACAACGCTGGAAAGACATGTCCGCCAGTTCCACCTGCCATGATCATGATGCAGCGTCTTCGCACTACCGAGAATCCTCAATCGCGAGACGACTGTGGCTAGAGGAATGTGCTGCCGCTGCACTACGAATACTAGCAGCTGCTGAACCTCGCGAGGCCAAGGCAGCCTCGTGATAGACCCGAAGAAGGATGCCGACCCAACCTAGCGTCACCGCGAGACTGGAGCGGCCGTAACTCATGAAGGGCAGCGTCAAGCCTTTGGTCGGCAGCGCACCCATGTTCACACCGATGTTGATGAACGCTTGTATCGACAACCAGATTCCGAAACCTGCCGCGAGGTAGGCCGGAAATTTGAGCCCGGCCTGATCGGCCAGACGCGCGATGTAGAGCGCTCGCCAAGCGAGCGCGAGAAACAGACCCAGCGTGACGATGATGCCGAGCAAACCAAGCTCTTCGGCGAGCACCGCGAACAGGAAGTCGGTGTGCGCCTCCGGCAGATAGAAAAGCTTCTGCACGCTCTCGCCGAGTCCGACTCCGGTCCAGCCGCCACGGCCAATCGCGATCAAGCTCTGGGTCAATTGGAAGCCGCTGTCGAACGGATCCTCCCAAGGGTTGCGGAACGCAACGAGGCGTCGCAGTCGATATTCCGACGAGAACGCCACCACAACGATCAACCCAACTCCGACAATCGCAAGACCGATCACATCGCGCCAGCGCGCCCCGGCGATGAACAACACGCCGAACGCCGTCGTCGCCAGCACCACTGCCGCACCGAAGTCAGGTTCGAGCAGCAGCAGTACCCCAATAAGCGCGACGATGCACAGCGGCTTCAGTAGCCCCATGAAGCTGGTGCGTAATTCGGTCTCTCGACGCACCGCATAGCTCGCGATGAAGACGAGCACCATGACACGAGCTGCCTCGGAGGCCTGGAAGTTGAAACTGCCAAGCCGCAACCAGCGACGACTGCCGTTGACCTCGTAACCGATACCTGGGATCAGCACGAGCGTCAGCAGCACCACGGCGCCGAGAAGCAGCAAAGTCGACCACTTATCGAGCCAGTCGGTACGTATCGAGAACGCAAAAACCGCCGCGAAGAGACCTGCAATCACCAGCGTGAACTGCTGAAGGAGATAGCGCAGAGGCTCACCTGATTCTTTGGCAGCGAGAGACACGGATGCCGAGGTCACCATCACGAGACCTAGTAGGACGATCGAGGCGACGAGCCCCACGGTCACCAGATCGATATGAAGCGTGACGGGCCGTTGCCCCTCGCGAGCCGGTAACGAGAAAGCACTCATGCGGGCAAACCCTCCACTGCGGCAGCGAATACCTCGCCGCGATGGGCGTAATCACGGAACATGTCGAGACTCGCGCAAGCCGGAGAGAGCAGCACGGTATCGCCAGGCCTTGCAGCATCGGCAGCCATACGCACCGCTTCTTCGAGCGACGAGCAGAACAGCGTTGGACAGTGCCCCGCGAGAGCCCGAGCGAGCTGCGGCGCATCGCGACCGATCAGCACGGCAAGCCGGACGCGCGAAGCGAATGCCGGACCGAGCGGCGAGAAGTCCTGATCCTTGCCGTCGCCGCCGGCGATCATGATCAGCGGCCCCGATGCACCCTCTACGGCGGCGATTGCCGCACCGACGTTGGTGCCCTTTGAGTCGTTGACGTAACGCACGCCGCGACGCTCAGCCACCCATTGCGAACGATGTGGCAGCCCGGTGAACTCGCGCAGCTCGGCCAGCATCGCCTCGCGAGGCAAGCCGGCGGCATCGCCGAGCGCCAGCGCCGCCAACGCATTGGCAACGTTGTGAAGCCCCGTGAGTCGCAACTGCGACACCGCGAGCACGGCTTGTGATGCGATCGCAAGCCAGCACTCACCCTTCACCTGCACGAGGCCATAGTCCGCCTTGCGCGCGGGGTCGATAGAAAAACCCAGCACGCGCTGACCCGCCAACGGCATATGAGGAACGCGGGGATCGTCGAGGTTGACCACGGCGATCTCGCAGCACTCGAAGATGTGCGCCTTGGCCTTGGCGTAACGCTCGATATCGCCGTATCGATCGAGATGATCAGGCGTGACGTTAAGCACCGTGCCGGCCCGCAACTGCAGCGATCGGGTGGTGTCGAGCTGAAAGCTCGAAATCTCGAGCACAAACAGCGTCGGCGCCTCACCCTCGAGCAGATCGAGCGCAGGCGTGCCGAGATTACCGCCGACGGCAACCTTGACGCCGGCACGTGCTGCCATTCGACCGACGAGCGTGGTCACCGTGCTCTTGCCGTTCGTACCGGTGATGCCGATAACGGGTGCACGCACCTCACGCGCAAACAGCTCGACATCACCCACGATATCGAGACCGCGAGCACTGGCCTCACGTAGCACAGACTCTGACGGCGCCACACCGGGCGATGCGACCACGATATCTGCGCCATCGAGCAGCGCCGAGTCGAAGCCGCCGAAACGGCATTCCACCTGCGGTGCAAAGGCGGCGAGTGCTTCGCGCCCCGGAGGTGCTGAACGACTGTCCGTCACAGCGACACGCCAGCCGCGCGCAAGCAAGTGCCGCGCCGCCGAAACCCCAGTCTTGCCGAGCCCGACGATCACTGCCTTGCGAGTGGTGGAGGTTGTGGCGTTCATCGCAGCTTCAATGTGGCGAGGCCCGCGAGGACGAGGAAGAACGTGATGATCCAGAAGCGCACGATCACTTTTGGCTCGGCCCAACCCTTGAGCTCAAAGTGATGATGAATCGGCGCCATGCGGAAGATGCGCTTACCGGTCAGCTTGAACGAGGCGACCTGGAGAATGACCGAGGCTGTCTCGAGGACGAAGATTCCACCCATGATGAGCAACACGACTTCCTGACGCACGATCACCGCGATCGTGCCGAGTGCAGCTCCGATCGACAGCGCGCCGATATCACCCATGAAAACTTGGGCGGGATAAGTGTTGAACCACAGGAAGCCAAGACCCGCGCCCACGAGGGCCGCACAGAAAATCAGCAGCTCGCCCGCCTCGGGCACGGCCGGGATCGCCAGATAGTCAGCGAAGATCGCGTTGCCGCTGGCGTACGCAAATACGCCGAGTGCAGCGGCGACCATCACCGCCGGCATGATCGCTAAGCCATCGAGCCCGTCGGTGAGATTCACCGCGTTGCTCATGCCGACGATCATCAGGTAACTGAGCAGCACGAAGGCGCCCACGCCGAGCGGCAGAGCAAAGTCTTTCAGGAACGGCAAGAACAGCGTCGTATCCGTCGGGACCTGCGCCGTGTACCAGAGCGTGACCGCCGCAGCGAACCCAAATACAGACTGCCAAAAATATTTGTATCGAGCGATGAGGCCGCGGGGATTTTTCTTGATCAGCTTCAGGTAGTCGTCCCAGAACCCCACCAGACCGAAGCACACCGTCACCCCGAGGACGATCCATACGAAGCGGTTTGACCAATCGGCCCACAGTACAGTGCTCGCGACGATTGCAACGAGGATCAGCAACCCGCCCATCGTCGGCGTGCCAACCTTCTTTTGATGCGCCGCCGGAATGTAGTCGCGCACCACCTGACCGATCTGCTCTCGGGTGAGCGCAGCGATCATGGCAGGGCCGATCAACAGGGCGATCAGCAACGCGGTCACTGCCGCGAGAATCGCGCGCAGTGTCAGATAGCTGAAGACGTTGAGCGCCGAGAACGAACCAGCAAATTGCTCGGAGAGCCACAGCAGCATCAGTGCACCCTCCCCTCAGCCCCGGTCCCTGATCCCGGTGCTGCGAGTGCCATGACCACGCGCTCGAGCCGATTCATACGCGAGCCCTTGATGAGCACGCGAACATCAGCAGAAAGACCCGGCCGTATAGCGGCGATCAAGGAATCGGCGTCGGCATGAGCGCTCGCGCCTTCACCAAAAGCTTCTACCGCTCGTCGCGAAAGCGTACCGAGCGCGAACAACCTCTCGACACCATGAGCACGGGCGTAACGGCCCGCATCGAGATGCGCCTGTTCGGCAAAGTCGCCAAGCTCGGCCATATCGCCCATCACCAGCCAGCGACGCGCACCGAGCGACTCCAGCACATCGATGGCTGCCGTCATCGACGACGGATTGGCGTTGTAGGAATCATCGATGAGCCAGCCGCCTCCGCTGGCGAGCCGCAACTGCAGACGCCCGACCACTGGCCGCATGGTCGCCAGACCCGCCGCAACCTCGGCAAGCGACGCACCTGCGGATACCGCCGCAGCAGCAGCGCCGAGCGCATTCACGACGTTGTGCTTGCCCGCCAAACGCAGCGCAACCGGCACCTCGCCCACCGGTGAGAGCAGGGTGAAGCGAGTCATGAAACCTTCGGCCGTCGCCTGCGTACGAATTTCCCGGGCCGAGAAATCAGCCTTCACGCCGATTCCGAAGGTGACGATGCGGGCCACGGTCATCTCGCGCCACAGATCGGCAAACGGATCGTCGGCATTCAGGATCGCGATACCGTCGGCGCCAAGCGCAGCGAACAGCTCGCCCTCGGCTCGCGCTGCGCCCTCGAGAGTGCCGAATCCTTCGAGGTGCTCGGCGCCTGCGTTGGTGACGAGTCCGATCGAGGGCAGTGCGAACGCCGCCAGCTCTGCTACTTCACCGGCGCGGTTTGCGCCCATCTCGATGACCGCGCGACGATGCCCCGGCTCGAGACGCAGCAGCGTCAGCGGCACACCGATGTGATTATTGAGATTGCCCTGCGTCGCAAGTACGGGCCCGCCCTGCGCAAGAATGGCAGCAAGCATTTCTTTGGTAGTCGTCTTGCCATTGCTGCCGGCGACACCGATCAGCGGTATCGAAAAACGCCGCCGCCACGCCTGCGCCGCTCGCTGCAGTCCACGTAAGGCGTCGGCCACCCGTACCACTGGAAAGCCCGCGGGGCCCTCGCGCTCAGCTAGCGCGCCGGCGGCACCCGCCGCCGCTGCCTGCTCGAGGAAGGCGTTACCGTCGAACGACGGGCCACGTAACGCGACGAACAACTGGTCTTTGGCAATCTTGCGGGTATCGGTGCTGATACCGACGAACACCCGATCCTCGCCGATCAGATGACCACCGCAATCCGCTGCCCACTGCGACAACTGGCGGGTCATGCCGCGGCCTCTGCGTAAATCGAACGAACGAGCTGGCGATCGCTGAACGCGCGTCGCTCTTCGCCCACGATCTGGTAATCCTCGTGACCCTTACCCGCGATCAGCACGGCATCGTCAGCTCGCGCCGCAGCGAGCACCGTCCGGATCGCCGTCGCCCGATCGTGAACGACTGCGAATCGCGTACCCGCAGGCATTCCACCAGTGATGTCGGCGACAATCCCGGCCGGTGGCTCGGTGCGCGGATTGTCATCGGTAATCATGATCTCGTCGGCCATCGCCGCCGCCACTGCAGCCATTTGCGGTCGCTTGCCGCGATCGCGATCGCCGCCGCAACCGAACACGACATGCAGACGACCCGAGCAGTGCGCACGCGCAGCGCGCAACGCCTTGGCGAGCGCATCTGGGGTGTGCGCGTAGTCGACGATCGCCAGCGCGCGCCCCGAAGCCGCCACGGCCTCCATCCGCCCCGGCGGCGCATTGACCGCCGACAGGGCTGCGAGTCCCCGCTCCGGCGCCACGCCGAGAACGGTGAGCAGGCCGAGCACCGTAAGCACGTTGTCCACGTTGAACTCGCCGATCAACGGCACGGTCAACGCACGCTCACCGCGCCAGTCGATGCGACACGCTAGACCGCCGGAGGTGCCGCGCCACTCGATGGCGGTAATCGACTCGAACGTCACGCCCCGTTCGCGTAACGCGCTCATCACGGCGAATCCGCTACGACTGCGCGCCGTCAGCACAAGACCCATTGAACCGGCGTGTCGTTGTGCCAGCTCGGCACCGAAAGCGTCGTCGACATTGAACACCCGACCGTCGAGCGCCGGCATGTCGAACAGGCGCGCTTTCGCCGCACCATAGGCTTCCATGGTGCCGTGATAGTCGAGGTGGTCGCGCGTGAGGTTAGTGAACGCCGCACCCCGAAAACGCACGGCAGCGACGCGCTGCTGATCCAGCGCATGCGATGACACTTCCATCGCGACCGCTTGCGCTCCACCGTCGCGTAACGCCGCGAGCTGACGCTGCACGCTCACGGCATCCGAGGTGGTGTAATCCGATGGCGTCAGCCCGGACCCGATACGACCGATGCCGAGCGTACCGAGATAGGCAGCCGGTTGACCGAGCGCCTCGCAAGTCTGAGCGAGTAGCCAAGCGCTGGTCGTCTTACCGTTCGTGCCGGTGATACCGGCAATCGCCATCGATGCGGACGGATCACCAAAGAAACGCGCTGCGATCGTACTGGCGTGCTGCGAGAGCTTTGCCAACGGCGCGCAGAACACTTCCGTCGGCACCGTCGGTGCAGCGACGCCTTCGACCGGCTCCCAGAGGATGGCGCGTGCACCGCGCTTGAGCGCTTCCTCGAGAGCGGTAAGACCATGCGTGCGTCGACCGGCACACGCGAGAAACAATCCGCCCGACTGTACCCGACGACTGTCGAGCGTGACATCGCTGACGTTGAGCCCCTTGGGTACATCGATCAGCCCTGTACAGAGCGAGGCGAGCGACACCGAAACGGCGACGCTCATCGGCGCTCTCCCTCAAGAGCGGCGCTTTGGGCCACGGCCGTCGGCGAACTCCGAACGGACTCGTCCGGCAGCTGATCGGTTAGGCCATCCACCGGCATATCGGGCGCGACCGCGAGTAGACGAAGCGCCCCGCCCACGACCCGCGAGAATACCGGCGCGGCTACATCGCCGCCGTAATAAAGCCCCGCGGCAGGCTCGTCGATCACCACCACCACGGCGAGCCGCGGCTGACTGGCCGGCGCGAGTCCGGCGAACACCGATAGATATCGGTTGGTCGAGTAGCCTCCGGCACTCGCCTTCCAAGCGGTTCCGGTCTTGCCCGCAACCGAGTAGCCGGGAATCGCAGCCCGCTTACCGGTGCCTTCATCGGACACGACGTTACGCAGCATGGCGACCACATCGCGACTGACCTGCTCGGGAAGTACGCGCTCGCCTGCGGGCGGTTGCTCAACCTTGGTGAAGGACACCGGACGTTGCATGCCGAAAGCGCCCAGCGTCGCGTAAGCACTCGCGAGCTGCAGCGGCGTCGCCGACAAGCCGTAACCATACGAAATCGTGGCGGTAGTGATCGGTCGCCAGTGCGAGTGCTGCGACAGCAAGCCCGCTGACTCACCGGGATATCCACTGGTTGTGACCCGACCGAAGCCGAGCTTAGAGAGCGTGCCGTGCAGCGTCTCCGGTCCTAGATTGAGCGCGATCCGTGTCATCGCCACGTTCGAGCTGCGCGCCAGCGCCGTGGCGAGATCGATTGCGCCGAGATTGTGCTTGTCTTCGATGACCTTGATGCCGACCTTCACGAGGCCCGGCGAGGTGTCGATGATGCTCGCGGTGTTGTACTTGCCGGAGGTCAGCGCAGCGGCGACTACGAACGGCTTGACGGTCGAGCCCGGCTCGACGAGATCGGTCACGGCACGATTCTTGTAACTGGCCGGCTTCAGCTGCGCCCGATCGTTGGGATTGAACGTCGGCTGATTGACCATCGCGACCACTTCACCCGTGGTCACATCGATCGCGACGAGGGAGCCCGCCTTGGCCCGATGCGCCTGGATCGCCGCCTTCAGTTCCCGATATGCAAGATACTGAATGCGCATGTCCACCGACAGCGCGAGATTCTTGCCCGGCCGCATCGGCCGGATGCTCTCGACGGTCTGGATGGTGCGACCGAGGTTGTCCTGAATCACGCGCTTCGAGCCGTTCTCACCTGCGAGCCAGTGGTCGTAGGCCAGCTCAAGACCTTCCTGACCTGAGTCGTCGACGCTCGTGAAGCCGAGTACGTGACCAGTCACCTCACCAGCCGGGTAGTAGCGGCGGTACTCACGGGTGAAATGCACACCGGGAATATCGAGCGCGCGGATCGCAGCTGAGTCTGCGGGCTGCAGATGGCGCGCGACATACATGAACTCGCGACTGACGTTACTCGTTACGCGTCTTGTGAGTTCTGTCGGATCGCGCTGCAGCGCACGGGCGAGCACCGGGATCTGATCGCCCGAGAGCGCGAGCTCCTTGGGATTGATCCATACAGAATCGACGGGCGTGCTGACGGCCAGCGGCTCACCCACTCGATCCGTCACACTGCCGCGATGTGCGACGACCGACGCCACGCGCGTGAAGCGCTCGTCACCCTGACCGCGCAGAAAATCACTTTCGAGGAACTGCAGCGTGACGGCCTTCCACAGCAGCACGCCGGCAGCGATCGCCATCACCGACCCGAGCATCGCGGTGCGATGCGTGAAGGACGGTTCCGGTACCTCCGGCTTGCGCGTGAGGCCGCTGCGGGCGACACGCTGACCCGCCACGCGGCGCGCGGGAGTCGATTTGCCGAAAGGCCAGCGGATCGTCACGGTGCGATCACCTCGATCTGCCGCGGAGCTGGAGTGCGCATTTCAAGACGGGTCGCAGCGACGTTCTCGACGAACGCATGAGTCGAGAACGCGCTCTGCTCGAGCTGCAATCGACCCCACTCGATTTCGAGACGATCGCGCTCGCGATTGATCCGCTCGAGCTCGACGAACAGTTCGCGCGAACGGTGCTTGACGTAAACGGCGCTGGCAGCGGACACCAATACCGCCACCCACAACATCGGCACCAACCAGGCGAGCGTCTTTTGTTGCGGCAGCTTCATGCGGCCTCCGGCAGCAAGCGCTCGGCAGTACGCAGCACGGCGCTGCGGGCGCGCGGGTTTCGCTCGAGCTCATCGGGGCCCGCGCGACGTTTACGACCGACCTCGCGCATCAAGGGACGCGCCGATGCCGGGATCACTGGCAAACCGGCGAATACCGGATCCACAGTCGATTTAGTGCGGATGAACTGCTTGACGATCCGATCCTCGAGCGAGTGAAAGCTGATGACGGCCAGTCGCCCGCCGGGCGAGAGCACCGCGAAGGCCGCCTCGAGCGCACGTCGTAATTGACCGAGCTCGTCGTTGACCACCATGCGCAGAGCCTGGAACGTGCGGGTGGCCGGATGTTTTCCGTCGCGCGTGCGCACGGCGCGCTGCACGATCTCGGCAAGCTGGACGGTCCGCTCGATCGGCTGCTCGCCTCGCGCGCGCACGATCGCGGCAGCGACCCGTCGCGCGAAACGCTCTTCGCCAAGTTCAGCGATCACGAGCTGCAACTCCCGCTCGTCGACTCTGGCCAGCCACTCGGCAGCCGACTCGCCACGCGTCGGATCCATACGCATGTCGAGCGGGCCGTCGCGCATGAAACTGAAGCCGCGTGCCGGATCATCAATCTGCGGCGAGGAGACACCGAGATCGAGTAGCACGCCGAGGACCGGGCGATCCGGTGCCCGCTCGCGCACGAGGCGCTCGAGATCCGCAAACGACGCCTGCACGAGCTCGAGACGGGATTCGTCGGCGAAACGCTCGCGCCCCGCAGCAATCGCAGCCGGGTCACGATCGACGGCGAGCACGCGGCCCGACGCTCCGATTGCCTGTAGCAATCGCGCCGTATGCCCGCCACGCCCGAATGTCCCATCGACATAAAACCCGCCTGGGGACGGGGCCAGAACCTCCAGTACTTCCTCGATGAGCACGGGGACGTGCTCACCCACTGGCGTCTGTTCCCATCCTCGTCATCCGCCCTCCCGCACTCACAGCGACAGAGACCCGAGCTCCGTCGTGAGATCCGTTGCGGTCTCCTCGCTTTTCACCCAGTAGTCGCGACGCTCGTTCCAACGCGTCTCGTCCCACAACTCGAGACGGTTGCCTTGGCCGATCAACATCGCGTGTCGTTTGAGCCCCGCGTATTCGCGTAATTCAGGGGTCAGCAGCAGCCGACCCTGACCGTCGAGATCGATCTCGGTCGCATGACCCACCATCAGGCGCTGCAGGCGCCGTGAGCGCTCGTTGAGCGCCGGCAGGCCCATCAATTTGCGCTCGATTTGCTCCCAGTCGGGCAGCGGGTAGATCAATAAGCAGGGGTCGCGATCGACGGTGACGACGAGCTGACCCTCGCTGCGCTCGAGCGCGCGCTGACGCTGACGGGTGGGCAGCACCATCCGTCCCTTGTCATCGAGAGTGACCTTGCTCGCTCCGCGAAACATCCCGGCTTACGGGCGGATCAACGCCCATTTCTCCCCACTTTCCACCACTATCCGCCACTATAAAAACGGTCGGGGTGGGGTGTCAATGCCGGTGATTAAAAAATGTTTCGGCGGACCAATGACTTACGTGCTCCGGCGAACGCCTGGAAGACCCGAAAAGAATGGAATTCCCAAGGGTTTCAGATGCTTGGGAAAATACCCTAAGGGAGTTTGGGGGAAAAAGAGGGAGTCGGCCGATAAGCCGGGTTCTGTCGAGGGTGACCATTCCTCTGGGACACCCGTCACCGAGTGCCTCTAGCAGCCTACCCGGAAGTCACGCTCGGACACGGCGCTGCAGGTTTCCCTGCGACTTCCCTATTTGGCCTTGCTCCCGGTGGGGTTTGCCATGCCGTCCGTGTTACCACGTCCGCGGTGCGCTCTTACCGCACCATTTCACCCTTACCTGCACCACCCTTGCGAGCGGCACGTCGGCGGTATCTTTCTGTTGCACTTTCCGTGGGCTCGCGCCCCCCAGGCGTTACCTGGCACCGTGTCCGAAGGAGCCCGGACTTTCCTCCACATTCCACTAGTGAATGCAGCGATCACCTGGCCGACTCCGGGAGCCACGATAGCCGCCCATGTCCGAAACGACAATCGCGATTTTCCGCCAGTATTTTGCGGCGATACCGCCAGAGTCGCAGCTTCAGCGACGCGCTGCAGCCCACTGCACCGCCAGCGCATACGCGCGCTCGCGCGGCACGCCGGTGGCCGCGGCGGCCACTGCCGCCGCCTTGGAGGCGGGTAAATGCACGAGCGCAGCACGCAAAACCCGCTCGAGCGCCTCGTCGCTCACCGCAGGCTCGCCCTGCTCTTCTGGAGCACCCGCGATAACGAGCGTGATCTCACCGCGAGACAGCTGCGGATCGCTTGCCGCCTGAGCGGCCAACTCTGCGAGCGAACCGCGGTAGACGCTTTCATGCACTTTGGTCAGCTCGCGAGTGACGACCGCCGCCCGGTGCGCACCGAAGGCCACCACCGCATCGGCCAGCGCCTCGGCGATCCGGTGAGGCGTCTCGAAGAACACCAGGGTACGAACCTCGCGCGCGAGGGCAGCGAGACGGGCTCGACGCTCGGACGGTTTCGACGGCAGGAAGCCCTCGAATGTAAAGCGCTCGGTTGGCAGACCGGCGATCGACAGCGCCGCCGCGATGGCGGTCGGCCCCGGGACGCAGCGCACCTCGATACCGGCCGCCGCCGCCCGGCGAACGAGCTCGAATCCGGGATCAGAGAGCAACGGCGTCCCGGCGTCACTGACCAGCGCCACCACCGCGCCCGACTGCAAACGTCCGAGCAGCTCCTCGGTGCGCTCGCGCTCATTGTGCGCATGCAGCGAGATCAGCGGCGTTCGCAGACCGAGCGCGTTGAGCAACTGAGCGCTGCGCCGGGTGTCCTCCGCCGCCACAACATCGGCCGCGGCGAGCGCATCACGCGCCCGAGGCGACAGGTCGGCCAAATTGCCGATCGGTGTCGCCACCACCTCAAGCCGGCCCTGCCCGAGCGCCACTATACTTTCGCTCCTGTGATTCGCATCGCCACCTGCCACGCCTGCCGCATCCTGCCCGCACGCCCCGGGGTATTCAATCCATGATCCGCCCTGCCCTCGTCCTACTCGTACTGATGCTTGCGCTATCTGGCTGCGCGAGCGTCGGCGGCACTCCCAGCGCCTCCGCCGAACGCGCCGCGGCGTTCGCGGCCCGTGGGGATCACGAGGCCGCCGCCCGTGAATACACGGCGCTCGCCTTAATCACGCGTGGCAGCTCCGTGATAACGCGTAACGACTCGCGCCTACTGGCGGTCGAACAATGGCTGCTGGCGAATCGCATCGATGCCGCGCGAAATCTGTTCGCTGCGATAGAACAACCGCTCGACGAGAGACAGACCACACGACGTGACCTACTCGTCATCGAGGCCGATCTGCTCTCTGGCAAAACCGCCGAGGCTTGGCAGCAGATCGCCGCGCGCACCGAACCCACCGAGCCTGCACTGCTCGAGCGACATCATGCGCTGCGTCAGCGCGTCGCACTCGCCGCCCAACGCCCGCTCGAGGCGGTCCGCAGCGAACGCGCTCGTGAAAGCGTCGCGGGCAACGATACGCAGCGCCTCGCAGCGCTGCGCGAAGAACTACTCGGGCAACTTCGCGAGGCCTCGGCCCGAGGTGTGCGCCTCGATCCTCGTAGTGCTGCCCGTGACTCGCTCGCACGCGGCTGGCTTGAGGCGGCACCTCTGGCAGCGCGTGCCGCAGCGCTGCCCGCGTCGGCCAATCGTGGCATTACCGCTGCTTGGCAACGTCGCTATCCACAGCATCCGGCGACGACAGCACTGCTGGCCACCAGCGCGACCGCGTTACAAGCAGCGCGGGAGCAAGCGGTGCGCGAGCGGGCTGCGCGAGAACGAGCAGAATCGCGTACCGAGTCACCTTCCGCGCCGACCCCTGCGCTCACGAGCCCGCGCGGCTCGACCAAGGGTCATGTGGCGGCTTTACTACCGCTGTCTGGCCGTCTCGCACCGGCAGGCGAAGAAATCCGCGAAGGATTGCTCGCCGCTTATTTCTCGCAACCCGAACTCGCCACGCGTCCGCTACGCTTCTACGACTCGGCCGCACGGCCGATCGGACAAATCATCACCGAGGCGATCGACCAGGGTGCCGAGTTCATCGTCGGTCCGCTACTGCGCGAAGAAGTCATGGCCGCCGCGACGCT
>JBMSXG010000007.1:0-55981 GCA_049425405.1 Steroidobacteraceae bacterium
CTGTTGCCGGTTCCCTTGAACTCTTCGTAGATGACATCGTCCATCTTCGAACCGGTATCGATGAGCGCCGTAGCGAGGATGGTCAATGAGCCACCCTCTTCGATGTTGCGCGCTGCACCGAAGAAACGCTTCGGACGCTGCAGAGCGTTCGCATCGACACCACCGGTGAGCACCTTGCCGGAGCTCGGCACCACGGTGTTGTAGGCGCGCGCGAGACGCGTGATCGAGTCGAGGAGGATCACCACGTCCTTCTTGTGCTCGACAAGGCGCTTCGCCTTCTCGATAACCATCTCGGCGACCTGCACGTGACGGGCGGCCGGCTCATCGAAAGTCGATGAGACCACCTCGCCCTTCACGGTGCGCTGCATCTCGGTGACTTCCTCGGGGCGCTCGTCGATGAGCAGCACGATGAGGTAGACCTCCGGGTGGTTGGCCGTGATCGCCGTGGCGATGTTCTGCAACAGCATCGTCTTACCCGCCTTCGGCGGCGAGACGATCAAGCCACGCTGACCTTTACCGATCGGTGCACACAAGTCGATGGCACGAGCGGTGAGGTCCTCGGTCGAACCGTTACCGCGCTCGAGCTTCAGGCGCTTGGTCGGATGCAGCGGCGTGAGGTTCTCGAATAGAACCTTGTTACGCGCGTTCTCCGGCGAGTCGAAGTTGATCTCGCCCACCTTCAGCAGAGCGAAGTAGCGCTCGCCGTCCTTAGGCGGTCGGATCAGCCCCGAGATCGTATCGCCGGTACGCAGATTGAAGCGGCGAATCTGCGCCGGGCTGATGTAGATATCGTCTGGACCCGCGAGGTAAGAGCCATCAGCCGAGCGTAGGAAGCCGAAGCCGTCCTGCAGGATCTCGAGCACACCATCGCCGTAGATGTCCTCACCCTTGCGCGCGTGCGCCTTGAGCAGGCTGAAAATGATGTCCTGCTTGCGCGAGCGCGCCATGTTCTCGACGCCGAGGTTGCTCGCCATCTCGACGAGCTTGTTGATCGGCATCGCTTTGAGCGTGGTGAGGTTCATCGAGTTACGCGAAGCGGCGAGCTCCGCGGGACTGATGATCTCGGCATCCTCGCCCGAGTCTATGAATGGCGCATGATCCATCGGCTCGTCGTGCATCGGGCCACCGACGTTGCCATGGCGTGGACCGCGATTCGGGTCACGGTTGCCGTGACGCGGACCCTTGTTGCGTGGACGGCCGCCCCCCTGACCGCCGAGGTAACCGCCTCTCACAGGTGACTGTCCAAGAAAGCGGTGAGTTGCGAGCGCGATACCGCACCCACCTTCTGAGCCTCGACGGTCCCGTTCTTGAACAGGATCAGCGTCGGAATACCGCGGATGCCGTACTTAGGCGGCGTCTGCGGGTTCTCGTCGATGTTGAGCTTGGCGATGCGCACTTTGTCGGCGTACTGGCCGGCAACCTCATCGAGGATGGGCGCGATCATCTTGCAGGGTCCGCACCACTCCGCCCAGAAATCGAGCAGAACGGGTTTATCGGACTGGAGCACGTCTTTAGAAAAATTAGCGTCGGTGGTGTTGACGATGTGAGGGCTGCTCACGCTATGAATCCTCCGGTTGGAGCAAAACTGAGAATGGAACGAAACTTTCTGGTTTCTTAACTGGTTTCTTAAGGGGGTTTTTCGGGGGCCGGGCGGGATGCCGTGCCGGGGAACCTTCAAACGGTTACACTAGACCGTCTTTGAATTTGGGGTGATTAACTCTGGGTTGACCAGGCTGTTGGGGTTATCGGGAGGGGCAGAACGCCCGTCTGGGATGCTTTTTTAGCCAATTCCCGATCCCTTTGCAAGCACCCCCGCCCATCGTGAGTCCACTGGATCGTAATGTCTGATACACACCTTTCCGAACTGACCTTCTCCGCTCTCGCTCTCGCGCCGCCCCTCATGCAAGGGGTCGAGGATGCCGGTTTCACGCGCTGCACGCCGATTCAGGCCCAAACTCTGCCTGCCGCCCTACAGGGCCGTGACATCGCGGGCCAGGCTCAGACGGGTACCGGTAAGACGGCGGCCTTCCTGGTGGCGCTGTTCCAGAACCTGCTCGCGCACCCGGCGCCTCCCGCCCGCGGCGCTACCTCGATCCGCGCACTGGTGATCGCTCCGACGCGCGAGCTCGCCGTGCAGATCCACAACGATGCGGTCGTGCTCGGCCAGCACACCGGTCTGAAACTCGCAGTGGTCTTCGGTGGCGTCGATTACGAGAAACAACGTCGCGAGCTCGAAGGCGGCATCGATGTGCTCATCGGCACGCCCGGCCGCATCATCGATTATTTCAAACAGCACGTGTTCGAGCTGCGCGATGCTCAGGCCGTGATCCTCGATGAGGCCGATCGTATGTTCGATCTGGGCTTCATCGCCGACATCCGCTACCTGCTGCGGCGCCTGCCACCCCCCGATCGCCGCCAGTCGATGCTGTTCTCGGCGACGCTCTCGCAGCGCGTGCTCGAACTCGCCTACGAGCACATGAACGAACCGGTGCTGGTGCGTATCGAACCCGAGAAGATCACCGCCGATCGGGTCCGTCAGGTCATGTATTACCCGGCGATGGAAGAGAAGATCCCGCTGCTCGTCGGGCTGCTCCGGCGGATGGATCCGCACCGCTCCATGGTATTCGTGAACACCAAGCGCATGGCGGAGCGCCTCGAAGACGTGTTGCGCGCCAATGGCATCGATGCACAAGCGCTCTCGGGTGACGTGCCACAAAAAAAGCGCCTGCGATTCCTCAAGGACTTCCATGAGGGTCGCCTCGCCGTGCTGATCGCGACCGACGTCGCTTCACGCGGGTTGCACATTCCAGACGTCAGTCACGTATTCAATTTCGATTTGCCGCAGGACAGTGCCGACTACGTCCATCGCATCGGGCGTACGGCCCGCGCCGGCGCCGAAGGCGATGCCATCAGCTTCGCCTGCGAGGAGTACGCGGTCGCGCTGCCCGACATCGAAAAATACATCGGCCGCAAATTACCTTACGAGCCGATATCGGCCGAACTGCTGGCCACCGATCTCAGCTGGCCGCCCCGGCGCCCCTCGCCCGATCGCGGTGGCCCACGTCGTGGCGGTCCGGCCGGCGGCGGCGGTGGTCGCGGTGCTCCGCGAGGCGGGCCGCGACGAGGCGGTCCGCGGCGCTGATCAGCCGAGCAGATCGGCCACGCCGTCGATCGCCTCGAATTCTTCGTGTCGGTGCGGATCTCGAGACGTATCGAACCGACGCACGCCATAGACATGGCGTACCCCCGCGGCGATCGCCGCATGCAGCACGGCTGCGCTGTCATCGATGAATATCGAGCGCTGCGGGTCGAACGGCGCTGCACGACTGGCCTGCTCCCAAAAATTCGGATGCTCCTTGGGCACCCCGAAGGTGTGCGAGCTGAAAGCGACGTCGAGGTAGTCAAGCACCCCGGTACGCTGATGCTTGATATCGAGGATCACCGGATGAGAGTTGGTGAGCAGCACGAGCCGTTTGCCGCGCTCGCGCAGCGTCTCGAGAAACCCCCGCGCTCCCGGTAACCAAGCGGCTCGATGCGCCTCCTCGTGATGTACCGCCGCCACATCGATGGCGAGCTCGCGGCTCCAGTGCTCGATGCAGTACCACGCGAGCGTGCCCTGCACACCATCGAACTTGGGCTTCAGCGTCGCAAAGGTCTCCGCCAGCGAGAGACCTCGCTGCTCCGCGTAGAGCTCCGGGATGCGAGCCAGCCAGATGTAATTGTCAAACGCGAGATCGAGCAGAGTGCCATCGAGATCGAGTAGGACGTTATCGATGCTCGACCAGTCGGGCGCTGCAGCATTGGGCAGGGTCATGACGCGTATGATACCGACGATGGAACCGGGCTCGGGTCTCGATCTGCACTTGCACAGCGATTACTCCGACGGCGTACTCACGCCGTCGGCGCTGATGGCGCTGGTCGCCTCGCGCGGTGTCGGTCTCGCTGCCCTCACCGATCACGACACCCTCGCGGGCTGTCACGAAGCGCGTCGAGCCTGCGAACCGCTCGGTTTGCGCTTCGTCGCGGGCGTCGAGGTCACCGCGAGCTGGCGTGCTCAAGAGCTACACATCATCGGACTCGCGCCACGCGAGGACGACTCGGCGTTGATGGCGCACCTCAACGAGGTCCGTGCGCGCCGTCGTCAGCGACTGACGGCGATCGGCGAGCGCCTGATACAACGGGGAGACCTGCCGATACGACCGCTGATCGAGACACTGCTGCGGCAGCACGACGATGCCGGCGGACGGGCGCCGACTCGATTGCATCTCGCCCGCGCACTCGTGGCGGCCGGCCACGCACGGGATGTGGGCGACGCCTTCGATCGCTGGCTGTCACGCGGTTCGGCAGGTCACGTGCCGCACGAGTGGCCGACGCTGTCGCAGACACTAGAGGTACTCCGCTCAGCGAATGCCGTCGCTGTGCTCGCCCACCCGCACCGATACAAGCTGTCGGCAGGCGCCCTGCGTCAGCTCATCGAGGAGTTCCGTGCAGCCGGGGGTGCAGCACTCGAGGTGAGCGTGGGTGGTATGGCACGTCACGATCTCGATCGACTGGCGACCCTGGCTCGGCGCTACGGCCTCGCCGCGTCGGTCGGTTCGGATTTCCACGATCCGGCGCTGCCGTGGAATCCCCCGGGGCGCTTCGCTAAGCTACCGGACGATCTCGAACCGGTGACGGCCCGCCTGCGATGAGCGAGAAGGATCCCGACAACCTTGATCGCGAGCTGTTCCGTAATATCGAGAAGTTGCGACAGCTACGTATCGAGCATCGCGATCTCGACGAGGTGATCGCTCGGCTCTCGATGGACATCCACGTCGATGAGCTGCAGCTGAAGCGCCTTAAGAAACGCAAGCTTTACCTCAAGGACCAGATTGAACGTTACGGTAGCGAATTGATCCCGGATCTGAACGCCTGAGCTCTGCACCATGCCCGACACCCTGACAGCTTCGCCCGACCTGCTGCGTGAATTACTGAGTCGCGATGGCCTTCACGAAGTGCTCGCAGTCCTTATCGCCATCGTAGTTGCCTTCGGCGCAGGCAGACTCGCCCAGGCGATGCTCTCCCGACGAGCGACGGTCGATGGCGACAGACTGAGCTCGCGCCTACTCGAAACGTTTACGATCGGTCTGCCTTACGTGATCGCTGGCGTGCTGATCGCGATCGCACAAATCGCCGCAGTCAGCCAAGGCTTACCAGACAACGTTTTGTCGCTCGCCCTGCGACTGGTGATCGCCCTCGGCGCCGTGCGCCTTGGGGTCTACGCGCTGCGTCTGCTGGTCGGTCAAGACAGCTGGATCGCCCGTGTCGAGAATCGTCTATCCGTCGTGCTCTGGCTCGGCATCGTGTTCGAGTTACTCGGCTGGTTCAACGTACTCGAGCAGACCCTGGATGGCATCGATCTCATCCCGGGAAAAACCGAATTCAGTCTTTGGGCCTTACTCAAAGGGCTTGTGGTCATCACCTTGTTCGTTGCTGTCACCAGCGTATTGGCGCGGGCGATCGAACGACGAGTGATGACCTTCGACAGTCTTGCGCCCTCGACACGCGTCGGCATCAGCAAGTTTATGTACTTCCTGCTGATCACCCTCGGTATTCTGCTCGGCATCAACTCGGCGGGTGTCGATCTCACCGCCCTCACGGTGCTCACCGGCGCGATCGTATTCGGCCTCGGCTTCGGCATCCGAGACATCACCAGCAACTTTGTGAGCGGTTTCGTGCTGCTGATGGATAAATCCATCAAGCCTGGCGACGTCATCAGCTTCACCCAGCATACCGGTACGACGTCCGAGAACTTCGGCTGGGTGCAGGAGCTGCGTGGACGCTATGTGGTGGTGCGTGATCGCGACGGCGTCGAATCGCTGGTCCCGAACCAGAACCTCATCATCAACTCCGTCATCAACTGGAGCTACTCCGACCAGCGGGTCCGTCTGCGTCTGCCGGTGATGATCAGTTACGACGACGATCCAGAGCTCGCGCTCGACTTACTGATTCAGGCGGCCAGCGATCACCCGCGTATCCTCAGCGATCCGGGCCCTGTATCGCGACTGATGTCTTTCGAGAACTACGGTATGCGACTCGAGGCCCGCTTCTGGATCCGCGATCCGATGAACGGCGTCAACAACGTCCGCTCTGACGTCAACCGTAAGATCTGGCAGCTCTTCAAGCAGCACGGCATCAAAATCCCGGTGCAGCAGCAGGAAGTGCGTATGCTGCCGAATCCACCGAACGATGCCGATCTCGATCGGTAAGGTTCTCATCCCCGACGCCGACCTGCGCATCGCCTTTGTCCGCGCAGGGGGACCTGGCGGACAAAACGTCAACAAGGTCTCCTCGGCCGTTCAGTTACGTTTCGATCTCGACGGCACACAGGCGCTCGATGCCGACACCAAGACACGCCTGCGAACGCTCGCCGGGCAGCGCCTGACCGAGGACGGAGAGCTGCTGATCATCGCCCGCGAATATCGCAGCCAAGAACAGAATCGCCGCGCTGCCGAGGCGCGTCTCGCCGCACTCATTCGCTCGGCAATGATCGTCCCGCGGGTGCGCCGGGCGACGACCCCGACGCGGGCCTCGCAGCGCCGGCGTGTGGAACACAAAGTTAGACGCGGGGTGATCAAGCGTACCCGCGGACGGGTTCAGCGCGACGAGTGAGATTGCTGCCGGGCCCGATAGTCAGGCGTGAATGGCCTGCAGAATGCTGTGGCGAATCTGCTCGGAAAGCACGAATTCCGCATCTGCTGCCACACGCGACAGCACCTCATCGTGAACGAGACGACCCGACTCGTCGGTGCGTATCACCCCACGCTTCAGCAGTAACCCAATGAAATTGTCGAACAGTGCCCGATCATAGAACTCGGGTGAGTCGAGCCCATGCAAGAGACTCATACGCTGGGCGTATTGCTGACATCGCTCGGCCAGCGCGCGCGAACTCAGCACACCCGAGCCCGCCCTGGCGAGCGCGGCGACGACGAGGTAGTAACGTTCAATGGTCTGTACCGTCGCCTGTGCGAGCAACGACAGCTGCACGGCCTCAGGCGAGCTCGGCGCCGGCCTGCGCCAAGCGTCCTCGGCGGGCAAATGCTCCAAGATGCCAAGCGAGGCAAACGCCTCCAGCGTACGTGTCACTTCGGCCGCGAGTTCAGACTCGCTCCATTTCAGAAAAAGCTCCGAAGCGACGTATGGGTAAACCCGCCAGGCAAGACGCTGCAGATCAGCCGTTCGCACCAGCGCATTGCCGATGAACGCGCACGCGATGAGCGATGGCAGGGTGAAAAGATGCAGCACGTTGTTGCGGTAGTAGGTCATCAGCACCGCCATCGCAGGCTCGACGCGTACGATTTCGCCTAGGGCCTGTGGCTGACGTTGCAGAACCTTCATCGTCTCGCCGTACTCGATCGCTCGGAGGCCGTCGGTGTCGACCACGGTCACGCGTGCGTCATAGGGAGCTCTGCGCAGCAAAGCGAGATAGAGATCGACCTGCCGCGCAAGCTCTTGCGTGCCCATAGCCTGACGCGGCATCGACAGCAGCGCGAGCGCCAACAGGTTGATCGGCGTGACGGCTGCCGCTGCGTTGATACGCTGCATGATGCTCTCGGCGAGCTCGTCCACCACCGCAGGCAGCCACGGCGAGCGACCTTCATCCTCTGCAACACTGCTTCGCCAATCGGGCGCATGCCGCTCGAGTAACGGATCGAGCTCGATGGGCTCGCCAAGGTTCACGTACACCCGACCGAACTTTTCGCGCAGCACCCTCGCCGCTCGTATCAGATCGCCGATGCTCTCTTTGCGCTTGGGCTTGCCGGAGAGCTCGCCGACGTAAGTATTGGCCTCGACGATGCGCTCATAGCCGAAATAAACCGGCAAGAAGACTACCGGCCGGCGCGGATCACGTATGTAGCTGCGCACGGTCATCGACAGCATGCCCGTCTTCGGCTGCAGCAGGCGTCCGGTGCGCGAGCGACCCCCCTCGATGAAATATTCGATCGAGTGGCCTCGGTTCATGATCGCCGCGAGATAGTTGACGAACACCGCCGTGTACAGCGCATTACCTGCAAAACTGCGACGGATGAAGAAAGCTCCGCCCTTGCGCAGCAGCCGACCGATCACAGGGATGTTGAGATTGATGCCGGCGGCGATATGCGGCACGGCGTATCCCTGTTTGTAGATCACGTAGGAGAGCAGCAGGTAGTCCATGTGGCTGCGGTGGCAAGGTACAAAAACGATCTCGCGGTTCTGCGCCACCGACTGCAGCGTATCGGCATGACCGAAGCTCACGCCATCGTAGAGACGGTTCCATAGTCGACGCAGAAAACCTTCCATGAAGGTGATGAAGACGTGCGAGTAGTTCGCTGCAATCTCCTCTGCATAGCCCGTTGCGATGCCTAGCGCCTTACGGCGACTGAGCCCCTTCGCCCGACGCTCGGCAGCAACCGCGGAACGCACCCCCTGTGCACGTAACACCCGGAATACGATCGTGCGTCGGTGCGAGAGGTCAGGTCCGATACGCGAGGCGCGCTGACGACGAAACACGCCGCGCTGCGAACGCGTGATGCGTCCGGCGAGAACACCCGAGAGGCTATAGGCGTCAATCTGACTGCGCAGGCTCATGGGCTCGCCGACCTCCACCATGGTGAAGCGGCCATTGATGAGCACCTGCAGAAATTTACGCAGCCCGCTCGAGAGCACCCAGTTCTCGGCGAGCAGCAAACGCAGCCAAGAACCCTCACGCTGCGGCGCACGCCCCCAGTAGACCGCTACCGGCACGAGCCTGACGTCGAGCGTGGGATCGGCGCGCAAGGCCTCGATCAGGCGAACGAGCGCAGCCGGAGGCCGACGATCGATGCGCAGATCGAAGCGCCCGCGAGCCTGCAGCAACGACAATGCAGCGCGTACCGCTTCCTTACCGCGACCCACGAGCCGACCCGAGGGTCGCGGCAGGCTGTGTCGTGCGCACAGGTTCTCAAGGACGGCCTCATCCACGAAGCTGCGTCGCTCGAGCACGTAGCACACCGGGGAGGCCTGCACCGCGCCGATTCGCTCGAGTGCGTTTTCAGGACGGACCTCGAAGCGCACCCACACCGACAGCAGGCGCGCAAGCAGCTGGCGCAGCAGCCGGCTCAACCGAGGGCTCCCAAAAAATCTCGCAGCCAGCCCTCGATACGCGGCAGCGAGGCGTGTAGCCGATGATCATCGTCGACCAGATGCAGCGTCGCGCCCTGCGCTTGACCGAATCGAATCGCGATCTCCACCGGTACGACGTCGTCCCGCCAGCCATGCACCAGCGTCATGGGACAGCGCGCTACGGGCGGTGTGGGTGGCAGCCCCGCGAGCTCGAACGCAGGCGCCAACAAGAACAGACCGCGCGCACCCGCCTCGATCGAGACCGCTGCTGAGAGAAAGCTCCCGAGGCTCGAGCCTACGAGCACGGGCGAGCGCGGTAAGCTCGCACAGGCGCAGCGCAGCGCCTCAAGACGGCCATCCAGCGTGTTGATGCCGCGGTAGTCGACCGACTCGACGCGATAGCCCGCCGCACGCGCCACCGCCGCCATGGCGATGATCTTTTGTCCCCAGGGTTCGCCATCGAGCCCGTGCGAGAACACCACGCAGCGTTCAGCAGCGTCGCTCATTGGCTCTCGCCCGACCAGCTCGCACCGATGGGCAGTGCGTTACGGACTCTCTGCGCATTAGCGCGCGCCGACTCCAGCTCATCACCAGTGACGGTGATTGGCAGCGGTACCCCACGCGGAGCGGCGGTCAGCCGAGTGAGTGTCTGCGTATCAAGCGATTCCTGCAGGCGAGCCGTCAACGCACGCGGCATCCCACGCTTGGCGAGCGTACGAACATCACGTCGATCGTCCTCCAGGACATCGAAGCTCTGCGCGAGGATCATCCCATCTCGCTCACCGAACACGATCGGCTGGTTGACCACCGTCACCGTCGTACCGGGCCGTACGAGCTCGTACAGGAGCTCTACATCTTCTGGGAATAAACGGATGCACCCTGCACTCGAGCGCAGGCCAATACCAGCCGGCTGATTGGTACCGTGGATGAGATAACTCGGCCACGACAAATACATCGCCCGTGAGCCGAGCGGATTGTCGGGCCCGGGCGGTACGACCGCCGGCAGCAGCTCGCCCTGCTCGCGACGCTCACGACGCACCCCCGGGCCCGGCCGCCAGCTCGGGTTCTTGGCCATGCGCGTCACCCGCGTGCGCCCTTCAGGTGTCGCGAATCCGACTCGACCGATACCGATCGGAAAGGTGTACACCACCTGAGCTTCTTTTGCAGTGCGCCGCGTGAAGTAAAAGAGGCGCATCGCCGCGAGATTGATCACGATGCCCTCGCGTGGCGCATTGGGTAGTACGTGCTGAGTAGGCAGAAGAATCTCACGCCCCTCGCCGGGCAGCCACGGATCGACCTTAGGGTTGGCACGCACGAGCTCGTCGTAGCCGACGTTGAAGCGACGCGCGAGATCGACAAATGTGTCCTCGTGCTGCGCGCGCGTGATCTGCAGCGCGCCAATCACATCGCCGCTCGCTGCATCCAGCTCGAAACGATGCATGCTGCGCGCATACGGCTCCTCGGAAACGATCGCCGAGGGTGGTGGCTCGGTGAATGTCGGCGCGCGGCCTTTGATCGACGAGCAGGCTGCGAGTGTCATCGCCGCCAGCACGAGGGGCAGGAAACCGATCAGCCTCATGGGCTGCGAGATTACAGCAGGACGGGGCGGTTGGGCTGCTCGTTACGATCGCCCGCCGCCTGCGGGAAGTGCCGTGCTAGCAGTTCGCCGACAGCCTCGATTCCCACGATCGCCCCCTCTCGGAACCGACCGTCGCGGAACTGTGCTTCCATACGCCGACAAATCGTTTCCCACTCTGCAGGGGGCACACGCGCCGCGATACCGCGATCTGCAACGATCTCGACGTCACGCTCGCAGAGCAGCAAGTAGATCAGTACGCCGTTGTTATCGGCTGTATCCCAAACGCTGAGCCTCCCGAACACCTCGAGCGCACGCTCACGCGGCGTGACTCCACGCCAGAGCGCCGGCAGATCGAGCGCCGTCTCGACGACGAAGCGGATTTCACCGGCGTGCCGCGCCTCGACCTTCTCGATGGCGGCCGTGATGGCTGAAAGCGCGTGCGATGGGAAGCAACGGCGTGTCTGCCAAGGCGTAGCGAGCAGGTGTGAAAGCCAGCGTTTCATTGACATCGACCGTTCCTCACCAACGTCCGGAGGCGCCGCCGCCGCCGAAGCCTCCACCACCACCGCCGAAACCACCGCCGCCGAAACCACCGCCCCAGTGCCCGCTGCCAAAACCACCGCGCCGCCCCCGCGAGCTCAAGGCACTCGCCGGCACGAACCCGAGCACCAGAGCAAAGATAAAAGCCAATACGCCTGCACCGACACTAGCCAGCAGCGTACCGCTGACGAACCAGGCTACCGTACCGATGACGCTGCCCGTGGCGAGCGAACCGAGAAAACGGCCGAGGATCGCCCGCAGCATCGCCGAGACCGCGAGGACTACGAAGAACAGCAGTCCAACGAGATCACCGAATGACCCACCGGATTTATCTGACCAGCCAGGCTCAGGTTCAGGCAAAGGCTCGCCATCGACCACGCGGATCATCCGATCGAGTCCGGCAGCGATTCCGGCGGCGAAATCGCCGCTACGAAACTGCGGCACGATGATCTCGTCGATGATGCGATTAGCGGTGAGATCGGTGAGCGCCCCCTCGAGGCCTCGACCGACCTCAATACGCACGGCGCGATCCTCGCTCGCCACGAGCAACAACGCACCATCATCGACACCTTTGCGTCCTAGCTTCCACGCATCGACCACCCTGATCGAATACTGCTCGATCGCCTCGGGCGCAGTACTCGGCACGATGAGGACCGCGATCTGCGAGCCCTTGCGCGTCTCAAACTCAGTCAGACGAGCCTCGAGCGACGCCCGCGTAGCGGCATCGAGCAAGCCAACCCGATCGGTAACACGCGTCTCGAGCGCGGGGATGGGCTGCAAGCCCTCCTGCGTCCGCGCAGTCGGTGCTGCTGACACGAGCAGCGCCAGCGCCAATAGAGCGAGCGGTTTGGCGATCAATTCGGGACCGGCGCGCCGAAATCGACCGTCGGCGGCGCGGCGATGGCCGCTTCGTTCTCGACCGTGAAGTTCGGCTTCACTTCGTAGCTGAACAGCATCGCCGTGAGATTCGACGGAAAGCGCCGAATGGTGCCGTTGTAGGCCTGAACGGCCGCGATGTAGCGGTTACGGGCAACCGCGATACGGTTCTCGGTGCCCTCAAGTTGCGCCTGTAGGTCGCGAAAGTTTTGATCCGACTTCAGCTGCGGATAATTTTCGCTGATCGCGAGCAGCGTCTTAAGCGCGCTCGTGATCTGGCCCTGTACTTGCTGATAGCGCGCTAGCGCCGCCGGATCATTGACGAGCTCCGGCGTCACCTGAATCGAGGTGGCACGCGAGCGCGCCTCGGTAACGCCGACCAGCACCTTTTCTTCCTGAGCGGCGAAGCCGCGCACGGTGTTGACCAGGTTCGGGATGAGATCGGTGCGCCGCTGGTACTGGTTGACGACCTCGGACCACGCCGCCTTCACGGCCTCGTCCTGATCCTGAATGGTGTTGTAACCGCAGCCGCCGAGCGCCAGTGAGGCGAGAAGCAGCGCAGCCGTGAGCAGTTTTTTCATGTGTGTTCCCCGATGGGTTGCCGGATCATCACCAAATTTTCACACGCTCGGCCGGCTCCCGGTACAGCCGGTCGCCAGGTTTGACCCCGAACGCCTCATAAAATTCCGTCATGTTCGTGACGACGCCGTTGCAACGGTACTCGCTGGGGCTGTGCGAGTCGGTGGTCAGGCGCACCCGCAGTTCATCGTCACGGTACTTTCGGCGCCAGATCTGCGCCCAGCCGAGGAAGAAGCGCTGCGGCCCGGTGAAGCCATCGATGACCGGTGCCTGCTTAGCGCCCAACGACAGCTGATAGGCCCGGTAGGCCACGGCAAGACCCGACAGGTCTCCGATGTTCTCGCCCAGAGTCAGATCGCCGTTTACCGTGCGCCCCTCGATCGGGGAGTACTGGCCGTACTGCTTCGCGAGTCGCCCGGCGCGCTCGCGAAAGCGTGCGTTGTCCTCGAAGGTCCACCAGTCGCGCAGGTTCCCCTCGCCGTCATAACGACGGCCCGAATCATCGAAGCCATGACTGAGCTCATGGCCGATGACCCCGCCGATACCACCGTAGTTGACCGCATCGTCCGCACCCGGATCGAAGAATGGCGGCTGCAGAATCGCCGCCGGGAAGACGATCTCGTTCATCGGCGGACTGTAGTACGCATTGACGGTCTGCGGCGTCATGAACCACTCGTTGCGATCGACGGGTTTGCCGAGCCGCGCGAGTTGCCGCCGGAATTCAAACTCGCTCGATCGCTGCAAGTTGCCAATGAGATCGTCGCGACGCAGCTCGAGTGCCGAGTAATCGCGCCACACATCCGGGTAGCCCACCTTCACGCTGAAGCGCGCGAGCTTGCGCTTCGCCTCGGTTTTGGTGTCCGGACTCATCCACTCGAGCTCATCGATCGATACCTCGAAGGCGCGGCGAAGATTCTCGACGAGCTCGCGGATACGCACACGTGCCTCGGGGCTGAAACGCTGCTCGACATAGAGCTCGCCGGCGATCTCACCGATCGTACGATCAACGAGCTGGATTCCTCGGCGCCAGCGCGGGGACTGCTCCTTCACGCCACGCACCTGACGCTCGCGCAGTTCGAAACGTGCCTCATCGAACGCCGTCGGCAAAAACGGCGCGTTGGCATCGAGCAGTCGGAAACGAAAATAGGCCTGCCAGTCGGCGATCGGCGTCTGCGCAATCACCTCGACGAGTCCGCGCAGATAGCTTGGCTGACGCACGTCGAACTCGCCGATCGCGGCCGCTTCAGGGCCGATGCCCTCGATGAAAGCCGACCACTCGAAGCCGGGCGCCATCGCCGACAATTCCGCGAGTGTGGCTTTGTTATACGTCTTAATCGGGTCACGATTTTCCACACGCGTCCAGTGTCGGCGAGCGATCGCGGTCTCGAGCGCCACGACCCGAGCAGCGGCGTCTTTCGCGCCCGTCGTGCCCGACAGCGACAACAGCCGCTCGACGTAAAGCGCGAGCGCGGCGCGCAGCTCGAGATGACGAGGCTCATCGATCACGTAGAAATCTCGATCTGGCAGCGTGAGTCCGCCCTGCCCGATGCCGGCGAGGTAGCGCGTCGAGGCCTTACGATCCTGACCGACGTAACTCGACACCGGCGCGCCGATACCGCGGCGCTGCACCCGACCCATGTAGGCGTAGACATCGCGCGGCGTGCGCAGCGCGGCGATGCGCTCGAACTCGTCGGCGAGTGGCGCGAGACCGCGCGCCTCGATCGCGGCCGTGTCCATCCACGAGGCATAGAGATCGCCGAGCTTCTGCGTGTTCGAGCCTGGCGCGGCATCTCGGGCGGCGGCGGCAGACTCCGCCAGCGTGCGCAATGTCGCCTGCGCGTCGTCCTCGAGCCGGGTGAAGGTACCGTAGTTGGATCGATCGGCCGGGATCTCCGTGGCAACGAGCCAGGTGCCGCCAGCAAAGCGGTACAAGTCATCCTGCGGCCGAACGCTACGATCAAAACCCGCGAGGTCGAGCCCCGATCGTAGGCTCGGTGCCGGAATAGAATCGGCGAGCGCCGAGGTGACGGTCAGGCAGGCGACAGCGAGGATGATGGCGGCTTTCACGGGTTTCTCCCCCAGATCGAATCGAAGGGTCGAAAGGGTATCCTCTGCGGCCCATGCCCCGCTACCGACCGCCGAGTACACCCGGCTCCAAGTTCGTCACCCCGGAGGGTCACGCGCGTCTGACAGCCGAGCTCGAGCAGCTCTGGCGCATCGAGCGCCCGGAGGTCACCCGCGCGGTGAGCGAGGCGGCCGCCCAGGGCGATCGGTCGGAAAACGCCGAGTACACCTACGGAAAGCGGCGGCTGCGCGAGATCGACCGACGGGTGCGCTTCCTGCGCAAACGTCTTGAGGGGATGGTGGTCGTGGATCAGCCACCGGCCGATCGCGATCGCGTGTTCTTCGGTGCCTGGGTCACGCTTGAGGACGAGAGCGGAACCGAGTCACGCCATCGCATCGTGGGGCCGGATGAGTTCGACCTCGCGCCGGGCTACGTAAGCATGGACGCCCCGCTCGCCCGCGCCCTACTCGGCAAGCACCTCGACGACGAAGTCATCGTCGAGACTCCCTCGGGCGCGCGTCACCTCGTCATCGTTGCGATCGACTACGGCGCGCGCTAAATCTCAACGCACCCGCACGTTCTTGAACTGCCACGGATCGCTGTGATCAAGATCTTCCGGGAATAGACGCTCGCGATCCGTCAGCGGGTTCCAGTCGGTGTAAGCACCGACGACCGGCCCGAGGTACGGCATACAGATCTCGAGGTTACGGCGGAAGTCCATCTCATCGGGCTCGACGACGCCACGATTCGGGTTTTCCATCGCCCAGATCACGCCCGAGAGGACCGCCACCGTCACCTGCAGGCTGGTCGCGTTGTTGTGCGGGCAGAGCTTGCGGGCTTCGTCGATCGAGAGCTGCGAACCATACCAATAGGCGTTTTTCTTGTGGCCGGCGAGCAGCACGCCGAGCTCATCGATACCGCCGGAGCTGATCTCGTCCATCAAAATGCGCTGCTCGGACTGCTGCACGAAATTGCGACCCGCAAGCTCATGCACCGAGAGCACCGCATCGTCGCAAGGATGGTAGGCGTAATGTACGGTCGGGCGGTACAGCAGCGTCTCGCCTTCGGTGACGCTGAGGTAATCCGAAATCGAGATCGACTCGCCATGCGTGATCGCAAACGCATGGAAGTGGCCGGCCTTGGGGGTCCAGGTGCGCACGCGTGTCGCGGCACCAGGATGCGCCAGGTAGATCGATGAGCGACGTCCGAAATCGTATCGATGCCCATCGTGCGGGAAGTGCTTCTCGTGCGAGCCCCAGCCAAGCTCGCAAGGTTGCGAGCCCTCGCTCACGAAGCCATCGATCGACCAGGTGTTCACAAACTCGCCCGGGCGTTTGCGCACCGGCGAGACTTGCGTATCGCGCTCGGCGATATGGATTACCTTGATGCCGAGCGTTCGCGCGAGCGCCGCCCACTGCGCACGGTTCTGCGGCTCAGCCACCGCAACGCCCGTATCCGCGGCGATATTGAGCATCGCCTGCTTCACGAAGTGCGACACGAGCCCCGGGTTTGCGCCGTGCGTCAGCACGGCCGTGGGGCCCTGATCGCGACCCGCGCGTAAAGCCAACGCACGTTCACGCAGGGCGTAGTTGGTGCGGTGAGCCGCCGAGACGCTCTTGTCGGTGTAACCGCCCGGCCAAGGCTCGATGCAGGTATCGAGATACATCGCACCGCGCTCGTGACAGAACTCGATCAGCGCGATCGAGGACACCTCGACCGACACGTTCACTACGAAATCTCCACGGCTGACCAGCGGCTCGAGCGTGGTGCGCAGGTTGTCGGCGGTGATCGCCTTCTCGATGAAACGCACGCCGTAGAGCCGTGCCACGTCTGCCCCGCGACCATCCGCGGCGACGATCACCATTTTCTCGGCACTCGTGCCGATGTGGCGGAGCATCAGCGGCAGGACACCCTGACCGATGCTGCCGAAACCCACGAAGATGATGCGTCCGGGGAAGTTCACTTGGATCGGGTGCTTGCTCATGATGCTCCTGTCGTTCAGCTCGTCTGCCAGTGCGTGGGAAGGGTGCGATCGTAACCCGGCAGCGACTCGATGCGCTCGAGCCAGCGACCGAGCGCCGGGTAGTTCGCCTCAAGCGGCAGGAAACGCCGTGCAAGATCCGAGGCCTGCGGCCGCTGCAACGCGCGGCGCAACAGCTGGATCGCCGGGAAAATCACCATGTCGACGGCGCTGTAATCGTCACCCACTATCCAATCGAAACGCGATACGCGCATCTCGATCGTGCGCGCCTCGCGCGCGACGACGTGCATCGCATCGGTGAGCGCATCGGCATCGAGCCGCGGCTGTCCCTCCAAAAAGAGCTCTCCAGGCAGCAGCGTGCGGCAGATGCCCATGATGTGCGTCTCGGTGTAGGACTGAAACTCTTCGATCACCCGCAGGATCACGGCCGCCTCTTCCGGTGAGCGACCGAAAATCGGTGGCGACGGATACTTCTGGTCGAGGTAGTGCAGAACGGCCACCGACTCGAACACCACGTAGTCGTCGTGCTTGAGCACAGGTACGCGGCCGCGCGGATTCATTGCCACCATCTGCGGGGATTTGTGCGCCTGGAAGGCGAGCTGCAGCGGGTGGCTGCGGAAGTCGAGCTGTTTGTGGACGAGCGCGAGCTGCACCCGCCACGAGTACGGACAGCCACTCCCCCACCACAGATCGATCGCCATCGCAGGATTGTAACGGTAAGCGTCTGACCGGAGAATTCGCCGATGGCGTACACCACGGTGATCGATGTCGAGCAGCTGGCGGCGCGCCGCGACGATCCGCGCTGGGTGCTGCTCGACTGTCGCTTTGAGCTCACGAACCCCGCAGCGGGCGAGACGGCCTTTGCCGCCGCTCACCTGCCTGGGGCCCAGTACGCCCACCTCGATCGCGATCTGGCGGCTCCGGCTAGCGCGACGAGCGGGCGCCATCCGTTGCCTGCACCCGAGTCGTTTCAGGCGCTGGCGCGCCGCTGGGGTATCGGCAGTGACAGCCAGATCGTTTGCTACGAGCAAACCACCGGCATGTTCGCGGCGCGCGCCTGGTGGCTATTCCGCTGGCTCGGGCATCGTAACGTCGCCGTGCTCGATGGCGGCCTCGCTGCCTGGACAGCGGCCGGGCTGCCACTCACCGGCAACGTCGCCCCCCGAACGGCGGGCGACTTTCTCGCGAGGCCGCAGCCAGATTTTTTCGTGGGTGTCGACGCTGTCCTGCTCAGCGGCTGCCTCGTCGATGCGCGCAGCGCAGATCGATTCTCCGGAGAGAACGTGGCCATGGATCCCGTTGCAGGACATGTCCCGGGTGCGCGTAATCATCATTACGCGCGCAACGTCGGACCTGACGGTCGGATGCTCGCCCCCGCAACGCTGCGCGCGAACTGGCTCGCAACGCTCGGCGAAACGCCCGCAAGCGGGCTGGTCGCGATGTGTGGCTCGGGCGTGAGCGCCTGCCTGAATCTGCTCGCGCTCGAGATCGCGGGGCTGCCGGGCGGCAAGCTCTATCCGGGCTCGTGGAGCGAGTGGATCAAGGACCCCACACGTCCCGTCGAGCGCGGCACAATACGCCCATGACACGCAACGGCTGGAGCATCTCCGACTCCCTCGAGCTGTACCACGTTCCCGCGTGGGGCCAGGGTTATTTCGGTATCAACGACAAAGGTCACGTCATCGTCCGCCCCGAAGGTCAAACGGGCTCCGAGATCGATTTGTTCGACGTGGTGCAGGGACTTAAGGCACGTGAGCTGACGACGCCGGTTGTCGTGCGATTCTCAGGGATCCTCGCGCACCGGCTACGCAAACTGAACAACGCTTTCGCTAGAGCGATCGCCGAGAACGACTATCAGAACCGCTATGCCGCTGTGTTTCCGATCAAGGTGAACCAACAGCGCTTAGTCGTCGAAGAGGTCTATCGATACGGCGCTGAGTTCGGCTTCGGCCTCGAGGCGGGCAGCAAACCCGAGCTGCTCGCCGTCATGGCGATGACCGAGAACTCACCGGACCGGCTCATCGTCTGCAACGGCTTCAAAGACGACAGCTACATCGAGACCGCGATGCTCGCCACCAAGCTCGGCCGCACGATCGTGCCGGTCGTCGAAAATTTCAGCGAGCTGGGTCTGATCGTGAAGCACGCGAAAGCGCTCGGCGTTCGCCCCAAGATCGGCGTGCGCGTAAAGCTCGCGACCGAGGGCTCAGGTCGCTGGCGTGATTCGGCTGGCGAGAAATCCAAATTCGGGCTCTTCATTACCGAGATCCTCGAAGCTGTCGAGGTCCTCAAGCAAAACGACATGCTCGATTGCCTGAAGCTCGTGCACTGCCATCCGGGCAGCCAGCTGCAGGATATTCGCCGCGTCAAGGAAGCCATCAACGAGCTTGCGCACGTCTACGCCGAGCTCAAGCTGCTCGGCGCCGGGCTCGAATACATCGATGTCGGCGGCGGGCTCGGCGTCGACTACGACGGCTCGGGCACCAACTACCCCTCCTCCATGAACTACAACGTGCAGGAGTACGCCAACGACGTCGTCTACCGCGTAGCCTCGGTGTGCAACGCGCGCGGTATCCCGCATCCGGTGATCGTCAGCGAGTCCGGCCGAGCGATCGCTGCGCATCACAGCGTGCTCATCTTCAATACGCTCGGCTTTTCGGCCCTCGATCAGTTCCGCGTCTCCGGTAACGAAGACGCCGCCTATGCCGGCCGCACGGTGCCGCAGCCGGTACGCGATTTACTCGACGCTTATCGTGAGGTCAGCGATCGGCGGCTCGTCGAGTGCTGGCACGATGCGCAGACTGCGCGCGAGCAGTGCCTGCAGATGTTCAACCTCGGCCTGCTGTCACTCGAGTTTCGCGCGCTCGGCGAGCGGCTCTACTGGGCAACTTGCGCCAAGATCCGCGATCACGCGCGCCGCCTCGAAAAAATTCCCGAGGAATTGGAAGGCCTGGAAGAAATCCTCTCCGATATCTACTTCTGCAACATGTCGGTATTCCAGTCGCTACCGGACAGCTGGGCGATCGACCATCTCTTTCCGATCATGCCCATCCACCGGCTTGATGAGTGCCCCACCCGACGCGCCGTGCTCGCCGACATCACCTGCGACTCGGACGGCAAGATCGATCGCTTCGTCAGTCATCGCGAGGTCAAGCGCACCCTCGAGGTCCACGAGATCCGCGAGGGCGATGAGTATTACCTCGCCGCGTTCCTCGTCGGCGCCTACCAAGAAACCTTGGGCGATCTGCATAACCTCTTCGGCGACACACACGTCGTACACATTCGTCTCGAGGAAGATGGGCAGTGGTCGATCGGCGAGGTGGTCCTCGGCGATACCGCCAACCGCGTGCTCGAATACATGGAATATGACGTCGCCGAACTCGCCCCGGCACTGGCCCGAGATTGCGAGCGGGCGATCCGTGAGGGCCGTATGACGGTGGCGGAGAGTCAGGCGCTCAAGCGCTTTTATGAGGGCGAACTGAACGGCTACGCCTACCTCGAGTAGGTACCAACGCGGCGGTGCTATGATCCTCGGCGTCACTCATCTGACGTTTGAGGAGAGATTCATGTTCCGTTCCGTCTTCTCGTCCTTGCTGGTCGGTGTCGCACTCATCGCCACAGCAGGCACCGCGCTCGGCGCGACTAAATCGAAGCAAATCGATCTCAACACCCCCGAGGGCGCGAACCTCGCGCAGCGCAAGATCCAGTGCGGCTCGGTGGACAACGTACCCACGATCTACAGCTTCCGCGGTGAGTCGTTCTCGCGCGTACCGGGCGAGCCGGATCGCAAGCTCTTCAATGTCGAAGGCTACAACGTTCGCTGGTGCGTCACCGTCACCGACCCGGTGCGTGGTACGGGCTGGCGACTCGTCTCGCGTGAGTTGCTGCTGTACGTCGACCCGGTGACGGGCGAGCAGCTGCGCGAGTGGAAGAACCCTTGGACCGGTAAGACCAACAAGGTCCTACAAACGGCGAACGATCCTGTGAACCAGCAGCCGGTGTTCCCCTACAGCACCGACGGTAAGCCGGCCGCGTGGCGCGGCGCCAAGCGAGGCGGCGGGCTCGAGATCAGTGGCGACAAGTGGTGGAACACCATCACCGTCCCGCTCTTCTACACCAATCCGCTCGGCGGCCCATACCAGCTGAACGTCGGTGGCTTCTATCACGCGACCGAGATGTTCAATTTCTTCGGCCGTGTCAAAGATCTCCTCGATCCGAAGAACACCAATCCCGAAGTCGAGGTGGGTTGGGTGCGTATCGCCGAGTGGTTGCCGTGGATGGAAATGAGTGGCCGCATGGGGGTGATCTACACTCACGCCGCAGGTCGTAAGCTCGACAACTACGAGCAACTGCCTGAGGTCATGCGAAAAGCGATCGAGACGGAATACCCCGAGTACCGCTCACCGCCCCCGGGCGACGATCGTCGTAAAAACGAGACGAGCTGGACCTACTTCAAGAAAAAGAACCCGGTGACGGAAGCCCCGGCCCGGGAGTAGCATCTTTCCGCCCGGCACGGGATGTTGATGTCGAAAGGCTGACATGACGACGACCTACGTGCCTCGACGCTACAAAGCCCAGCCCAGCGCGCCGCTTGCGCTAAAGCTGCCGATCCCACCGCGAAAGCGACTGCCGGCGGATCTGCGCAAATACTTTGAGCTGTGCGACGAGAAGATCGGCTTTTTGCCGAACGTACTCGCTGCTTACAGCTTCGATGAAGCGAAGCTGCGGGCCTTCATCGCGATGTACAACGATCTGATGCTCGGCGACTCGCGGCTCACCAAACTCGAGCGCGAGATGATCGCCGTGGTCGTCTCGGCTGCAAATCGTTGCTACTACTGCCTCACTGCCCATGGCCAGGCCGTGCGCGAGATGTCGGGTGATCCCTCACTCGGGGAAACCCTGGTCATGAACTACCGCGTGGCCAATATCAGTGCTCGCCAGCGAGCGATGCTCGATTTCGCGCATCACCTTACCGTGCATCCCGCCGAGACGGGCGCGGCGCAGCGTAAGGCGCTCAAGAAAGCGGGCTTCAAAGATCGAGACATCTGGGATATCGCCTCGGTCACAGCTTTTTTCAACATGACGAATCGGATCGCCACGGCCACCGACATGATGCCGAACGAAGAGTACCTCGCCGCTTCACGCTAAACACTCCGGGCTCACCATGACCGTCACCACGCTGGCTTCGATCGAGAAGTTCCGCGGCCGCGTGCTGCGACTCACCGTCGACACGCTCGAGCTACCCAATGGCCATCGCGCCGATTTCGAGATCGCCCATCATCCAGGCGGCGCCGCAGTCGTCGCACTCGATCATGAGCAGCGGGTCTGTCTGCTGCGCCAGTACCGCCCCGCCGCCGAGGGCTTCGTGTGGGAACTGCCTGCGGGCCGACTAGAGCCGGGCGAGCCCCCGGCGCTGACTGCCGAGCGCGAGCTCGCCGAGGAAGCCGGCGTCGCTGCCGGTCGCTGGCACTCGCTCGGCGTATCGCTGAGCTCTCCCGGCGTGTTCGACGAGCGCATTGATCTCTATCTCGCCACCGACTTGCGCGCGGCGCCGATGGCGCGCGAGCCCTTCGAGTTGCTCGAAGTGCACTGGGTCCCCTTCGCCGAAGCTCTCGAGCGCTGCCTCACGGGTGAGATCAACGACTCGAAGACCTGCCTCGGCGTGCTGCGCGCCGCGAGGCATCACTTTGGCGCGTGGAGACCGAAACCATGAAGGCTTTACTGAGTGAAGCACCGGGCGGCCCGGACACGCTCGTGCTGCGCGAGATCGCGGATCCTGCGCCCGCGGCAGGTGAGGTGCTGATCGCCATTCGGGCCTGCGGCGTGAACTATCCCGATGCACTCATCATCGAAGATAAATACCAAATTCGTCCCCCGCGCCCGTTCGCGCCGGGCTTCGAGCTCTCCGGAGTCATTGAGGCCCTGGGCGAAGGCGTGACGGGTCTCACCGTCGGCCAGGCGGTGATCGCACACACGACCCACGGCGGCTTCGCCGAAAAAATAGTCGTGTCGGCCCGTGCCTGCGCCCCGATGCCGTCGGGTTTGTCGTTCGAGCTGGCCGCTGCGGTGACGCTGACCTACGGTACCTCGCTGCACGCGCTACAAGATCGCGCAGCGCTACGGGCCGGTGAGGCGCTGCTGGTGCTGGGTGCGGCCGGTGGCGTCGGGCTCGCCGCCGTCGAGATCGGCAAGGCGCTCGGCGCGCGCGTGATCGCCGCGGTATCGACGGAGGCCAAAGCCGCCATCGCCCGCGAGCACGGCGCCGACCACGCCATCGTCTATCCCACCCACCCCAGCGAGCTCAAGGCACTTGCCGCGCTCTTCAAAGAGGCTTGCTCGGCCATCGGCGCCAAAGGCGGGGCGGATGTGATCTATGACCCGGTAGGCGGCGATTACGCCGAGGCAGCGCTGCGAGCGATCGCTTGGGGCGGGCGCTATCTCATCGTCGGCTTCCCGGCGGGTATCCCCAAGATCCCGCTTAACCTGCCGCTGCTCAAGGGCGCGAGCCTCTGCGGGGTTTTCTGGGGCACCTTCCTCGAGCACGATCCGGCCGGACACCAGCGAAACATGGCGCGCCTGCTCGCTTGGCTCGCCGATGGGACGATCAAACCAAAGATTTCCGCGCGGCTTCCCCTGCCGCAGGGTGGCGAGGCACTCAACAAGTTGTTGCGCCGCGAGGCCATCGGCAAGATCGTCGTCACCCTCGGCTGATCCAATTCAGCCGATCAGGGGGATCCCATGACGGACTTTCCGTTCTATACCGTGATGTTCGCGATGTTCGCGCTCGCGCAGGCGGCGCTCTTCGTGTGGCTGTGGCGCATCTGGGACAATGATCGGGATCCGGCGGCCGCCGTACTGCTCGTGCCGCAGTTTTTTTTGATCTGGGACAACACCCGCGTCGCCGCCGGCTACTGGATCGGCTTCGGCGAGGTGCTCTACACGCTCACTTGGCCCGCCTTCTGGGCGCACTGGCTCACGGGCTGCTGGCTGATCATCGCCTCGGGTTCGATCCTGCGCCTCGCGGGCTTCGAGTTTGCGCGTCATAAGGGGGTGATGGCTGCCTTCTGCCTGCTCGCCACCGCGCTGATCCTCAACGATCTGCCACTCTTTTGGACCCAAGAGCTATATGCCGTCTGCGAGTACGATCTCATCCGCTACAGCGGCTCGATCACGGAAGCGAACCGCTGCTCACCCGATGAGGCACTGGTGCCCGGACACTTTCCGATCGCACCCGTGGTGACCTGCTTCGTGGTGATCGGCACCGGCATCGCACTCTGGGTACGTCGCGGCATTCCTTGGATGGCGATCGGCGGCATCGTGATGCTCATGACCGCTGCGATCCCGGCGCTCAACCGTCACCGGCTAGACAATCTCGGCGAGGTATTCATCAAGGGGGGCACGATCTGGACGATCTGGCTGCTCATCCGTGCAGGTGCGCGACGAGATCATCCAGCGAGCGTAAATCGAGATCCGGTGGCGCGCTCGACGCCGTCCAGCTGAGGCCGCGACGGTTCATCCAGCCCGTGCGGCAGCCGGCCGCCCGAGCGCCCTCCATATCGATGCGCGGGTCGTCTCCCACGTAGAGCATCTCTGAGGTCGCGACACCGAGTGCGCGCGCCGCAGCCTCGAAGGCCTCGGGATGCGGCTTGGCGATACCGGTGATCTCGGCGTTCAGCACCGCCGTGAAATGCCCACCGAGCCCGATGCGGTGAACGTCCGCATTCCCATTCGAGAACGTGCCGAGCCGGTGGGTGCGAGAGAGCCGCTCGAGCGCCGGCGCGACATCGGCAAACAGCTCGACCGTACTGCGCGCCTCAATGAACACCGCGAATGCCGCCTCGCCCACCTCACTCGCATGCCCATGGCGCGTGGCAATCCGGCGTAGCGCCTCGCTGCGCAGCCAGCTCATGTGGTGCGCTTTGTGCGGATGCGCCCGGGCGAGCGCCTGACGCTCGGCCCACAGATCCTCACCCGTGAAGGCGCTCGCGAGCGCGGGGTGTTCTCGCTCGAGGAAGGCCCGCATGGCCGCCTCCGCGCGCGTCAGCACCGGACCCACCTCCCAAAAGGTGTCGTCGAGATCGAAGCACAGCGCGCGAACGGGCATGGGGGTGGAGCCGGGCATGGGGCGGCTACAATGACGGCCCCGAACCCGGAGCACAACCATGCGATCCCTGCTGCGTTCCTTCGCCCCCGCTCTCGCCCTGCTCTTTGCCCCGCTCGCCGCGCCGCTCGTCGCCGCTGCGGGCCCGTTCACCCCGGCCGATCTTGTCAATCTCGCGCGCGTATCGGATCCGCAGGTCTCGCCCGATGGGCGCTGGGCCGTGTTCTCGCTGCGCGAGACCGATCTTGAGGCCAACCGTGGCCGCAATGATCTTTGGCTCGTCTCGCTGCGCGCGGCAGAGCCCACCGCGCGGCGTCTGACACAGCACCCCTCTTCGGACAGCTCGCCGCGCTGGGCACCGGATTCGAGCGGGGTGTACTTTCTCTCAAGCCGCAGCGGCTCCTCGCAAGTGTGGTTCCTGCCGCTCGCCGGCGGTGATGCGCAGCCGGTGACGACGCTGCCGCTCGATGTCGGCTCGTTTGAGGTGTCGCCTAAAGGCGATCGCCTCGCGCTCTCGATGGAGGTTTTCCCCGACTGCGCCGATCTCGCCTGTAGCAAGGATCGCCTCGCGAGTCGCACCAAAGAAAAGCAAACCGGTAAGACCTACGATCAACTATTCGTTCGTCATTGGGACAGCTGGAAAGACGGCACGCTCTCGATGCTCTTCACGGTGACGCTCGATGCGAAGCGCACGGCCGGCACGCCGGTGAACGTCTCGAGCGCGGTACGCGGCAACGTGCCCTCCAAGCCTTTCGGCGGCGAGGAAGACTATGCCTTCAGCCCCGATGGCACCCGCCTCGTCTTCAGCGCGCGGCTCGCCAATGCGAGCGAACCCTGGTCCACCAACTTCGACTTGTATGAGGTCCCGGCAGACGGATCTGCCGCGCCGCGCAACCTCACGGCAAATAATCCTGCCTGGGATGCGCATCCCGTGTTCCTCGCCAACGGGGATCTCGCCTGGCTCGCCATGGCGCGCCCCGGTTTCGAGGCCGACCGCTACGTCGTGATGCTGCGCAGTGCCCGCGATGGGGCGACCCGCGCGCTCACCGCCGACTGGGACCGCTCGATTGGGCAGCTCTCGGCGAGTGCCGATGGGCGGCGACTGCTCGCCACCGCCGATGACACGGGTCAGACGGCGCTCGTCGAGATCGATCCCGCCAACGGCCGGCGCACGCTGCTGCTGCGCAACGGTCAGGTGCAGGGATTCAGTGCGGCTCGAGAGGGCCTCGTAATCGCCTGGGCCTCGCTCGGCTCACCGCCGGATCTGTATTGGCTAGCCAAGGGCGCACGCGATGGGGCTACGCCTGAGCGACTGACTTCTCTAAACGCCAAGCTCATGGGCGAGCGGGCGCTTGGCGAGTATGAGCAGTTCAGCTTCAAGGGCGCGAACGATGCCACCGTGTATGGCTATGTCATGAAGCCCCACGGCTGGAAGGCCGGTCAAAAATATCCGATCGCGTTCATCGTGCACGGTGGACCGCAGTCCACGTTCTCGAACCAGTGGTCGTGGCGCTGGAATCCGCAGGTCTACGCCGGCGCCGGCTACGGCGTGGTGTTCATCGATTTCCATGGCTCAACGGGCTATGGCCAGGCGTTCACGGACTCCATCAGCCAGGACTGGGGCGGCAAACCGCTGATCGATCTGCAAAAGGGTCTCGATGCTGCGCTCGCGCGTTACGACTGGCTTGACGGTACGCGCGCCTGCTCGCTCGGGGCCTCGTACGGCGGGTTCATGCAGAACTGGATCGCGGGCCAGTGGAGCGATCGCTTCCGCTGCCTCGTCAACCACGCCGGCGTGTTTGATCAGCGCACCATGTACTACACCACCGAGGAGCTGTGGTTCACCGAGTGGGAGAACGGCGGGCCGTACTACGTGACGCCGCAGATCCACGAGAAATTCAATCCGGCGGCCTACGTCACCAACTGGAAGGCCCCGATGCTGGTGCTGCACGGGCAGCTCGACTTTCGCGTGCCCTACGCGCAGGGCATCGGTGCGTTCACGGCGCTGCAGCGGCAGGGCATTCCGAGCCGTTTAGTGGTCTTCCCGGACGAGAATCACTGGATCCTGAAACCCGCCAACAGCCTGCAGTGGCACGCCGAGGTGCTGGGTTGGCTGGACAAACACCTTAGAAAAGCCGAAGACGGCAAATAATATTCAAAATATTACGCAAAATGAATAGTTTGTAGATTGTTAATTTGTGCCAAATTTTGGTAGATAATCGAGGGGCAGTCCGACTAAAACTTTGACTACAGTTGTGCGCATCGATTCCTCGACGCGCGTGACCATGTCTCAAAAAAAAGAACATCTCTACCTCCTCCCGGCCCTGTTAATCGTCGCGCAAGCGGACGGATCTCCGGTGACCTATCTCGTGCTGTCGATGCGACTGGCGGGGCTCGGGGGCGATCGCGCTTGTCGGGCCGCCTTGGAGTCGCTACAGCGCGAAAGCTATATCCGCATCGAACGACCCAACAGCAGGGGCGATCAGCGCGAGAAGGTGGTCTCGCTGACGACCGAGGGATGGGCGATGCTAAGACGCCTATCTCAAGTCGTTCAGGACACCTGTCGCCCGCAATCCCGAGACGAGATGGACGGGCGCTACGCCCAGGCTTGAGAAAATCTTGATCTGTGCCTACTGCGGCACAAGCTGCGACAGCGGCACTTCAACCACGGCGGGACGCCCGAGCAGGGAGATCAGAACCCGGGCACGCTCGGCCCCGTCCTGCATCTGAAACACGCCCTCGATCGAGGAGTAAGACTCTCCGACGACGCGCACAGACTGCCCCTGCTTGAAGACGTAATGTCGAGCAGGACCGCTTTCAGCTTGAGTTCGAAGCTGGTCGACCAATTTTTCAGGGACGTTCGCCACCTCACCGCCGAAACGCACGAGGGCACTCACGCCGAGCGTGCTGCGGATGGGTGCCCACGACTGCTCTGGGCGAGCACCCACGAACACGTAGCGCGGAAACAGCGGCTCCTCTATCCAAAGCCAACGGCCTCGCCGTCGTTTCTGGATCGATAACATCGGCGAGAAACACTCGAACCCCTGTCGAAGCAAATTCTCCTCAGCAAGTTTCTCGCCGCGCGGCTTGGTGAACGCCAGTAGCCAGCGAACGGTTTCGGGCTTGTCGGACACGGCGGGCATGGTACTCGACCTCGACACTCAGCCGTAGTCCGCGCGCCACTCGGCGCGATACGCCAGACCGAGCGAGAGAATCCTTCCAAGCAGATCGGCATAGCCGATCCCGGCGGCGAGTGCCGACAACGCCAACTCATCGTTCTCGGCGAGGTTGGGGTTGGCGTTGGCCTCGAGTACGAACACCTGACCGTCCTCGCGGATCCGAAAGTCCATGCGCGCATAGCCCGATAGGCCAAGCGCCCGATAGGTGCGTCGCGCCGCGCGATCGAGTGCCGCCTCGATCGGCGCGGGCAGATCGGTCGCAGTACGCCAGTCGATACCGTACTTCGCCTGATACTTGCGATCCCATTTGACCTTACGCGTGGCGATGGTCGACTGCTTTTCAGACATCGAACCAAAGTGCAGCTCGCGTACGGGCAGACGCGTGAGTCGATCGTTACCAAACACCCCGACGTACACTTCACGCCCGGCGATGTACTGCTCGACCAGTGCGTCCGTGTGCAGCTGTTCGTGGATGAACGCCACGCGATCCTTAAGGTGCGCAACATCCTCAACGACAGAGGCTTGCGCGATGCCGAGCGAGGCATCTTCCGTCGCCGATTTCACGAACAGCGGAAAACGCAGTCGTGCCGGCACCTTGAACTTGATCCCTCGGCGCAGCAGTGCAAACTGCGGCGTCGGGATGCGATGGTACGACAGCAGCTGCTTGGCCAAAGGTTTGTCGCGCGAGAGCATGAGCCCGCGTGGGTTGCAGCCCGTGTAGGGCTGCTGCATGAGCTCGAGGAAGGCCACGACGTGCTGATCGTAGGTGACGATGCCGTTGAATTCTTCGAGCAGGTTGAAGACGAGATCGGGCTTCCAATCGGTGATCGCAGAGCGCAGCTCGGTGAGGCTGTCGAGCACGCCGAGACAGCGCACCTCGTGACCCATCAATCGCAGATGGTGTACGACGTCGTATTCGGTGCGCCATTCGTCGATCTCGGTCTCGGTATAGCCGCTCAGTGACTCGGGCGGCACGAGACTCTCATGAACGACAACCAAGATACGCAGGGCTTTCATAGCGTGAACTGCAATCGATTTCCCGCAGCGCCGAGACGCCGCAGCCTGCGCATCATACGCAAGGCGACAGCCGCACACTCGGCCTTCGATCCGCGCATCCACAATTGTCGTTCCCGACAGCGGCTGATGGCGAGCTGCAGCCACTGCGCCTGATCGTAGGCGGCGAAAGTGTGCTCACCGGGCCGACTTACCGCAGGGGTCGACCTGCGCAGCAATTCGCTCCGCTCAGCGCGCAAAAATGTCTCGGCGCGGCGCGCGGGGCCTCGCTCCGGTCGCGCGATAAACGCCCGCCCCAAAGCTCGATCGACGATGGCGATGTCGGTGCGCGCCTGGCGTGACAGCATGCGCCGGTAATACTCCTGAAGACTGAGTTTGCTCTCGGCGACCGTATCGACATGCAGCATCGAGCGCACCGGCGGGCGTCGGCCGGCGATGTCGGCCATCAGCGCGTCCACGGCCTCGAGCTTGCGCAGCGCTGCCGACCCTGCGTATCGCACCCGCCAGTTGGAGCGCGGCGTGAGCCAGACTGCGAAAGTTTCGGCGAAATCCTCGGCCGGATGCGCTTGGGCGTACCACAGATCGAGATGGCGTACGAAGCGACGACTGCCAGGATCCACTCGGTAATGATCGGGATAGGCCCGCGTCGGTGAACCGAAGGCGCTACGCCACAGCCGGCGTCGGTGCAGACGAAAAGCCGAATCGATTGCATGACCAGCCTCGTGACGCAGGATGCGCATCAGGCTTGTCACGTTGCCACCTTCAACCCGGCCACTCAGTCGGCGCTCGAGCCGCTCGAGCCGCGGATGGGCGAGGTAGAACGGGATCGCGATGCCGGGCACACCATCGGGCGAGAACCATTCTTCCGAAAACCAGAAATGAGGCCGCAGCATCAGATCGCGCGCCTGCAGCTCACGCTCGAGGCGGCGCATGGCGCGGCGCAGAGCGGGTCGCCGTGGTCGACCTAGACGCAGCTGGCGCAACTGCAGCGCGAGCAGCTCGCGATCGCTCGCACGGCTCCATGCAGGCTGCTTGGGCCGAGACGTCACGGGTCGTCCTCGAGACGCAGCAAAACTTCGGTGAGCAGCGAGTCGGCCGTTGATTCGATCGCCTCGCGTTGGATAAGCGCCGCCAGCCAGATAGCAGGCAGCCCCGACATGCCCCAATGAGCGCCGGCCAGCGCTCCGCAGAGCGCCGCGTTCACATCAGAGTCGCCGCCGTGATTGACCACCTCGAGTACCGCCTCTTTCCAGTGTCGTGCCGCCGCAAACGCCATCGTTGCTGCAGCGAGCGAGCGCCCCGCGGCATTCGACGGCTCCGTCTGCGCATCGAACAAGGCCACGATGCGCGGCTGCGAGGCGCCGCGCAGTGCGGCGTGCATCATTCGAGCGAACTGACGTGCCGCATCGAGGGTGGCGGGTTCATGCGCGGTGATCGACACCAATGCCGCAAGCTCAGGATCCCAAACAGGCTGCTCCGGCGTCGCGGCATAGCGGTAGATCACCCAAGGCACGAGTCGCAACAGCGCGTCCGCTCCATCCGGCTGCCGCAGATCGGCTCGTCCCGTTGCCAAGGCGGCCGCGACGCTCGCCGTGATGCCCACGCACTCCCCGCCCGCCGAATGCTCACCGAAGCGCTGCCAGCGGCGCAGCGCCTCGCGCTGATCGTCGATGTCGCTGCCCTGTCGTAGCAAGAGACTGTGCGCCGTCGCGAGCATCATGGCTGTCTCGTCGCTGCCGCTGCCGCGCAGCAGTTCGAAGGGACCTCCCCCAAGCAGGTCTCGCACCGGCATGAAACTGCCCGCACGCATCCATTGGGTCGGCGCCGCGGCTGCATCACCGAGCGCCAGACCGAGCAGAGCGCCGTGGATGCGCTGGCGCAGCCGTTCGATGACGGCCTCGTCACTCATTGGTATCGGAGGATGCCCCGCGCCGGAGAGCCCGGAAGTCGAACAGCTGTGGATCTGCCAAGTGCGAAGCCTCTACCGAGCCGAGTGCCGAAAAAATAGATTCCGTACGCCCGGGATAGTCGCGCTCCCACTGCTGTAGCATTTCTTTGATAGTGCGACGCTGCGCGTTCTCCTGCGAGCCACACAGCGTGCAAGGAATAATCGGAAACTGCCGTGCCCGTGCGTAGCGCTCGATCTCGCCCTCGGGAACATAGGCCAGCGGACGAATGACGATATGCCGACCGTCTTCGGAGCGTAGCTTCGGCGGCATCGCCTTGAGCTTGCCGCCAAAAAAGAGATTCAAGAACAGCGTCTCGACGATGTCGTCGCGATGGTGACCGAGCGCGATCTTGGTGACGCCATTCTCCGCAGCCCAACGATAGAGCGCACCGCGACGCAGCCGCGAGCACAGACCGCACATCGTCTTGCCTTCCGGGATGACGCGCTTGACGACCGAGTAGGTGTCCTGCTCGATGATATGGAACGGCACACCAAGCTCGGTGAGGTAGTCGGGCAGCACGTGCTCGGGAAAGTCCGGCTGTTTCTGATCGAGATTGACCGCGACCAGCTCGAAGTCCACCGGCGCGCTGCGCTGCAGCGAGAGCAGCAAATCGAGCAGCGTGTACGAATCTTTGCCGCCCGACAGGCACACCATCACCTTGTCGCCGGCCTCGATCATGCCGTAGTCCTCGATCGCTTTACCCACCAGACCCCGCAGCTGCGCCTGCAACTTGCGGAAGGTGTTGGAGGTGCGCACGGTCGCGTCCATCAACCGTTCTCCAGATAGCGCGTCTCGAGGTGACGCAGTGCCGCGGTCGCCGCAAGCGGACGCCCTGTCGCATCTTTGACGAGATCGGCGAGCGACAAACGCGCGCCCTGCGAGTGCACCGTACGCCGCAACCAAGCGAGCAGGCCCGTGAAATCACCGCGCTCGACCGCAGCGTCGAGCTCCGGTACGTCGCGCTGCAGACTCTCGGCAAGCTGCGCGGCGATCGCCGCTCCGACCACATACAGCGGAAAGTAACCGAACGCCCCGCCCGCCCAATGTGCATCCTGCAGTACGCCCTCGGCATCGTTCGCTGGCACGAAGCCGAAGCGCTGCTGCATCCCGGCATTCCAGGCATCGCGTAGACCACGAACGCCGAGCGCGCCCGACAGCAATCGTCGCTCGAGATCGTGTCGCAGCATCACATGCAGCGGGTAGGTGAGCTCGTCAGCATCGACGCGGATTGCGCCGCGACGCACGCGCGTCAGGGTGCGATAGAGATTGTCTTCGTCCCACTCGGGACCTGCGATTCCGTAGTGCTTTACGAGCAGCGGTCGCAGGAAACGCACAAACGCCCGCGAGCGACCGATCAGCATCTCGAGCAGCAGCGACTGACTCTCCTCGAGCGCCATACCTCGCGCCTGACCGACCGGCTGGTCGCGCCAGTCGGCCGGCAGCCCAAGGTCGTAGAGGGCATGACCCGCCTCGTGTAGCGCACCGAGCAACGAGACGAACGGATCGCGCGGCTGGACGGTCATCGTGATGCGGATATCGCCCGAGACTCCCTCGGTGAACGCATGCGAGGCCTCATCGAGGCGGCCGCGATCGAACGGAAAGCCCACCGCACGCAGCACGTCGGTGGCGAGGGCGCGCTGGCGACTCGGGGTGAATTTGCCAACGAGCGGCAGGACCGGCGCTCGCGCCTGCCGATCGATCGCTTCTTGCACGAGACCCGGCAAACGCCGACCGTATGCCTTCATCAACGTGTCGATCAGCGCACTCGAGACACCCGGACTGAATTCGTCGATGAGTGCATCGTAAGGATCGAGCCCAAGTGCCTGCCCGAGTAGAGCAGCCTTGTCGCGCACCAGCGCGAGTACCTCTTCGAGCTGTGGGGCGAACAGCGCGAAATCCCCCGCCTGACGAGCCTCAGCCCAGCGCGCCTCGGCCGCTGCAGTCGTACGAGCGAGCCGCGTGACGAGCGAGACGGGCACGGCGAACGCCTGGTCGCGCTGCCTGCGCATCTCGCGCAAGTTTGCGACTTCCCACTCTTCGAGCCCACCCTGCCCGGCCTGTGCGCGCTCGAGCAGCCGGCTCACTTTCGGTGAGGTCAGGACGGCATGGCACTCGGTCTCGAGCGCTGCGAGTTGCTCACCGCGACCCGCAGCGCTCCCGCGCGGCATCATCACCACCGCATCCCAGCGCAACAGCGACACGGCGCCACGCAGGGCGTGGAGCCGACGCCATTCCTGTTCGAGCTGTTTGTACGGGGGCAAGGCCATGGCGTTCGAACGTCATCACGCTGCGCGCGCACCCATCACGACGAGACAAATGCAGCTCCCGAAACCGACCAGCCACACAATCGAGCGCAGCGTCGCGAGGTCCGCGACGTAGCAGGCGATGTAGGCGATACGCGCTGCGAGGAAAATCAGCGCCACGGTGGCGATCGCCGCTGGATCCGCTCCGCCGATAAAAGCGGCGAGGAGACCGGCAACATAGCCTGCGAGCGCCTCCCAGGAGTTCGCCTGTGCGGCATTGGCGCGCGCCTGGCGGCCCGTTCGGCGCGCGAGCCACTCGCGCGGATTGGCGTTGTCGTAACGATCGGGGCCGCCGGCCTTGGAGAGCCCGGCGCAGACGATTGGCAGCAGCAGAGTCACGAGTAATACCCAAAGTGCGGTGGTCATGAGGTCACTCCTGTCTTTTGGTTAGAGGTCAGTCGGTCAATCAGATCACTCACGTAATGGGGCGACGTCGTACGACGCGCGATCAGCGCGTAGAGCGCCGGAACGATGTACAGCGTTAGCGCAACGGCAAAGACCGTACCAAAGAACACGGCTGCACCGATCGCCCGCCGGCTCTCGGCACCGGCCCCGGAGGAGATCATCAGCGGAACCGCGCCGAAGGCCGTGCACAGGCTCGTCATCAGCACCGGTCGTAAACGAATCGTCGCAGCCTCGATGACCGACTCGACGAACTCGATACCGCGATCTCGCAGCTGGTTGGCGAACTCCACGATCAGGATGCCATTCTTACAGGCAATGCCGATCAGCATGATGGCACCGATTTGACTGAAGACATTGATGGACGCGTTGAAAAGCCACAGTCCGATCAGCGCACCGTTGATAGCGAGCGGTACCGTCGCGAGGATCACGAGCGGATGAATGAAGCTCTCGAACTGTGCCGCTAAAACGAGATAAACGATCAGCAGTGCAAACGCGAACGTCAGCCACAGCCGACCGCCCGACTGCTTCAGCTCGCGGGACTCCCCGTCATAGCCAATCTGTACGCCCTGCGGGATCTCCTCGCGGATGACATTCTCGACATAGCTCAGCGCATCCCCGAGTGCATATCCGGGCGCGAGATTCGCACTGAGGGTAATCGAGCGCAGACGATCGAAACGCCGCAGTGCGCTCGGGCCAGCCGTCTCCTCGACGTTGACGAGCGCGCTCAAAGGCACCATCTCGCCCGAGCGCTCCGAGCGCACGTAGAGATTGCCAAGATCATCAATCGTGGCGCGATCTTCATCGCGCGCCTGAAGCACGACGTTGTATTCCTCGCCCTGGCGCATGAAAGTGGTGACGATGCGCGAGCCGAGCATTGTCTCCAGTGTTCGACCGACGTTTTGCAGCGACACGCCGAGATCGGCCGCACGGTTACGATCGACGCGGATCTGAAGCTGCGGCTTGCGCTCCTGGTAGTCGGACTCGAGCGCCAAGATGCGCGGGTTCTCACGCTGGATACGCTCCATCACCTGATCGCGCCATCTCGCGAGCTCATCGTAATCGCCACCGCCAAGTACGACCTGCAAGGGCTTGCCGAGACCGCGGGCTCCGAGTGAAGGCGGCGTGAAGACGACGATGCGTACGCCCGAGATCCCAGCGGTACGCTGACGCACGCGCTGCGCCACTTCTTGTGCAGACTCTTCCCGCTCTTCCCACAGCGTCATCGGCATGTAGACCGTACCGGCGTTCACATCGCCCGATGAGCCCCAAGAGCCCGAGCGGGTAATCAGCCGACGCACGTTGCCGGCTTCAACTTCTGCCGCGAGGATCTCCTCGAGTTGGCGCAGATATCGATCGAGATTGGCGAGACTCGCGCCCTCCGGCGCGGTCACGATCACCGGCATCATCGCGCGATCCTCGGGCGGCGCGAACTCCTGCTGCAGCTTCAGCCAGGACACCGGCTGACCGAAGACGAACAGCGCCACCACCGCCGTGGTCGCCGCCGCCGCGCCAAGAGTGATACGTAGCGGCCGCCCCGCCTGCATCGCTGCACGCAGACTGCGCTCGTAGGCCGCAGCGAGACGTTGGAAGTAGCCGTCGAGCTTGATGGCGAGCGCGCCGCGCTGAATCCCACCGGCGAAGAGCTTGGAGGCCATCATCGGCGTGAGCGACAGCGCGACGATCGCTGAGAAACCCACCGCTGCGGCCACCGTGACACCGAACTCGCCGAACAGCCGTCCGAGCGTACCTTCCATGTAGGATACCGGTACGAACACCGCCATCAGCACCAGCGTGGTCGCCACCACTGCGAAACCGATTTCTTTGCTGCCGTTAACGGCGGCGAGCAACGCTGGCTCGCCGTCTTCGATACGCCGCGCAATGTTTTCGAGAACGACGATGGCATCGTCCACCACCAGACCAATCGCCAGCACCGCCCCGAGCAGCGTCAGCGTATTGATCGAGTAGCCGAGTAGCGCCATCACCATCGCTGCAGCGAGCAGCGACACCGGAATGGTCACCGCCGGAATAAGGGTCGCGCGCAGCGTGCCGAGAAAGACGAAGATGACCACGAGCACGATGAGCAGCGTCTCGAGTAGCACCGTGACGACCTTGCTCATTGACTCCTCGACGAACACCGAGAAGTCGAGGTTGATGTCACCACTGATGTCCTTTGGCAGCGCGGCACGAATTTCTTCGAGCTCCGCGCGAACAGCACGCGACACATCCAGCACGTTGGCCTTGGAGGTCGGCACAATGCCGAGGCTCACGCCCGGCATGCCGTCGGAGCGTGCGATATTGCGTCGGTCCTCCTCGGCGAGACGTACCTCGGCTACATCGCCAAGTCGGACGAGATAGCCGTCGGCGCTGCGCCCGATGACGAGCATGCGGAAATCGTCTTCGCTATCGAGCGAGGTTCGGGTACGTAATGTGAACTCGCGCTCGCGCGATTCGATACGGCCGGCTGGCAGCTCGACATTCTCGCGTCGTAACGCACTCTCGACGTCGGCCACGGTCAGTTGCCGTGCCGCAAGCGCCTCGCGATCGAGCCAGACGCGCATCGCATAGCGACTGCCGCCCCCTGCGCGCACCGTGGCCACCCCGGGTAGCGATCCGAAGCGATCGGCGACGTATCGCTCGACGTAGTCGGTCAACTCGAGCGCATTGCGTTCGGTACTCGCAAAGTTGACGTACATCAGCGGCTCGGCCGCATCGTCCACCTTGGTGATCTGCGGCGCCTCGATCTCATCGGGCAGTCGACCCGCGACGCGCGAGACGCGTTCACGTACGTCGTTGGCGGCATCGTCGAGATCCCGATCGATCGCAAACTCGATGTTGATGCGCGCGAACTCATCGCGGCTCGCCGAGGTGAGCTTCTCGACACCCTCGATGCCGGCGATCTCATCCTCGAGCACCTGCGTGACGCGCGATTCGATGACGGCGGCATTCGCGCCGCGATAGAACACCGACACGCCGACTACCGGCCTACTGACATCGGGATACTCGCGGATCGTCAGCCGCAGCGCCGCCATCAGGCCGAGGATGAGCAACAGCAGCGACAACACCGTCGCGAATACCGGACGGCGCACCGAGACATCAGAGAGGATCACGGCTGCCCCGCTGTCGCGCGCGAGACCACAGGCGCAGTGGCCAAATCTTTCACAGGCCCACTGTCACGCAGCTTGACCGTACCCTCGACGACGACGCGCTCACCTGCGCGCACGCCATCGAGAATCTCGACGCTGCCCGGACGGCGCGCGCCGATACGTACCTCGCGCTTCTCGGCATTGCCATCCTTGACCACGTAGACGTATTGCTTGGCCTGCTCGGGGACGAGCGCCTCTTCGGGGATCACGATCGCAGAACGTGCATCCCGCAGCAGCTCGACGTTCAGGAACATGCCGGGCTTGAGCACGCCGTCGCGGTTTGGCAACTCGGCACGCACCAGCACAGAACGGCTGGTCGGATCGATGCGCGAATCGATGCTTGCCACGCGACCGGTGAAGGATCGGCCGGGATACGCACTCGACTGGACGGTGATGGAGAGACCCTCACGCAGCGCCGTGAGCTCTCGCTCGGGAATGGCGAAGTCGATCTTGATGAGACTGGTGTCATCGAGCGTCGTGATGATCGTGCCGGGACTGATCAGGCTGCCCACGCTCACGCGACGCAGACCCACGCGCCCGCCGAAGGGCGCACGGATCACCGTGTCTTCGAGCCGTGCACGGGAGGCATCGACACGCGCGGAATTTGCGTTGCGGGTGGCGACGATTTGATCGAACTGCGACTTTGACAGCGCCTGCGTCGGCAGTAACTCTTGGGCGCGCTCGAACTGCCGCTCGCTCTCGGTGAGGGCGGCCGTCGCCGCCGCGAGGTCCGCTCGCGCCTGCGCACTGTCGAGCTCGACGAGTACCTGGCCGGCTTTCACCAACTCGCCATCGGCAAAGCGGACCGCGGTGACGAGGTTGGCGCTTTTCGCAGTGAGCTCGATGGCCTCGTTGGCGCGCGCGGTGCCGAGCGCTTTGAGCTCACGGGCGAGCGACTCTTCGCGCACCAGCTGCGAGACCACGGGCACGGGCATTGCGGCACCGCGCGGACCACCCGGTGGCCCGCCCGGCGGCCCACTCCGCCCCATCGGCGGCCCACCCATGGGCGGCCCACCCATCGCGGCTGCGCCGGCCCCGGCGTGACGCGTTGCGTAGATGGCCCAGCCCGAAGCGAGCACCGCGATGATGATGCTGACGATCGTGACAGTTTGACGCGTGTCGGCCATGGCAAAATTATCGCATGCGCGGCCCGCTACCGCGGCCGTGAAACGGCCGTCAGGAGGCCATCGCCAGCGACTCCCAGACCAGCATGGCGCGCTTGCGGGCGACCCCTGCCCGAAAGCCGCCGAGCGCCCCGTCTGCGCGCAGCACGTGATGGCAAGGAATGAGCCACAGGATCGGATTACGGCCGACCGCGTTGCCGACCGCACGGGCGGCGCCCGGCCGACCGACATCGCGGGCGAGATCCGAATAAGTGAGCGTTCCGAAACTGTCGGCCGCAGCCAGAGCTCGCCACACCTGCGACTGGAAGGGCGTGCCGAGCAGGTGTAGATCGAGCCGCCCCGACTGGACGAAAACCCGCCGCGTCATCGCCGAGGCATGACGATCGTCACGCCGGACTTGCGTCGCCGCTAGGCCCGCGAGCCAGGCACGCTGCCGAACCGGCGTTAGCTCAAAGAAATCGAGCGCCACGATGCCATCGCTCGACTCCGCGATCACGCATTCGCCGAAGGGCGAACGTGCCCGCCCCCACACGAGCTCGCGCGAGCCACCCCGGGAGAAGGCCAGCGTCCGATCATGCAAGCGACCCGTACCCCGTAATGCCAACGCATGCGCCGCCGCAAACACGGACGATTGATCATTCGCGACCTCGATGAAACGTCGCAGGGAAACCCCTGACCAGCGTCGAAACAGATCGGCGGTCTTCGCGGCAGTCGTTGCGAACGCACCGGCGGAAGCGGCTTGGGGCCGACGGTCCAGCGTGGCGAGCAGGCGCTCGATCAGCGCGAATTCCTGCGCTGAGAGGAAATACGACGGGTCAGCGCGCATGCGGCCAGTGCGCCACGGTCCAGCCTACCCAGGCCGAACCGACCACCACGGCCATCACCACGAGCAGCAATGCGAACCGACGCCAGGTCATTGACGAGTCAGCGCAGACGCAGCGTGCCGCGCTCATCGAACGGGACCGTTCGCACGATCCCGCTGGCCATTCGCACCTCACCGCGCAGACGGTAAGGAATTTCTTTGGTCGAGCCGAGACGCGCCGCGACCTTGAGCAAGATCGGCGCCAGATTGGCGGTCACCAGCAGATCGAACTCGGCACTGCCGCGTGCTGGCACGACGAAGTTGCTGCTGCTCACGCCGCGACCGAGCTCCTCACCGGCGACCTCAACGCTGTAGCTCGCACCGCGCACCGCGAGCACTCGATCGTTGGGATTCTGAACTTTGAGTCGCACACGTAGGCGTTGCTCGAGCAGGTTTCCGCGCACCAATTGCGCATCGACGAACGAGAGCACCGGTGGCTGAAGTCGAAGCCCGAGGCTGCTGCAACTCGCGAGCAGCAGACCGACTGCGAGGGCGAGAAGACGTGACGACATGCGAAACACTCTAGCAGGGGATTGCCGACCGTCGACGTACTGGTATTTAACATGTAATAGTAATTGATACATATTACTGCGTAGTAGATAATTCTGGTCAACGGATGTCTGAACGCCAGTTTCGCAAAGATCTTCACGCCGGCCTGATCGGGCTCGCGCTGCTCGCCGTCCTCGCCGCCAGCGATGAGGACCTCTACCCCTATGACATCGCCAAACGACTGCGCGCACTCGGCGGAGAATTGCCGTTCAGCCCGGGGACGATCTACCCGCTGCTGCGCACGATGGCCTCGCGCGGCTGGCTCACGAGCCGTATCGCGCCGTCCTATTCGGGCCCTCCACGCCGCTATTACCGAATCTCTGAGGCCGGCCGAGCCGCGCTTAGCGAGCGCTTAGCGGTGTGGCACCGCACCCGAGAATTCGTCGAAGCCGTCACGCAAGGTATGCTCGTTCGATGATTCGCATTGCCCTGTCGGCGCTGCTCACACTCGGCGGACTCGCATTCGGCGGACTCGCGCCGCTCGCGCACGGACAGGAGCCTCTCGCGGATTTGGCGAGTTTTCCGAGCGGAATGGTGACGGTGACGAGCGCGGCTGGGCGAGCCCATCGCTTCTCGGTGTGGATCGCCGATACGCCGGCGCGTCAGCGTCAGGGCCTGATGTTCGTTCGAGACCTACCCGCCGATCAGGGCATGCTGTTCGTCAACGAGCGGCCGCGGCCCACCTCGTTTTGGATGAAAAACACGTTCATACCGCTCGATATTCTTTTCTTTGATGCACGCGGCAAGCTAATCGGCGCGTTCGAACGTCGTACGCCTCACTCGCTCGAACCGATCGGACCCGATGGGCCCGTCAAATGGGTACTCGAATTACGCGCAGGAGAAGCGGCGCGGCGCGGCATCGGTTTGAACGACTCGTTGACGGTGATCGGCAACCCCGAAGCGCGCTGACTCAATCAGTCCTGCAGGGCGCGCAGGACCCTTTCCAGATACTGCTCGTGCATGCGCGCCCGCGCCTCGGCCTCGTGAGCCTCAGGGCGGAAGGCCTCGATGCTCGAGCTTGGCAGCAACTCGCGTCGCTCGAGCAGACGTTCGATCGTGTCGAGCCGCGCTCGCGTCACCGCCAGCTCAGACACCAGCGCAAGGGTCACACCGTAGAGCCGATCGAGCATCGGATCGTCGGTGAATTCCGGGCGGCGCCCACGAAGCAGCGATGCGGCCTCGGAGGTGGGGTCAGCATTGGATGGGAGGTGGTGGTCCATGTCCCTTCACCGCTTGCCAGGCACCCACCGCATACCACGCAGGCGCACGCCCGAAATCTTCTTGAGCCGAGGGGCCGGGACGCCAGGACGGCGCAACGCAACGGCTCTCGAACACGTTGCCCGACCCGAACCCTGCGCGCACCAGCAGCGCCGGCAGGTCGGTCTCGTGCAGCGCGCTCCAGAACGGCTCGTTGTTGTGACGGCCGTCCCAGTCGCGCATGAATTGCTCGAAAGGCGCAAGCCCGCGATAGCTCGGCTGCTCCAGATGGATCGTGAGCCCGCCCGCGCGCAGCAGACGATGCGCCTCAGCGAATATCCGCGGCAACGCTTCACGCGAGGTCTCGTGCAGCACCATGGTGGTGAAGACGAGATCGCAGGAGTCCGTCTCGATTGAGGTGCGGCTCGCGTCCTCCTGCCAGAAATTCACGTTGGTGATCCCGAGGGCGCGCGCCCGCGCATGTCCGTAGCGCAGCATCGGCGCGGCGACGTCGAGGGCGATGATCTCAGCCTGGGGAAATGCTTCTCTCAGCGGCAGCGTGTTGTGCCCGAGCCCGCAGCCAAGATCGACGATGCGCGTCGGCTGTAACGCGGGATGCTCGCGGCGCAACCACGCCACGAGCGCGCGACCGGCCGCATCGCTCCAGCGACCGGCGCTGCCGCCGACGGTGGCGAAAATGCCCGCATCGTAATTGGCTGGGTTCGACACATCGCCCTCGACGGCTTCTGCGACGTACCCGCCTTGCATCAAGTGCTGATCGACCGCCGCGACGTAGCGCGGCGGCTCGAATGACGGATCGAGGCGCAGCGTCGGCCATACCCGACCGTCCGAATCGGTGTTGAGGGCCTGCGCGCGGGTACGCAGCGCCTCGGCCTGACGCCCGACGAGCTGACGTCCAGCGTGCTGGCGCATCTCCATGGTGTTGCGCCGCAAAAGACTCCAGGCGCGGTAGGCCGGATCGCGCACCATGGCGTCTCGAACCTCGTGCCGGTCTTGGGGCGCTCGTCCGTGACGCATACGCCAGGCCGGCAGCGCCCGTGACTCGTAGGCACGGGCTACATCGGCCGAAAAGCGCTGCGCGGCAAATAGATTCAGGTGGGCGATGACATCGAAGCGCACGGTCTCGTCGTGCCCGGCCTCGGGCATCAATGCGTGGCGACCCACCTCGTGGTACGGAATCGGGAGCGGCATGGGGCGCAGACTAGCGGTGCGCCATACCTCCGTAAAATCGATTATTCTTATCCTAGACATCGGTTTTCCCGAAGTATTCATGCGGCACCTCAATTACGCCCATCTGCTGTATTTCTGGACCGTGGTCCGCGAGGGCAGCATCGCCGCGGCCGCGCGCGCGCTGAACCTGACGCCCCAGACCGTCAGCGGTCAGCTCAAGCTGCTCGAGGAGCAGGTTCAGGGCGCGCTGTTTGAGAAACAGGGAAGACGGCTCGTGCCGACCGAGCTCGGCCAGATCGCCTTCAGCTACGCCGAGGAAATCTTCCCCCGTGGCGTCGAGCTCGCCAGCGTGCTGCGCGGTGCGCGGGACCGTGGCCGGCGCTCGGTGACCATCGGCGTCGCCGATGCCGTGCCTAAACTGATCACCTGGCGCATCCTGCGCCCGCTGCTGACCGGCGATGGTCCGTTTCATATCGTCTGCCACGAAGGCCCGCTGCCAGAGCTGCTGACGGACCTTGCCGCCCACCGGCTGGATCTGGTGCTCTCAACCAGTGCCGTACCGGCAGACGCTTCGATCAAAGCCTTCAGCCACATGCTCGGTGAAACTGAAATCGGTTTTTTTGGGACGCGCGAGCTCGCCAAGCGCCTGCGCCGCGGCTTTCCCCGCAGCCTGGACGGTGCGCCGCTGTTGCTACCCACCGACCGCAGCGCTAATCGGCGCGTGCTCGAACACTGGCTCGCCACCCATCAGCTCACCCCGAAGGTGGTTGGCGAGCTCGACGACAGCGCGCTCGTGAAAACCTTCGCGCAACATGGCGTCGGTCTCTTCGCGGCGCCGCTCGCCATCGAAGCGGAGATCACCCGCCAGTTTGATGTGGTGCGCGTGGGTCAGGCCGACGATCTGAAAGCGCGGTTCTACGCGATCTCCACCGAGCGCCGTATTACCCACCCTGCGGTGGCGATCATTACCGAGGAGGCGCGTCGCGGGCTCTTCGGTCAGCGGTGATAGACTCGTGCGCAAATGAACTTTGCGCGCACTCTGCCGTTGCTACTCACCCTGCTGGCGATGATCCCCGCTCAGGCGAACGAAGCGGTCAGCGCCGGGCTCGGGTTGAGTCATGAGGGCTTCTGTGCGGAAGTGCAGCGCCGCCTCGTCGATACCCGCTTGCCCATTAACAACGTCATCGAGCCCGACTATGAGGCGTTCAAAAAATCTAAGGCGGCAGCCTCACCGCTGCGCACGCATCAGTTTCTCACCCGCTCGGGTGCTGGCGAGATCGTGCAGATCTCCTGCAAAACCAAGAGCGCAGACCATCTGCGTGCCGTGCATGGCGCGCAGTTGGCGCGCGATCCGACCCTGCCGCTACGCAGTTGTCGCGACATCCAGCGTGATGTCGTCATGGAGGTTTGGCGCGATCTCGATGCCACTCGGCGAGAGGGCGTACTACATCCTCCGTCTCGCCTGATGCTCGATGCCGACGCGGTGCGCTATACGGGCTCGAGCTGGGTCGAATCGCCTTCCGCCGCCTACTCAGGTAACGACGGCCGTCTGCACCTGCGCGCCACGGCGCTGTTTGCGGCCTGGGAGGACTGGCGCTGGAAAATCATGCCGAAGAGTTTTCGTGGCAATCATTACTGCCACCTGGTCGCACCCGAGCAGGTACGCCGACTGATGCTCGGGGAAGCGACGCCGGCTGCGTCGGCACCCTGAGCCTGCGGCTCAGTCTTCCGTTCGGATCTCGATCTCGAGGTGCTTGCTCGCCTTGAGCGAGTTTGAGATCAGACAAACGGTTTCCGATTTTTCCAGCAGTGTACGAGCCCGCGCGACATCAGCGCCGCTCGGTACGAGCAGCGTGGCCCGCAACCGAAATGCCGTGAACTGCGTCACCCGCTCGATACGATCGAGCGTGCCTTCCGCATGACAGTCGAGCCGCCGCCACTCGAAACGTGATGCACCGGCCACCGCACGAAAGCTCAGTACGAAGCAATCCACGAGTGCCGCCGTCAGCAGGGTCTCGGGCGACCATCGATCACCCGGACCATCAAACTCCACCGGACCCGCGCTCTCGAGACCGATGAGGCCGGGTGAGTCGAGTGCGACGTGCCCGGAGGGCGTGGCCGCGGCCGAGACTCGATACACATGAGGAAAGGGATGCATGCAAAAGAGTCTAGCCCGGCGCGCCGGTTGCCGCTCGCCAACGCCCCCCTCACAATGGCAACTCATGAGCGATGAAGCACGCAGCGGACCGCGTCGTCTGCCCTCGACCACCGACTCCTCGAGCGAGGCGCGCGAGGCGAGGCGTATCCGGCTGCGCGAAGAAGGGTTCGCCATCGATGCGCTCTGCGGTCAGGGTCCCGAACTTGCGCCCGAGACGCTCGCGGGGAGCATCGAAGGTTTTGTCGGCTTCGCTCAGGTGCCGCTTGGTATCGCCGGGCCCGTCCATATCGAAGGCGTGCGGGCGCGCGGAGATTTCATCGTGCCGCTCGCGACGAGCGAGGGCACGCTGGTTGCCTCCTTCCAGCACGCGTTCAATGTGATCAACCGCTGCGGCGGTGCCCGCGCTGCCTGTACCCGCGAACTCGTCGGTCGTGCGCCCTGCTTTGCGTTCGCCGATCTGACCGCTGCGCTCGCGGTAGCCGAGTGGCTACCGAACCAATTCGCCGCGATGCAGGCGGCGGCGGCAAGCACGTCACGATTCTGTCGGCTGCAGAGCGCCAAGACTTCGGTGCTTGGCGACACCGTCTACATGATGCTCGAGTTTTCGACCGGTGATGCCGCCGGCCAAAATATGGTCACTCTCGCGACGCAGGCGGTTTGCCAGATGCTGCTGCCGCAGATGCCGCACGCACCAACGAGTTGGCTTGTCGAGTCGGTGCTCTCCGGTGACAAGCGCGCCTCGGCGCAGGCCTTCCTCGGTGCTCGCGGTCGCAATGCCTCCGCCGAGGTCGTGATCCCGAATCGCACCATCACGCGATATTGGCGAGCCGATGCCGCCGCGATGGCGCGCTGCTGGAACCAGGCCACCAATGGCGCGGCGCAAACCGGTGCCGTCGGTCTGCAAGGCAATGTGGCCAACGCCCTCGCCGCGCTTTTCATCGCCTGTGGTCAGGACGTCGCCTGCGTGTCCGAAGCCACAACCTCGATTACACGCATGGAAGTGAATGCGGCGGGTGATCTCTATGCCGCCGTGACGCTGCCGAATCTCATCGTCGGCACCGTGGGCGGTGGCACCTTCCTGCCGACGGCGCGCGAGTGCCTCGGCATGCTGGGCTGTCTCGGCAACGGCACGGCCGGCAAATTTGCAGAGATCTGTGCCGTCGTCGCGCTCGCCGGTGAGATCGCCGTGGTGGGTGCGATGGCCAGTGGCGCATTCGCTCACGCACATGCCTCGGGCGGTCGCAAAGGTCGCGGCACGGGATCATGAGCGCGACTCGGGCGCGCAAGCCCATTCGACGATTCTTCCTACATAAGGTCTTGCCGCCTTTCGGCTGGCGGATGTACCGCGCCCTTGGTCGCTCGTGGACCTATCACTCACCCGACGTCGACATCCTGCATAACCTCATCCGGCAGGGTCAGCCGGTGGTAGGTGCTTTCTTACATGCCCGCACCTTCGCGCTGCTGCATTACTTCAGCTTGCCGGAACAAGGGCGGTGGATCCTGATGTGCTCGCAGAGCCGCGATGGCGAGGCGATGGCACGCATCGAGGAAGGTCTCGGCTTTCGCGTAGCACGTGGCTCGTCGGGCAAGGGTGGGGCCCGTGCGCTCGTCGAGATGATTAAGGCGCAGCGTCAAGATCGCGCTCTCAACTCCTGCCTCGCGATCGATGGTTCGCGCGGGCCGCGCGGGATCGCGCAGCTTGGGACGATCACCCTCGCTCAGAAAACCGGCAGCTTGCTGCTACCCGTCGCCGCCTCCACTGCACGTGGCTGGCGCTGGGAACGCTCCTGGGATCGCACCGTGATACCCAAACCGGGCGCCACGGTGCTGGTTCGCATCGGTGAGCCGATCAGCGTTTCCGATACGCTCGATGAGACGGCGCTCGAGTCGCTGCGTCAGCGACTACAGCACACCTTGCTCGAGCTGCATCGGCAGGCCGATGCGAGCACGGGGTATCTCGACAGCGAGCCTTTGCAGTACGCGCCGGTCTGAGTCCGGCAGTGTTATTCTGCCGCCCATGCGCCAACTCATATCGCTCATCATGACCTCCGTCCTCATCAGCACCGCCGCTGCGGCCAACCCCCTGACCGCACCCTGGAGCGGGCCCTTCGGCGGCGTGCCGCCGTTCGATCAGGCCTCGCCAACCCTGCTCGCCCCTGCCCTCGAAGAAGGCATGCGACTAAACCGGGCCGAGCTCGAGGCCATCGCTAACAATCCGGCGCCACCGACGTTTGCAAACACCATCGCAGCGATGGAGCGCTCGGGTCGTGCGCTCGATCGTGCCAGCACCATCTACTACATCTATGGTGCGACGCTCTCGGACGATGCGGTGCAGAAGGTCGAGACCGAGATGGAGCCCAAGCTTGCCGGCTTTCGCGATGAGATCACGCAGAACGACAAGCTATTCAAGCGCATCGCAGCGGTGTACGCCGCTCGCGAAAACTCGGGCCTCACGGCCGAGGAAAAACGTCTGACCTGGCTCGTTTACACCAACTTCGTACGTGCCGGTGCGCGGCTCGATGCGCCGGCCAAGAAGCGCCTGGCCGACATCAACCAGCAGCTCGCGGGCCTCTTCACGCGCTTCAGCCAGAATCTGCTCGCCGATGAGAGTCAACAGTTCTTGGCGCTCGCGAGCGAGTCAGAACTTGCCGGGCTGCCCGACTCGTTGCGTACAGGCTTCGCCGCCGATGCCGAGCGGCGCGGCAAGAAAGGTCAGTGGGTCATCGCGAACACGCGCTCCTCGGTCGAGCCTTTTCTGACCTATTCCACTCGACGCGATCTGCGCGAAAAAGTCTGGCGTACGTTCGTGAATCGGGGCGATAACGGCGACGCCCGCGACAACAACGCCATCATCTCCGAAATCCTGCAGCTGCGTGCCGAGCGCGCGCGGTTATTGGGTTTCGCCACCCACGCCCACTGGCGTCTCGAGAACTCGATGGCGGGCTCACCCGAACGCGCGATGACACTCATGGAGGCCGTCTGGAAGCCGGCGGTCGCCCGCGTGCGCGAGGAAGTCGCCGACATGCAGAAGATCGCCGATGCCGAGGGCGCGGCCATCACCATCGAACCGTGGGACTACCGCTTCTACGCTGAGAAGGTCCGCAAGGCGAAGTACGACCTCGACACCAACGAACTGAAGCCCTATCTGCAGCTCGACAAGTTGCGTGAGGGCATGTTCTACGTCGCGCGCGAACTCTTCGGCATGACTTTCACGGCTCTGCCGCAGGGCAGCGTGCCCGTCTACCACCCGGACGTGCGGGTCTGGCGCGTCGATGATGCCAAAGGTCAGCTGATCGGCCTGTGGTACTTCGATCCATACGCTCGCGTCGGCAAGCAGTCAGGTGCATGGATGAACGCGTATCGCAATCAGGAGCGCTTCGACGGCGATGTCAAAACGATCGTGTCGAACAACTCCAACTTCGTGAAAGGCAAGCCGGGCGAGCCCGTGCTCATCAGCTGGGACGATGCCGTCACACTGTTTCATGAGTTCGGCCACGCCCTGCACGGACTATCCTCAAACGTGAACTACCCGAGCGTCTCGGGCACCAACGTCGCCCGCGACTACGTCGAGTTTCCCTCGCAGCTGCTCGAGCACTGGTTACCTGTCAAGGAAGTGCTCGATCGCTTCGCGGTGCATCACGTCACGGGTAAGCCGATCCCGGCAGAGCTCGTCGCCAAGGTCGAGCGAGCCAAGACTTTCAACCAGGGTTTTGCAACAGTGGAGTATCTCGCCGCTGCCCTGATCGACATGAAGCTGCATCTCACGGCCTCACCCGAGTCGCGCATCGACCCGGATCGCTTCGAGCGCGAGACTCTGGCTGCGCTCGGGATGCCGCGAGAAATCGTGATGCGTCATCGCACGCCGCAATTTGGTCATATTTTCTCTGGCGACGGCTACTCGGCCGGCTATTACAGCTACCTCTGGTCCGACACGCTCACGGCCGACGCCTGGGAGGCGTTCACCCAAGGCGGCGGCGCCTGGGATCGCGAGGTCGTACAGCGACTGCAGCAGAACGTCTTCTCCACAGGTAATACGCTCGACCCGGCCGACGCCTATCGAGCGTTCCGGGGACGTGATGCCGGCATCGATGCCCTAATGCGCAAGCGGGGGTTCGTTGCCGCCGACTAGTTACGTGCGTCGCTGCACAGAACTCTTATAGGCAGAGCGCGTTTCTCCCCTTAGAATCCGCGCTCGGTCCAAAACACTCAGGCAAAGAATTTCAAATGGCTAAAGCAAAGAAATCCGGACGGAAAGCCCGTAACGTCGCTCAATGGAGCGCTGCCGATGAAGCCAAGCTGCGCAAGCTGGCTGGCAAAATGTCCACCGCCAAGATCGCCAAGGCTCTGCGCCGCTCGGTAGCCGCCATTACCTTCAAGGCTTTCGCGCTGCGACTGTCGCTGCGTCAAAAGAACTCGAACCGCGGCCGCCGCATCAAGGTCAGCAAGCGTTAATCCGTTTCTAGGGGGTCGTGCAGCAGGCGCTTAACTCGCCAAGCTGCCACCCCGGCTGCCGCCAGAAACAGCAGTGCGACAAGCGCTGCGGCGAGCAGCCCCTGCTCCCATAGCGCCACGACTATCGTCACGGCGGCTGCGAGCACCGCGAGCACACTGAAGAACGCGAGCACCATCATCCAGAGCACGAGACTTGCCGTGCGCTGGAGATGCGCCGCGATCTGCGCGCCCCAGATTCTGGGCACGAGGGTGATCGCGGCGCGGAGAAACCTCAGCAAACGAATCCTCTCAGCGGGACCGGCGAGACATCAGCATTCCGAGCAGCGTCCCAGCCATCAGCGCTACGCCGAGCGACTGCCACGGACGTCGTCGGACATAACTCACAGCCTGATCGTTCGTCTCACGCAGGCGATCGCCGGCCTTGTTGGCCGTCTCACGAAACAGCATTTCGGCATCACCCATCACGCGCTGAAAGTCCTCGCGCAGGCGGTCGGTGTTCATTTGGGACATTGGATTCTCCTCAAAGTTCATAAGCCCTTTTTCCGGGCAGCGAACAAGTGTGCGTGGCGCTTGCCCCCACGCCCATTCGGAGAACTACGCAAATACCTGCGGATGTTCCGCCCGCCAGGCGCGCTCGTCACGACTCGCCAGCTGTTCAAGATCCGCCGGCGTCGCGGCGGCATCGTCCACCCACTCGCGTAGCAGCGTACTGCCGTTGATCACATCGATCGCGAGTCGCGTCGTCTCATATTCGTAGGGGAAATCCCGCCACAGCGGATAGTCAGGCGCCAAGCGGCGCAGCGCCTTGAACGCAAGCGCTTGCAGCCGCCAAGGCCGGAAAGCGGCGTGATCGTAAGCACCATCGTCCACATGGATTTGGATACCGTGGCATAACTTGCCGGCATGCTTGTGAAAGGTGGGCTCGAACCAGCATTCACGCAACCGGCAACCTGCAAGCCACTGCGGTGCGAGCGCGTGCATCTCTCGCAGTAAACGCCCGGCATCGAGATCCGGCGCACCAAACAGCTCCAACGGTCGTGTCGTGCCACGCCCCTCGGATAGCGTGGTGCCCTCGAGCATCACCGTTCCCGCGTAAGCGCGCGCCATGAACAGATTGGGGGCGTTGGGGCTCGGATTGACCCAGCTGCGCTGGTGCAGCGGCCAGCCATAACCCGGCGCAGCCTCGGGCTGCCAGCCTTGCAAATCGAGGACGGTCAGTGGGACCGACAGCCGAAATTCTTTGACGAACCAACGCGCCAGCTCGCCGAGCGTGAGGCCGTGACGCATCGGCATGGCTCCCGCGCCGACGAAGCTCTCCCAGCCTGCGCGCAGCGCGAGACCCTCGACCGGACGCCCGACAGGGTTGGGGCGATCGAGCACCCAGACCTCAACGCCTGCAGCGGCTGCGGCCTCGAGTACGTAACGCAGCGTGGTGACGAAGGTGTAGATACGACAGCCGAGATCCTGCAGGTCGACCAGCAAGACGTCGCAATGAGCGAGCATGGCTGCGGTTGGTCGACGCACTGTGCCGTACAAACTGAAGACCGGTATTCCATGCACCGGATCGGTGAAGTCCGGCGATTCGATCATGTTGTCCTGCTTGTCGCCCCGCAGGCCGTGCTGCGGACCGAAGGCCACCGTCAGACGCAGACCGGGCAAGGCCGCGAGAGCATCGAGGCTGTGCCGAAAATCCGCGGTCATCGACGCCGGATGCGCAAGCAGTCCGAGCCGTCGACCCGCGAGCTGGCGCTGCCAAGTCGGTTCGCTGAGCAGTCGATCGATTCCAAAGTTCATGGTCCGGGCACCTCAAGACTCGCGATGAATCCGGCGGGGTCGTGAAAATTCGGCTGTGCACCGGGATGGTGCAAGGCCCAGTAACTGTGACCCCGCGCACCGCGGGCAACAACCGATAGTCCGATGCGACGCCGGACTGCGCTCGATCCGGCGTAGCCCAGCGCTTGGACAGGCAGGATCACCCGCCATGCCCCCATCGCGATTTGCTCACTCTGCGGCGATGGGCCCGGCCACTCGTGCTGCCGCATGTCGCGACGGACATCGGCAAATCGATAAGCCGCCCAATCCCCGCTCGGAGAAAAGTTGAACTCCAGATAGCCGCTACCCGACGGATCAGCGACGAAGCACTCGCCGCAGGTGTGATGCCACAAGCCATCGCGCCGCGTCGGCTGCGCCACGGGCCCGGGCCACTCGAGTGAGTCGATACCGTTCACGCGATACTCGAGCACCCAGCTCGCGCCGATCTCGACGCTCACCGTGACACACGCCTCGGGTTCGGCTGTCGCGAACGATCGCAGCGTGAAACGCTGGCTCATGGACGTCGCCCTGCGATCACGGGTAGGTGCCACACGCCGTAGGACTCGGGATCGCGCGCACTCGCGATCACCGCATCGAAGTAAGCGCGAATGGTCTCAAGCGATTCGCCTGACGCCTCGGCGAGCACCGGCGCATAGCCATCTCGCCAAGCCAAAAAAATCCCGGCCAAGGTCTCGCGCGGTACGCGTTCGGTATCGAGCGTGAGGTACTGGACACTGAGGTGCGTCAACCCAAGCGCACGCAACATCGGCAGTGTCCGACGACCCACACGCGCATCCGTACCGGTCGCCGAGGTGAAGCGCACCACGGCCTCATGCCAGAGCCGATCGGGGTCGATCGCGCCTCGTACGGGAAAGTGAAGCATGCCGTAGTCTTCCGAAACGACATGAATCCAGCCGCCGGGCGCAAGCACGCGGCACAACTCGGCAAGCACCCGTTCAGGCTGCGGCAGCAGCTGGGTCACGTGACGGCAGAGTACGAGGTCGAAATGCCCGGTCGGATAGTCGAGGGCGTAGCCATCCCCGTGCTCGAACGACACCACCGGCCCGACGGCAGCGGCTCGCTGCGCCTCGCGCGCGATCGCCAATAGCGAGGCCATCACATCCACCCCGATGATCCGCGACGCCCCGGGAAAGATTGCCGCCAAACGCAAAGTCGCCTCACCCGTACCGCAGCCCAGATCGAGGATGCGCGCACCGGCGGGTAACGCGTAGCGAGAAAGCAGCCGCGATTCCTGTGGCCAGACGGCCTCAGTCTGGAATCGCAGCGTACGCACCATCGACTCGTCGGCCATCTGGGCGGCCTGTGGGTTGCGGTCGGGTGTCCGGCTCATAAAGGCCCCAAATGATAGGGCAACGGTGGGACAATGGCTTCCTCCCATGAACGCCGTCGCCGCCGAATTGCCGTTGTTCGCATCGTCGGAGAGCGCCTCGCCGCGCATCCGCGAGATCCCGTACAACTACACCTCGTTTTCGGATCGCGAGATCGTCATCCGACTGCTGGGCGAGGACTGCTGGTCGCTGCTCGACGAGTTGCGCGGTGAGCGACGTACCGGACGTTCGGCGCGCATGCTTTACGAGGTGCTCGGCGATATCTGGGCCGTGCAACGCAACCCTTTCCTCGAGGACGACCTGCTCGACAATCCGCGTCGTCGCAGACTGCTGATCGAAGCGCTCGAGCATCGCCTCGCTGAGATCGAACTTCGGCGCGAGACGGGCTCCACCGCCGCTGAGCTCGAGCGTGATCGCAAGGTCGGCTTGCTGCTGGCGGCAGCCGAGCGCGCCGTCAAGGATTTCGCAGGCGGGTTCACGCGGACGATCAAGCTGCGTGATCGCGCCCGCCGGCTGCTCGGTCGTCACGTCCGATCGGATGCGATCCGCTTCGATGCGTTCGCGCGCGTCTCCCACGTCACCGACGCCACCGACTGGCGTGTCGACTACCCCTTCGTCGTCCTCTGCCCTGACGCTGAAGATGAGATCCCAGGCCTTGTGCGTGCCTGCATCGAACTCGGTCTTAGCATCATCCCGCGCGGCGGCGGCACGGGCTACACCGGCGGCGCCATCCCGCTCACGCCGCTGTCGGCCGTGTTCAACACCGAAAAACTGGAGCGTGTCTCCGAGGTGGAGCACGTCGCGCTGCCCGGCGTCGGCAGCCCCGGCGCCGAACGCACCGTACCCACCGTGTACTCAGAAGCCGGTGTCGTCACCAAGCGCGTCGCAGAGGCGGCCGAGCGGGCGGGCTTCGTCTTCGCCGTCGACCCCACCTCCATCGATGCCTCCTGCATCGGCGGCAACATCGCGATGAACGCCGGCGGCAAGAAGGCCGTGCTCTGGGGCACCGCGGTCGACAACCTCGCTTGGTGGCGCATGGTCGACCCTGAGGGTAACTGGCTCGAGGTCGAACGCATCGGTCATAACCTCGGCAAGATCCACGATGCTGCCGAAGTCGAGTGGCGCCTCACCTGGAAAGACGGTCGCGTTCCGGCCGAGCAGGCGCGGGTGCTGCGCTCCGAGCGACTGACGATGCCGGGGTCCATGTTCCGTAAAGCGGGCCTCGGTAAGGACGTCACCGACAAGTTCCTCGGCGGCCTACCTGGAGTGCAAAAAGAAGGCTGCGATGGGCTCATCACGGCCTCGCGCTGGGTCGTGCATCGCATGCCGAAGCACATACGCACGGTTTGCCTTGAATTCTTTGGTCAGGCGCGTGAGTCCATCCCCTGCATCGTCGAGATTACCGGCCATCTCGAGCAGGCCGATCGTGCCCACGGCGTGAAGCTCGCCGGCCTCGAGCATCTCGATGAGCGCTATCTCAAGGCCGTGGGCTATGTCACCAAGAGCCGCCGCGCCGCACTACCCAAGATGGTGCTGATCGGCGACATCGTGGGCGATGACGAATCGGCTGTGGCACGCACCACTTCAGATGTCGTTCGCATCGCCAACCAGCGTGGCGGCGAGGGCTTCATCGCTGTCGGCGCTGATGCACGCAAGAAGTTCTGGCTTGATCGTGCACGCACGGCAGCCATCGCCAAACATACCAACGCATTCAAGATCAACGAGGATGTCGTCATCCCGCTGCCGCGTCTTGGCGACTACACCGACGCGGTCGAGCGCATCAATATCGAGCTGTCGATCGCTAACAAGTTACGCCTCGTCGATGCGCTCGAAGACTATTTGCGCGGCGAGCTGCGCCTCGGCAAGACCGGCGATGCCGAGCTCGATGCCCTCTCCCGTAACGAGATCCTGGGAGATCGCCCTGCACGCGCACGACAACTGCTCGTAGAAGTACGCAACCGCTGGGGCGATCTGAGCTTCCGCCTCGATCAGACCTTCTCATCGCTGCAGGATCGCAGCGTACGCATCAGTTGGAAAAAGGAGCTGCGCGAGCCGCTGTTCGAACTGTTCGCGGGCGATGCTTTCGCGCCGATCCGGACCGAGATCGCAGCGATTCACCAGCGTGTGCTGAAGGGCCGCGTCTGGGTGGCGCTGCACATGCATGCCGGCGATGGCAATGTGCACACCAACATTCCGGTGAACTCCGACGACTATCTGATGCTGCAGGAGGCGAATGCCGCCGTGGCCCAGATCATGCAGCTCGCGCGCGATCTTGGCGGCGTGATTTCAGGCGAGCACGGCATCGGCATCACCAAGCTCGAGTTCCTCACCGACGATGAGCTCGCGGGGCTGCGCGATTATAAGCAGCGTATCGATCCCGAGGGGCGCTTCAATCGCGGCAAACTGCTACCGGGTGGCGATCTGCGTCGTGCCTACACGCCGAGCTTCAACCTGCTCGGTCACGAATCGCTGATCATGCAGCAGTCTGATCTCGGCACGATCTCGGGTGCGATCAAAGACTGTCTGCGCTGCGGCAAGTGCAAACCGGTCTGCGCAACCCACGTGCCACGGGCCAACCTGCTCTACAGTCCGCGTAACAAGATTCTCGCGACCTCGCTGCTGATGGAAGCCTTCCTTTACGAAGAGCAGACCCGTCGCGGCGTGTCGATCCGGCATTGGGATGAGTTTAGCGATGTCGCGGATCACTGCACCGTGTGCCACAAATGCGAGTCTCCCTGCCCGGTCGACATCGACTTCGGCGATGTCTCGATGGCTATGCGCGATCTGCTGCGTCGCATGGGCAAGAAGCGCTTCAACCCGGGCACCGCCGCCTCGATGGCTTTCCTCAATGCGACCAACCCAGAGACAATCAAACTATTGCGCACCGGGATGATCGAGTGGGGCTTTAAGGCACAGCGTGCTGGGCATCAGCTCTTCAAGGCTTTCGCCAAGCGGCAGATCAGCGCGCCGCCCGCCACTACCGGTAAGCCGCCGGTCCGCGAACAAGTGGTGCACTTCGTCAATCGCCGTATGCCGGCGGGCGTACCGAAAAAAACCGCCCGTGCGCTGCTCGACATCGAGGACAAGAACTACGTTCCGGTGATCCGTAACCCGCGCGCCACGCGCTCGGATGCTGAGGCCGTGTTCTATTTCCCGGGCTGCGGCTCGGAGCGGCTGTTCTCGCAGGTGGGGCTCGCCACGCAGGCCATGCTTTGGCACGTGGGCGTACAGACGGTTCTGCCCCCAGGCTATTTGTGCTGCGGCTACCCGCAACGCGGGTCGGGTGAATTCGACAAAGCCGAGAAGATGATCACCGACAATCGCGTGCTCTTCCACCGTGTCGCCAATACGCTCAACTATCTCGACATCAAGACCGTGGTGGTCAGCTGCGGCACCTGCTTCGATCAGCTGCAGGGCTACGAGTTCGAGAAGATCTTCCCCGGCTCACGCATCGTCGATATCCACGAGTTTCTCATGGAGAAGGGCGTACGCCTCGAGGGCGTGACGGGTGTGCGCTACCTGTACCACGACCCCTGCCACTCCCCGATGAAATCGCACGAGCCGCTCAAGGTCGTCAATCAACTCATGAACGCCGAGATGAATGGCAAAGTCGTCAAGAACGATCGCTGTTGCGGCGAGTCGGGGACGTTTGCCGTGGCCCGTCCGGATGTCTCAACCCAGGTGCGCTTCCGCAAGGCCGAAGAAATGCAGAAAGGCGCGAAAGCAGCGCGTGCCGATGGCTTCCAGGGCGAGGTGAAGGTACTCACCTCCTGCCCGTCCTGCCTGCAGGGTCTCGCCCGCTATCAGGACGAGACGGCGCTCGATGCCGACTACATCGTCGTCGAGATCGCCAAACACGTGCTCGGCGAGCACTGGATGCGTGATTACGTGGCGCACGCCAACGACGGCGGCATTGAGCGCGTACTCGTTTAGCTCGCGCTCGTTTATCCCGCGCGTCGGAAGGTGAGGTTGTAGCGCACTCCGCCCTCGGGCTTGCCGACGGCGTGATAACCGCAGCGTGCCGCCCCACCCCACACCAGCACGTCACCCGGCTCTAGACGCACGCGCACGCCCTGCCCCGCGCGCTGCGCGCCATACCAACGAAAACTCGCGGGCACACCGAGCGACACCGACACAATCGGCTGCGAGAAATCTTGTTCGTCGGCATCCCGATGACTGCCCATGCTCGCACCGGGCGCATAGCGGTTGATGAGGCAGGCATCGGGCTCAAAGGAGGCATAGCCCGCCTCGGCAGCCGCTCGAGCGGCGAGCGAGCGAAAGATGGCGGGCATCTCGGGCCAGGGCTTACCGCTCAGAGGATCGAGGCGCTCATACCGATAACCCCGAGCATCGCTGTGCCAGCCCAGCCGACCACAGCAGCTCATCGCAGCGGACATGAGCCGCCCACCCGGGGTTTTGAGATGCCTAAAAGAAGCGGCCGCGGCGACAACGTCGA
>JBMSXG010000008.1:0-48324 GCA_049425405.1 Steroidobacteraceae bacterium
CCCCCGCGCCCAGCAGGAGATCGGTCGGCGCCGCGAAGCCGCGCATCAACGCGACTTCGGGCGCCACCTCGATCATCGTCGTGCGATCAGAAGTTGACCGACACGCGTCCGTAGACGAAGCGACCCGAGCGGCCGAACGGCGCGAGGTTCGAGAACGACGTCGCACCGGTGGTGTTCAGGGACGGCGGCAACGGATCCGGGTAGGCATCGAACACGTTATCCGCACCGAGCGCCACCTTGACGGTGTCGTTGAGTGCATAACGTGCCTCGAGATCCCACACGGTCTTCGACGTCATCAGGAAGTCCGAAGCGACCGTAGTGCCCGGCGAGAGCACATCGCCGTAGCGCGTCGCACGCAGCGTTGCGCCGAAGCGATCGAGCGTCCAGCCGGCGTTGAAGGAGAATTTATCCTCCGGCGAGCCACGCTCAAACGTCAGCTGGTTGTTGCGCGCGAACAGGGCGATCGACGAGCTGATCGCCGCCACCTCGGCAGTACGCGGCAGACGGGTCACGTCGTTCGAGTTGAAGTTCGCCGTCGCAGTCAGATCGAAGCGACCCGCCGTCTCGGTGACGATCGGGTAAGTGGCCACGATGTCCACGCCCGTCGTCTCTGTGTCGACGCCGTTAATGAAGAAGCGCGCACCACCGATCCCTGTGAAGCCGCGGCTAGCTAGGAAGGTCTGTACCGAAGTCTGGTTCAGGTTTTCCGTCAGCACGACGCGATCATCGATGTCGATTCGATACGCATCGACCGTGAGGCTGAAGTCCCCAACACGCACCACCGCGCCGAGCGAGAAGTTGGTGGACTCCTCAGCCTCGAGCGGCTTGGCACCGAGCGCGATCGCTGCCGGCGCCGTCACCGGGAAAGTCGCGATCTCAAACGGCACGCCGTTGATGAAGTTGGTTGAGGTCGTCGCAAAGTACTGCTGCTGCAGCGACGGCGCACGGAAGCCCGTCGAGGCAGAGCCACGGAGCGCGAACCCGTCGGTGAAGTCGTAACGCAGCGAGAGCTTGCCCGTCAGGTTACTGCCGAAGTCGCTGTAGTCCTCAGCGCGCAACGCGACAGAGCCGAGCAGCTTCTCGGTGACGTTCGCTTCGAGATCGACGTACGCGCCGATCGCGCGGCGACTCTCATCCACGACGTTAGCAGGCTGGAAGCCGGGGAACACCTGCGCACCCGGCACCGCCAAGCAGCCCGCTGCGCCCGGCGCTGCGAGGTTGGAGGCCGAGCAAGCCACCGTCGCGACATCCAGGATACCGAGGGGCAGGAGCACGCCGCCGTTACGGTAGGAATCCGGCTCGCCGGCCGTGATGCTGTACGACTCACGACGGGCCTCGAGGCCGACCGCGACGTTCAGCGGCGAGGAGAAGGCAGACACGGCCACTTCGCGCACGCCCGAGATGTTCAGCACGAGCTGGTCGTAATCGTAACCACCCGCATCGAACTCGGTCTTGCTGGCAGCGCCGAGCGAGCGGTTCAGCGTGTTCTGAATGGTGAAGAACATTTCGTTGAAGCCGTAGCCCAACGAGGTGTCCATCTCCCACGAGCCAAGCTCCCAACGCACACCCGCCGACAGCGAGTAGTCCGTCACGTCCGGCGCGATCTGCGGCAAAAAGCCATCGGGGTAGATCGAGACGACGTTAGCCGTCTGACCGGAGCGACGGTAGAAACCCGCCGAGACCGCCGAGCGATCCTGGTAGCTCGCCGAGGCGTAGAACTCACCGCCGGAGGCCAGCGTGGTTCCCATGTTCGCCATGATCGTGGCCTGCTCGATCTTCGGCTCGCCGTACCACGCGAGGAAACGGTCGATGGTCAACTCACGCGGATCGAACGAACCATTCGCCAGCTTTAGATACTGCTGGCGGAAATCCCAGCCGCCGCGCTCCGTGCGCTCCTGATCTTTGAACTCTGCCGAGACCGTCAGAAATCCGTCATCGCCCAGCGCAAAGCCCTTCCAGCCCGACACCGTCAGCGTCTCGCCATCCGAGCGGCTGCGCGACAACACTGAAGGCGCGGACCAGCCAGCCCCAGCGGGCGGCGTTCCGGTCAGCGTCTCGTAGCTGGTATCACGCCAGCCGTAGCTGACGGTGGCCTCGCCGCCTTCGCGATCCTCGCGCAGGCGCAAGTTGATGACGCCCGCGATCGCGTCGGAGCCGTACTGGGCCGACGCGCCATCACGCAGCACTTCGATCGAGCGCACGCCAGCGGACGGCAGCGCGTTCAAGTCGACGGCCGCCGATCCACGACCAACCGAGCTGTTGACGTTCACGAGCGCGGCCGAGTGCCGACGCTTGCCGTTGATGAGCACCAATGTCTGATCGGGCGCGAGACCACGCAGCGTGGCCGGGCGGACCGTATCGGTACCGTCCGTCAGACCCGGGCGCGGGAAGTTGAATGAGGGCAACACGACCGAGAGGGCCTGATTGATCTCCGCCACGCCGAGGTTTTGCAGCGCGTCGCTCGAGACCACATCGACCGGAGCGGCCGTATCGAGAACCGAGCGGTTGGCCACACGCGTACCGGTGACGACCACTTGTTCGAGAGTGTCCGCCTCAGAACCCTGGGCGAAACCGGGAACCGTCGACACCTGCGCGATTGCGGCGGCGACGAAGAGAGCAACCATCTTGTTGCGCATATACAACTCCTTGGACAGACCAGACGGTCGGGGAAAAAACTTGCGCATTAAATCCGAAATCTACCCTGCCCTCAATATCTTCGGGTCTCAAGATCAGCCATCGCGACCATCCGAGCCGAAAGTGTTGTTTTTTTAATACAGTCCGGGATGCAGTGCTTTTTGAAGGTTTGGGTTTAGAATCAGCGCTTGACTCGCAAATCGAGCGGATCAGCGCGGCCGAAAGGCCGAAGGCTGGGTCGCATACAACAAAGGGGCGTTTCAATGAAGTCAGTCAAAGCTGTGGGTCTCGCCGTTGCGGCCACGCTGCTTTCGGGCACCGCGGTTGCGCAGAACGTCGAGGGTCTCGAGGAAGTTGTGGTCACCGCCACCAAGCGTGAGCAGACCCTGCAGGACGTTCCGGTCGCTGTGACCGTCACGTCAGTCGAGACGATCAACAAGGCGTCCATCCAGGACATCACCGATCTCGCATCGATCGTTCCGTCCCTGCGGGTGACGACCCTGCAAACCTCCACCCAGACCAATTTCGTGATCCGCGGCTTCGGCAACGGCGCGAACAACCCGGGCATCGAGCCTTCGGTGGGTGTCTTCATTGACGGCGTCTACCGCTCACGTTCGGCCGGCGCCATCGGCGATCTCGTCGACGTGCAGCGTGTTGAGGTGCTTCGTGGTCCGCAGAGCACGCTGTTTGGTCAGAACGCGTCGGCGGGCGTCATCAGCGTCGTGACGCAAAAGCCGACGTTCGAGACGGGCGGCATGGTCGAACTCACGATCGGCAATTACGCGCAGACGATCGCGAAGGGCAAGTTCAATGCCCCGATCAACGAAGATGCTGCCTTCAGCATCACGGGCGTACTCAACCAGCGTGACGGCTACTTCACCAATCAGACCAACAACACGAAGCTGAACGATCGTAATCGTTGGGACCTGCGTGGCCAGCTGCTGTGGAACATCAGCGACGCACTAGAAATGCGCGTCATCGCCGACCTTAGCCGTATCGATGAGGTTTGCTGCGGTGTCTCGAACCTCTTCAACGGCCCGACCGGGGCGGCGGCTGCGTTGTCTGCTGGCTTACCGCAGAATCGCACGCTCTATCCTGGCATCCCCAATGCAGCGGGAGCCCCATTTGATCGATCGGCCTATCTCAACAAGGCGCCAATCAATCTCGTGGAGAACGGCGGCGTGTCGCTCCATTTCGATTGGGAGTTGAGTGATGCACTCAACCTCACCTCGATCACTGCTTACCGTGACCAGAAGACGGATTTCGATTACGACTTCGACTTCACCGGAGCAGCGCTCGGCACCACCAACCGCAACCTAGGTGATATCACCACGGTCACGCAGGAAATCCGACTCGCCTTTGACGGTGGCGGTCGGACTCGCGGCCTGTTGGGCGCGTATTTGATGAATGAGGATGTGAACTACAGCAACGACATCCGCATCGGTTCGGGCTTCCGCACCTATGCCTCGCTGCTGACGGGTAACCCCGCAACGTTCGCGAATCTTGAGTCGCTGCTTGGCCTGCCGGCCGGTACCTTCTTCCGCTCCGGCACGGGCAACCTGATCACCACCAATCAAGACACCAGCGCCGGCACCGTGTTCGGTCAGTTGGACTTCGACGTCTCTGATCGTTTGACCCTCACCGCCGGCGTTGCGAACACCAGCACCAACAAGGACGTCGACTTCCAGCAGTTGTCGAACGAAGCCTTCTCGGCGCTGAACCTCGTTGACGTCGGCTTCGCGCTGATCCGTGCTCAGCTCGCGCCGCTCGCCGCTGCCGGCGTTCCGGCTGCCACCATCGCCGCGATTGCGGATCAGGCGAGCGTTGCTGGCGCCGCCAGGACCATCCAGGTGCCTTGCTTCCGACCGGCCGCGCCGATCGGTGCACTCACGGGTTGCATCAGCAACCCACTGCTCCCGCTCTACGATCTGCAGTTCCTGCACCCGATCGTGCCGTTCCGCGACCGCTCGAAGGACAGCGAGCAGACCTACACGCTGCGTCTCGCGTACGACATGTCGGATGCGGTCAACGTGTATGGCGGTATCTCGACCGGCTACAAGGCCACCTCGTGGAACCTCTCGCGTGACAGCAAGGATCCTTTCACCGGCGTGTCGGGCCGCTCGCCGCTCGGCAACGCCGTCAACCCCTGGTACCCGCGCTTCGGTTCGCGCAAGGCCTTACCGGAAGAGTCGACCGTCATCGAACTCGGTCTCAAGGGTCGGTGGGACAACCTCGCGGTCAACGTCGCGGTGTTCGATCAGGAGATCAAGAACTTCCAGACTAACCTTTTCACGGGCACGGGCTTCAACCTCGCCAACGCGGGTAAGCAGTCCACGAAGGGTATCGAGATCGAAACCCAGTGGAAGCTCAACGCTCAGTGGCAGATTGATCTGTCGGGCACGTTCCTCGATCCGGTTTACGATTCCTTCGTGGGGGCCGAGGGGCCCAATGGCCCGGCGGATCTGTCCGGCTTGAAACCTGCGGGCATCCACGAGCAGAGCGTCTCTGCCGGCGTAAATTATCTCTGGTCGATGGGTGGGGTGGACGGCTTCGTCCGCGCCGACTATCTCTACGAGAGCAAGACGCAGATTGCCGAGAACGTCTCGACTGCCATCGCTTCGCGTGAGGTGAATACCTTGAACGCGAGCATCGGGTTCGATGTGGCAGGCGTCGACGTGCTGCTGTGGGCACGTAACTTAAATGACGACGAGTATCTGCTGAGCGCCTTCGCGTCGGTGGCGCAGACCGGCAGCTTCTCGGGTTACCCGAACCAGCCGCGCACCTACGGAATCACGCTGCGCAAGCAGTTCTGATCCGAAGACATCGCGTTTGAAAAAAGGGCGGTCGCAGCGATGCGACCGCCCTTTTTCTTTGAGCGCTCAGTTCTGCTGACAGACGGCAGCGACGCGCGGATTCATCAGACGAAACCAGAGCGGCGGCACCAACGCCACGAGGACCATGGTCGGATAACCCGCCGGCAGTTGGGGCGCATGGTTGACGCTCTGCAGCATCGAGTACGCCCTGCCTGCATTCATGTGGTGATCGGTGTGTCGCGGCAACTCGAACAACAACACCCGACTGACTCGATGATCGCTGTTCCAGGAGTGCGTCGCGCGCACCGGCTCGACTCTCCCTGATTCGTCAACACGACGTCGCAGACCGTAATGCTCCACGTAGTTGACCGTCTCGAGCAGAACCACGGCCACGGCTGCGGCGGCGATAAAAGCTGCCATCACGGATAGCCCAGCGATCATCGCAACTCCCGCGAGCCACAGACCCTGACATGCCGTGAGGACGAGCATCTCGTTCCGAAGACTCCAATATCTCAGTCCTCGCTTCGACAGTCGCTTCGCCTCGAGACGCCAAGCCGACACCCATTGGCGCGCGATACCGGTCGGTATGAAAGCGTAAACGGACTGCCCGAAGCGAGCACTCGCGCCATCCTCATCCGTCCCGACGCGCTGATGGTGTCCACGTAAATGCTCGATCGCGAAATGTGCATACAGGACGGACAGCAGAAGGGCCCGACCAATCAGCTGAGAGACCCGATCTCGCCGGTGGATGAGCTCATGCGCGACGGTGATCCCGAGGCCCCCTGCACTCAAACCCACTGAAACGATCCAGCCCAAACGCTCCCACACCTCGACGCCCGGGCGATGCCAAACCAAAGCCAGGCCCGCGAACAGGGCGAGCTGGGCCGGTAGCGCGGCCCACAACAGCACAAGGTCGCGCGTTGACAGCTCAGCCCCAGCCTCGCGAGATCGGGTGTCGGACCCCAGCCAGTAATCGGCCAACGGGATCACGAGGTAAATGACCCCCAACGTGATCCACACTGTCCAGCCGCCGAAGAGCAGGCCCACGCCCGCCGTGAGGGGGACGATGTAGGCCATGAAGTAGGGGAGCATTGCGAATCGGTCCTCGGCCACGACTGGGGCCTTCAAGAATCTCCGCTTCCCTTGCCTGAGTCAAAGTGTCGTTTTTTTACGACACTCGGCAGCGTCGACCCTGATCAGCAATTTGTAATACCATTCCCGAAGTTGTCGGATCGCGCTGCACAATAAAAGTCTCTGGCAGCGTGCCCATCGCACAACAGAATGCATTTCGTTTTAGGGAGATAATTCATGATCACTATCGGCCAGCGTGCTTCCGTCATTACGACCGGAGTCGTCCTCGCGCTTGCGTCTGCGCCCGCGTGGGTTCAGCAGAACACCAATCAGACGTCTTCGGCCGAGGGCCTCGAAGAAGTCGTGATCACGGGCTCGCGCATTAAGCGTTCCGAGGCCTTGGACTCGACCGTTCCTGTCACCTCGGTGTCGGTTGCCGAACTGCTCGAGCAAGGCGACGTCAACCTGGGTGATGCGCTGAACGATCTCCCCTCGCTGCGTTCGACCTATAGCTCGGGCAACTCCACCCGCTTCATCGGCACCGCAGGTCTCAATTTCCTTGACCTGCGCGGCCTGTCGATCTCGCGAACGCTGGTGCTCGTCAATGGTCGTCGCCACATCACGGCCTCGCCTGGCGATTACCTCGTCGACGTGAACACCATTCCCTCTGATCTTCTCGAGCGTGTCGATGTGGTGACCGGCGGCAACTCCGCGATTTACGGCTCTGATGCCGTGGCCGGTGTCGTCAACTTCATCACCCGTCGCAACTTCGAAGGGGTCACGATCCGCGCCCAGACCGGCAGCTCCGGCCAGTCCGATCGTGATGCCTCGTTCGTGTCGCTCACCGCAGGGCAAAACTTTGCGGATGGCCGTGGCAACGTCGCGGTCGCCCTCGAAATCAGCCAGTCCGACCCGCTGTATTTCTCTGAGCGTGACTCGCTGACGGGTGCGGTGTCCGGCCGCAGCCAGTTCAACCTGGCAGAGCCCACCGCGGGCGAGCCCGCAGCGGGCGATGGCGTGTTTGATAACCAGTTCTTTACGAATATTTATAACGGCAATATCGCGGATGGCGGTTTGCTGTCACTCTCCTGTGCGAGCTCCGTGCCGGCAGCCATTCGTGCGGTCCGCTGCTTGCCGAACGGCTTCAATCGCCTGTTCTCGTTCAATGCCGCGGGCGATCTCGTTGAGACGATCCCGGATGTCGACTTCCGTCCTTTCGGTAGCGGTAACGTTCAGGTGCTTGGCGGCAACCCGGGCTCGCTCAGTACGCTGCGCAACACCGGCCAGCTCGCCGCCGGTATCGAACGCCAGTCGGTCAATATTCTGGCGAACTACGAGTTCTCGCCGGCCGTCCGCGGCTTCCTCGAAGCGAAGTTCGTCAAGGTGGATGCGGTTCAGGAAGGCCAGCCCAGCTTCTGGCAGGGCAGCATCCCGGGCTTCTTCGGTAGCGGCGCAAACCTGCGTTGCGACAATCCGTTCTTGAAAGCCTCTGCCGTGGCGGAGTTGCAGCGCTTGGGCGTTTGCCCGGCGTCGACCGCGGCGACCTTTGCTACAACTCCCTTCGCGATCAGCCGCTTCAACGTCGATTTCGGCGGTCGCGGCGAGTTGATCGAGCGCGAGACCTTCCGCATCGTCGCCGGACTCGATGGAGAGTTCGCCGAGGGTTGGCGCTACGAAGTGGCGCTGAACTACGGTCGCTTCGAGGGCTTTCAGCAGTCGCTCAATAATCTCTTGGCCTACGACACGGCGACCCGCCAATCGAATTTCCTGTTGGCGCTCGATGCGACGAAAAACGCTGCTGGCCAGATCGTCTGCCGCGTGAATGCCGTCACGGTCACGCGCCCGGATTGCGTGCCGATCAACGTGTTCGGCGTCGGCGCACCGTCGCGCGAGGCGCTCGCTTTCGTCAACACGACGACCACTCGCGACTCATATGCAGAGCAGCAAAACGCAACGGCCTTCATCTCGGGCGACTCGTCGCGTTGGTTCTCGCTGCCGGGCGGCCCGGTGGGCGTCGCTTTCGGTCTCGAGTATCGGTCGGAAGAAGCCAAGGATGCGTTTGAAGATCTTGTTGCCTCAGGCGCGACGTTCCTCAACGCCATTCAGCCGTTCAACCCGCCGAAGCTGACCGTCAACGAATACTTCGGCGAGTTGCGCCTGCCGCTCGTGAGTGACGTTCCGTTCGTCAAGGAACTCACCCTGGAGCTTGCGGGTCGCGTGTCGGACTACAACACCTCGGCCGGCGAGGTCGATGCGTATAACGTTGGTCTCGTGTGGTCGCCGATGGATGACCTGCGTTTCCGCGGCAATCTCTCGACCTCGGTGCGCACGCCGACTCAGTCGGCGTTGTATAGCCCGCTGTCGCAGAACTTCGGCTTCATCAGCGATCCGTGCGACGTGCTGTACATCGGCACTAACCCGAACCGCGCCAAGAATTGTGCGGCCGCCGGGGTTCCTGTGGGCTTTGTCAACCAACCGGCGCGTGATCGCTCTACGGCCTTTGCCTCGGGTGGTAACCCGACGCTGGAAGCCGAAGAGGGCGAGAGCTACACGATCGGTGGCGTTTATACGCCTGAGGCCCTGCCGGGTCTGGCGATCGCGGTCGACTACTACGACATCGATGTCAAGAACCTCATCGCATCTCTCGGTGCGCAGACGATCCTGAACGAGTGCTACAACGCGCCCTCGGGCATCGCAGGCAACCCGTTCTGCGCGACGGTCAACCGCAATCCGGACTTCACGTTTAAAGATCCGGCGGTGATCTCGGGCGGCGTTAACTACGCCCGTCAGACGACGCGCGGCGTAGACTTCGACGTCTCCTACCGCGCTCGTCTCGAGAAAGGCCATCGCGTCAGTGCGCGTGTGATCGCGACCTACGTGCTCGATCTGACGAACTACACCAATCCGTCCAACCCCAGCTTCCCGAATCGTCAGCGTAGTGAGCTGGGCGATCCGACCCTGGGTATCAACATGAACTTGGGCTACGGATTTGGTGCGTTCGACTTCACGTACAGCGCGCGATTCATCGGCAAGCAGACGATCGGTGCCTACGAGGCGCAAAACGCCTACAACGGCGATCCGCCGCAGAACGCCGATCAGTTCCCGCGCGTCTACTACCCGAGCATGATTTATCAGAACGTTCGGGGTCAGTATCGCGTCAATACCAACCTCGCGATCTACGCGGGTGTCGACAATCTCGCGGACAAGATGCCGCCGCTCGGCCTGCTCGGCACGGCCGGTGGCGATCCGTTCGATAGCATCGGTCGGTACTTCTACCTTGGTGGTCGTTACGACTTCTAAGATCGATGTAGTGCTTCCCCCGCGTGGTGAAAACCCCGCCCCCCCCCCCCAGGGTGGGCGGCCTTTTTGTTGATGACTTCCCTTACGACCCGAGATGGCACCACGCTGGCCGTCTATGACTGGTCGGCCCCAGCGGCTACGCGCTCGGCACTGATCGTCCATGGGCTCGGCGAGCATGCTGGCCGCTACGCGCCGCTGGCCCAGTGGCTCAACGCCCGCGGGCTCTCCGTACGCGCCTACGATCAATACGGGCACGGACACTCGAGTGGACGACGCGGTCATCTCGCGGCCGACACACAATTGATCGATCACCTCGCTGAGGTGCTTGGGACACTGAGCGGCCCTATCCTTCTGATCGGCCACAGCCTCGGCGGACTCATCGCCGCCTCGGCGGTCGCCCGTGGTGTGGTGAAACCCGATGCGCTGCTGCTGTCTTCGCCGGCACTCGCGGTACCGATGCAGGCGTGGCAGCGCGCTGCCGTCAGCGTTTTACCCCGGCTGTTTCCGAATCTCACGCTCGGCAACGGGCTGCAGCCAAAGTTTCTGTCGCACGACCCTCAGGTCGTGGCCGACTATGTATCAGACCCTTTGGTACACGATCGAATCTGTGCGCGACTCGGCGCATTCGTTGCCCGCGAAGGCGCGCGGGTGATCGACCACGCGGCCCACTGGTCAGTGAAGACTTTGTTGTTGTACGCCGGCGATGACCGTCTGGTCGATCCGCGCGGCAGTGATAAGTTCGCCGCGCACGCCTCTGAGGCTGTTCACGCGAAGCGCTTTGCAGCGCTCTATCACGAGATCTTTAACGAGCCAGACGCCGAGGCGGTCTTCAGGGCCCTCGCAGACTGGCTCGACGTCGTGGGTTGAACAGCGCCCACAGCATGCACAGCGCGACCGCTGCGACCCCCGTGATCGCCGCTACGCGCACAGGCTCTGTGATGATCGGCTTGCCCATGAAGATACCCGTGGCTGCCCACAAGAACACGGCGCAGTAGACGAGATTGCGAGTGACTGCCCCCATCCACACGTAGATAGCCGTGGCAAAGCACACGGACACCACGGCCCACTCGTTCATCACCAATCCGAAGGGATACCACTGCCACTCGTGGAACATCGCGGCAGCGTTGACGAGCGTGGCGGTCGAAATCCAACCGAAGTAGAGACTGAATGGCCCGTCGATCGAGAGGAACTCGCCAGTGGACGGCGCTGGCTGGCTCCACAAGCGACGGAAGATCACGATCAAACAGCCCAACAGAAACAGCATGACGGCGACGCTGAGTTCGATCAGCCGGTAGTGCCAGGCGAAGATCCAGCCCGCGTTGCCCAGTGCGCTCAGCAAGTAAGGGGCCTGCAGTGATTCGAGTCGCTGTCTCGAGCGGGGCAGCTGACGGATCGCCATCACGCTATAAGCGATGAGCCCTAGATAAATCACGCTCCAGATCGAAAAGACATAACCGGGCGGCGTGAACCCTGTCGGATAGAGATCCGACAGCTCGCCGGTGCCGTAGCCGTTGATCGGCAGCAACGAGGCGGCTGCGTTGACGGCGATGACGATTAGGGTGGCGATGAGCGGCAGGAAGCGGTTTTTCATGGATCGCCCTCCGAAGGGTCAGACTATCGTGGCCTCAGGGAATCGCATCGAACGAGGGGACGGCGACCGGCGATGACGAACCGCTGGCACTGAGCGTCGGGTTACCCAGCTGCTCGGTGGAGTTGTCACCCCAGGTGTAGGTGGTGCCGTCGGCATTGATCGCCGCCGCGAAGGTGCGGCCACCGGCCGCAAGCGTGATCGCGTTGCTGACGACAGATACCGTACCGAAAGTTGAGCGCGCGGCGGTCCCGCCATCACCCAAAGAACCGGCTTCGTTAGATCCGCTCGATCTCAGTAATCCGTCCGAGCTCAGCAGTAGCGTCAAACGATCGGACGTCGCTGCATCGATGACGCCGCGCGCGACGGCAGAAAACACGCCGACGTCGGTCGTCACTGCGCTGCCCAGACCCAACTGCCCATCCGAATGTTCGCCAGCCGCATAGGCCACGCGACGCGTCGAGATGGCCAGCGACACATCACCCCCCGCGCGTACCCGAGCGATCTCGCGAAGACCGGTGTCAACCGGTGTACGTGCGGGCTTGAAGCTGCCATCGCCGAGCTGTCCTGAGGCATTGGCACCCCAGGCCCACACCGTTCCGTCCGCGCGCAGCGCCAAGGCATGGTCTGCGCCCGCCGCGATCCCGCTGACATTCGTGAGCCCTGAAACTGCGACCGGGCTCAAACGCAGCTCTCGTGAACCATCGCCAATTTGGCCAAGGGAGTTTGCGCCCCAGCTCATCACCCGACCGTCATCGAGCAGCGCCAGCGAGAAAAGCCGCCCAGCAGCGATCGCCACGGCCGGCCGCGGCAAGCTCACGCGCGTCGGCAACACGCGCACAACGGTGTCTCCGAGACCAAGCTGCCCTGCATCGTTGAGCCCCCACGAGACGACATCACCGTTGTCGAGCAACGCAAGGGCATGAAAACCACCAGCTGCGACAGACGTTGCCCGACGACCCGATGGCAAGGTCACGGTCCCAATGGTGTCGGTCGGATCGGAAGTCGTACCGTCTCCGCGCTGGCCCTGCGCGTTGAAGCCCCAGCTGGCGATCGTCCCGTTGCTGCGTCGTACCAGCGCGAAGCCGCCGGTGGTCGAACCCGACTGCGATAGCGCGATCTGTGCAGACGCCGTACTCAGCGGCGCGACGGCCGCCGACACCGTCCGTACCACAGCAGCCGTGCTGGTCACGCTGCCCTGGGCGTTGGAGATGCTGACGGTGAACGAGGCGCCATCATCCGCCGCCGTTGCGGCCGCGATGCGATAGGTCGCCGAGCTCGCACCGACGATGGCCACGCCATCACGCTGCCACTGATAACGCAGATTACCGCCGCTCGCCCGCACCCCGAGCACCACCGGATCGCCGACGGCCACCGTCTGCGCGACCGGCGCGACGAGAATGGCCGGTGTCGTAAGTACTGTCAGGACGGCCGGCTGCGAATAGGCGATGCCACCCGGGTTGATCACAGCCCCCACGAAAACAGCGCCATCATCCGCAGCGGCTGCCGACGACAGTGTGTAACTCGCGGAGCTCGCGCCGGAGATTGGAACTTCGTCGCGCAGCCACTGATACGTCAAAGAATCGCCACTGCCAGATACCGTGAACGTGGCGGCCGACCCTGCCGAGACGCTGAGCGATGCGGGCGAGGCCGTGACGGTCGGCGCACCCTTAACGGTGACCGTCGCCGTATTGCTGGTGACACTGCCCGCAGCGTTGCTCACTCGGATCGAGAACTTTGCGCCATCGTCCGCCGCCGTGAGCGCCGCAGTGGTGTAGGTGGCGCCCGTCGCGCCAGCGATCGGCTCGCCGTTGCGCAACCATTGGAAGGCGAGCGGCGGCTTGCCCGAGATACCGGCATCGAAGCGCACCGACTGCGTGACGAAGCCGATGCGATCCTTGGGCTGTTCGGTGATGGAGGGCGCCTCAGGGCCAGCATCCGAGAGACAGCCCGACAGACCGACGATCATGAGCAGCGCGGCGGCAAGGCCAGCGCGACGTTTCGCGGCGTATGACATGCACCCGATTCTAGCCCAATCGCCCCAACGGCGGACCCGCGCTAGAGGGGTTTCAGTGCACCCAAGGCCCCGATGGAAAACAGCAGGATCCAAAGTACGACGAGCGCGCCAGTCCCTTTGCGCATGAGCTGACGGAACTCGGCATTATCGGCGGCACTCGCGCGGTCCGCCGCGATGGCAGGTAGCGCGGAGCGATAGGCTTCGCGGATGTAATGCCGGACGAACAACCCGCAGATCATCGCGCAGGCGAACAACAGCACCTTCAGTGCCAACCAGTGGGTGGGATAAGGCCAGCCGCTAATCAGCGACCACGTACCGCTGACGGCAAACAGTGCGATCAGCACGTAGCGAACTCCCCAATCCCAGCGCGCCCAGATGACCCCGGTCGCACTTTGACGACGCCAGTGCGTCATCCACATCAGCCAGAACCACAGCGCCGAGAGGACCCACAACAGGCCCATCTGCAGTCCATCTAGAGTGATCAATCCCAATTGTGCGGCGAGGGTGAACCCGAGCGGCACCGAAAAAATCATCGCATTGCGGACGTGCTGATCGACATCGAGCAGAAAATTCCACAGGCGCATCCGCTCTGCGCCCGACAGACTCGTCGTGCGGGCCACGTAGTGCGTCAGCGCGTTGATGACCAGCTCACTGCCGAGCCAGTAACCCATGACCAGCACATGCGCCCATCGCACAAGCGGATAAGCAAAAACTTCCCAATCCATGAGAGACAAGATTACACCTCCTTAGACTCGCGCTAAGCTTTGTTTTTCGCTGCCCACCCAGAGGTTCATCATGTCCCGAGCACTGCTGCTGGCACTGGTCTTGAGCGTCGCCCTCTCCAACCTCGCGACGTCTGCCGAGCCCCAGGCCGATCGATCGCCCTCCTTGCTGCGTACCGCTTTGCTGGTTGCCGATGCTGATCGATCGCAGCAGTTTTACGAGCGGTTGGGATTCCGCGCCGAATCGGGATTCGACAATCCGCGTGATCCGTCACTCAACCCCTTCCCGCTTGCCTCGCCCTCAACGCGTGTACGTCTGGTAATCATGGCGAGCGCCAATGGCGCGGGCGGACGTATCGGCCTGGTCGAATTCTCATCGCCCACCCCGCCGGAGGGACGTCGGGAACCCGCGCGCACCGCCATCGGCGATGCGGTGCTGGTGTTCGATGTCGCTAATGCCGAGGTGATACACCAGATGCTGCGTGCGCACGGGGCTAATATCATCGAGCCGCCACAGATTTATGTGTCACGACAGCGGGCAGCGGATGGCTCACCGATGCGCGGCAAGGTTTTTCACGTCCGCGACCCGGACGGTTACCTGATCGAAATTCTCGAGCCGCCAACGCCAGCGCGCTGACACGGGAGGTGCGCCCCGTTATCCTTGGCCGCCTTTCTCATCAGAGCACCCTCCGGAGATCCTCATGCGCCCCGCTCCTATCCGACGCATCACCCTTGGTGTCGTGGCACTGCTCGGTGTCCTCAGCGCGTCTGCACAGGCTGCTGGCTTTGAGCTCGCGCCGCTGCCCTACCCCGATTCGGCACTCGAGCCGGTGATCGATCAGCGCACCATGCAGATCCATCACGGTCGACACCACAAGGCTTACGTCGACAATCTCAATACCGCGATCGCTGCCGATGCACGTCTCGCAGGCCTCACACTCGAGGCACTGCTGAGCAAGGTATCGGAGCTGCCTGCTGCGGTACGCAATAACGGCGGCGGACATTGGAACCACACATTTTTTTGGGAAACACTCACGCGTCCCGCGACGGGCGGCGCACCGTCCGCCGAGCTGCTGGCCGCCTTGCAGCGTGACTTCGGCTCCGTCGAACAGTTCAAGGCTGCCTTCAAGGCTGCCGGTACCTCTCGATTCGGCTCGGGCTGGGTGTGGCTTATCGTCGGCGCAGACGGTCGCCTGAAAATCACCTCGACGGCGAATCAGGACAATCCGCTGATGGATGTCGTGAGCGAGCGCGGCACACCGCTGCTCGGTAACGACGTGTGGGAGCACGCTTATTACCTGCAGTACCAGAATCGACGCGGCGATTACCTCGATGCTTGGTGGCAGCTCGTCGATTGGTCGGTGGTGTCGCGTCGATTCGCGACCGTTCGTCCCGCCTCCGCCGGCGGCTGATAATCAGGGCTCGCCTCATGCGTCGACGTTCACTGCTGGCAGCCGCACTCGTTACGCCCTGGTGGTGGTCGGCGTCGGGGGGCTCTGCCCTGGCGCAAAACGGCGCGCGGCGCGGCGTGCTGCGACGAGTGGTCGCCAGCGAGCTGACATCACTCGATCCGCAGCGTCCGACGGGCCAGGTGACAGCGGAGCTGGCAGCCGAATTGTTCGCAGGTCTCACCGTGACCGACGCCTCGGGCCTCATCGCTGCGGGGTGTGCGCGTAGCTGGACCTCGAGCGATGATGGTCTCACTTGGACGTTCAAGATCCGTCCGGGCTTGCGCTGGTCCGATGGGCAAGCACTCGATGCCCGAGACTTTGCCTACAGTCTGCGACGCTATCTCACGCCGGAAACAGGCGCACCGAACGCGACGCGACTCGATGCGATTGTTGGAGCCAAAGACGTACGCTTCGGGCGCCGCCCACCCACCGCACTCGGCGTCTCCACACCCGATGCGCTGACGCTCATCATCAAGCTCGAACATCCGGATGTGGAATTGCCGCTGAATCTCGCTGCGGCCTACTGCATCCCGGAGCACAGGGTCAAAAAGCATGGCCGTGAGTGGTCGAAACCCGATCTCATCGTGAGCAACGGCCCGTATCGCATGGAGTCCTGGGCGCCAGGCGCTAAGGACGTCAAGCTGGTGCGCAATCCTAATTTCTATGCCGTCGAATCGGTCGCGATCGAGCGGGTTGAGTGGTTGACCGGCTATGACGACGGGACGCGTCTGCGACTGTTTCGTCTTGGCGAGGTCGATATCGCCTCGATCGAGGACACGGGCAATCTGTCGGTCGCTCGACGCGAGCTCGCCTCGACTCTGCGTACGTCTCCAGAGTGCGCACTCGGCGCGATCGGTATCAACCTCAGCCGTAAGCCGCTCGATGACGTGCGCATCCGTCGCGCACTCTCCCTTGCGCTCGATCGCAACACGTTGGCCACTAAGGTGCGCGGGCTAGGCGAGCAAGCGTGTGAAAGCGTAGTGCCCCCCGGTATCCCGGGCTATCCCGCCCTGCAGCTGCCGGAAGAAGCGCGCTGGCCCATGGCGCGACGTCTCGAGGCCGCACGTAGTCTGATGCAGCAAGCCCGCGCTGGGGCTCGCGTCAAATTGGGCATCGGGTTCCCCACCAGCGCCACCGGGCGCAAGGTGTATCTGGCCGTGGCGGCGATGTGGAAGCCGATCGGCGTGGATCTCGAGCTGCTGCCGCTCGACGGCCGCGCGTATACGGCGGCACTGCAGCGCGGCGAGTACGATCTGTTCGCGTACGGCAATTTTGCACTCGTGCCTTCGGCGTCGGTGTTCCTCGATCGCTTCGTATCCGACTCGAGCATCAACGTGTCGCGATATCGCAGCACCGCTTACGACAAGGCCTTCAATGCAGCCGAGCGCGAGCTCACCCGCGCGGCACGCTTCACCGCCTATGCGGCAGCCGAACGTCAGTTGCTACAGGATGCGGCCGTACTGCCCTTGTGGGCCGGCGCTTCAAGTCGACTGGTGGCATCGCGCGTCAGGGGCTGGACCGATCATCCCGGCCATGCCCATCCGTCGCGTTATCTGTCGCTGGTCTGAGCGATTACCAAAGAAATCGGATCGATGCGCCGCGCACCATCAAAGGTGTTGCGGTAAGCCGCATCGTCCATCCGATCGATTCGCACCCGCGTATCCCGACTCGGGGCATGAATGAACCGCGAGTCGCCGACATAGATGCCGACATGTGAATACGGCGCGCCGCGCGTGTTGAAGAAAACGAGATCGCCCGCTTGTAGTTCGTCGCGCGCCACCTCGAGGCCGACCTTGGCGAGCCCGGCGGAGGTCCGCGGCAGGGATAACCCGAGCGTCTCGCGGAACACGTGGTTCACCAGACCGCTGCAATCGAAGCCCGTGGTCGGGCTCTGGCCCCCGAATCGGTAACGAATGCCAAGAAGCGCCAGCGCCGACTCGACTACCCCCTGCGTCACGAGGGCCGGGGAGCTCGCCGGCTCATCGGCCGACGCCACCGGGGTCAGCGTCAGGCCGAGCAGGACCAGCAGGCCAAGGCGGGGGGTTCGGGCGGACATAGGGGCCGGATGTTACCCAAGCCACCCGCGGGACCGGTAGTCTTGAGCCCATGAAACGATCCTTGGCGATCCTGTCCTTATGGTGGCTGACCGCTCTCCCCCTACCAACCGCGCTGGCCGCCCCGGTCCCTGAGGAGCAGCGCATTCCGGTGGATTTGCGCCGCACGACCTTGGTAGTCAGGGATATCGAGCGGTCGCTGCCCCTGTACCGGGATACCCTCGGGATGCGGGTCATTTACGACGAGACCCTCGGCGGAACACCGGCCACGATTCGACTGGTGCTACTGCGGGCCAACGACAATTTCATCGGGGTACTTGGGCTCATGCAGCGTCTGAACCTCACCGAGGCCCCACCCCCACCACAGTTCCGGCGAGCGGCTCCCGGAGAGATCATTCTGGTATTCAACGTGCAGGATCTCGAGACCCGCTTTGAGCACCTGCGCTCAACGCCAGGGGTGCGTATCGCCGAGACACCACGGCGAATCGACTATCCGGGCCCCAACGGCACCAGCATCCCCGTGCTCTTCAGCGCGGTGTGGGACGCCGACGGCCACTTCGTCGAACTCAACCGTCTGCTGGGGACGCCCGCGGGCGTCACTCGCCCTGCCTCTGCCTTGTCCTCGGAGTCTCCATGATCATGAATATACGTATCGGCTCAATCTTGCTCGCGCTGCTCCCACTTTCCGTCACGTCCGTCGCTGCAGCACGCGATCGCGGCTTCACGCCCGAAATCTTTCGCGCCTGGGTCGATATGCGAGTCGGTAGCGGCGAACCCGTTTACTGGTACGCCATCGGCACCGTGTACAGCTGGCCGGCCGGTACGCCGTTGATGCGGGTCGAAGGCGTCGATGCCGCGCGACTCGATATGTCGCGCTCGACGCTGCAGATGGCCCACCAGCTCTCGCGTAAGACGTTCATCTATCGGGACATCGAGACCGACGCGGTACTGCGTGAGTGGAACGGACGCCCACTGCCGCCGATCGCCTATCCGTATCAGTACATTACTTATGAACTCAAGGGCTCGGGTGTCGAGACCTGGGTCGAGCAGGGCGCGGGTGCACGCTTACAGCGTATCGGGCCGGGCACGGACATCGTCGCGCGTCGTATCGGTAACACCACAGCGTTTTCGGCCCCTCTGTTTCTAGACTTTCCGCTGGCCAATGGGGATCGGATGCAGTCTTTCGAGCACTACGATTTCTTCAATCAGGGCCGCGTAGGTGTCACGCATCCCTATCAGATCAGCTGGCTACGCTTCGGCGAGCTGCCGGCCGGCCTCGGCAAAGGTGTGATGCACATGGTTTCCTGGCGAGTCGATCGTTACGAGCAATTGCCCGAGTCGATCCGTCGATATCTCGAACAGGAAGCCCGTCTCTGGCTGAACCCGCCGAAGGACCTGGCTGAGATCCGCGCGCTTCAGAATTAAGTGAGCGCGAGCGCCGAAGAGCGTCGGGCCCTGCCACAGCTGCACCTGTGCGTGCTGCTGTGGGGCTTCACGGCCATTCTCGGCAAACTTATCACGCTGTCAGCCACGGCGCTCGTCATCTGGCGGATGCTGCTCGTGACGGGGATCTTGCTGCTCATGCCGCGCGCATGGCGCGGCTTACGTGCTCTGCCCCGCCGATCACGCTTCATATTTGGCGGCATCGGTTGCGTGATCGCTCTGCATTGGCTTGCGTTCTATGGCTCGATCAAGCTGGCCAACGCCTCGGTCGCCGTCGCCTGCCTCGCGCTCGGCGCCATCTTCGCTGCACTCGTCGAACCGCTGCTGACCCGTCGTAACCATGAGCGCAGCGAGCTGCTGCTCGGGCTGATCGCCATCCCCGGTGTGGTGCTACTGGTCGGTGGCGTGCCGCTCGAGATGCGACTCGGCATCGTCGCGGGTGTGATCGCCGCCTTTCTGAGCGCGGTATTCGGCTCGCTCAACAAGCGTTACTTAGGCAGCGGTGAGCCAGCCACGATCACGTTGCTGCAGATGGGCGCAGGCACGCTGTTCATCATGCTCGCGGGACTGGCAGCACTCGGACCCGCCGAGGCCTTGCCGATCCCCTCCGCCAGCGATCTCGCCTGGCTGCTGATCCTGGCAGGCATTTGTACCGTGTTGCCGTTCATGATGTGGCTGCACGCGCTGCGACATGTCAGCGCATTCACCACGCAAATCGCCCTCAACCTCGAGCCGGTCTACGCCATCGTGATTGCTGCACTGTGGTTCCGTGAGTACACCGAACTCACACCGCAATTTTATCTCGGCGTGGCGATCATCCTGCTTACGGTGTTTCTGCAGCCACGGCTACGACGCTGGCTTAGCCGTTGACGCGGCGTGCATCGGCGGCAGCGAGCTCGCCCGCTCGCAGGACGCGCTGACGCCCTCGAACTCGATGCTTGCCGTATTCGCGAGCGGCGCATGCTCGCTCTGCTGCAAGGGCGTATCTTCATTCGGGCGCTGCACCATCAGTCGCAGACGATCCTGCATGCCGTGCCCTTCGGCATTGGGCATCGGAGCACGCAGCAGCATGAGTCGTAACGCCCGACCCGTCCGATCGGTGACCGCCTGCGTCCCGCCGCGATCGTGGGTGAACCATTTTCGCTCACCCGCCGCATCGCGGACTCGACACTCGTAACCGGCGGCGCGATACAGTCGTTTGTGTAGACGATCGGGTCGACCGACGAACTGATGGCCGTTCATGAGATTGATGTCGTAGTCCCAGAGATTTTCCGGACCAAGCACCCACTCGGCATCAGCAAAGAATTCGACATCCGTGCCGTCGACTCGGTATGAGCACGTTCCGAGACCCGCCTTGCGGCCCTCGACAGCCTTGGCTTCGAGCAGGCCCACGATCTGAGTCCCCTCGCGACGCCAAAGAAAATCACACCTCAAGGCGGCGGGGTCACGCATGCGCACTTCGGACCAGAGCTCGGGTCGCTCGTGAAGGTTCTCGAAACGCTCGGGATCGGCAGGCCCTTGACCGTTGACGATCACGGCGCCGCGCGCCTCGTCGATCCTTGCGGTGTAAAGAATCTGACTGCGATGCATCATCGGTGCATCGCGGCCGCCGAGGTTGATCTGGCCGTAGAACACGACCTCGCCGAGCTGCGGCGCATCGATGCGGGCGAACACCCGATGCCAATGCGCATGCTCGCCACCGGCCGGAGCGCGTACCCGTCGCTGGAAGTGCACTTGGGGATAACTGTCCCAGGACCCCGGCAGCCAGGCGATCAGATCATCGAGGATGGCCTCGAGCTCCTGGCGCGAAAAATCGTACCGCGGCCCGGGGCTGTCGGCCGCCCGGACACCCGCGCTGAGGACCAGCAGCACCGCCGCGACCCCCGTCACCCACCCCAAACGACCCTGGCTCTGACCCATGACAGCCCTCCTGACTCGAACCGATAACCGATCGGACTTTAGCGCCTGGCACCTCTGCCGCTAAGATTTGCTGATGTACCTGCCCATTCCTGCTGTCGCCCCCAGCGCCGCCGCCCTCGCCGCCTTTGCGGCCGCCGCCCGAGCGGCCCGCCCGGGCCTTCAGATCGCCGTCGAGGCCCTAGAGCCCCGCTGGATCGGCCTCGACGCCGAGACCACCCGGCAGATCTTCGAGCTGATCCGGGCCGGCGATAAACGGGGCACCTTCACCCTCCCCTGGATCGTCGAGCGCACTGGCAGCCCGGTCCCCCGGGTGGGCCAGTGGCTGGTGTTGATCGACATGGACGGCACTCCGGTGCTGCTCACGCGGGTCACCCGGGTCGAGCAGGCCGTCTTCGGCGCGGTCACGGCCGAACACACGGCCATCGATGGCTCCCCGGTCCGCGATCCTGCGGTCTGGGTGCCCCTGCACACGGCCTACTGGAACGGCCATCTCGCCCCATTTGGACTGTCGGTGTCCCCCGACATGCCGTTTTGGATCGAGGAGTTCGAACTGGTCTACGATAGTGGCGCCCGCTGAGAGTCACAGTTGAGGGCCATGGGAGGGATTGATATGTCCGTCACGGCAGAACGCGTCGGAGGCACCGCACCTCCCAAGCAGGGCCTCAAAGCCAAGCTGAAATCCAAGCTGATCAGCTGGGCCATGAAAAAGATGATGTCGGGCGGGGGCGGCGCAGGCGGAGGCGGCGGCCCACCGCCTTGGGTCAAGGCAATGATGGCCGGAGGGGGCAACCAGAGCATGGCGGCGATGCTTGCGACCTCGAGTGGCTTCGAGGGCCGCGAGAAACTACTCGGTGATGCCGTGTCGATGGCCATCCGCACACTCAACGACACCGCGCCTTACGCGCACGACATGAACGACGCGCTGGTGAAGATGCATCTCAATTCGGTGCAGTTCGCCAAGAATGCCGGCGTGATCGAGGACTACGTGGCGCACGATATCGCCACCATGCAGCCGATGCTGCAGCGACTGAAGGGAATGATCGAAAAGACCGGCGAAAAAGAGATCGCGCTCGCAGGTATTTTTGATCGCACAACTTGTCTCTATCAGCTGTGTCTCGATCTGAAGAGCGAGCCAGGCAAGCGCAGCTTCACTTTCCCTTACTCGAAAGTGCTCGCCGTATCGCGGCGCATCGGTCAATTTGATCTGACCGATCAGCAGATGCATGAGCTGTGGTTGAAGCCGCGACTGCTCGGCTATGCCGCGGCGCTCGGCGTGAAGATCAACGTGTCGGATATCGGCCCCGACCAGCGAGTCACGGTCACTCTCGCGGAGTGACACTATCCGCACGCTGCTCGAGCTGCCGACTCAGACTCTCGGCCAGAACGGCCGGGTAATACTCCAGCCGTTGCTCGCGCGCCTTGGCGATGAAAGCTCGCAGCTCATCGTCGTTGCCGGGTAACGAGCACGCGGCGAATCGACCACTGAGCACATACGCCGGATAGCCGAGCAGCGCCGCGAGCCGCCCCGAGAGCGCCGCTGAGCGGATCAGCTCGGCCGCTCGACAGGGATTGAGGGGAGCGCGATACGCGCCCTCGAGATACAGATAACCGAGCACGAAAGACGCCTGCGGGTAGCCCTTGCCCGCGGCCTGCTCCAGCAAAGGCAGGGCTTCGGTGACCCGCCCATCGTAGGTCAGCGCCCGCGCAAGCTGATAGGCCAGACGGGGGTTGCCTTCGAACCGACCAAGCTCGGCACGGCAGGCACGAATTGCCGCGGGCCGATCCATCACGCTCGTGGGCACTCCCGGTGCGAGACGAAACGGATCATCGGGATGCGCCGCCAGTCGATCGCACTCCGTGGGCTCGACGAAATACGGCGTGGCATCGAAAGTCGTCCAGGCTACCTCGGCCTGTAGCGGTGGTGCCATCGCGCCCAGGCCCCAAAGCAAACCCCACGCTATCGCTCGCCAAACGCTACTCATCCTTTCTGCCCCCGATCCGCCTGCATCGAGAGCCAAGAGATCAGAGTCAGAAAGAGCAGCAGGAAGATCGTGTTCGGTATCGGCATCTGCAGAGGCTTGACCCAAATCTCTACCCAATATCGTAGCTGCGCGCCGAGCTCGACGGTCAACCAGATGATACTGCCCGCTCCCACCGCATAGCGCAGGCCCGCACCGGGCTGCGTCACCCGTCGTGCACACAGCACGACGAGATAGACGGACCAAAGCATAAGTCCCCAAAAGGCGAGTTGCGTCACGGGGCTGTCCTTGCCGGCGATGCGCGGATCGAGCAGCAGGATGATCACGGCATACATGAACCAACTGACGCACACATACTCCAGCGCGACCAGACGCGAGTACGACTTACGCAGCCCTCGCGACGGGGCTCCCACCGGGATACGCAAGGTCTTACGACACCAAAGAAACGCGCGACATCCCGTATCGGCATTGACTACGAACAACAACAGCAACACCGCAAGGATGAAGATCGTCGACTCAAGCAGCACCAGATTTGGCGGCAGCGCATAACGGCCGTCGTGCATGAGCGGCGGCACCGCCATCACCTTGGCGAGATATTCGAAAGCATGCTCAAACCAGCCCATCCAGATTAAAGCGCCGCCAACGAAACCCAGTACCGATGCCGGGAGTTCATCGGCGCGTAGACCGCGCCACACCAAAATGAACCCGATCGCGCCAATACTGAAGCCGAATAGCAATTGAGCCGGCTCCGTGAGCCAGACCCGTTCGAGCACGACCACACAATGTGCGATGGCACGCCACAGCAACACGGTGATGAGCGCCTGCAGCCCAATCCACGGCTTTCCGATCTGGTCCATCACCATCGACCACCCCCTAAACAAAAAGGGCCGGACTGTCGCCAGCCCGGCCCCGTGAACTCAACGTTCGCTCTTCGCGAAACGCATCAGTCGCCGAACTTATAGGCGACTCGCAGACCCATCACGCGCTTCTCCGGCGCAATCAGCACACCCTGCCGCGGCAGCTGGTTGTTGCGCAGATCGAAAAACCCGAACAGCGAACTCGTACCGCCCTGACGGATGGTGTCGTCGTCGAAGAGGTTATTCACATAGCCCTGCCAGGACCAGGCGTCCTTCTCAAACCCAATCTGCAGGTTGGCGATCGTGAACTTGGGCAGCCAGAAGTTGTTGTACTGATTGAGATAGCGCAGCGACTGATGCTGCGCATCGATGCCGACGAAGCTGTCCCATTCGCCCATCGTAAAGCCGTAGCGCGCAGATACCACGACCTGATGCTTAGGTACGCGCGGCACTTTCTTGCCAGTGGCACCGAAGATCACGGCGAGGTTGTTGGGATTTCCCGCGCTCAAGCTGTTATTGGTCGGCACGAAACCCGACAGCTGCGACTCGGAGCGATCCGAGATACCACCTGCACGGATGATGTTGCCGTTGGCATCGGTGATCGTACCGTTGCCGCCCGGCGTCGCCGACGGCGTCCAGGTCAGCAAGCTACCCGGCACCTCGTAATCGGTGAACTCAGCATCAGTGAACGTGTAACGCAGACCAAGATCGAGTCTCTCAGCGGCTCGCCAGTCGACGGCGAGCTCAAGTCCGCGCGTCTCGGATTCGCCGATGTTGATCGTGCCCGTCTGCGGCAGCGCACCGATCTGAACGTTCACCGGAACCTGCTGATCGGTGTAGTCGTTCAAGAAAACCGACGCGTTCACGCGCAGACGACGATCAAGAAATTCGTTCTTGGTACCCAGCTCGATGGCAAGCAGGTTTTCCGGTTTGAACTGCCGGCTCACCTGATCGACAAATCCCGTGTTCTGGGTGGTGTCGATACCACCGGGCTTGAAGCCCTTGGCCGCACTCGCGAACAGCAGCGCGTCTTCCGCATACTTCCAGTCGAAGGTGAACTGCGGCACAAATTTTGAAGACTTCACCCGCGCCGTCGGGTTCGGGATGTTAGGCACGGGCGCGCTGAACGTCCGTACTGGGAACTGATCGTACGGATAGCCCTGGTAATCGTAGGTCTCATCGAAGTACCGACCACCGAGCGACACATTCACCGCATCGGTGAGTGCGTACGAGACGCCGAGACCGAGCGAGTAGCTCTGCTGATCGCGGATCGTCAGATCGCGGAACGGCACCTGCTCGAGCGGCAGCGGCGCCATCAGCGCCGGCTTGGCGGGGTTACCGCCCTGGAACGAGCCGATGATGGTGCAGAAAAACTGCGACGTGCCTTCCTTACACCAGAACTGCGAAGCACCGAGCGAAGCGGTTTCTTCTCGCCAGTACAGCGCATCAGCCTGGATCTGCAGCGGACCGTCGAAGTCCGAGCGGAAGATGAACTCCTGGGTCAACTGCTCGACGTCGGCGTTCGCCTCACGCAATGCTGAGAGGGCGAAGGTCGGGACTGGTGTGTTCGGCGGATACCCTAAGAATTGCGAGATCGGCGCGTATACCGCATAGCCCGCCGAGGTCAGCCGCTCGTTGGTGTAGTCAAAGTCCTCGCTGATGAACTGATCGGATTTCAACAAGGCGGTGAGCGACTTGAACGATCCGCTCGGCAGATCCCAGGTCAGCTCGAGCAGCGCCCGAGTCGTGTCGACCGAGGTGCCCTCGAAATCCCGTCCCGTGCGCGGATCGGGTGACAACTGGATCGCACGCTGGCGCGCCGACAGTGTCGTGGTCATATCGCCCTGCTGAGTGAAGTAGCCGTTACCGAACGCCGGTGAGGTCGCGCCGGTGCGCAGGTTGAATGACAAATACGGCGCAAACACGCCGTTGTTAGCGGTGATGACCTGGCCCGTGAAGACGTCGACAGGCGCCACCGAGATTCGCGCCGGCTGGCTGGCGTCGTCCTTCGACTTCTGGAACTTGGTGAACACACTGAAGGTATCGCTCGGCTGCCACTTAAAGGAGATCGAGCCCGAAGTCGACTCGCGTGCGTTCAGATCACCGCCGGTCACTGGGTTCTTCCAATCACCATCGAAATTCACGTAATTGATCGTGAAGCGCATCGCTGCGGTATCCGACAGCGGCTGATTGCCGATGATGTTGACTTCCTGCGTGCCAAAACTTCCGCCGCCGACGAGCACCTCGCCACTGGCTTTGTCGGTATCCGGGCGACAGGTGGTGTAGCTCACGGCTCCGGCGAACGCGCTACGTCCGTAGAGCACGCTTTGCGGCCCCTTGACCACTTCAACCTGGCAGATGTCGGAGAAACGCAGGCTCGGCAGCAGGCCGCCGCCCGGTACGCCGATCGCCTCGGTGGTCTGGTCCACGCCATCGATCAGGATTGCGACGTTGGGTCGACCGCGCACGGCAGTCAGACCGCGGATATTCGGCTTCGAGTCGCCAGTAGTCGAACCCTGCTCGTAAGTGAACCCCGGTGTGAGTTTTGCGACGTCGCTGAGATCGCGAACGACCTTCTCGCGGAGGGCAGACTGATCGATCACCGAGATGGTGAGCGGCACGTTCTGCAGGTTTTCCTCGAACTTGCGCGCCAGCACCACGATTTCCTGTAGCTCGTTGGCCTCGTCGGCCGCCGGCGCCTGTGCCATCGCCGCCGGCAGTGCGGTGAACGCCGCAGCCAAGCCCAGGATTCCACTCTGAATGGATAGCCCCTTCTTCATGTTTACCCCCCGGACGACTGCGTTGGATCGCCATAGCGTCCATGTCGTCCCTATTTATTGATGTTGTCGTTCCCGACGAGTCACCTCGTCGCGGGACGGCGTTCGACCCCTCGAACACCGCTCCCCTATCGCAGGGTAATAAGTTGGGCCGACAGGTCAATCGATCACGGGGTTCTCGTCGACCGGACTATCCACACCGTGAACAGCCTAATGGGCCCCCGCGACCTCGGCCTGTGCCCAAGCAAGACGCGCCAACTCCGGAAGCACGGCGATGCGCTCGGCCGCCTGAGCGGACGCCGCGCTGCCCCGCAGCACACGACCCTTGATACCGTGAAAGATCGCGGCCAGACGGAACAGGTTGAACGCGAGATAGAACTCGTAATGCTCGAGGGTCTGCCGTCCGCTGTGACGGGCATAGGCCGCAACATAATCCTCCTCGGAGGGAATCCCGAGAGCGCCGGTATCGATACCGCCGAGTCCCGTGACCAGCGAGGGAGGCAGTCGATACATCATGGCGTGATAGGCGAAGTCGGCCAGCGGGTGACCGAGCGTCGAGAGCTCCCAATCGAGCACCGCAATCACCCGCGGTTCGTGCGGATGAAAAACCATATTGTCGCAGCGGAAGTCGCCGTGGATGATCGCAACGGCACCATCATCGGGCGGCAGCGCAGTCGGCAACCAGGCAATCAGCCGATCCATGTACGGATCACGCCCGGCGTCGGGATCCTCGAGATACTGCTTCGACCAGCGCGAGAGCTGCCGCGCCACGTACTGGCCCGGATTACCGAAATCACCGAGTCCGCAAGCGATCGGGTCGAGCTGATGCAAAGCCGCCAGCGTCGCGTTCATCGCATCAAAGTGCGCGGCGCGCTCGGCGCGCGGCACCTCCGGCAAGGTGGGGTCCCAAAAAATACGGCCCTCGACATAGTCCATGACAAAAAAGGGGCTGCCGATAATGCTCGTGTCCTCGCATAGCGCATGGATGCGCGGCACGGGGAAGCCCTGCGTACCAAGCGCCTGCATCACCCGCGCCTCACGCTCGACGGCGTGCGCGCCTTTCAGTAATACGCCGGGTGGCTTACGCCGCAGCACATACTGCCCCGACGGCGTCGTCAGTCGGAATGTCGGATTCGACTGACCGCCGCGAAACTGTGCAATATCAACAGGCCCTGAAAACACCGAGATCCGCTCGGCCATCCAGCTCATCAGCGCTGCGACATCGAATTCGAAACCGGCTCGTACAGGCGTCGTGCCAGTGTTGTGTTGGGTAATGGACATTTAACGTTTTAGATCTCGTTCCAGTTTGTCGACTAGCGCACTGGTGGGATCGCCCTGCTGCGTGAAGCCATAGACGTGGGCGGGACGCAATGCACGATCAAACCACACGCCCTCCGCGGCTCTCGGTCGCGTGGCGGCGAGCCACAGCGCCGTGTCAGCGCCTGCCGCAGCGTCGCGCAGGATCGGCGCCATCCACCGCCGAAATTGTGGCAACGAACGCTGCACCCCGGAGGTGTCAGCCCACCCCGGATGCATGACATAGAAGGTGATACCTCGCGATGAGTGTCGCGACTGCCAGTAGCCATTGAGTGCGATCTGCGCGCGCTTGTGCAATGCATAGGCCGTCGTCCCATCGAAATCTACCGGAGAGCGCGCATCGAGGGCATCAACACGCAGAGGCGCGGCGTATGCACCGCCGGAAGTCATGTTGATCACGAGCGCGCCCGGCGCGAGTAAACCTTTGGCGATCAGCGACTCTGTCATCTGATAGTGCGACAGCAAATTTGTGGCATACGAGATTTCGCAACCCTCTCGGGTCAGTCCGTGGCGATCGAGCAGCACGCCAACGTTATTGACGAGAACATCGATCTGCCGGTTCGATGCTGCACACGCGGCCACTAAACGATCGACCTGCTCGCGCACGGCGACATCGCAGCAGGCTTTCTTGATACCCACCGGCAGACGATCAAGCTTCATCGGATCACGAGCCACTGCCGTGACGTGTGCACCGGCCGCCGCTGCGGCTCGCGCGATCGCCTCACCGAGTCCGCCGGAGGCGCCCGTGACCCACCAACGCTGGCCGCTGAAATCCATCGGCACCCGTTGCCAACGGCGACGGCGCCACCGATAACCAATACGGCTGAAGCTCGCGGCGAACCGCCCGTAGAAGAGCAGCGCGCCGATGACACGCTGAACGCTCACGAGCCTTGCTTGGAGTATCGGCGCTTAAGGCGTCGTGCCAAGGAGTACAGATGAACCTCGGACGGGCCGTCGTAGATACGAAACGCGCGAATCTCACGCCAGATACGCGGCACCGGCGTCTCATCGACGATGCCAATTCCGCCGAGAATCTGTACACAGCGATCGACGATCTGGAACAGCATCTCAGCGCAGGCGAATTTCGCCATGCTTGAATCGGTCGAGGCGCGACTGCCTTGATCGAGCGTCCAGGCCACCCAGTCGATCATCAACAAGGTCTGCTGCAGCTCGATTTCATTGCGTGCCAGCGCGAATCCGACGCCCTCATGATCGATCAAGGCTTTGCCGAACGCCTGACGCCGACAGGCGTACTCGGTAGCCACATCATGGGCTCGTTGCGCCGCACCCCACCACCGCATGCAATGCGTCAACCGCGCGGGCGCAAGGCGCAGCTGCGCGTATTTGAACCCCTCGTGCGGCGCGCCAAGGATCATCGAGCGCGGCACGCGCACGTCGTGCAAAGTGAAGATGCCGTGTCCACCCGGTTGGCTGTGATCGACCGTGTGCATCACGCGCTCGAGTCGGATGTTCGGATCGGGTAGCGGAACCAGGAACATGGTCGCCTGTTGAGGCGCCGTACGGGCCATGACGATACCGAACGCCGCACCCTCCGCGCCCGTGATGAACCACTTGCGGCCGTTGATCACCCAGTGATCCCCCTGCTCGACGGCCCGCGTCGATAGCATCTCAGGATCGGAGCCCGCGCCATCAGGCTCGGTCATGAAGAACGACGAGCGGATCTCACCGGCGAGCAGCGGCTCGAGGAAGCGCGCCTTCTGCTCAGGCGTCGCAATCAACTCGAGCATATGCATATTGCCCTCGTCGGGGGCAGCACAGTTCATGGCGAGCGGCCCGAGCAAGGAATAACCGCTTGCCCGAAGGACCGTCGCCGTCTCCCGATGAGTGAGCCCGCGTTGCGGTGTCAGCAATCCGGTGGCACGTGCATGGCCTCGCAGCTCCTGCACCAACGCATCGGACACACCCGCTGCAAGTCGTGGGTCGCTCTCGTAGGGTATAACGACATCGCGGATAAATTGCCGCGTACGCGTCTCGAGTTCGAGTTCGCGGGCACTACGCTGAAAGTCGGTCATCGACGCTCTCCCTGAGATTTCCATGCGCCGAACCCGTACCAGCGTATACCGGTGGTCAATCGGCCGGTCTTGTCCGAGTTCACTGGCAGAGCATCTCCCTCAATAGCCTGATGCCATCGCTGCTCACCGAGCGCCGACCACGATGGCACGACGTGCTCGACGAATCGCTCGTCATGAAATCCAGCTCGCTTCACCAGATCGCGCAGGTCGGCTGCTCGAAAGGCCTGATAGAAGGGCTCGTTGTTGTAGTGCCCGTCCCAATCTAAATAAAAAGAATCGTAAGCGCTGAGTGCCGATGCCGGTGGCAGCTCCATGTGCAGCATCAGGCCGCCGGGCCGCAGCACGCGATGGGCTTCGGCCATGACACGATCGATACCCTTGAGCGGGACCTCGTGCAGAAACATGGAAGAAAACACGACATCGAACGAATGATCGGGGAAGTCGAGCATCTCGGCGTTCATTTGCGAGAAATGCACGGCTCTGCCCCGCGCCTGCGAGCGGGCGGCAGCGAAGCGCAGACATGGCGCTGCCACGTCGATTCCATGGACTTCGGCATCCGGATAGACGTCTTTCCAGGCGGTGGTGTTGTGCCCCACCGTGCATCCGAGATCGAGTATTCGCTGCGGCCGGAAAGACGGATGGCGGGCCCGAATGAAACGCGCGAACGACTGACCGATATCGTCGAGATCCGGACCGAACACCCCGAAGGTGGAGATTGCCAGGCGATTTTCGTACACCAGACCCATGGTGAGATCGTCTGCGCCGTATTCGGCGGTGTAACTGCCGGGCATCAAATGGACGTCCACGGCGCTGACCGATCGCGGTACCGGGAAGTTCTGTTGCAGCCGCAGTGAGCCCCCTGCCCTGCGCTGCACCACCTGCCGTGCCCGACTGCGAAGCGCAGGCTGTTCGCGTTCGATTACCGGACGCACGACCTGATAGAGCAGATCTTGTGATGTGACGCGTAGCGATGAATAGAACTGAAATGATGGCCTGCGACGTAGTGCAGCATGGATCTCGCGTGCACTCGGGCGCGTCAGACGCGGCGCGACATGACGCTCGTAGTCAGCACGCAGATTCGCGGCTATCGTGTCCATGACCTGACGTCTGACTTCTGAGGCGAACGCTGCCCGCGCCCGCTCATCGCGAGTGAAAGTGGGCGTCAGCGCATGACGTGACAGCGTAGTCATCTGGTGTGTCCTGATACGGCACCCTAGCGCAGGCCCGATGCCGGCCGCTAGTCTAGCCATAAAGATGGGGGTAACTATGAAGAACCAAAAATCTCAGGGTGTGTCTCGACGACATTGGCTGCAAGGCGCCCTCACGCTCGGCGCCGCCGGGCTCGCACCGACGGGCATTGCGACAACCCCACCGAACTTCGCTGATCCGCTCACGGTCCTGCGCACCCACGTAAAAATGGTCGGCAGCCTCGCCCGCGAGACGGTGGTGTCGTTCATGCGGCTCAACATCTATGCCGATCTCGGCCAAGGAAACTTCGTACCGTTCTTCACGATGAACAACATCCTGGTGGACGAGTGGACACCCCGCGGCGAAGAGCGTTACGAGATGCGCAAGTACGAGGTGGGCTTCTACACCCGCTATGACAGCTACGAGCCGCGTGAGGAGTTCGTCAATCCGGTGACCGGCGCGACGCTGCCTATCCATCATTTCCGGCTCGGCCCCGTCCCGCGCGTCTACACGCCAGAGGGTGTGATCGCGATGGGTTACACACCGAAGCTGCTGCCCATCGAGGTCATCGGCGATCGGGTCTTCCTCGCGACCGAATCCATCGAAAGCCGGGCCGATATGATTCGTCCCGGCGAGACGAGCTACACCAACTCCTTCATGACGCTATCTGCGCGCCTCATCGATGTCCTCGATCCCACGCAGATGTCCGTGGCCGCTCACCTACAGCTGCAGAACAAAAATCGCTGGGCGCCGTGGATGGGCATGGGGGATCGGCCTGGCGGCACGGTCGCGCGGGGCTTTGGCGGCAAGATCGGCAGCCTGGAGGCACTACCCGAGTCAGTCAAATCTGGCGCGCGGCGGTTTGTGCCCGAAATCTTCGAGACAGCGAACTGGCACGACTTTGTTTTCGAGGACAGCGAATATCTCAAGGCTCGCTGATGCAGGCTACGCGCAGCCCGCGTCGCTCAAGGCGAGGCAGCGGCAACGTCAAAAACCGCCCTCCACCGAATGTATCGAAGTGATGCTGCACGTGCCGAGCAGCATCTGAGGGTAAGGCTCGCCAAGCGTCCTGCACACGCTGAATCATCCATAAGGTGTACGGCATTGCCAGACGAGCGAACGGGTCAGCTCCCATCCTGGCGGTGACATCATCGAGACTGCGCGGTAAGGCCTTGCCCCGCGGCCAGGCTGGTAGAAACTTCCATACCTGTTCCGCTATACCCTCGACGAGCGGCAGGAAATCATTGGCGATCGCAGCGAGAATCGGCATCAGCGTGGGCGGCAGCGCGTCATCGCTCACAAGCGGCCCGCGATCGCGGCTGGTGCCCAACCGATCGATCCATGCCCGTACCGCGGTGCGGGATGCGACCCATTCGCGTGCAGGCCAGGGATCACGCCCCAGATGTCCATACATCGGGCCGAACAAGGCGAAGTCCCCGAGCGTGGGTCGCCCTCCAAGCAGATAAGTCTGCGCACGAAAGTGCGTGTCGAATAGATCGAGCTGATGTCCTGCCCAACGATCCATCGTGTCGTACTGCGAGGGCCTGATCCCTACGGGCTCGAGGTAACCACGCAGTCGACTCGCAATTTCGCCCGCCGCCCGGTTCTGCAACCAGCGCGGCGATCGGGGGAGCAGTGCCGAGCCTGCATCGCGCTCGAACAACGCATAGTTCTCAGGGTGGTTCCAGCGCGAGTGCATCGCGATCGGAATCCACCACTCGTCGGCCCAAGCCTCGAACAGAAAACTCACCACGCGCTGCAGCGGGGTAATGGGTAATACGGAATAATCCGGGACGCGCTGCTCGATACGATCGATCATCTCGCTCGAGTCCTGCCACCACTCTCCTTCCGGCGTCACGAGCAGCGGCATCACCACCGCACCGGTACGACGACGCCCTGCCCACGCGAGGGTATAGAGACTCATGGGCTGATCGATGAACTCAATTCCCTTGTAGTGCAGATACCCCCGCACCTTCCCCGAGAAGTACGAGAGGTGCCAGCCATGCAGAACCCAGGGCCTCATCGAAAACGACGCCACATTCCGTCAGGGATATAGGGCAAGAAGGGCTGCAGCCACGCCCACGGAAAAGCTGGTACCAGCGCTTTAGCCTTGCCGCGCGCAATGACGTCGGCCATCTCCCGGGCTGCGCGCTCGGCACTGATCGCGAATGGGTAACGGCCGATGTCGGGCATGATATCGGTCACCACGAAACCCGGCAGTAATTGCGTCACGCGAATGTCATGACGCGCCAGCTCGATACGCGCCGAATCAAGATAACGTACGAGCGCCGCCTTGCTCGCGCAGTACGCCGCCTGCTTTGGTACCCCCAGCAGTGCAGCTACTGAAGCGATGCCCACCAGATGCCCACCACCGTGCGACATAAACCAAGCTGCCGCAGCATTGATGGTCGCGATGGCGCCGAGCAGATTCGTTTGCAGAATCGCCTGCTCGGTCTCGAAATCACCGCGTCCGACCGCCGAGAACCGATTGATCCCGGCGTTTACGATCACAACGTCGACCTGCCCGAGTTCGGCGAATAGGGTCTGCAGCCCAGGAGCGACCTCCGAAAGTCGATCCACATCGAGTGAACGGACAACGATGCGACCCGCACCGTGTTCTTCCCGTAAGCGCTCCAGTCGATCGATACGTCGGGCGGTGAGCCCCACTCGCCACCCACGACGCAGGTACTCCAGCGCGAGCGCATAACCGATCCCCGACGATGCGCCGGTGATGACTACCGTCGGGAGACGCGCTAGATCAGTTGGAGAAGTAGACATACTCGTCGCCCACCTCCTGCGGCACACCCATGGTCTTATCGATCGGGATATACCCCGCGCCAAGTGAGGGCCATAACGGCTGCGCCTGAGCAGCATCGTAAGCAGCGAGCTTGGTCTTGAGCTCAGCCAAGCGCGTCGGCTCGCGTGATGCGAGATTACGACGCTCCTGAGGATCGACTGACAGATCGAACAGCCACTCGGCTTGCGGCAGCTGCGTGACCTGCAGCTTCCAATCGCCATCGCGCAGGGCAAGATAACGATCCGTACGCCAGTAAAGCGTCTGATGCGGGCGCTCGCTACGCTCGCCGCGTGCAAAGGGCAGCAGATCGACACCATCGAGAGCACGCTCAGCAGGTGCGCTGGCGCCAGCTGCCGCAACAATGGTCGAGAAAAGATCGAAGTGGGTCACGGGATGGTCGAAGCGTCGCGGAGCGAGCGCCGCAGGCCAATGCAAGAACATCGGCACTCGAACACCCCCCTCGAAGTAACTCGCTTTCCAGCCGCGATACGGAGCGTTGATACGCGGCATATCGATGGTGTGAGGTCCGCCGTTATCACTGGTGAAGATCACGAGGGTGTTCTCGAGGGTGCCGTTGGCCTCGAGCGCCGCGAGTAGACGACCGACGCTTCGATCAACGGCCCGGATCATCGCGCCATACACCCTCTGACGATGATCCCCGAGCGCACTCAGCGCATCGTAGTCTTCTCGCAGTGCCTGCAGCGGCGTGTGAGGAGCGTTGTAGGCAAGGAAGAGAAAGTACGGCCGATGACGATTCGCTTCGATGACCTTGATGGCCTCATCGGTGAAGTAATCTGTGAGATATCGATCTGGCTGGAAATACTCGCCGTCGTTGTAACGAACACCCCATACCCCGGCTGCCCACAGAAACTTATCGGTCGTATCGATGCTCGAGGGTGCATTGACCACGCGCGGATCGTCTTCGGGCAAGAACATCGATGCGCCATAGCGAAGTGACAGCGATTCATTGAAGCCCCGGCGGTGAGCACGGAAGCGTGGCGCATCGCCGAGATGCCATTTGCCGATGTGGACGGTGTGATAGCCGGCACGCGTCAACACATCAGCGATCGTCACTTCGTCGGTCGGCAGACCCATGTCGTCGACGTGTGGAAATCCTGCCTCTCGCTCCGCGAAATACAGCGGACCGTGCAAGCTCGCGTGGGGTAGCCGAGTCTGCGTCACGACGCGCATGAACTGCTTGCCCGTCGGAGTGAACTCGAACCCGAATCGGGTGGGGTTACGCCCGGTGAGCAGCGCCGCCCGCGAGGGCGCGCAGGTGGGGCTGCCTGAATAAGCGGTGGCGAAATGCACGCCTCGCTGCGCGAGCCGATCGATGTTCGGCGTCGGCACCCGCCCGTCTGCAAATCCGCCGTTCAGGGTGAGATCGTTGAATCCGAGATCGTCCACGACGATGAGGATGATGTTCGGGGCGCGCCCGGCGACGTTTGCAGGCGACTGATCGGGCCCCCGTTGCCAGTTGACTACCCGATGAGGCGCGCTGTACTCGCGCAGGGTGAATTTCACAGCGAGCAGCGCAAGACCGACTCGCCCGCCGATCAGGGCATAGCCTGCTGAGAGCAGCAGCCCTAACACGAGCAAGATCAGCACTGCGGCGCGCCAGCCTCGTGGCCTAAACATCACTGGACCTCCCCCCGCAAATCTTCCTCGAGCATCCACAATCGATCCTGCCCCCACAGCGCCGGCCTGCCCTCGAGTTGGAAACTCGGCACGCCCCACAATCCCTGCGCATGTAGTTCGCGACGGTTGTGCTCAGCCTCCTCACGCCACGCGGACTCGCCAAGTGCGGATGCCACCTCGCGCGCCTCGATGCCAACTCGCTGAGCCAACCGCCCTAGCCCCTGCATCGTACCGGCATCGATGCCCTGCGCGAACACGCCACGCAAAAAGGACTCCAGAAATGCCTCGCCACGGCCCTGACCGATCGCGCGGTGTAGCACGGCGAGACCGCGCTCAGCGGGGATACCCAGCGGATCGGCAATATCACCGAAGGGGATTCCAAGACGCCTGCCCTCGCGAGCCGCATCACGTACGAGGTAGAAGCGCTTGGCCCGACTGAGCGGCACTCCTCGCTTGACCATCGGCATCAGCGGGCGCAACCGTATCGCCGCACGGTAGTGGGCTGCCAACCGATTCAGTCGCTCGCAGGCGAGATAGGTATATGGGCTGCGCAGCGAGCAGTAGAAGTGAATCACGGCGGGTTTAACGTGCGCTACTGGGCTAAAGGTTAGCGATGGCGGCGCGAACAACGGCAGGCATCCCTCTGCGCCAAGGCGCTGCTCGAGATAGTGCAGCCGATCGACCCCGGCATACCTCTCGCCCTCGAAAGCGAACATCCCAGCGAGCTCGAGTCCACTACGATGGCGAATCGACTCGCCTTGCCTGAGAGCAGCTGCAGAGGTGTCGAGCCCGGCCGGCTCTCGCAGATGAGCGATCTGGATACCACAACGCGGTGCAAGTCTTTGCACATCGCGCTCTGCCCACGCACGACGCAGCAACTGCTGCGGTGAGTCGGCAGATTGCGCCGCAGGCAGCGCCTGGACGTCAAAGCGTATGCCGTAGCGATCGGCCAGTGGCTCAAGATACTGCGCAGCGAGCAGAGAGTAAGGATCACCCAACTGGTGGAAGTATCGAACCCGCACTGACCGCCGAAGCAGGCGTCGCGGCATGGCATACAAACGTCGTTGCGTCTTTAAGAGCGCTGCACTGGTTAACAATCGACTCGCGGCGCGACCGATCGCGACACGGATCACGGTCGGCGTTCCACACGAATATCGCGTCGACCTGCTGGCAACGTGAACCAGTCGCCGTCCTGAGCGACGTGGATCGGACCGTTGAATCGTTGTGCCGCTGCGCCGAGGAATGCAGGCTCCAGCGCATCGACCGGCAACGGCGGCACGATGTGGTGCAGCACCAGCATCCCAACTTTCGCCTGCGCGGCAATAGCCGCCGCTTCCTCGGGCGTCGTGTGATAGTTGACGATGTCGCGCATCAGTTGCGCCATCCTGGTCCTACCGTTGGCCACGAAGCCGCGCTCAATCAGCGCAAGCAGACGAGGCGAGAGCGCCTCATGCAGCAACAGGTCGGCACCGGTTGCAGCGCTCTGCACGGCATCACTCGCACGGGTGTCACCACTGAGCACAACGCTGCGGTCCTTGTAGCGCAGCCGATAGCCGACGGCAGGCTTGACCGGACCATGATCGACCACGAAGGCCTCGATCAGCAGATCGGTCTCATCGATCAACCGCACCGTTTCGCCAGTCTGCAGTACGAATTCGCGCGTCACGGCACCAAAACCGGATTTTGGTAGGACGGGCTCGCCGTGATGGGCCACCCGATGCGATTGATCGGCTTCATAGGCTAGCGTGACGCCCTGTATGACGGCCTCGACCCCCGGCGGGCCATAAACGGGCGTCGGCTGCGACGCGCCAGCGTTCACCCAGCGCTGCATCAGCAGACCACCGAGGCCGTCGATATGATCGGAGTGAAAGTGCGTCAGAAAGATCGCCTCGATCTGACCGGGGTTGAGCCCCATGCGGGCAATCGTGGTCGCAGCGCCTGCGCCGGCATCGATGACGAACAGACGTCGTCCCGCCACCACGAGCGTACAGGGACCGCCGCGGCGCGGATCCGGCATCGGGGATCCAGCGCCACAAATGCCAACATGCAAACCGTCCTCGAGTTGCGCCAGAGGATCCGCGTTAGCAGTGACCTGCTCGACCATGCGCGTCATCAATCGCACGGCGATCTCGCCTCGCCACAGGTAGGCCGCGATACCGAGGACCAGCAACATGGCGCCGACGATCACCCATCGTCGGCCCAGTCGCCTGACGTGAACGCCGAACGTCATGCTTGATGTCCATAGCGCTCGTCGAGCGCTGCGCGCAAAGTGGCGATGGGCCACTGACCGGGAGCCGACGAGCGACGCCCGGCTGCAAACGTCAGGACCGAGCCGTGCTCGCCTCCCTCGATGCGACTGCGCGCGCCGAGCTCGCCCATGGCAATACCGACGACCGCGTGCCGCCCTCCCTCACTCGCACGGCGGGTAGCCTCGAGCAAGCGATCGACATCATCGGGGGTCTGCGGCATCACCGCCACTTTGACGACATCGCCACCGCGCTGTCGCCCTACGACGAAGGTAGCGACCAGCTTCTCGAGCGACGGCGTACTCTCGAAATCATGTTGCGACAACATCACGGGTATCCCGTGACGGTGCGCCGCGGTGATCAGCGCAGCGGTCTCGGTGGCGGGATAGCGCAGCTCGACATCCAAGATGTCTGCGATCCCCTGATCCGCAAGGGCGCGTAGCACCGCCAGAATGGTCTCGGACGATGCGTCGCTCGCACCGCCCTCGGCTGCCGAGCGGAACGTGCACAGGACAGGCGCTCCAGCCATCGCGAGTTCCTCTTGCGCCATGACCTCGAGTACGGCCGAAACGTCATGGGCCATCGAGAATGAATCGATACGCCATTCGATGAGATCGACGCCGGCACGCCCGAGCTCTGCTGCCGCATCGCGCACAGCCTGTGGCGAGCTGGCCTGTATCGAGGCGACGATCGCTGGCTGTACGCCAGTCCCGATCGGACCGCGACGCCCTGCGATCGCCTTCCATTGACGCTTGATCACACGAGGAGTCTAGCGCCGACTTCCCACGAAAAGTACTCACCGCACGCAGTTCGGGTACGCTTGGCCGTCATGGACCGCCCGGCGCTCAACTGGCCCAACGCCCTGTCGGCGGCTCGCTTGATCGGCTCGCCGATTCTGCTGATCGCGAGTCCCCGCATAGCGTTAGCGTGGACAGCTTTAGGGATCGTGGTGCTCGGGCTGACAGACTGGCTCGATGGATGGGCGGCACGCCGCTGGCATCAGGTTACGCCGATGGGCTCGATGCTAGACGGTCTTGCGGATCTCATCTTTTATCCCTGCGCTGCGGCGCTGTTGATGATGTGGTTCCCGCACTATTTAACGCCGAACATCCCGCACATCGCCGCAACCATTTCCTTGCTGGTGCTCGTCATGGCGGTATCGGTGATCCGCTGTGGCCGACTCATCTTGCTGCACACCCATCTGAGTCGATTTGCAGCGGTGCTGTTTTTCTTCACCATGCTCGCGTCCTTCGTGGTGGATACGACGCTCGCCATCCGCGCGGTCGCTATTCTTTACGCTGTCGCTTTTATCGAGGGAATAGTCATCTTTATACGCTACGGCGCAGTCTCACCCGACACGCGCAGCGTGTGGTCACTGCGCGCCGGACGCTAGACACACCACCTCGAAGCGCTCCAACGCGACCGGCATATCAGGCGACCAAGCCCGGCCGACCGACGGCAGCACACGTTCAAAGAATTCACGATGCACGCGCCGCCAGGCTTCGATCGGGCGCACCGGCTTACCCTCGTATTGCGAGTACGCTTCGGTGACCTGATCGAATGGCAGCACGCGTACCTCGGTGGTTCGTAACACCGCTAATGGCGTACCTTGCGGATCGAGCAGCACCGAGTACCCGCCCTCGAAGGGTCGTCGCATCGGCTCACGGGCAAACATCCAGGGTGTTCCGGCTGTGATGGTCTTCTCACCCGAGAGAATCAGCGTATTGAGGGCGCGGGTCAGCTCTGCGGTATCCCCAAAACGCCGCGATCGCATCGGATGATCGTCCGGTAGGCCCCGCTCACGCGCGCAGCGCGCCCACAGCGCCTGCACGGCCGGTGACTCCTGGGTACCCAGTAGCGCGCGATACAGCACCAGATTGAATTCTGCGCCGCTCGCACCCGTGTGCTGCAGCGGATCGCGGGTCTCCGCAGCGATGCGATAACGCCCGGCGATATCAGCACCGGTGAGCTTGCGGGCGCCTTGCGCGAAGGCCATCGAGGGCAGATCGAGGATCTGATAATGGAACCAGTCACGCCAACGGCTGCCATGGCGATGCAGTAAGGCATCAGTGAACGCCTGATCGAAGTAGGCATTGAACGCACCGAAGGTGACCGGGCGGCCCGCTGCGATACGCGTATGGAATTCTCGCCAGCGCTGTACAGCCTCGGCTTCCGTGACGGCACCGAGCTCGCGCCAACGAACCGGGTCGTAGCCGTTAACCGCGGCTGCGTCGGGGTCTATGCGCTCTGGATGCGGCGGAAGGATACGAACGAAAAACCGACCGAGCTCGCTTCCATCCGGACGCACATAGATCGCACCGAGGTCGATCATCTCGTGATGCCGCGGATCAAGGCCGGTCGTCTCGACATCGACCAGTGCGATGATATCCGGGGGTGCCGGTGTCGCCGGTACTGCCGAAACGGCGACGCGAACGCCGAGCATCAGCGCTACACCGCAGGCCAGCCAACGGAGGCTCACAGCGCGCATGCGAGCACCGTCGCCTGATGGATAGCGCGCTTGGCGTCGAGCTCGGCGGCGACATCCGCCCCACCGATGAGGTGAGTCGACATCCCGGCCGCACGCAACGGAGTCAATAGATCCCGACGAGGCTCCTGCCCGGTACAGATCACCACGCTGTCGACCTTCAGCGTACGCGGCTCATCGCCCACGAGGACATGCAGTCCCGAATCGTCGATGTGTCGGTAAGTTACACCCGCTAGCATCTCGACTCGCTTCATTTTAAGAGAGGCGCGATGAATCCAGCCCGTGGTCTTACCAAGTCCGGATCCGGGTTTGGAGACTTTTCTTTGCATCAGGAACACCTCGCGCGCAGCGGGTTCGGGCTGCGGTCGTACGCCGGTGACACCGCCGCGGGCGAGGGCAGGATCCACCACTCCCCACTCGCGCATCCAACGATCAAGGTCGGTCGTTGACGATGGCCCTGCGTGCACCAGATATTCTGCGACGTCAAAACCAATGCCGCCGGCACCCACGATGGCTACGCGGCTGCCGACGGTACGCGCACCGGTCAGCACGTCGAGATAACCCATGACTGAGGGATGATCCTGACCCGGAATCTTCGGATCACGCGGAACGACGCCCGTGGCTAGTACGATCTCGCCGAAACGCCCCTCTCGCAGACGCTCGACACCGACGGTTTGTCCAAGATGCACTGTCACGCCGGTCTCACGCAGACGCACCGAGAAATATCGTAGCGTCTCGTGGAATTCTTCTTTGCCTGGAATACGCTTCGCCAGATTGAACTGTCCGCCGATCTCGTGCGCCGACTCAAACAACTCGACGGTATGCCCGCGCTCCGCGAGCAGCGTGGCCGCTGCCAGCCCGGCGGGGCCTGCCCCTACGACGGCAATCCGCTTACGCTGCACGGCAGGCGTGACGACAATTTGTGTCTCGTGACACGCTCGGGGATTCACGAGACACGAAGCGATCTGCTTCGAGAATGCATGATCGAGGCAAGCCTGATTACAGGCGATGCACGTGTTGATGCTTGCCGCGCGCCCGCTGGCTGCTTTGTTCACAAATTCTGGATCAGCCAGCAGCGGCCGCGCCATCGACACCAAATCGGCACCGCCCGAGGCCAGAATCTCTTCCGCGATTTCCGGTGTGTTGATGCGGTTGGTCGTGCACACCGGGATCGAGATCTCACCCTTGAGCTTGCGGGTCACCCAGGCAAAGGCCGCGCGCGGCACGGAGGTCGCGATGGTTGGAATGCGCGCCTCGTGCCAACCGATTCCGGAGTTGATCAGCGTCGCACCCGCCTGCTCCACGGCCCGGGCGAGTTGTACGACCTCTTCCCAGCTCTGCCCCTCGGGCACAAGATCGAGCAGCGATAAGCGATAGATCACGATGAAGTCAGCACCGACGGCCTCGCGGATACGCGAGACGATCTCCACCGGCAGCTGCATGCGCTGTGCGTAAGGACCGCCGTAGCGGTCGGTACGCCGATTGGTCGAAGTGACGAGAAACTGATTGATGAAGTATCCCTCTGACCCCATCACCTCGACGCCGTCGTAACCGGCTTCGCGGGCGAGGACGGCGCAACGGACGAACGAGCGGATCTGCCGCTCGATGCCACCCAGCGTCAGCGCGCGCGGTGTGAAAGGCGTGATGGGCGAACGAATACGCGAAGGCGCCACCGACAGCGGATGAAAGGCATAACGCCCAGCATGCAGGATCTGCAGCGCGATACGCCCTCCTTCTGCATGGACGGGATCGGTCAGTTGTCGGTGCTGGCGAGCAGCCGCATGCGAGGCGAGACGCGAGGCGAACGGTCCGACCCAGCCCTCGACGTTGGGCGCGAATCCCCCCGTAACGATGAGCCCGACGCCGCCTCGGGCGCGCTCAGCGAAGTAGGCGCCGAGACGCGGGAAGAACTCCGGCCGGTCCTCGAGGCCGGTATGCATCGAACCCATCAGCACACGGTTGCGTAAGGTGATGGACCCGAGCGTCAACGGTGCAAGCAGATGGGGATAGGCACTCATGGGTGAATGGTACCGCTGCGAGCCCGATGTCGCAGCCGCTCGGGCATACTTCCCGCTCGAGGACACGATGTCGCCCCGTACCGCTCTGCTCATTCTTACCGCCCTGCTGGCCGGATGCTCCCGCCATGAGTCGCCCATACCCCTGACGCCGAACTGCGCAGGTCATGGTGCGATCGGTACCGTCGTCCTGATCGGCGCGGGGGATGTGCGACGGGGCGACGTCGCCTTTGAGCCGGAAGAACGCAGCGGCGCAACAGGTTATGTCCAAGCCTTCGACATCGATGCGACGGAGGTGACCCGCGGGCAGTTTGCGCAATTCGTCGCGGCCACAGGATATGTCACGGTGGCAGAGCGAGTGGGCCCCGAAGGTCAGTCACACGGGGCTGCGGTGTTCGATCGAACCACGGGTGGCTGGCGCCTCGAGCCCTCCGCCTCCTGGCGCGCACCCCTCGGCCGCGGATCGAGCTCGCCCGACGATGCGCCGGTCGTCGCCGTGGCCTACGAAGACGCTGTGGCGTACGCCGCGTGGCGCGGTCGACGTCTGCCGACCGAGCGGGAGTGGGAACGGGCCGCTCGCGCCGATCGCCCCGCGCCGCCTGATGTCGAAGCCGAGCGTCGTGATACCAACGGTGCCTGGCTCGCCAACAGCTGGCAGGGCGCATTCCCCACGCTCGACACCGCTGAGGATGGCTACGCAGGCGTATCGCCGGTGGGCTGCTTCCCGCCAAATACTGCTGGCCTACACGACATGGTGGGAAACGTGTGGGAGTGGACGGCCGACTGGTTCTCACCGACAAACGCTCCGGCCTCGCCAGCCGAGGCGGTGGCCTCCGACCCCGAGAGACTCGGCAAACGCGTGATCAAGGGCGGCTCGCACCTGTGTGCGAGCAACTTTTGCGCTCGGTACCGATCAGGATCAAGGCAGCCTGCGGATCCCACGCTCGGGACCTCCCACATCGGTTTCCGCACGGTGAGGAGCCGCTAGCGAGGCATAGAACCGAGCCTTGTAGATTTCCACTACGAGCGCATAGGCGAGCACTAATCCAGCGATCGCCACGATCAACGCCGAGGGCAGAGGTACGAGCCCAAGCGCGATACCCGCCGCGGTCATCGGCAGTCCGACCGCCACAGCTGCCACGAGCAGCGTCGTTACCCAAAGCCCGGTTCCCGGTCGGCTGCGATAGCACCGCAAACGTGTGCGCACGATGAGTGCCACGACCAATTCGGTGAATAGCGACTCGTAGAACCACGCAGCGCGAAAGACCTGCGGTGTCACCTCAAAGGCCACGATCAGCAACATGAAGGTCAGCAGATCGAAGCAGGCACTGACAATCCCGAAGGAAACCATATAGCGCCGAATGGCGCCGAGATCCCAGCGACGAGGGATGCGGATGTCCTCCGCGTCAACGCGATCCGATGCGATCGCCATCGCCGGTAGATCGGAGAGAAAGTTATTCAGCAGCACCTGTGCTGCCGTCATCGGGAAGAACGGCAGCCACACTGACGCGATCGCCAGGCTCGCCATATTGCCGAAATTAGCGCTCAGCGTCGTCAAAATATATTTCAACGTATTGGCGTGAGTACGCCTCCCCTGCTCGATCCCCTGTCGCAAGATCGATAAGTCCTTACGTAGCAGCACTACGTCGGCCGACTCCTTGGCGACATCTACCGCCGTATCCACCGAGATGCCAACATCTGCTGCGCGCAGTGCGAGGGCGTCGTTGACGCCATCACCGAGAAACCCGACACACTGTCCGGCCGTACGCAATGCGCGAATGATGCGCTCTTTGGCGAGCGGGTCGACTTCGGCGAAGACGTCAACCTCGCGTACCGCTGCCGCCAGTGCCGGATCAGGCAGAGACTCGATCTCTGCACCGGTCATCAGACGTACCGGGTGACCGTTCAGGTGCTGCGCAGCGTGTTGAGCGGCATGCCGGTTATCGCCAGTAATCAATACGACGCGCACTCCCAGCACCTGCAGCGCTGCGATAGCGGTGACGGCATCGGACTTAGGCGGATCTTCAAATAGCAAGAATCCGCGTAGCATCGCACCGTACTCATCTTCACGACTGAAATGTGCCTGCGTGGTAGGAACCTCTCTCTCTGCCACTGCCAGCACGCGATACCCCTGCCCGCTCCATTCTCGAAGCAGTTGATCAATGGCCGCATGGCGCGGATCGGATCCACGGATTCCACATCGCTCAAGCACCTCTGCGACGGCGCCCTTGAGTAACAAGTGCCGCGCGCCGGCTTCTTCGACGATCACCGAAACACAACGACGAGTGAAATCGTAGGGAATCTCGTCGATACACCGGAGACCATCGGTGCCGTCTTGAAACGCAGTCAAAAGAGCCTCATCGAGCGTATTGCGAAGCGCGGCTTGTAGTCTCGCGTTGATCGCTGCGAGCCTCAGCACCTTTGGGCTCGGCACCCCCTGTTCATCGAGCGCAGCTGCTAGTTTGACTCGGCCAGTGGTGAGCGTTCCCGTCTTATCAGCACACAGGATGGTCATCGTCCCAAGACTCTCGATCGCGTCCGGACGACGCACGATCACACCGGCCTCCGCCATTCGGCGTGCACCATGTGCGAGAGTCACCGACACGATGGCGGGCAGCAGCTCCGGCGTCAGGCCCACGGCCAGAGCAAGTGCAAATAGCAGCGAGTCTGTCGTGGGCTTTCCGATCATCATGTGGATGAACCACACGATGACGAACATCACCAGGACGATACGACTCAACAGATAGCCGAAACTGCGTACATCGCGCTCGAATAAAGAATCCGGCTCACGCACGGCGAGTCGTCGACCGATCTCACCCACCACCGTCTTCGCCCCGATATTCACCACCACAGCTGCTGCCGAACCGCTGACGACATGGGTCCCCTGAAACACGCAATTGCGACGCTCTGCGAGTCGGGCGTCGATCGGTACCGGGTCCAGTTGTTTCTCGACGCCGAACGACTCTCCGGTCAACATCGACTCGTCTACGATCAATGTGTTGAGCTCGAACAGCACGGCATCTGCAGGGATCATGGAACCTGAGCGCAGCAGCAGCACATCGCCCGGGACGAGCGCGGTGACCGGCACGTCGATCTCCACGCCTCCACGACGCACACGCGCCGTGACCGCGAGCCGCGCACGTAATCGCGCAATGGCACGACTGGCCAGAAACTCCTGAGAGAATCCCAACATCACACTGCCGAACACCATGCCGAGTACGATGGACGCCTCGAGCCATTGCGAGGTCAGGGCAGAGATGATCGAGCCTGCAACCAGCAACCAGACGAGCGGGCTGCGCCACTGTGAGGCCTGCAGTCTCCAAGACTGCATCGCCCGGTGATCGGCATGGGCCGTCGGCCGCCGAGCGGTACCTCGAGCTACCGCTTCATCTTCGCTGAGCCCTGTCGAACGACTACCGAGCTGCGCTAATAGCGCGGTCCCCAACCGATGCCAGTAGAACTCGGGAGATGACTCGTGGTGCACGACGCCGACCACCCTGCCATCGTCAAACACTCACGTCTGCTCGCCAGCGCGCTCCGGTCTCTCGATTTCCCAGCGAGTGTTGACGACAATGACGCTCTTAACTTGTGAGGAGGATCGCCGCATGAATCGCTACGCCCTGACCCTGCTCGGACTGTGGAGCCTGGCGCAAGTGCCGCTCGCTGAGGCGCGGGACCTATGTGGGGCCGCCAACCGAGCCGCTCTGCAGACTGATCAGCGTGCCGTCTGCGAGCACGCCGATGAATGGGTTCGTCGCTTCACGGCACGGGACCTCGATGGCCTGATGCAACTGTACGTACCGGACGCGGTGGTCGCACTGCACGGACAGCCGATGATGGAAGGACTACCGTCGGTACGCGCTTACTTTGCGAAATCGATGCCAGCAGCGAAGTCCGTGCAGTTTGAGCTCGACGTGGAGCGCATCGAGATCCACGGAGACATCGTGCACTTCTTGAGCCGCTACTGGTTCACCTCCACCCGCGAGGACAACAGCACGCTGCGCGATGCAGGTCGATCGCTGCTGATCTATAAGCGTGACTCCACCGTCACTGGTGCGGGGCACTGGAAGATCGCGCTCGACATCGATCAAAACACGCCGGACGTGGTCTTCCCTGCACCATCTGAGCGGCGCTGAGCAAAACACTAAGACGAAATAAAAAAGGCCGGAGGTTTCCCTCCGGCCTTTTTGACGATCACCCGAATCGTCAGTTCGAGATCAGCGACGTGCGCCGAAGTCGTACTTGAAGGTGACCTGCCAGGTACGCGGATCTTGCACGTACGGCAGCTCGGACAGCGTCGAGACGATCTGCAACTCATCCGTGCAGTTGCGGCAGCTGGCCTGAATCCGCCAACCGCCCGACTCATTCGCTAACGTCACACCCGCATCCAAGTTATCGTAGGCCTTGACGAGACTGACCGGCGTGCCATTGGTACCGACGTTGTTGTCGCCAGTGTTCGACCACAACACGTTCGGGGTGAGCGTGAGGCTCTCGCCAAGACGGAAGATATAGCTTCCACCAATCGCCAAAGTATCCGGCGTACGGACCGGCTCCGCGATTTCACCAACTGGGTTGACGATGCCACTGCTGCAATCGGTAGCTTTGCCGCTGCTGATACCGGCGAGGAACGCCCGGCATGACGTTTGCTGAGCGAGGATCACCGGATTGATATCGCGATACTCCGCGTTTTGCGATCCGGCAAACAGGAACAAATTCAGGTTCTCGGTCGGTGCGTAGATCAGCTCCGCCTCGAATCCAGTGTTCTTCAAACCCGCGAAGTTCTTGGTGATGAACGAGATCGAGCCGTTCGGCGCAACGAACGCCGACGGAGTCTGCAGATCCTCGACATCGAGCAGGAACGCCGTCAGGTTGAATCGCAAGGAGCGGTCAAGCCACTCGGACTTCAGGCCCGCCTCGTACGACCACACTTTCTCTGGCTCGAACGCGGTGTTTGCGCCTGGGGTGGAGCCACGAGCGTTCCAGCCACCCGACTTGAAGCCTCGCGTTGCGCTGGCGAAAACATTGGCGTCGTCGCTCACGTCGTACTTGAACGCTACACGCGGCGTGAACAGCTTCGTGTTGAGCTCCAGCGGAATGCCCTTGGCCACCATGTTGGCGGAGTTCACCCGAGAAGGGTCGGAGGGCGCAGCCTTGCGAGGCGATGCGTTAGCGATGAAGTCGATGCGCTTGGTCTCATCTGTATACCGACCACCCAAGGTCAGCGTCGCCTTCTCAAACGGGGCGAAATCCCACTGGGTATACACAGCTTTCGCTTCGGCCTTGTTATAGAGGGTACGATCCTCGAGAACTAAAAGAATGGGAGAGTAGGCAAGCAGTTTATCCTGATACGTAAACAGATCCGCATAGTCAGTGACATTGTTTTCGTCGAAGTAATAGACACCCGCGACGTATCGAGCGGACGCCCCGAGCTCGCCGGTCAACTTCAGCTCCTGGCTGACCTGCTTGTGGGATCCATCGTTCGCAATCACAAACCCGCCAACGGGCGAGACCGCATAAGTTGCACCGTTCGGCGCAGTGGTGATGGTGCCGTTAAAAAAGTCGATCGCAAATTTCTGCGTCAGATCGACGTAACCCGAGATCAGGTTGATTTGCCCGAGGGAGGTCTCCCAGCCCAGGTTGGAGGTCACCATCGTATTTTCAACCTTGTTTCCAAGGTTGTAGTTGCTCTTCTCGCCGGTGATCAGACCAGCGAAAGGCGTCCCCGATTGCTTTAACCCCGTACATGTGAATCGCTTTGCCGTAAAAGTACTCGGACAGCGCTCTCGGATACTCTGCGCGGCTGAAGAGGTTGGCAGTAGGCCCGGCCGCTGGGGCGCGAGGGCCACTTGCGGCCCGCCGGCCGGGATAGGCACCAACCCGTTCGCCGCAGGCACGTCACTGCGATAGGCCTGCCCCGAGCCACCGGCGAAGTTCAGGATGTTGAGACCCTCGTCCTTGGTGTACTGCAAGGCAAGATCC
>JBMSXG010000009.1:0-45505 GCA_049425405.1 Steroidobacteraceae bacterium
AGCCTGGTAGCGCACTTGCATGGGGTGCAAGGGGTCCCGAGTTCAAATCTCGGCGCCCCGACCAACTTTTCTTCATGAACCTCGATCTGCTTCAGACCCTCGCCGTTGCCGCGCTCGTCGTGGCCATCGGTGAATGGCTGTGCGTCCGCATCGGTGTATTGGCTAGGTTCAGTTTGCCGCCGCCGGTTGTGGGTGGCTTACTTGCCGCCGGGTTGATCACGACGGGTGCGGCAAGCTCCGGGCTTGAGTGGACGTTCGACAAAACGTTGCAGCAGCCGCTGCTCATCGCGTTCTTTGCCACCATCGGATTCGGTGCGCGCCTTGAGCTGTTGCGACGCGGGGGCGTTCAGGTCGCGCTGTTCCTCGCAGCGTGCACCCTCGTCGCCGTTCTGCAGAGCGGGCTCGGCATGCTGGTCGCGGCCTGGTTCGACCAACCACCTTTGTTTGGTGTCCTGATCGGTGTCGTCACCCTGAGTGGGGGCCCGGCGACCGGGGCGGCGTTCGCGCCGTTGTTTGAATCGGCGGGTGTCGAGGGTGCCGGCGCCATTGCCGTCGCGAGTGCCATGAGCGGCATCGTGCTGGGCGGACTGCTTGGCGGACCGATCGCTGCGCACTGGATCCGCCGACGACATCTGCTGCCGGGCACGACGGGGAGCGAAGTTGGCGCGACGCTCGAGGCGGGCGGTCTTGAGCTGGCATCGGACGAATCCGCGTCGCCCTCGCGCGTGTTGGCAAGCGTGCTGGTGCTGCTGATGGTCGTCGGTGCAGGTACGGCCGTCAGTACATTCATAGGCAGGCTTGGCATCACCCTGCCGGGTTATATCGGGGCAATGCTGCTCGCGGCCATGGTCTGTAATCTGGTGCCGCGTCTGTCGCAGCGCAGGCTCTGGTGTTCGCGCACGCTCGATCAAATCGGCAATGTCGCGTTGTCGCTGTTCCTTGCGATGTGGCTGATGACGCTAGATCTGCGCCAGCTGGCCGGTGTCGCCCTGCCACTGATGGTTAATCTCGTGCTCCAGGCCGTACTGTTGGTGGGGGTATTCGGGATCGTCTGGCGAATGATGGGTCGTGACTACGATGCCGCCGTGATGGGCGGTGGATTTATCGGTTTCATGCTCGGCACCACGGCCACGGCGCTGGCCGTCATGCGCACGCTGGCCGCGCGCTTCGGTGTTGCGCCCCGCGCGTTTCTCGTTGCACCGTTGGTCGGGGCGTTTTTTATCGACTTCACCAACGCGCTGCTCATCACCGGATTCCTGAACCTACTGGCATAATTCGATCTGGTCCGAGGCCCGATCGATGATGTCGCGAACGCTGTTCGACAAACTGTGGTCTTCACATCTCGTCCGAGAGCTCGACGATGGGGTCGGGCTGCTCGCGATCGATCGAATCTTCCTGCACGAGAGAACCGGTTCGGTGGCGCTACAGAGCCTGCGCGCTTCGGGGCGACCCGTTCGTGATCCGGCGCGGGTGTTCTGCACCATGGATCACATCGTCGACACGTTCCCCACGCGCGGCGATGCCACGTTGATGCCGAGCGGGACTGAGTTCATCCGCGAGACTCGCGCGGCGGCGCGCGAGGCGGGTATCACGTTGTTCGACGTGCAGGATCCGTTGCAGGGCATTGTTCACGTGATCTCGCCGGAGCTCGGGCTGGTACTGCCTGGGACTACGGTAGTGTGTCCCGACAGTCATACCTGCACGCAGGGTGCGTTAGGTGCTCTCGCCTGGGGCATCGGTTCGACTGAGGCGGAACACGCGCTCGCGACCGGGACTCTGCGCGTCAGTCGACCGAAGACGATGCGGGTGCGCTTCGTCGGTCGGCTGCCATTGGGGGTCACGGCGAAGGACATGGCGCTCGCGCTAATCGCTCGCCACGGTTCAGCGGGGGGAAACGGGTTCGCCGTCGAATTTGCGGGATCGGCGGTCGAGGCGCTCGACATCGAGGCCCGGCTCACACTGTGCAACATGGCCACGGAGTTTTCAGCGGTCTCCGGATTCGTTGCACCTGATGCCAAGACCCTCTCGTACGTCGAAGGTAAGGCGTACGCGCCGACGGGCGCCGCCTGGGCTGCCGCGAGCGCGGCATGGATGGCGCTGGTGAGCGATGCGGGCGCGGTTTTCGACCGCGAGATCGAGATCGACGTTTCGGCGCTCGCTCCCATGGTGACGTGGGGGACGAGTCCGCAGCATGCCGTCCCCGTCAGCGGCATGGTCCCGAGCGCCGCCGAGAGCGGCACGACACCCGAGGCGCACGCCCGAGCGCTTGAGTACATGGGGTTGTCGGCAGGGATGCCGTTGTCCGGGCTGCCGATCACGGCCGCCTTTATCGGCTCCTGCACCAACAGCCGCTTGTCTGATCTTCGTCGTGCCGCCGCGCTGTTGCGCGGCCGGCATGTTGCGCCCGGTGTTCGGGCGATCTGCGTGCCAGGGTCGATGGCAGTCAAGCGAGCCGCCGAGGCAGAGGGCCTAGATCGCATTTTTGAAGAGGCCGGCTTCGAGTGGCGCGCTTCGGGCTGCTCGATGTGTTTCTTCGCAGGCGGTGAGAGTTTCGGCTCGCGCGAGCGCGTCATCTCCTCGACCAACCGCAATTTCGAGAGTCGTCAGGGTCCCGAAACCCGTACGCACCTCGCGAGCCCCGAGATGGTCGCAGCGAGTGCGGTGCGCGGGATGATCACTGATCCGCGCTCTTTGGCGGAGGCAGCGCGGTGATGGAGCCGTTCCGTAGTCTCACCGCGGTTGCGGTCCCGCTGCTGCGAGCCAACGTCGACACAGACGCCATTATTCCGTCGCGCGAAATGAAGTCGGTTTCGAAAGCCGGGCTCGCCGATGGGCTATTCGCGGGATGGCGCTATACGGCGATCGGCGGGCGCGAGCCCAATCGCGAGTTCGTTCTGAATCAGCCGGCCTATGTCGGCGCACGCATCCTGCTCGGCGGGGAAAATTTCGGTTGTGGCTCGAGTCGGGAGCACGCCGTGTGGGCGCTGCGCGAATATGGCTTTCGGGTCGTCATCGCACCGTCGTTCGCGCCCATCTTTTATGGCAATTGCGTTCGCAACGGGATCTTACCGGTCATGCTTGCCGCCGAGTCGATCGTGCAGCTTGCCGAGTACATCCAGGGGAGTCCCGCAGAGCGTCCGCTGACCGTCGATCTTGAAACCTGTTACGTATCCGCAGATCGCTTGCGTTTCGATTTCGCGATGGATCGCGAGCCCCGCGAGATGCTGCTCGAGGGTCTCGATGCTATTGCGTTGACCTTGAAGGCACAGAACGACATTGAGCGTTTTCTCGCTCGCGACAGGCTCGAGCGCCCATGGGTTTATCTTGAACGGAGCCGATCATGAACATCTTGGTCAGTGAGGTCGGTCCCCGCGATGGCTTGCAGAGCATTACCCGCATTCTGCCGTTGGAGGCCAAGAAGGCCTGGGTCAGCGCCGAGGCGGCCGCCGGAGTGCGCGAGATCGAGGTCGGAAGCTTCGTGCCCGCCAAGCTGTTACCACAGTTGGCCGACACCGCCGAGGTGGTACGCCATGCCCGAACAATTCCCGGCCTCTCGGTGGCGGTGCTCGTTCCCAATTTGAAAGGCGCCGAGGCGGCGATCGTCGCCGGGGCGCACAAGATCACCTTGCCGCTGTCCGCCTCCGAGACCCACAGCCTCAAAAACCTGCGCCGAACACATGCGCAGGTGCTCGAAGAAGTACGATCGATCGCCACGTTGCTGCGAGGTCTCCCAGCTGCAGAGCGACCGCATTTCGAGGGTGGGCTGTCGACCGCCTTCGGCTGCACGCTGGAGGGAAACGTCCCGGCCGATCAGGTGGTGCGGCTGGCCGAGGCGCTGATGGACGCGGGTTGCGATGAGGTCGGGCTCTCGGATACCACCGGCTATGCCAATCCCGCGCAGGTCAAAGATTTAGTCCGCAGAGTACGGTCGGCCATTGGTGAGCGAGCGCTTTCGGGTCTGCATCTACACAACACGCGCGGGCTGGGTCTCGCAAACGTGTTGGCGGGAATCGATGTCGGGATCACGACCTTCGACAGCTCTCTTGGTGGACTCGGTGGTTGTCCGTTCGCTCCGGGTGCCTCGGGCAATATCGTGACCGAAGATCTCGTATTCATGCTCGAGGCGATGGGGTACAACACCGGGATCGATCTCAATCGTCTGCTGCGAGTCCGTGACATCCTGCGTGAGGCGCTTCCTCAAGAGGCGATGTACGGTTTTACGCCAGAGGCCGGGCTGCCGCTCGGCTGGAGTCAAAGCGGGGTTCGTTCATGAGCGCTGTGCACGGCAACATCGATTCCGAGGCGGCCTTGCCACTACACGGGCTGCGTGTGGTCGAGTTCACCCATATGGTGATGGGACCGGCGGTCGGGGCGATTCTCGTCGAGCTTGGCGCGGAGGTTATTCGGGTCGAGCCGATCGGCGGCGACTCGACACGGCACCTGCTCGGTTCAGGCGCCGGTTATTTCCCGATGTACAACCGCAATAAAAAGAGCATCTGCCTCGATCTGAAAGCGCCCGAGGGTTTGACGCTGGCGCGACGTCTCTGCGATTCGGCTGACGTCGTGGTCGAAAATTTTCGTACCGGAGCGATGGACCGATTGGGGCTCGGTTACGAGGCGCTCGCGGTCACAAATCCGCGGTTGATCTACTGCTCTGAAAAAGGCTTTTTGTCGGGCCCTTACGAGCAGCGTACGGCGCTCGATGAGGTCACTCAGATGATGGGCGGTCTGGCGTATATGACCGGCCCGCCCGGTCGTCCACTGCGTGCGGGTACGTCGGTGATTGATGTCACGGGAGGAATGTTCGGGGTCATCGCGGTGCTCGCCGCGTTACAACAGCGTCAGCTCACGGGACGGGGGCAGAAGGTCAGCAGTGCGTTGTTCGAAACCACCGTCTATCTCGTCGGTCAGCATATGGCTCAGATGGCGGTGACCGGTCAGCCGGCTAAGCCCATGCCGGTGCGGATCTCAGCTTGGGCGATCTATGACGTGTTCGAGACGCAGGACGGTGAGCAAGTGTTTGTCGGCATCGTCTCCGATGGGCTGTGGCAAAAATTCTGCGAGGCCTTTGACCAACAGGCTTGGGGCGCGGACGAGTCGCTCAAAACCAACTCGCAGCGTGTCCAGCAGCGCGAGGCGCTGTTGCCGAGAGTTCGCGAGCTCTTTAAGGGTTATAGCAAAGCGCAGCTCGTACCCATTCTGGAGCGAACGGGGCTGCCGTTTGCGCCGATCGGTAAACCAGAGGAGTTGTTCGACGATCCGCACCTTGCCGTCAGCGGTGGACTCGGCGAGACGCGCCTGCCGGATGGGCGTGAGACGCGCCTGCCCATTCTGCCGATCGAGATGGATGGTCGCCGACCCACCCGAGGCGGCTCGCTGGCCATGCCGGGCGAGCACGGCGCGGAGATTTTGGCGAGTCTCGGGATCGCAGCAAGCGAGATTGAGTCGCTGAAGACGCGTAAGATTCTTGGCTAAGACGCTGACATCGGACGAGGCACGACGGACATGGCCCACACCCCCACAGACCTGACCGGCATCGAGGATGAGCTGCAGGAAGACGAGCGGCTGGTCAGAGATTCGGTCGCGAAGTTCGTCGATGCCGAGGTCTTGCCGACGATCGGTAAGCATTTCAACGACGGATATTTCCCGCACGAACTGCTGCAACCGATGGCTCGGCTTGGTCTTTTCGGCTCGTCGCTCGAGGGTTATGGCTGCGCCGGGCTCAACGCCGTGAGCTACGGGCTCATTTGCCAGGAGCTGGAGCGCGGCGATTCGGCGCTGCGCAGCGTGGTGTCGGTGCAGAGTTCGCTGTGTATGTATCCGATTTTTACCTACGGCAGCGAGGCGCAGCGTGAGCGCTGGTTGCCCGCGATGGCTCGCGGAGAGGTGATCGGTTGCTTTGGCCTCACCGAATCGCACGGCGGTTCGGATCCGCTCAACATGAATACCACCGCGCGGCGTCGTGGCGGTGACTGGGTCATCAATGGCTCGAAGATGTGGATCACCAACGCGCCGATTGCGGATATCGCGATCGTGTGGGCGTTGACCGACGAGGGTGTGCGGGGATTCATCCTCGAGCGCGGCATGAAGGGTTTCAGCGCTCGCGAAGTCGAGCGCAAGATGTCGCTGCGGGCCTCGGCGACGGGAGCACTGTTTTTCGATGACGTGGTGGTCCCCGAATCTAGCCGCTTGCCCGGTAGCGACGTCGGGCTGAAGGCGCCACTGTCCTGTCTTACACAGGCGCGTTTCGGAATCGCCTGGGGCGTGCTCGGTGCCGCACAGGCTTGCCTCACCGAGGCCCTGCATTACACGCGCGATCGGGTGCTTTTCGGCCGGCCGCTGGCGGCTACCCAAGCGGTACAGATTCGATTAGCAGAGATGGCCCGTCGTATCAGCACCGGCCAGACGCTGGCACTACAGCTCGCGCGACGTAAAGATCGCGGCATTCTCACCCCGGTCCAGGTGTCACTCGGTAAATGGAATAACTGTCGGGCGGCGATCGACGTCGCTCGCGATGCGCGTGATCTGCTTGGCGGCGCGGGCATCACCACCGAGCACGCGGCGATCCGGCATGCGCTCAATCTCGAGAGCGTGATTACCTACGAGGGCACCGAGACAGTGCACCAATTGTCACTCGGACGCGAGTTGACCGGTCTTAACGCGTTTTAGAACCCGCTCAAGTCACGATCGAAGACGGCAGCGTCATCAGCTGCGCGCCCCGCTTCTGACGCGGGATCTTGGTTTTAAACCGCCCGGGCTTTACGACCAACACGTCGCAGGGAAGGGCATCGAGCACGGCTTCGGCGGTGTTACCGATGAGTACCCGCTGAATCCCCGATCGCGAGACGGCGCCCATGACCACAAGGCTAGCTTTCGCCGCCTTGGCGGCTTGCGGGATGGCCTCGCGTGGCGATCCCTCCAGCACGGCGAGGCGGTGCGAGGGCAGGGGATGTCGGGCGACCTCGGCAGCCAATGCTCGTCGAGCCCGCTGCAGGGTGCGCGATCGGCGGGCCGTATCGAGCACGACGGGGCCGGTGATCCAGCCAGCCGTGACGAGGCTCTCGGGTGGCACGCAATGCACGATACGCAGCGAGCCGCGCAACTTCTCGGTGGTGACCGCGGCATTTTGCAGCAGGGCCGCGTCGAGTCGCGAGGGTTTGGCATGCGCATGAAAAGGGTCGATCGCCGTCAGCACTACCGGACGGTGGTACGGTTTAGCGAGCTTCACGAGTAGCACTGGGCAGGGAGCCTGACGAAGCAATTCCCAATCCGTATACGCGAGCATCCACCCTGCGACGTGCCTAGAAGCGTGACGCTCCGCGACGATCAGATCGGCACCGATGCGTTGCGCGCGTCGCACGATCGCCTCGGCCGGCGGATAGTCCCATTCCGCACCGACCATCACCTCGATATCGTGGCGGCGAATCCGTTTGGCGATCACTTGCAGCCTAGCGATGACGCGCGCGGTTTGTTCCCGCTCGAATTCCTGCAGGCTAATACGTCGTGCGTCGAGAGTTTCGACGAGGATGGTCTGCGAGAGAGCATGAAAGAGCTCGAGTGTGGCGCCGTGAGCTTTGGCGAGCTGCGCCGCTTTGTTGAGCGCTGGCAGCGAACGGGCTTCGAGATCCTTGATCGCGACGAGAATCTTACGTACCGGGGGCATGAACGACCTCCTTTCAGTCCATGCTAGTCTCGGGTGAGCAACCGAATGCCGCATCAGTAAGAATCCGTATATGACTCCGAACTTTGGTCTCGATCCTGACGAACTCCTCACCGATCCCGAACAGTTGGCGTTTTATTCCAGCGATGTCTACTCGCGTGGAATCACTGTCGCCGCGGTGCTGCGGCCCCGCGACATTGAGCGGTGCGCGCGAGCGATCGGCGAGGCGACCCGGGCGGGGTATGCGGTCATCCCGCGCGGCGGCGGTCTGTCTTACACCGGCGGTTACCTCGCCCGTGATCCGCGTTCCGTCATCATTGATACGTCAAGGCTCGACCGTATCGTGGCGATCGAACCGGACGATCTCTACATCACCGTCGAGGCGGGGGTCAGCTGGAAGCGAATTCACGAGGCACTGAAGCCGCTGGGTCTGAGGCTGCCGTTCTTCGGCACGTTTTCGGGCGCGCAGGCCACGGTCGGCGGCGGTCTGTCTAACGGCGCATTGTTCTACGGGACCGCCCGATACGGGACGGCCGCCGACGCCGTGCTCGGCCTTGAGGTCGCGTTGGCGGATGGGCAGATCGTCCACACCGGGCAACGCGCCTTCCGCCAAGCGCAGAAGCCGTTTTACCGCACTTGCGGGCCTGATCTCAGCGGGGTGTTTCTGCACGACACCGGGGCGCTCGGGATCAAGTTGCGGGCCACGTTGCGTCTTATTCGCGCACCGGCTCACACGGGCTATGCGTCGTTCGTCTTTGCGGATATCCACGCGGCGGCATCAGCGCTGTCGGAGCTCGCGCGTACCGGTGCAGCCGAGGAAGCCTACGTCTTCGATCCGCAAAGCACGGAGAAGAATCTGCGGTCTGCCGGCCTAATGGCGGATGCGGGTGCGCTGGTTAACGTGATCCGGCAGGAGCGGGGCTGGCGTGGACTGCTCGCCGGATGGCGCCTGATGCGAGCAGGTCGCGAATTCGTACCCGCCAACTCGTATTCGCTCCACGTCACGGCAGCGGCACGTTCGCAAGCTGCGCTCGATGCCGACCTCGGCGCCTGTCGAGTTGCCGCTGCACAGTACGGCGGTCGCGAAATTGCCGATTCGATCCCGCGTGCGGTTCGCGCCAATCTGTTTCCACCGCCTGAGGCCGTGCTCGGCCCTGACGGGGATCGCTGGGCGGCACTTAACGCGAAGGTTGCACACTCGGATGCGTCAGCCATCATCCGTGCCAGTGAGACGCTGCTCGCGCCATACCAAGACAGGATGCGGGCAGAAGGCGTGTGGATGAGTCATCTGCTGATCGCTATCGGTGCCCAGGCCTTTAGCTTTGAGCCTGTATTTCATTGGCATGACGAGTGGTTACCGCTCCATCGACATCACGCCTCGCCGGCGCTTCGCGAGGCAGTCTCGCCGCCTGCCAATCCGGGAGCGGCAGCGCTCGTCCATGAGATGCGAGCTTGTCTTGTCCAGCTGTTCGCCTCGCACGGTGCCGCCTCCAACCAATTGGGCAAGACCTATCCCTACCTCAGCGCGTTACGTCCGGAGACCGCAGCGCTGGTGCAGGCGGTGAAATCGGCAGTCGATCCGTCCGGCAAGCTCAATCCGGGCGCACTCGAACTTTCCCGTGGTTAAGCTTTCCCCCATGCGTGCGTTGCTCGTTTGCTCCATCGCTCTGACGTTGGCCGCGTTCCCCTCCGCACAGGCGGTCGAATACGAGCTGCGTCCAGATGGAGGCGGGTTGTTCGGGCAGGTGGAGCGGATTCGCACCCGTTATGAGGACACCCTCATCCAGCTCGCGCGCCAGTACAGCTTGGGCTACGAAGAGCTGCTACGCGTCAACCCCGGCGTCGATCCCTGGTTGCCGGGGGCCGGCACCGAGGTCGTGATTCCTGGCCAGCGGCTGCTACCGCCCGGGCCGCGCGAGGGGATCGTCGTCAATCTTCCGGAGCACCGACTGTATTACTTTCTTCCACAGAAGCCTGGTCAGGCGGCGAAGGTGTGGACCTTTCCCGTGAGCGTCGGGAAGATGGACTGGCGAACGCCGATCGGCTTCACGCGAATCGTCTCTAAGACACGCAACCCGAGTTGGACGCCGCCCGCATCGGTACGGCAAGAGCGGGCCCGTAACGGCGAGCCGCCGTTGCCACCCGTGGTGCCACCGGGGCCAGATAACCCCCTCGGTCGACACGCCATGCGATTAGCGATCCCCGGGGGAGCCTATTTGATTCACGGCACCAACAACCCGGATGCGGTCGGTATGGCCGTAACCCACGGCTGCCTGCGCATGTATCCTGAAGATATCGAGCGACTCTTTGAGCTCGTGCCGGTCAACACGTCGGTGGCCCTGATCAACGAGCCGGTCAAGATGTACAAGGTCGACGGGGAGGTGTGGATCGAGGTTCACCCGCCGATCGACGCGCAAGGTCAGGCGTCGAGTATCGATCTCAAAGAATTCGAGCGGCGATTGAACGATCTGCTGGGATTTGCAGAGGTCGCCATCAATTGGGAACTCGCGCTCGAGACCCTCGCTAGCGCGGACGGCATCCCGACGGTGGTGGGACTCGAGTTGCTGCCCGAGACAGACTACGTGGAAACGGCTGCGCCTGATGTCTGACGCGACGCGCATTCCCGACGATGACGTCGAAGTGACTCCGCTGCGAGTGTGGCGTTTGGCGCTTGGGCCGCTCGCTTTCCTGACGACGTTGCTGGTTCCGGCGCCAGAGGGTTTCTCTTCCCTCGCGTGGCCCGTTCTTGGGCTCGCCCTGTGGATGGCGCTATGGTGGGCACTCGAGGCCGTGCCGCTCGCCGCAACCTCGATGTTGCCGCTGGTAATCGTCCCGCTGGTAGGCGTCCCGAACGCGACCATGGTTCTCGGCGAATATGCGAACTCGTCCGTGATGCTGCTTCTCGGCGGATTCGTGCTGGCGCTGGGCATGGAGCGCTGGGGCCTACACCGACGGATCGCCTTTCACATCATGCATCGTGTCGGTAGCGAGCCTCGTCGACTCATTCTCGGCGTGATGATCTCAACAGCGTTCATCAGCATGTGGGTGTCGAATACCTCGAGCGCGCTGATGATGCTGCCGGTGGCGCTAGCGATTGCCTCGTTAGTGGAGTCCCAATCCGATTCGGACGAGGACCTTCGCCGCTTCAACGCCGCATTACTACTGGCGGTGGCCTACGGGGCAACTATCGGCGGAATGGGCACGCTGATCGGGACGCCAACGAATGCTCTGGTGCAAGGATTCATGGCACGCAACTTCGGACTCGACATCGGCTTCGTAGACTGGCTCGTGTTCGGTATTCCGACCGTTGCGCTGCTGTTGCCATCGGCCTGGTGGATCATGACCCGTTGGGCCTTGCGCTTCGATCCGAAGCGGCTGCCCGATTTGGCGCCGGCGGTGCAGCACGCGATCGACGAGTTGGGCCCCGTTTCGATCCCGGAGCGTCGCGTAGCGTCCATCGTCGTACTCGCGGCGTTGGCCTGGATCACTCGCCCCCTGCTCGATAATTGGGAACCTCTGCGTGGCTTGAACGACACGGCGATCGCGGTAGCGGCGGGTCTGCTGATGTTTCTGCTGCCGAACGGGTCATCCAATCCGGCGAAGGCGCCTGCATCCGGTGCGCTACTCGCTGGCGCCGACTTGCGACGTGTACCGTGGCCAATCTTGCTGCTGTTCGGCGGAGGGCTCAGCCTCGCGGCGGCGATTCAGGAAAGTACGCTAGCCGTCACGCTCGGCAACGCGTTGGCGATCTTCGGCGATTGGCCGCTGTTCGCGCTGATCGTCGTGTTGACGGTGGTCCTTATCGGCTGGACAGAGCTCAACAGTAACGTGGCGACGGCAGCGACGTTCATGCCGGTGCTAGCCGCCTTGGCGAGCGCCTCCGATCATCCGGTCACGGCGCTCATCGTACCCGCGGCAATTGCCTCCTCTGCGGGCTTCATGATGCCGGTGGGTACACCGCCTAATGCGCTCGTGTTCGGCTCGGGACGGATCACGATGCGTCAGTTCTTGCGCTGCGGCGTCTGGATCAACCTCGTCGCAGCGCTGGTGATCTCGACGGTGGGATATCTCGGATCGGGCGTTCTGGGTGAATAAGCGGTGAGAATCGATCAGACGAGTGCCACGTGGTGACCGCCGTCGACAGGCAGCGTGACGCCATTGACGAAGGACCCTGCGTCGCTCGCCAGTAGCAGCGCAGGTCCAACTAGCTCCTCGAGACGTCCGGCCCGTGCCGGCGGAATGCGTCGCAGGTAGTCCTGACCTGCATCGGTTGCGAAGAATTCTTGATTCATTTCGGTGACGAACCATCCGGGTGCGAGTGCATTGACGCGAATGCCGTAACGCACAAACTCAAGTGCGAGGCTTCGGGTCATCTGAACCAGGGCCGCTTTTGATGCGGCATATGCTGCATAACCGGGACCGACGCCGAGCGCCAATACCGACGCCACATTGATGATGCTCCCAGGGCGCTTGGCAGCGATGAGTCGGCGGGCCCCTTCGGCACTCACATCCCAGGCCGCCGTGAAGTTGGTGGCCAGGGTGAGTTCGCGACTACGCGCGGTGGTTTTGAGGAACATGGCCGGTTCCGCGATCCCAGCGTTATTGACGATCACATCCGGTAGGCCAAGCGTCGTCCCAATTCGATCGAACGCGCCCGAAATACTGTCGGTCTGAGTCACATCGAGCGCAACGGCACAGACCCGTGCCCCCTCGGCGGCGAGCAATTCAGCCAGAGACTCGAGTCGTTCAAGACGACGGGCTGCCAGGGCGACGGCCGCCCCCGCGCGGGCAAATCCGCGCGCGAGCTCGGCGCCGATACCGCTTGAGGCGCCGGTGATGAGCGCGACGCGACCATCGAGTCGGAAACGCATGCAGGGATCATTCATCCGATGATGATACCGTAGCCCCGGTGATGACGACCTTCCGCGATACCGACCTGCTCGGCAGTTGGCGCCTGCTCGAGTGGACGCTCCACTACCCGGCGCGCGGTGAAATCAGCCGGCCGTTCGGCGCTGCGCCGGATGGCTTGTTGCTGTACGCGAGCGACGGCTGGATGTCTGTGTTTCTCTGTGGTGCGGGTGGCGAACCGCCGCAGAGTCGCCAGGTGAGCTACGCAGGTCGCTGGCGGATAGAGGGTGAGTACGTGGTACACGAGCTGCAGTTCGCCTGGCGCGCCGACTGGGTCGGCTCGACTCAGCGTCGGCGCGTCACGTTTGCCGAGGGCGTTTTAATGTTGGAGGCCGCCGAGACGGATGATCAAGGTCGTCAACGCGTGCATCATCTGCGCTGGCGAAAACAACAGTCGGAAGGCGGGGGCGAGGAACCATGAGCGAGCGTGCGTCTGGGGTCATCACGTTAACGTCCGATTTCGGCTTGCGGGATCCTTTTGTCGGCGTGATGAAGGGGCGCATTCTGGCGCGCCACCCGGGCGCGCATATTGTCGATCTCACCCACGACATCGTGGCGCACTGGCCAGCTGAGGCCGGTTTCTGGCTTGCGCGCAGCTTCGACTATTTTCCCTCGGGGAGTGTGCATGTTGCGGTGGTCGACCCGGGCGTGGGCACGGCGCGTGACATCCTGGTCGTCGAGGCTCGCGGACATGTCTTCCTTGCACCCGACAACGGTCTGCTTGCGCCCGTGCTGACCCGCGATCCACAGGCCATCGCTCGGCGCATCGACTCCGCGCCTCTCGTATCACTCGGTATCGCGCGACCAAGCGCCACGTTTCACGGCCGGGACATCTTCGCGCCTTTGGCGGCGGAGCTTGCCCGCGGCGCGATCCAGGCGGCGACGCTCGGCCCCGTCACTGCGCAGATCGTCCCGTCCTGGGTTGACGAGCCACAGCGCAGCATGGATCGGGTCAGCGGCATGGTCATCACCGTGGATCATTTCGGGAACTTACTGACCAACATCGACAGATCGTTCCTGGAGGGAATAGTGGATCCGCTGGTGGTGGCAGGGCATCTCAGTGTGCCGCTACGGCGAACGTACGGGGATGTGCGTCCCGGTGAACCGATCGCGCTGGTTAACTCGTTTGATGTGGTGGAGATCGCAGTCGCGGAAGGTCGCGCGGCCGAAGTGCTCGGGCTGTCCCGCGGAGCCCCGGTGACAGTCCGTGACGCGGTCCGCCGAGCCTGAACTTGCGCGGCAGCGGGTTTTCGTTATAGTTCAGCGCCCCCGGGCGCCCGGGGTTCAGCGCAAGTTACTGATTCATAAGGAAATAGCTCTAGAACCATGGTCGAGCGGGACAACGAAAGCTTCGAGTTGGATGACGAACTTCTAGGCGAGGCGTCGCCCGCCGAGGAAAGTCACGATTACGACCGTTTCCTAGACCGGGTGGACCGACGGGCCCGTCCGACCCCGGGAAAACGGGGTAAAGCCGCTTGGAGCAAGCTCGAAGAAGTCTTGGCGGACAAGAAGCTCGCCAAGGATCTGCGCGAAGTTTACGACGACGAACTCTGATCGCGGGTGAGGCGGAACATGCCCGCACCCATCAATTCCCTGTCCGAGCTGCCGTGGGTCGTCCTTAAGTTCGGTGGTACGAGCGTGTCGTCGGTGGCGCGCTGGCTGACCATCGCCGCCACGCTCAACGAACGTCGCGCCGAAGGGTTCCGAGTACTGCTCGTCCATTCTGCATTGAGTGGCGTCACCGATCGGCTCGAGCATGCGCTAGCGGCCTCAAGTGACGAGGAGCGATTGCGGTGCGTCGCGCAAGTACAAGCGCTGCACGAAGCCCTCGCGCAAGACATGGGCCTCTCCGCTGAGCGATGCCGTCAGAGCCTAGCGCCTTGGCTGAGTCAGCTGCAGCAGGACCTCGGCGGGCCAGCGGGCGCACTCCATGTTGACGATCGGTTGCGAGCTCGGGTGATGGCTTGTGGGGAGCTCCTTGCCACGGCGATCGGCGCCGCTTTTTTGCAATCGAGAGAGTTTCCGGTGCGCTGGCTCGACGCTCGTGAGGTACTCAAGTCCGAACAGCGCGAGGCCGCGTCAAAGAAGGCAGGCTATCTGTCGGCCACTTGCGCGTTCGATCCTGATCAGCGCGTACAAGCCGCACTCCGCGCGTTGGGGCCTCTTGTGATCACCCAAGGGTTCATCGCCAGCGACCTCGCGGGCGATACCGTGCTGCTCGGTCGGGGCGGGTCGGACACCTCAGCGGCCTATTTCGCAGGGTTGCTCGCGGCGGCTCAGCTTGAGATCTGGACGGATGTGCCGGGCATGTTCAGTGCGAACCCCCGACAGTTACCCGCCGCTCGGCAACTGCTGGCGCTGAGTTATGAAGAGGCGCAGGAGATTGCCTCGGCGGGGGCCAAAGTGCTGCATCCGCGCTGCCTGTTGCCTGCGCGGCGTCACGGCATACCGCTCTACGTGTATTCGACGGTAGCGCCCACCTTGGGGGGAACTCGCATCGGACAGGGTCCTGCCGGCAATTCGGCGCAGGTGAAAGCGGTATGCGTGAAGCGCGGCGTCACGCTGGTCACGCTGGACAGTCCGGGCATGTGGCATGAAGTTGGTTTTTTGGCCGATGCCTTTCAGATCTTCAAACAGCACGGATTGTCGATCGACTTGGTCTCCACCTCGGAGACCAACGTCACCGTGTCGCTCGATCCGATGGCCAACCCGATGGAAGCGGACACGTTGCAGCGTTTGCTCCGCGATTTGGAGCCGTTGTGTCGCGCGGCCGTGATCGGTCCCTGCGCGTCGGTGAGTCTTGTCGGTCGGAACATTCGCAGCATCCTGCACCAGTTTGGTGAAGCGCTCGCGTTGTTCGCGGAGCAGCGAATCTATCTCGTCAGTCAGGCCGCTAACGATCTCAATCTGACGTTTGTGGTCGATGAGGCCGAGGCAGATTCTCTGGTCGAGCAGTTGCATCAGTTGTTGATCCAAACCGTGCGCGACGACGCGGTGATCGGTCGCAGCTGGGCTCAATTGTTCGAGTCGACGGCAGACGAGGCGCGTAACCCTGAGCCGTGGTGGCTCGATCGCCGTGAAGAGTTGATCGCTCTGATGACAGGGCGCGATGCGGCGTACGTTTATGATCGCGGCGTCGTTCGCGCGCGGTGCCAGGACCTGCAGCGGTTGCAGTCCGTCGGTCGCATCTCCTATGCGATGAAGGCGAATGCGCACCCGCAGCTGCTGCGTACCGTGGTCGACGCGGGTCTCGGTATCGAGTGCGTCTCTCGAGGAGAGATCGAGCAGGCCCGGGCGGCTGTTCCAGGCTTACCGGCCGAGCGGATTCTGTTCACGCCGAACTTCGCGCCGCGGTCTGAATATGAGTGGGCGCTCGCGCAGGGCGTGCATGTCACGCTCGATAATCTGCATCCGCTCGAGTTCTGGCCCGAGCTGTTTGTCGATCGGGACATTTTCGTTCGCCTCGATCCGGGCCAGGGACGGGGTCACCACGAACACGTCCGTACCGGCGGAGCGCAATCCAAGTTCGGCATCGCCGCCGCGGAGCTGGATCGGTTGGTGGCGCTCGCCGCGCGGGTGGGAGTACGGGTCACCGGCTTACACGCGCATACCGGCAGTGGCATTGTGAGTGTCGATAACTGGATTCAGACGGCCAAATTTTTGCGCGAGGCGAGCCGGCGTTTCCCAGCGGTCAGGGTGCTCGACATCGGTGGCGGGCTTGCCGTGCCCGATCGTCCCGGCGGGGCGGGCGTCGATCTTGAGGCTCTCGATCGAGCGCTGCGCGAGCTCGGGTTCCCGCAAGCCGGGCTCGAGCTTTGGCTGGAGCCCGGCCGATTCCTCGTCGCGGAGTCAGGGGTGCTGCTGGCCCGGGTGACCCAGCTCAAACAAAAGGGTGATACGGCCTACGTCGGCGTGGCGACCGGCATGAACTCTCTGATCCGTCCGGCACTCTACGATGCCTATCATGAGATCGTGAATCTGACTCGTTTGGGCGAGCAGCACGAGTACCGCGTCGAGATCGTCGGGCCGATCTGCGAGACGGGCGATGTGCTGGGGCATGAGCGATTCTTGCCGCGTTCCACGGCGGAGCGCGACGTCTTGCTGGTGGGGACGGCGGGCGCCTACGGCGCGGCCATGGCGTCGCGTTACAACCTTCGCGATCCGGCCGAAGAGCTCGTGCTCTAACCTTCGGCCTTCGAATGCCGACGCTCGAGCTCTCGAGCGATCTCGGCGATCCCGTGCCCGCGTGAACGAAGCAACACCAGCAGGTGAAAGATCAGGTCGGCGGCTTCGTTGATGACGGCTTGATCGTCGGCGCCGGTCGCTGCAAGTGCCACCTCGACGCCTTCCTCGCCGACCTTTTGCGCTATTCGCGCGACGCCGGATTCAAATAGGCGCACCGTATAGCTGTCCTGCGAGGCATCCTTGCCGATGGACTCGGCGCGTTGTGCGATTAGGCGATCGAGCTCGCCAAGAAACGCGAGACCGCTGTCGTGCGGTGGCGTATCGCCAAAACAGCTGCGATCGCCGGTGTGGCAGGTTGGGCCGTTAGGCCGTACCTGCAGTAGCACGGCATCGTGATCGCAGTCGGTATGCATCGACAGTAGCTCAAGACTATGGCCGCTGGTCTCGCCTTTTTCCCATAAGCACTGCCGCTGACGACTCCAGAACACGACGCGCTGTCGCGCGAGAGTCTCTCGTGCCGCGTCACGATTCATCCAGCCGAGCATGCGAATCTCACCACTCGCGGCGTCCTGAGCAACAGCCGGGAGCAGTCCCGTGCTTGGATCGAAGCGGAGGACATCGAGAGTGTCGGCAGTTAACTTCATGATGGGCTCCAAGGGCGTACCACGATGCCGGCCGCCTTCAGCTCAGTCTTGAGATCGGAAATCGATAGCTCGCCGCTGTGGAACACGCTGGCAGCCAGCGCTGCGTCCACGCCGGCCAGCTGGAAGACTTCGCGAAAGTGAACGCTCGAGCCTGCGCCGCCTGAAGCCACCAAGGGTACGGTGCATCGCTCGCGAACAGCGCTCAGTTGTGCAATGTCGTAGCCATTACGGACACCGTCGCTGGTCATGCAATTGAGGACGATTTCTCCGGCACCGCGGTCTATCGCCTCCGTGGCCCATGCCACCGTGTCGCGACCTGCGTCAGCGCTTTTATTCGGATCGCCGGTATAGCGATACACGCGGTAACCCGCGGGCGTGGTGGCGCTGTCTATCCCGACCACCACACATTGCGAGCCGAAACGTGCGGCGAGCTCACCAATCAGCTCCGGCCGCTCCAGCGCCGGTGAGTTGATCGATACTTTTTCTGCGCCTGCGTTGAGGATCGCCTCGGCGTCGGCAACGCTGCGCAGGCCGCCCGCGACGCAAAAAGGGATGTCGAGCAATCGGGCAACGCGCTCGATCCAGCGTCTGTCCACACGTCGCCCTTGCGGACTCGCGCTGATGTCATAAAACACCAGCTCGTCTGCGCCTTGTTCACGATATCGGCTCGCGAGCTCGACGATATCGCCCACGACGCGATGCTCGCGAAAGCGTACGCCTTTCACGACCTGTCCGTCGCGCACGTCGAGACATGGGATGATACGGCGGGCCAGCATGTCAGCTCGAGCTCCAGCGACTGACGTCCTCGTCAGTCAAATGACCCTCGAGCAGGGCGCGACCGCTGATCGCGGCAGCGACGCCAACCGCCGCGAGAGCCACGAGATCGTCCGCATGATGAACACCGCCTGACGCCTGCCAGTCGATGCTCGGGAAGCGTTTCACCGCCTCGGCGTACAGCGTGAGATTGGGCCCCTGTAACGCCCCGTCGCGGGCGATGTCGGTGCACAGGACGTGGCGAAGTCCGAGACCGTGGTAACGCTCGATCGCCTCCCACAAGGAGGTGGTCGTCGCTTCGCGCCAGCCTCGGGTCTGCACGCGGGGCACACCATCTGGTCCGACGCGAACGTCAAGCGCGAGGCAGAGGGCGTCGGGTCCGGCGGCCTGAAGCCACTGCACGACCTCGGCAGGCCGCTCGACGACCGCACTTCCGACGACGATCCGTGCGACGCCGAGCTGGCGAAGCTCGTCGATGTGAGCAGCATTGCGTACGCCACCGCCGACCTGCAGCGCAGGTCGGGTGCGTGCGGCGAGGGCGGTGATGGTTTCGCGATGGGTCAAGGCACCCTCTCGGGCTCCATCGAGATCGACGACGTGCACCCAGGCGGCGCCTGCGCGGTGATAGCGTTCGAGCAGGTTGAGTGCCGTCTCTTCATAAACGGTTTCTGCTGAAAAATCGCCGCGCAACAGGCGAACGACCTGACCGCCACGCAAATCGATGGAGGGGATGAGCTGCATTAGCCGAGGTGAAGAAAGTTGTGCAGGATGCGCGCGCCGGTCCTGCCAGAGCGTTCGGGATGAAACTGCACGCCGTAAAAGTTATCCCGTCTGACAGCCGCGGCGAACGGCTCACCATAATTGCTGACGGCAATGATCTCCGGAATATCGTGGGGCAGGCGATAGCTGTGCACGAAGTAGACCCATGCCTCGGGATCGAGATCTGCCAGCAGCGGATCATCCCGGGCCGGTATAAGCGTATTCCATCCCATGTGTGGCACGGGATGACGCTCGGAAACGGTAAAACGCCTCGCTCGACCCGCGAGCAGTCCTAGCGTTGGAGTGTCGTTTTCCTCGGAGCGCTCAAAAAGCAGCTGCATGCCCAGACAGATACCCAGAAGCGGGCATCGCAGCTGTCGGATGGCCTCGATGAGTCCTAGCTTCTCTAGTCGACGCATGATCGAACCTGCAGCGCCGACACCGGGCAGGATCACGCGTGAAGCCGTGGCCACCACCTTCGGATCGTCGGTGAGCTGCGCTTGCGCACCGAGCCGCTCGAGCGCATAGACCAGCGAGGCGAGGTTGGCGCCGCCGGAATCGATGAGGACGACTTCAGTCATCGCGGCGCACGCTCAGAGCACGCCTTTGGTGCTTGGTAAATCTGTGCCGTCGCGACGTAGCGCCATCCGCAGGGCGCGGCCGACGCCTTTGAAGCACGCTTCGATCATATGGTGGGTGTTATCGCCAGAGACCTGAATGTGAATCGCGGCGCCGAGGCTGTCCGCGAGAGAGCGAAAGAAATGCGGAACGAGCTCGGTTGGCAGCGCGCCGACCTGTTCGCGTCCGAATCGACCCTCGAATACCGCGTATGGGCGCCCGGAAAGATCTATGGCGACCCGGGCCTGCGCCTCGTCCATCGGCAGTAGGAAACCGTAACGCTGTAGACCACGCTTGTCGCCGATCGCCTTGCGCAGGGCCTCACCCAACGCAAGCGCGCAGTCTTCGACGGTGTGATGCTCATCGATCTGCAAATCGCCCTCGCAGGTGAGCTGTAGGGCAATACCGGCGTGTTTGCCTAGCTGCTCGAGCATGTGGTCGAAAAAGCCGATACCCGTCTTGGCCGACACGGGGCCGTCAGCATCGAGATTAAGGCTCACACGGATCGACGTCTCGCGTGTTCGCCGTTCGAGCTCGGCACGTCGCGCGAGCAACGCAGGAACCAAACTCGCCCAGTCCATCCCGTGTGGCCCCACGCGCCAACCGCGCACACCCAACTCAGCGGCGAACGCGAGGTCGGTGTCGCGATCGCCGATCACGGCGCTGGCGAGTCGGTCGATCGAATGCACGCTGATCCAGTCTGTCACCAAGGCCGTGTTGGGCTTGCGACATTTGCAGCCGTCTTCGGGACGATGCGGGCAGACAAAGATCGCATCGAAATGGATACCTTGCGAGGCGAATGCATCGAGGATGAACTGCTGAGGTACCTCGAAACGCTCGCTCGGGAAACTCTCGGTTCCGAGTCCATCCTGATTGGTCACCATGACAAATCGATAGCCCGCATCCCGCAGACGAGTGAGTCCATCAAACACCCCGGGAACAAAACGCACTTTGCCCAGCGAATCGACCTGCTGATCGTCGGGCTCCTCAACGAGCGTTCCGTCCCGATCAATAAACACAACCTTTAGCGCAGCATCAGGGGTCACTTTGATTCTCCGAGCGCAGGGTGGCGAGCAGACGATCGTTTTGATCGCGTGTTCCTACCGTGATGCGCAGTGCCTCGCCGAGTCCGGCACGTCCGCCGACATCACGAACCAGTAAGCCCGCTGCGCTGAGTCGCTGCAAAATGGGTGCTCTGTCGGCAAGCTCCACCAACACAAAATTTGCTGCGCTGGGCCATACCCGACGGACCACTCCGCGGGACGCGCGCAGCGCGTTGAGCTGCGCAACGAGACGATCGCGCTCTTCAATTAATTGCGTGATGCGAGAGTTTTCGACAGCACGTGCCGCTGGGCTCTGGCTCGCAAGGGCCGCATCGATGCTCAGCGACGGCAGGGCGTACGGAGGAATCAACTTGCGTAACAAGGCGATCACTTCGGGATGGGCGAGAACTGAACCGACGCGCGCGCCGGCCAGTGCCGCCGCCTTGGAGAGCGTCCGCAGAATCACGAGGTGAGGCGATGAATTGATCTTGGCGACCAGCGAGGCCTCGGGCGCGAACTCGCCGTAGGCTTCATCAATCACCAAAAGAGCACGACCGACGGTAAGATTCAGCAGAGTGTCGAGGCGCCGCCGCTCGATCAAATTACCTGTCGGATTGTTGGGTGAGCACACCCACACGATGCGCGTCTGATCGTTGAGTGCGGAGGCGATTGCCTCGGTGTTGGGCTGGAAGTCGGCATCGAGGGGAATCTCGATCACCTGCGCGCCCTGAATACGCGCCGCCACGGCATACATGCCGAAGGTCGGCGGGCAGACGATGACGCTCGACTGGCCGCTCGGGCAAAACGCGCGGGTCAAAAGATCGATCCCTTCGTCACTTCCGCGAGCCGCCAGTACCTGTTCGGCATTCACGCCGTATCGCTGAGCCAACGCTGAAACGAGTTCAGTTGGTTGCGGCTCCGGATAGCGGTTCAGCGCCGCGCCGGGCATGCCAGCGGAGGGCCACGGCGACTCGTTCGCATGCAGGCGCTCGAGGGTTGGGTCCCAGCGCGCGTGTTCGTAGGCTTTCAGCGCACGCAGCTCGGGCCGCGCGAGCGAGAGCACAGTGTCAACAGCGCTTTTCACGAGCTTGCCTCGAGGGCTTGCAAGCGAATATCCACGGCCCGCGCGTGGGCGTCGAGTCCCTCCAGCTGCGCCAGCGTTCGGGCGGTCGGCCCCAGGCGTCGCAATCCGTCGTCGGTAAGCTCTTGGACGGTAATTCGTTTGATGAAGTCGATGACGCTGAGTCCGCTGTAGGCGCGCGCATAACCGAAAGTCGGAAGGATATGGTTAGTGCCAGAGCAGTAATCCCCCATGGGCTCCGGGCTCCACTCGCCGAGGAACACCGATCCCGCTGATTGCACCCGTTCTAGCCAGCGACGCGGCTCTTGAACCGCGAGTAACAAATGCTCCGGTGCGTAGTCGTTGGCGAGATCGAGTGCCTCGTTGAGATCGGCTACGACGATCAGTCGACTGTGGACCAACGAGCGCTCGAGGATCTGTCGACGTGATAACGACTCGAGTTGTCGCAGGGCCTGCTCGCGAACCGATCGCGCCAGCTCGATCGAAGGCGTGAGCAGCAGGGCCTGAGACAGGGGATCGTGTTCCGCCTGAGCGAGTAGATCGGCCGCGACAAACGCGGGACGCGCTGTCGCGTCTGCGACCACCATCACTTCGGAGGGGCCTGCGGGCAAATCGAGCGCTGCGCCGAGCGGGTCTTGGGCTACCAGCTGCTTGGCGAGTGTGACCCATGCAGATCCCGGCCCGATGATTTTTGCGACCTTAGGTAGCGTTTGTGTCCCGTAGGCGAGGCCGGCAATGGCTTGGCCGCCACCGATCGCATAAACCTCTTCGAGTCCCAAGAGGCCAGCGGTGGCGAGGATCACCGGATCTATACGTCCCGCCCGATTTCCCGGAGAGCAGAGAATGCGTCTCGGTACGCCGGCGATCTCGGCAGGTATGGCGGCCATGACCAGCGCGGAGGGCAGCGGGGCCGAGCCGCCCGGGACATACAAGCCGACGGAGTCGAGGGGGCGGAGCACCCGCTCGCATCGAACTCCCGGCATGGTCTCGAGCACGACGGGCTCCGGTCGCTGCGCAGCGTGAAAGAGCCGAACGTTATCGATCGCCTGCTGCAACGCGGCCCGGGCGCTCGTCGTCAGTGAGACAAGCGCAGCGTCGATTTCCTGCTGAGGCACACGCAAGTTGACGGGCGCGCCGCCGTCATAGCGCTCTGCGCACTCGATCAGTGCCGCGTCGCCGCGGCGCCGAACATCCTCGAGGGTGGCCCGCATACGTTCGCGCAGGACTGACTGGTCTTCGAGAGCGGGTCGGGCGAGCGCCGCGCGTCGGGCTGTCGCATCACCACGCGGAAGTTCGACGATGGGCAGAATCATGCGAGCATTTTCTCGACCGGCAGGACGAGTAGTGCGCTCGCGCCAGCGCCCTTGAGTTTTTCAAGCGTTTCCCAAAAGACGTTCTCGCGACATACGGCGTGTACGGCGACCCGGTCAGAGCTACCCTCGAGCGGAATGATCGTGGGTGACTCGCTGCCCGGCAGCAGCTGACGGATCGCCGGCAAGGCGCTGCGTGGTGCATGCAGCATGATGTATTTGCTCTCGCGCACCTGTTGCACGCCGTCGATCCTCAGCAGTAGCCGCTCTACCCATTCGGCTTTCGACGCCGGTAGCTGTACCGGTGTCTGAACGAGAACCGCATGGCTCTCGAGTACTGTTTCGACCTCGCGTAGGCGGTTAGCGATCAGGGTCGAGCCGGTTGAGACCAGATCGCAGATGGCGTCGGCACGCCCGAGACGAGGGGCAATCTCGACGGCGCCCGAGAGTGTGACGATCTCCGCATTGATACCGTTGTCGGCGAGCCATCGCCCGAGCACGAAAGGATACGTCGTGGCGATACGACGACCTTGCAGTGAGGCAGGGCCCGCGTAGTCCTCGCCTTCGGGCAAGGCAATGGCAAGCCGGCATCGACCGAAATCGAGACGACGGAGCAGGCTGAAGCGGGGCTCCTGACCGCGAGCGGCGAGCTCGAGGCGCTTCTCCTCGACCACGTTGAGACCGACAAGACCCAGGTCACAGACGTCCTGCTCGACGAGATCCGGAATATCGTCGTCACGGACAAAGAGAAGATCTAGCGGCATGTTCTCGCCGTAGCCGACGAGCTGATCTTTGCCGCGCGAGAACTTCATGCCGCATCTGACGAGCAGATCGGTTGAGGGATCGGACAGGCGACCGGACTTCTGCACCGCGAGCTTGAGTCGCGATGCGGCTTCGGCGGGCGTGGGGCTCATCGGGCGCTCGTACCGGTCGATGACGACTTAGGGCTTTGCAATCGAGTCGCCGCCAGCGAGTAGCCACCATTACCGTCGCCGACATAGCGTGCGACTCGCCCGATGGTGGTGACGCTAACGCCCGTGAGCCGGTGGATTTCTCGATAGGGCAGCCCTCGCTCCAAATATTCGACGACAGCCCACCGGTCGGCCATCGCCTCGAGCTCAGCCGGGGTGCACAGATCGCGGAAGAACGCCCGGCATTCGTCGACCGATCGCAAGGTGAGGATCGCCTGAAAGAGGTGACGCTCGTAGCGGGCCTCCAGTCGCGCTGAAGGCTTGGGTTGCGGTTTCATTAGCTGTCCTACTGTACTAACGCGTTAGTACGATAGTACGACCTGCGGACACACGTCAATGGTCGGCTTGACCCCAACCCGGTCGGACCCTATCCTCGCCGGCCCCTTACAGAACGCCTCAGCCATGTCAGAAGCACCCTTCAGGGAACGAGCTGCCGCCGCCGCAGGCGAGGGGCGAGGATTCGTTTTGCGTGACGGGGTGCTCGAAGTGCCAGGCGCGCTGCGACTGCATCACGGCGGCGAGTGCCGCTCTCTTCGTGTGGCCTGGCGCTTGGAGGGCACCGACTCGGCACCCGTTGTAGTCGCACTCGGCGGTATTTCCGCCCACCGGCGCGTGGCGGCGATGCCAGGGCAGGAACCCGGCTGGTGGCAGGCACTGGTCGGCATCGACCTTGCCGTTCCCCTCGAGCACTACAGGGTGCTGTCGTTCGATTACATCGGCGGTAACGGTGGGAGCACCGGTCCCTCGAATGGCGAGCTTTTTCCCAGCGTGTCCACCTACGATCAAGCGGATGCGTTACTGCGTCTGCTCAACCATCTTGGACTTCGCAGCGTGCGTGCGATCGTCGGCGCCTCGTATGGCGGCATGGTAGGGCTCGCCTTTGCCGAACGATATCCAGATCGTATCGAACGTCTCGCGGTCATCAGTGCCGCGGATCGACCGCACCCGATGGCCACCGCATGGCGCAGCATCCAGCGGGAAGTGATCCGTTTCGCGCTGGAGCAGGGCGAGCCTGCGCGCGGGGTCGACATTGCAAGACGGCTGGCGATGACCACGTACCGTAGCGCCGAAGAGTTCTCAGCGCGTTTCGATAGCGTGGCGAAGCAAGAGCTCGGGAGGTTCATCTTCCCAGTGGAGCACTATCTCAGCGCTCGGGGATCCGAGTACACGCGTCGCCAGACACCGGAGTCGTTCTTGGCACTCTCTGAGTCGATCGACCTGCATCGTATCGATGCCACGTCAGTGCAGATCCCGGTACTCGCGATTGCCATTCGCGAGGATCAGCTGGTGCCCGTGAGCGACATGCGCGCGATGGCAGCGCGGTTGCCGCGGGTGCAGCTGCATGAGCTTTCCTCGGTGTTCGGCCATGACGCCTTCCTCAAAGAGGCGAACCAGCTGCGCGCTCTGCTGCCTGCGTTCCTTGAGGTGAACCCATGAGTCGCCAGTCCGACCAGGATTCGCGCACCCGTACGGTCCGCGCCGGCCTTGAGACCGATCCGCATACCGGCGCGGTGGTACCGCCGATTCACCTGAGCTCAACCTACGCGTTCCCGCGCTTTGGCGAGAAAGGCCGCTACGACTATTCGCGTTCCGGTAATCCAACCCGCGATCTGCTCGCTGAGGCGCTCGCTGATTTGGAGGGGGGCGCCGGTGCAGTGGTGACTGCATCGGGAATGGCGGCGATCGCGCTATGTGCTCAACCTCTACCGTCCCGTGCGCGCATTGTGGCGCCGCATGACTGCTACGGCGGCACGCACCGTCTGTTGTCGGCGTGGCAACGACGCGGTGATTTCGAGGTGCAGTTCGTCGACTATGCCGATGAGCGTGCTCTCTCGTCGGCGTTGTCGCGACCGGCTGCGCTGGTCTGGATCGAAACCCCGAGCAACCCTCTGTTACGGATCACGGATATCAGCGCCGTATCTGCGCTCGCGCATGCGGCGGGCGCACTGGTGGCTGTCGACAACACCTTTTTGTCACCGGTGTGGCAAACGCCGCTGTCGCTTGGCGCTGATCTCGTCATTCATTCGACGACCAAGTACCTCAATGGGCACAGCGATGTCATCGGTGGAGCCGTGATTGCCCGTCAGGCAGAGCTTCATCAACAGTTGGCATGGTGGGCTAACGCGACGGGGGTCACGGGCGCGGCGTTCGACAGCTTTCTGACGTTGCGGGGTTTGCGTAGTCTTCATGCGCGACTTGCTGTGCACGAACAGAACGCGACGACACTTGCATCGTGGCTCAGCGATCAGCCGAAGGTCAGCCGGGTGCTCTATCCCGGTCTGGCGAGCCATCCGGGCCACGAGCTCGCGAGGCGTCAGCAGCGCGGCTTCGGCGCGATGATTTCACTCGAACTCGAAGGTGGTGCAACGTCCGTACAGCGCTTTGTGGCTGGGCTGCAGCTGTTCTCGCTGGCGGAGTCGCTCGGGGGTGTGGAGAGCCTGATCGCTCATCCCGCCACCATGACCCATGCTGCCATGACGGCAGAGGCCCGACAGAGCGCGGGCATTAGCGAAGGTCTGGTACGCCTGTCGGTCGGCATCGAGGCAAGCGAAGACTTGCGACGGGATCTTGCAGCGGGCCTCGAGCGGGTCTGAGCGTCAGCGCATCGCGAGTGCCGCGACGATCGCATCACCCATCTGACGGGTGCTGATCGACACTTCTCCCTCATTGGCGATATCGGCGGTTCGCGCACCGAGTTCGAGCGCGCGGGTAACAGCCTCTTCGATGGCACGGGCCTCGCTCTCCAGACCAAGAGAATGCCGCAACAGTAGCGCTGTGCTCAGGATCGTGCCGATCGGGTTGGCGATGCCCCGACCGGCGATGTCGGGAGCAGAACCATGGATGGGCTCGTAAAGTCCGCGACGTGAGTTGCCAAGCGATGCCGACGGCAAGACACCGAGTGAGCCAGCGATCATCGCCGCCTCGTCGGTGAGGATGTCGCCAAACAGGTTCTCAGTCAGCACCACATCGAAGTCCCGCGGTCGTCGCAGCAAGTGCATGGCCGCTGCATCCACGAAGAGGTGGGTGAGGGTGACTTGCGGAAACTCGCTTCGCAGCACGCGCTCGGTAACGCTGCGCCACAGCCGGGACGTCTCGAGCACGTTGGATTTATCGACGTGGGTGAGTTGCCGCCGACGGCCTTGCGCGAGCGATGCCGCGATACGCGTGACCCGTTCGATCTCGGTGACCGAGTAGGCACACTCATCGATGGCCCGGTCAGCGTGGCGTTCCTTGCGGCCGAAGTAGATTCCGCCAGTCAGCTCACGAACGAAGAGTAGGTCTACGCCCGTGACGATCTCCTGCTTAAGAGGCGAGGCGCCCTGCAGCGGAGCGAGTACCTGGATCGGTCGTAAATTCGCATAGACCCCAAGCTCCGCTCGCAGCCGTAACAGCGCAGTTTCTGGTCGTACCGGCGCATCGGGGCCCCAGCGCGGTCCGCCGATCGCGCCGAGCAATACGCCATCGGCCTCGAGACAACCGGCGAGCGTTCGGGCGGGCAGCCCGTCGCCCTCAAGGTCAATCGCAACGCCGCCGAATGGCCATTCGGTCAAGGTGAACTCGTGCCCGAAGCGCTTCTCGATCGCGCGGAGAACGCGCACGCCCTCGGCGATGACCTCGGGGCCGATGCCATCGCCGCCGAGTACGGCGATCTTTGCTTTCATGCGCGTCGGGCTTCGTAGGCGCTGACAGCCTCGGACTGAGACAGCAAAAAGCCCAACTCGTCGACACCGTTCATCAAGCAGTAGCGGGCGAACGGATCGATCGGGAAAGGCGTCGCGCGTCCGTCGGGTAAACGTAGCGTGGCAGTGTCGAGATCGATCTCGAGCTCGACACCAGGGTTCGCAAGTAACCACGCATGGGTAGCGTCATCGATGATCACTGGCAGCAGGCCGTTTTTCAAAGAATTATTGCGGAAGATGTCAGCAATCTCAGTGCTGATAACTGCCTGAAAACCATAATCGAGCAAGGCCCACGGCGCATGCTCGCGCGATGAACCGCAGCCGATATTTCGACCGGCCACGAGGATGCGACAACCGGCAGCTTCGGGTTGATTGAGGATGAAGTCGGGCTTCGGCGCGCCACTAGCGTCGTAACGCCAGTCGGCAAATAGCTGCTTGCCCAAACCTTCTTTAGTCGTCGTGGTCAGGAAACGACCGGGAATGATCTGATCGGTGTCGATATTGGTCGACGCCATCACGACAGTCCGCGAGCGCAGGGTCTTGATCGGTTTCATCGATGCTGACTCCTTGGGCAGTCAGGGTTAAGAGGGCAGAAATTCGCGCGGATCGGCGACGCGTCCGCGTACGGCCGAGGCGGCTGCCGTTTCGGGGCTTGCTAACAGCGTTCTTGCGCCGACGCCTTGGCGCCCCTCGAAGTTTCGATTACTCGTGCTGACAGCGTATTGGCCTTTGGCTACGGTGTCCCCGTTCATGCCTAGACACATCGAGCAGCCCGACTCACGCCAGTCCGCGCCGGCTTTTTTGAAAATCACGTCGAGTCCTTCAGCTTCGGCCTGTTGTTTGACCGACTGCGAGCCAGGGACGATGAGTAACCGCACGCCGGGAGCCACCTGTCGACCGCGCAACACATTGGCCGCTGCCCGCAGATCCGACAAGCGGCCGTTCGTGCAGCTACCGACGAACACGACGTTGACCGGTGCATCCTGGATCGATTCACCGGCCTTGAGCCCCATGTACTGCAGTGCCGCATCGAAGACAGGGTCGCCGCGTCGATCGGGTATACGTCCGCTGATCGGTACGACCATGCCAGGGTTCGTGCCATAGGTGATCATCGGTTCGAGCTTGTGCGCCTCAATGCGCACACGTCGATCGAATGCGGCATTGGGATCCGACGGCAGTGATCGCCATCGATCGAGCGCGGCGTTCCAAGCAGCGCCCTTCGGGGCGCGTGGCGTACGCTCAAGAAAGGCGAAGGTCGTTTCATCCGGAGCGATCATTCCCGCTCGAGCACCAGCCTCGATCGACATGTTGCATACGGTCATGCGCTCTTCCATAGACATCGCGCGAATCGCCTCGCCGCGGTACTCGAAAACGAAACCGGTGCCGCCGGATACGCCTACCTCACCGATGATGGCGAGGATCAGATCTTTGGGCGTCACCCCGTGCGGCAGTGGCCCCTCGATATCGATCGCGCAAGTTTTGGGCTTCTTCTGCAGCAGGCACTGGGTGGCGAGTACGTGGCCCACCTCGGTGGTACCGATGCCGAAGGCGAGGGCGCCGAACGCTCCGTGAGTCGAGGTATGACTGTCGCCACACACGATGGTCTTTCCCGGCTGAGTCACCCCGAGCTCGGGACCGATGATGTGAACGATGCCCCGGCGCTTGTCCTGCAGCCCGAACAGCTCGATCCCAAACTCGGCGCAGTTCGCCTCGAGTTGTCGAATTTGCTTGGCCGCCGAATCAATTCCGATCGGCACACCACCGAACACCTGCTCGGTCCGCGTTGGCGTCGCATGATCCATGGTGGCGAGCGTGAGATCCGGGCGACGAACTTTAAGCCCGCGCTCGCGCAGAAGGGAGAAGGCCTGGGGTGTCGTTACCTCGTGTGTGAGGTGCAGGTCGATGAAGATGACTGCGGGGGTGTCGTCGGTTTGCGGCACCACTTCGTGGGCCTGCCAGACTTTCTCAAACAAAGTTTTGCCAGCGCTCATGTCGGGCGTCCTCAGGCGACCGCGCGGGCGCGGCGCGTCATCTCGATTCGATTGATGATTTCGAGTCCGGCGCGCGTGGCGGCCTCGACGATGTTGGTGCTCGCGCTCGTGCCGCGGTAACTGCGACCGTCGTGCTCGCTGTAGATGATCGCTTCGCCCTGGGCGTCCTCGCCGACCGAGACGCTGCGCAGCTCAAGCTTCTTGACCACGGGTTTCAGGCCTGTGATCTCCTCGATCACCTTAAACGAGGCATCGACCGGTCCTTCGGCACGCGCGGCCCGCTCCACGCGACGACCATCCTCGTGCTGCAATATGACGGTCGCTTCGGCGCTACCGTCGCCGGCCAATATTCGGTGACTGACCAGCTGCCAGGGCCCAACGGTGCCGCCCTCGGCGCGCAGCACGAGGGACTCGATATCACCGTCGAACAATTCTTTCTTTTTATCTGCGAGCGCCTTGAAGTCGTTGAACACTCGCTCAAACTCTGTATCGCCGAGCTCGAATCCCAGCTCACGAATCCGTTCACGCAATGCATGGCGTCCACTGTGCTTGCCGAGAACAAGACTAGATCGCGACAGACCGACGTCCTGTGGACGCATGATTTCGTACGTGCTGGCGTGTTTGAGCATCCCGTGCTGGTGGATGCCCGACTCGTGCGCGAACGCGTTCTCGCCGACCACTGCCTTGTTTCTCGGAATCGGCATGCCGGTGATGTTCGAGACGAGTCGCGAGACCGGATATAAACGCTGGGTGTTGATCCGAGTGGCCGCGTTGAAGAACGTTTCGCGGGTGCGCATCGCCATGACGACTTCTTCGAGCGAGCAGTTGCCTGCCCGTTCACCGATGCCATTGATCGTGCATTCGATCTGTCGAGCGCCGGAGACGACCGCCATCAGGCTATTAGCGACCGCCATGCCGAGATCGTCGTGGCAGTGTACCGACAACCGCGCTTGGTCGATGTTTGGGACGTTCTTGCGCAGATAACGGAAGAGCTCTGCGAACTCGTGCGGCACCGTGTAGCCGACGGTATCGGGGATATTGACGGTCGTCGCACCGGCGTCGATGACCGCCTCAACGACCTGCGCCAAAAATTCCAATTCTGTCCGCGAGGCATCCTCCGGAGAGAACTCGACGTCGTCGCAGAATTCGCGGGCCATGCGTACGCCCTCGACGGCGCTACGAATGATCTCGTCTTTTGCCATGTTGAGCTTGAACTCGCGATGGATGGCGCTGGTGGCCAGGAATACGTGAATACGACGTTTCGCGGCAGGGGCGAGGGCGCTCGCCGCTCTCTCGATGTCGCCGCGCGTGCAGCGGGCAAGGCCGCAAATGATCGGACCTTGAACTTCCCGGGCGACGGCATTGACCGCCTCCCAATCGCCGGGCGATGCAGCTGGAAAACCCGCCTCGATCACATCGACGCCAAGCTCAGCTAGCGCCTTGGCGACGCGGAGCTTCTCGGGCAGCGTCATGCTGCAGCCCGGCGCCTGCTCGCCATCGCGCAGCGTCGTATCGAAAATTATCACCGGCTCACCACTGGGACTCATCGTGCTCTCCTCGACTCAACGACCCTGATCCAACCAGGGCATCCTTGCTCTCAGCGCGTAGCCGACTTTCTCGATCGGTCGATCAAGGTCGGTGGCCAACATCTTCGTGTAACGCTTGCGGCCGCTCGCGTTTTCACGGATCCACTGGCGTGCGAAACGACCCTGCTGGATTTCTTTCAAGATCTTGCGCATCTCGGCCTTAGTCTGTCGGGTGACCACGCGCGGGCCGCGGGTAAGATCGCCGTACTTGGCCGTCTCACTGATGAACTTGTGCATCTTCCAGATGCCACCCTCGTGCAGTAGATCCACGATCAATTTCAGCTCGTGCATACATTCGAAGTAGGCAACCTCCGGCTGGTAGCCCGCCTCGACAAGGGTCTCGAAACCCTTGACCACGAGTTCGGTTGCGCCGCCACACAGGACGGCCTGTTCGCCGAAAAGATCAGTTTCGGTCTCCTCGGCAAACGTGGTTTTGAGTACCCCGCCGCGAGTTCCGCCAATGCCGTGGGCGTACGCGAGGGCCTTATCGAACGCCTTGCGAGAGGGGTTCTGGTGCACCGCGAGCAGGCAGGGAACGCCCCGCCCTTGCTCGTACTGACGACGAACGAGATCGCCGGGCCCTTTCGGGGCGATCAGGACCACATCGAGGTCCTTGCGAGGCTTGATCTCACCGAAGTGAACGTTGAAACCGTGCGCGAACAGCAGGGTGGCGCCACGACGCAGGTTCGGCGCCACGGCGGTGTACAACGCTTTCTGCGCAAGGTCTGGTGCGAGCATCGCAACGAGGTCGGCCTTTTTGACTGCCTCGGCGGGCAGAGCGACGGTGAGCCCGTCACGTTTGGCCTGACGGAAGCTCGGACCCTTTCGAACCCCGATGACGACGTCGAAGCCGCTGTCGCGCAGGTTCAGCGCGTGCGCGCGACCCTGACTGCCGTAGCCCAACACGCAGATTCGCGCTCCGCGCAGCGCTTTTTTGTCGACGTCTTTTTGTGAGTACAGTTTCATCGTCAGACTCCGGTCAGTGGTCACGAAAAAAAACCCCGCAGCGGCTCTCAGGCCGGTGCGGGGTTCGCTTGATCTTCCGCTTGCCGTCGGATCTTGCCGGAGAGGCTTTAGATCGAAGGCAGCGACCCGCGCCGACCGCTCCCGCGAGGGAGTAGGCCTAGCTCGACCGGTAGCCCGGAAAGGGTGACGGGAGCTGCGCGATTCATAATGAAATGGGAGCACACGCTGCGACGAATTGTCAATGCAGCGCGGCGCGTTACCATGCATCTATGACACGCGACGTCCTGCTGCCGGCCGATTCAAACGAGGGGATTCCGATCCACCTTGTCAGCGAGTCGGAGCTGGCCGAGTGGCAGGCCCGTCAGCCGCCCTATGTTCGCCGCTGGCTGTCCACACACGACTTTAAGGCGGAGCGGCAGCGCATGCTGCTCGTGCCGAATGCGCAGGGCGAGCTCGCCGAGGTCGTGCTCGGCGTCGGCCCGACCAGCACCATTGAGGCCCTGAACCTGTGGCAGGTCGCTGGCCTACCCGAGCGCTTGCCTCCGGGCGTGTATCGGCTAGATCAGGATCTCGGGACCGAGGCGGCACGACAGTTCTCGCTCGGCTGGTTGATCGGCGGGTATCGCTATCAACGTTATCGGTCGGCTCCCCTCACGTCGCGTCCGTCCCTGCGAGTGCCGGCCGGCGTACAGCGAGAGGACGTGGTGCGTCTTGCCGAGGCATGCGCCATGGCCCGCGATCTCATCAATTGCCCGGCTAATGATCTCGGGCCAGCCGAGCTCGCCGAGACGGCGCAGGCGGTGGCCGCGGCGCAGGGCGCGCAATGTCGCTGTCTCGTTGGCGATGAGTTGCTCGCGGCTGGTTATCCCCTGATTCACGCTGTCGGACGTGCCAGCGCCCGCGCCCCGCGCCTCATCGATCTGAGGTGGGGCGACCCATCACATCCGCGTGTCACGCTGGTGGGGAAGGGGGTCTGTTTCGACTCGGGAGGTCTCGACATCAAACCGTCCAGTGGCATGGCGCTCATGAAGAAGGATATGGGCGGCGCCGCCATTGCCTTGGCGTTGGCCCGCGCACTGATGCAGCGTCACGCGCCGCTGCAGTTGCGTGTGTTGATCCCGGCAGTGGAGAACGCGATCGGCGGGGCGGCGTTCCGACCCGGCGATGTGTTGCCATCGCGTCGCGGGTTGACCGTCGAGATCGGCAACACGGACGCAGAGGGCCGCCTCGTGCTCGCCGATGCGCTCGCCGAGGCCGACCGCGAGGCGCCGTCAGTGCTGATCGATTTTGCCACCCTGACCGGCGCTGCTCGTGTGGCGCTCGGCCCCGAGCTGCCGGCACTCTTTGGTAAAGATCAGGCTCTGGTGACTGCGCTGCATCGCGCAGGGGATCAGGAAGCCGATCCGGTATGGCCGCTGCCGCTGTGGGACAGCTATGACGACGAACTCACGAGTCGCGTCGCGGACATCGGTAACGTGGCCGCTTCACCGCACGCCGGCGCGATATTCGGTGCGTTGTTCCTGCGACGTTTCGTCTCGTCGACGACGCGTTGGGCGCACTTCGATCTGTTCGCATGGAATGCGCGGGAACGCCCAGGCAGACCTGTCGGTGCAGAGGCGCAGTGTCTGCGCCTGGTCGATCGGTACCTGCGCGAAACATTCGGTTGACGGTCGGAACAGCTAGTCCAGAGGTCGAGGCATGACGAGTCGACGCGTTGCATCACGTTCCACTCCACGCTCCCGCACCAGCGATCCCCGGCGCTACTCGCGACTGGTGGTCGATGGGGCCAAACAAGCGCCGGCGCGAGCGATGCTGCGCGCGGTCGGTTTCGGTGACGCCGACTTCGCGAAGCCCCAAATCGGCATCGCCTCGACCGCTTCGGCGCTGACGCCCTGCAATGTGCACATCGACGAGCTCGCGCGGGAAGCTGAGCGTGGTGCGAACGCAGAGGGCGGCAAGGCAGTCCCTTTCCACACCATCACGGTGTCGGACGGGATCTCAATGGGCTCACCGGGCATGCGTTACTCGCTCGTCTCGCGTGAGGTGATCGCGGATTCGATCGAGACGGTCGTGGGTGCAGAGGGATTCGACGGATTCGTGGCGATTGGTGGGTGTGACAAAAACATGCCGGGTTGCGCGATGGCGATGGCGCGCCTCGATCGTCCGGCCGTCTTCGTCTACGGCGGGACGATCCGGCCCGGCGCGAAACGGCGTGACATCGTGTCTGTTTTCGAAGCGGTTGGCGCTCACGCCGCAGGTAGGCTCGCAGACGAGGCGCTGCTCGAGGTCGAGCGTACCGCCATCCCCGGGCCCGGTAGCTGCGGCGGTATGTACACCGCCAACACCATGGCCTCGGCCATCGAAGCACTCGGTTTGTCGCTACCGGGCAGCTCGGCGCAGGAGGCCGTTGGCAAAGCCAAGCGCAGCGACTGCTGGCGGGCGGGTGAGGCGGTCGTTCGACTCGTGAAGGCCGGCATCACCCCGCGTCAGATCCTCACCCGACAAGCGTTTGAGAACGCAATCACGGTAACAATCGCTCTTGGAGGCTCGACCAACGCGGTGCTGCATCTGCTCGCCATTGCGCAGGCGGCTCGCATCCGTCTGTCGCTCGACGACTTCACGCGGATCGGCAAGCGGGTACCCGTCCTCGCCGATCTCAGGCCCAGTGGCCGTTACTCGATGTCCGAGCTGATCGCCGTCGGCGGGATTCAGCCCCTCATGCGCAGACTCCTCGATCGCGGCATGCTGCACGGCAACTGCCTGACGGTGACGGGAAAGACGCTTGAGCAGAATCTCGAGGCCGTCGCCGACTATGCCGCAGAACAAAGCATCATTCGGCCCTTCGAAGCGCCCATCAAACCCGACAGTCATTTAGTCGTGTTGTATGGCTCGGCTGCGCCAGAAGGCGCAGTCGCCAAGATCACCGGCAAAGAGGGCCTCGCGTTCTCGGGTCGGGCGCGTGTGTTCGACGGTGAGGAGAAGGCGACCGCCGCGATCCTCGCACGCAAGGTCAAGCCGGGCGACGTGGTGGTGATTCGCTACGAGGGGCCGCGAGGCGGTCCGGGTATGCGCGAGATGCTAAGCCCGACCGCCGCCATCATGGGTCTCGGCCTTGGCGAATCGGTGGCATTGCTGACGGACGGACGCTTCTCCGGCGGCAGCCACGGTTTCGTGGTCGGGCACGTCTCGCCGGAAGCGGCAGTGGGCGGCCCGATCGCCCTCATTCGCAATGGCGATCGCATTCGCATCGATGCGCGGCGGCGACGGGTCGATCTCGAAGTCCCGGCAGCGGAATTAAAGCGCCGGCAACGGCTGTGGCGAGCACCGAAGCCCTACGCGCGATCCGGCGTCTTGGCGAAATACGCTCGGGTAGTCACGAGCGCATCAAGAGGGGCCGTCACGGACGAGTGACTGTTTTCCGTGGGTGGTTGTCAGCGTCGACCCGCTGCGGTTAACCTTGCCCGAAGGGGGAGATCGGCAACGGACTGCTTGCGCCGTCACTGGGCACGACAGGACTGTCTATCGGGTCTTCCCCTGCATTGGACGAATGAAAGGGACCGCCTAGTTCCGATCCGCTCGGAAGTCAAGGCGGGATTTGGGTTGCGTGCGTCAGGGAACACAGGGTAATTTCCCCGCCCTGACGCGGGCATCCGCGGACTTGCGACACGGAATCACATGGCCGTCTACGTACAGCAGAACAGCCCCCGCCGCATGGCGGTGTTCGCCGGCATCGTCGGCTTCCACTTGTTGTTGGTGTATGGCCTGGTCACGGGCCTCGCTCGCAAAGTGGTCGAGGTCGTCGCCCCGCCGCTCGTGACCGACATCATTGAAGAGCTGAAGCCCGAGGACAAGCCGCCTCCGCCGCCGCCTCCTCAGATGGAGCGTCCGCCGGTGCAGGTGCCCCCACCGGATGTCGTCATCGATATTCCGATGGAGACCCAGACCACCGCGATCTCCAACGTGACCGACAAACCGGCGCCGCCGCCGCCGCGCGTCGTCGCGGGCACACCGGCCAAGATCGGTCGTATGCCCTCGAGTGAGGACTACTATCCAGCCGCTTCCAAGCGCGCGGAAGAGCAGGGCTCTGCCGTCGTGAAGGTTTGCGTCAACAATCAGGGACGAATCATCGGCGAGCCGAGCATCGTCACCTCTTCGGGTTTTGCGCGCCTAGATGAGGGCGCCGTGAGACTCGCCCGGGCGGGTCGCTACCAGGCGGGCACTTCCGGCGGCGCGCCGCTGCCGGAGTCCTGCGTATCGTTCCGCGTGAAATTTGAGATCAAGTAAGCGTTCCACCTGCTGAGGACAACATGGAAAACGAAGCCGCCACAACCGTAGTTGAAAACCCGTATGGCTTGGGGGCTCTCTGGGAACAGGGAGACTTTGTCGCCAAGGGCACGCTGATCATCATGGTGATCATGTCGCTGACGTCCTGGTACGTCATCGTCATGAAGCTCCTCGACCAGCGTAAGTTGAAAGCGTCCGCGAAGATCGCTGAGCAGAAGTTCTGGGCCGCGGGTTCGATCCGCGAAGCCGTCGAGCGTCTGCCCAAGGGCGACGTCTATCGCGCCATCGCCGAGGACGGGCTGCGTGCGTCCCAGCACCACGAGGGCCGCCTCAACGAGCGCATCGCGCTGCACGAGTGGGTGACGATGTCACTCAATCGCTCCGTTGATAACCTCACCATGGGTCTGACCAGCGGTCTGCCCTGGCTCGCGACGGTCGGCTCGACTGCTCCGTTCGTCGGCCTGTTCGGCACCGTGTGGGGCATCTATCACGCACTCGTCGCTATCGGCGTATCCGGCCAGGCGAGCATCGACAAGGTCGCAGGACCGGTGGGCGAGGCGCTCATCATGACGGCGATTGGTCTCGCAGTCGCGGTGCCGGCGGTCATGGGCTACAACTGGCTCATCCGTCGCAACAAAGAAGTCATGGAAGAAGTCGGCAGCTTCGTGTCCGACCTGCATGCCTACCTCGTTGGTGGCGCCCGTGTGGCGGCACCGGGGCAGGGCGCTGCGGCGGCTAAGAAGTAAGTTCTGTTCGAGCTTGAGGGAGGGGTGCGTCCGCTGACGTTCCCCTCCCGACTCGACTCAAGAGGTATCAGTTCATGGCGATGAGCGTTGGATCCAGCGACGAGGAGTTCAACTCGACCATCAATACGACGCCGCTGGTCGACGTCATGTTGGTGTTGCTGATCATCTTCCTGATCACGATTCCGGTGATCACCAAGACGGTCAAGGTGTCGCTACCGAAGGCGGCCAACATCGCGACTCAGACGAAGCCCGAGAACATTACGGTGGCGGTCGATCCGAGCGGAAATATTTACTGGAACAACGAGCAGGTGGGCTCGCGTGATCAGCTCATCGAGATGATCAAGGCCGAGGCTGTCAAGGATCCGCAACCGGAAGTCCACATCCGTGGCGATTCTGACGCGCGCTATGAGGACATCGGCCGGGTGCTCTACTCGATCCAGCGCGGCGGCATCGTCAAGGTCGGGTTCATCACCGAGCCGGATCGTGGCATCCGCGGCTCGCGCTGAGTCTCGCGACAGGACAGAGCAGGAGATTCCGACATGGGAATGAGTGTAGGCGGCAGTGACGACGGCGCGATGTGTGATATCAACACGACGCCGTTGATCGACGTCATGTTGGTGTTGCTCATCATGTTCATCATCACGATTCCGGTGATGACTCATGCGGTCAAGCTCGACATGCCGCGTCCGACTAACGCACCTCCGCCGCCCGTTCAGCCTGAAGTGATCGACATTGAGATCGACTTCGACGGCACGGTGCTGTGGAACGGAACGGTGATTCAGGATTTGGCGGTGCTCGAGCGTTATTTCGCTGTCGAGTCGCAGAAGGATCCCCAGCCGGAACTTCACATGCGACCCGACAAGCGCGCAAAGTACGACACGGTTGCCAAAGTGCTGGCCTCTGCGCAACGAAGCCGGATGAAGAAAATCGGTTTCGTTAACGTCGCGGAGTTTGCTGAATAATCCGGTGTCTTCCGGAACGACGATATAACCATCGCCGCATCCCGTCCGGATGCGGCGTTTTTTTTTAAGAGGAAGTCATGGTCAAGTCCGTCGCTTACGTCGCACTGGTCTCTGCCGCGATCCTTCTGGGCTCACCGGTGTCGATGGCCGAGAAGGTCAGTCCCGCCGTCGCCAAGACGCTGCAGGCGGCCCAAAACGCCAGCAAGGCCCGCAAATGGTCCGAGTGCCTGTCCGAGCTGCGTCAGGCCGAGGCAAACCCGGGAAAAACCGGGTATGACCAATTCGTCATCAACGAGCTGCGTGCATTTTGCGCGTTGAGCTCGAACGACGTCACCACTGCGTTGAAGGCATACGAGGACAACCTGGCGTCGTCCTTCATTGGTGATCGCACGGCCTCACGCGTTCGCGACCTCACTAAGCTGCATTTCAATGCCCGCAACTACGACAAGTCGATCGAGTTCGGCCAGCGCGCGATCAAGGAAGGCTTCGCCGATGCCGATACCTACTTAGTCGTCGCGCAGTCCTACTACCAGAAGAACGACTATCGCAATGCCCGAGACTTCGTTGGCAACTGGATTAAGGACATGGAGCGTCGCGGGCAGCGTCCGCGTGAGAACGCGCTCAATATCTATGTAACGTCGTGCATGCGATTGAAGGACGACGCGTGTACCTCGGCAGGTTTCGAAAAGCTCGTCACGTACTATCCGAAGCCGGACAGCTGGGCGAACCTCATGCAGGCGCTGTTCCGTTCGCGCTCTGAGGCTGCGGCCTTCAACGCCTTCCGCCTCGCCACCGAGGTGGGCGCAATGCGGGCGGGTGACGATTACACCGAGCTCGCGCAGCGTGCGCTCGAGCGAGGTCTCGCAAACGAAGCGCAGAAAGCGCTCGAGACCGCATTTGGGCGCAATGCCTTCAAGGACAAGCGCGATATCGATCGAAACACTCGCTTGCTGAACTCTGCCAAGCAGCGCGCGGCGAGCGAACGTGCCGGGCTGGCCAAAGCTGATCGTGACGCGGCGGCCGGAAAAGATGGCAACGCAGATCTCCGTGTCGGCCAGTCCTATCTCAGCTTCGGGCAATTCCCGCAGGCGGTCGCCGCCATCGAACGCGGAATTGCCAAGGGCAACGTGACCAATCCCGCCGAGGCACAGCTCATTCTGGGCATCGCGCAGTCCAAGGCTGGGAATAAAGCCGCTGCCGCCCGTGCGTTCCGTGCGGTGAAGACTGACGACGCCGATCTCAATCGGGTCACCAAACTCTGGTCGCTGCGCGCGCAGTAAGGTCTGGTAGGGGGTTATATGCGTAGGTCAGCATCGTTTTGGGCCGCCACTGTGATCCTCGCCGTGCTCGGAGCTGGTGCAGTCGCACAGGCTCAGGGCAAGCAGGAGGGCAAGGCTCCGCCGGCGCCCCAGGTCAGTAAGGGCGTCCGCAAGGCGCTCGTTGCGGCTCAGAAAGCGGCGACCGAGCAAAAGTGGGCCGAGTGCATCAGCAATGCCAATGATGCGAGTGCGGTTGCGGACAAGACATCTTACGACGTGTTTTTGATCAACGACATCCTTCGGTTCTGTAAACTCCGTGTGAACGACTTGGAGGGCGCGATGACGGCGCTAGAGGTCGTAGCGAACTCGGAGTTCACTGACCCGCCTCGCCGGGCGCAGTTCACCACCGCAGTTATGGAGCTGGCCTACAAAACGAAGCAGTACCCGAAAGCAATCGATTACGGGATGCGCATCGTGAGCTCGGGCGGCGCTGACACGAATACGTATTTGTTGGTAGCCAGTGCTCACTATCTACAAAATAATTTTCAGCAAGCCCGCGCGTTCATCGAGGAGTGGGTTACCCGTCTGGAGAGCGAGGCGAAGTCGCCGCCAGAGGTGGCGCTTCAGTTATGGAAGAACTCGTGTATCCAGATCGCGGATAATGATTGCACGCTCGTGGCTCTCGAGGCCCAGGCCAAATACCATCCGAAGGAGGAGACTTGGCCGAACATTTGCGCTTCGTTGCTTCGTCGGGCTCCCGACACGATGACACTCGACGTTTTCCGCCTCGCGCGCGAAACGGGTGCGCTGCGTCGTGCAGAGGAGTACACCGAGATGGCTCAGCTCGCTCTCGAGCGTGGTCTGCCCGGCGAGGCGCAGTCGGTGCTTGAGCAGGGCGTGGCCGCAGGCTTGTTCACCTCCCCGAGCGCCGCCGAGCTCAGCAAGCGACTGCTGGCGTCTGCCAAAACGCAGGCGACGGCCGACCGGCCCGTGCTCGCTAGGCAGGAGAGAGAGTCGGCGACCAATAAAAACGGCCAGGTGGACGTTCGTATCGGTCAGGCGTTCATGAGTTACGGGCAGTATGCCGAGGCGATCAAGGCTATCGAGCGCGGCCTCGGTAAAGGCAACGTGCGTAACGTGCCGGACGCTCGGCTCTCACTGGGTATTGCACAACTGCGAGCCGGCCAGAAGGACGTGGCCGCCGCCACGTTCAAGACCGTCGAGGGCGATGAGTTGATGCGTCGTATAGCTCGACTGTGGGGCTTGCGGGCTCGCTGAGACCGCGACTTCGCTCACTCGGCCACTGCAGCGACGACGTCATCGGCGCTGAGGGGCATGCCGGCTCCCGTCTGTTCTTCGAGCTCGGCCTGCACGGCCCGCATCATGCGATCGACATAGGCGGCTCGCCGAGACGCGCGTTCGGCCGCTGCCGCTGAGTCCGCCCTCCACTGATCGATCTCTCGACGGGTCAGCACGCGCTTTTTGGCGAGCAGCCGCTCAACGGTGTCTAGCCGATCGCGGGTGACCGACAGTTCCTCCATCAGGGTCAGTGTCATCCACAATAGCTTGTCGATCGCCGGATCACTGAAGTACTGAGGCTTCTTACCCTTGGCGACGCGTCCAACTCGAGTTGGCGCCGGCGCCGGCGCGCCGCGAGGTTTTGCTCGCGTCCGTCGAGCTGGGCTCATCTCGCGCCGACCCGGTGTTGTCCGGCGAGAATCTTCCAGAAAAAATTCTCGGTGTAGTTCATCTGTGCCACATCAAGCTTCGGGACGAACTCGTCGACCTTAACTTCGGTCGGGGCAAAGCCGCCCTTGACCGCCTCAGCCGCCAGATCGATCTCGGTCATGTAGCGACAGAAGGTCTCGTTGTTGTTATAGCTTTCCCAGTTGTGCATAAATTTTTCCATGACGGTTTTACCGCGCGGAATCTCGAGATGCAGCATCAAGCCGCCGGGGCGTAGGAGCCTGCGACATTCACCGAGTATGCGCGGCAGCGCCGACTTGGAGGTCTCGTGCAGCATGATGTGGGAGACGATGAGATCGAAACTGCCGGCGTCGAAATCCGTACACTCGGCATTCTGCTGACTGAAATCGACGGCGACGCCTAGCGCCTCGGCCCGGGCGTGGGCATAGCGAAGCACCGGCGCGCCAACGTCGATTCCGTGCACGCGGGACTTGGGAAAAGCGCGGGCCCACACGACCGTGCCGTTGCCGATGGCACAGCCGAGATCGAGAATACGTTGCGGTCGAAATGTCGGGTGACGCTCTCGCAGATAAGCGACGAGGGTGTCGCCCATCAGATTGTTCTCCGGACCAAGGGCTCCACCCATGTAGAGGTTGATGCCTTTGTCATAAATCACGCCGGCCGCGACGTCGTCTTCGGTGAAATCGGTGTGATAGCCGCCCGGCTGCAGATGGATATCTGCCGCGGTGTGATAGCGGGGGACCACGAGCGAGGGGTCGAGGCGCAGACTGCCGCGTCGACGCCTTCGAGCATCACTGGCGAGTCGACGTGAGCGCTCAATCAACTTAGGCAGCTCGCGCTCGGTCGGATCGATGACCGATTCCCACAGGAGCTCCTGACTGCGTCGCTGCATCGCACTCCAGAATTGGTAGAACGAATCCTGCGTCATCTCGCGCCGAACCTCGTCTTGGTTGGCGGGTGGGCGTCCATGACGCGCGCGAAACGCCGGCTCGACCCGCGACGCATAGATCTTGTAGGCGCCGGGCATCAGGCGGGCGGAAAGATGTCCGCGCAGTGCGCCGACGAAATCCTGTCGCGCCTGCTCGTCGTGCTCCGGGCTCGGCAGCATCGAATGGGCATTGAATGGCAGCGGCATCTCAAGACTCCTCGGTATCGCGGGGGACGCCGCGTGCGATTCGATCTTCGCGGAAATCCCGAAACGGCTTCAGCAATCGCGCCGCGAGGTCCGCTCTTCGGGCGGCGCGCGACTCGGCGACGGCCGGGTCCGGGACATACTGCTCAATCGCCTCGCGCGACAGGCCGGTGCGCTCGGCAAGCACTCGCTCCAGCGTGTCGATTCGCTCGAATGCAACGCTCAGCTCGGTGGCGAGCGCGACGTATGCCGCGTACAGCTGATCGATCGCCGGATCGTCGAAGACCTGCGGGCGATGCCCTTTGGGGACCTGAGGCGGTTCGCGCATCAGCCGCGCTCGATCAGCTCGAGCAGCTCTCCGGCTGCGCCGCAGCACAGGCCGGCACGTCGGCCGTGGTACGGCGCGAGGGGGAGGGCAGCGGGTGGCGACAGCCACGACACATCCGTCGGTAGACGATCCACTACGAAACTCACCATGGAGATGGCGGGGGGCAGCTCGCCCGAGCGCTCCGGACGTACGCGAGTCGCGGGTGGCATCTCGTCGACCTCGATGAACGACTGTCCGGCCAGCGTCAGCGCGGCGAGCTTGTGAGGCGTCTCGGGCGGCAAGCCTTGGGCGTTAGAGATGACGGAGATGACTCCGGGGATCACCGGTGCCGTCGCCACACCGAATAACCTGGCATAGAAGGCATTGATCGGTGCGATATCGGCGCCGCCGAGGATCACGATAAATACCCGATCGACGTAATGCTTCGGATCGGGCGTGTCGAACTCTGGCAATTTTTCCTTGAACGACGTCAGATAAATGGACTCCCCCGCAGGTCCGAGGGCCTGCATGGCGCGAATCTTGTCCGAGAACGAAAGATCGGCCGGTGGCCCGATGATTTGAAAGGGCGAGCCGGCCAGTTGCGCTGCGATACCGTCAGTGTCCTGCACCATGAACTCTGCCGCATTCCAGCCCATGTGCTGAAAAGGTACGTAGCCGGGAGTGGCGCGAGATTCGACGAAACGAAGGTAAGTCTGACCTTCGCCGCCCGGCAGCATCAAGGCGTAATGCCTGCCGATCAGGGCCTCCCGTCCCCACAGCGTTGCCTGCGCCTCGCTGATTCGGCCGCGATCGATCAAGTCGTAACCAAGATAGAGATGGTAGGCATCGATCGCCGACTGAAGCTCGGGCGTGGCAACGGTGACGCAGGAAATCGGACCAATCGAAGGCATGATCACTCCACGGTGGGCAGACGATGCAGGTACGCCAGGACGTCAGCGAGCGAGACGACCTCTGCATACTTCGCTTGTAGATCGAAGAGGTTGGCCTCGTGCGGACCCGGCGCACGATCGCCGACGGCCTCGCGAACGACCACGGGGATGAAGCCATGCTGGCAGCAGTCCACGGCGCTTGCGCGTACACAACCACTGGTGGATAACCCGGCGATCAGCACCGTGTCGCAACCCAGCGCAGTGAGCGTGGAGGCGAGCGAGGTGCCGAAGAACGCACTCGCATATTGTTTCGTGATGACCGTCTCACCCTCGATGGGCTCGAGCCCTTCGGCAAAGGCGGCGAGTTCGGGATTCAGCCCGGCCTCGAAACAGCGTAACGCCGGCACCTTACGGAAGAACACGCCACCATCTCGACCGCCTGGCTGATAGCTCACCTGAGTGTGCATCACCGGAATACGAGCTGCGCGGGCGGCGGCGAGCAGGGTGAGAGCCTCTGTGCGCGCCTGCTCGACCCCCGCGTACAACGGTGAGCTGGGCACCAAGTAAGCACGCACGAAATCGATCACCAGTAACGCAGGATGCGCACCGGGTTTCAGCGTTTGGCCAAATCCGCCCCGTGCGTAGTTGGCCTGCAGGGATTCGGCCATCTCGACGCTCCTCAGATCACCTTGGCAGCGCGCAACGCCGCCAGACGCTCGCTCGAGTAGCCGAGGATTGAGCTGTAGACCTCATCGTTGTGCTGACCAAGCTCGGTCGGCGCTGCGCTGTGGATGCCGCCCGGCGTCTCAGAGAATTTCGGCACGGTGTTCTGCATGCGCAACTCACCGAAGTACGGATGCTGTGTACTCACGATGGCGTTGCGTGCCTTGAAGTGCGGATCCTCGAGCATCTCCGGCGCTCGGTAGATCTGTCCGGCCGGCACACCGAATTTATCCATGGATTCGAGGACCGCTTTGGTCGTGAACGTTTTGGTCCACGCTTCGATTAGACCGTCGAGCAGTTTCTGGTTGGCGCCACGCGCCTGGTGATTGACGAACCGCGGGTCCTTCGGCCACTCACTCTGGCCCATCGCTTCGCACAGCCGCGCAAACACCGTGTCCTGGTTGGCGGCGATCAGTACCAGCCCGTCGCTGGTCTGGTAAACGTTCGACGGGGCGACGTTCGGGAGGATGGCGCCGGTGCGTTCGCGGATATAGCCAGTCTTATCGAATTCGGTGATGAGCGATTCCATCATGGCCAGTACCGCCTCGTAGAGGGCGGAGTCGACCATTTGGCCTCGCCCAGTACGCTCTCGATAGTGCAGGGCGCCAAGGGCCCCAAGGCAGGCAAAGGTGGCCGCCAGCTCGTCCCCGATGCTGATGCCCATGCGCGAGGGCGGGGTGGAGGGGTCACCGCAGACATAGCGAAGTCCGCCCATGGCCTCGCCGACCGCGCCAAAGCCAGCGCGGTGCGAGTAGGGGCCGGTCTGGCCGTAACCCGACACGCGGATCATGATCAAACGCGGATTGATGGCCTGCAGGTCCTCGTAGCCACACCCCCATTTTTCCATCGTTCCGGGCCGAAAATTCTCAAGTAAAAAGTCAGCTTCCTTCACTAAGTCCTTGAGAATGCTCTGTCCTTCCGGCTGGCGCATATCGAGGGTGATCGCTTTCTTGTTGCGCGCGACCACGGGCCACCACAGCGAAGGCTCGCCGGCCTTCTGGCGTCCCCACACCCGCATCGGATCGCCCTGGCCGGGCGGCTCGATCTTGATGACTTCTGCGCCCATGTCTCCCAAGAGCTGCCCGCAGAACGGTCCGGCGAGCAAGGTCCCCATTTCGATGACCCGCAGGTCTGACAACGGGCCACGTTTGAAGGACGGATCGGCAGCCATGCAATTCCCCCAGCGATGCAATGCGGACGATGATGTACCGAGGGCGCATTGTACGGTCAAGGCGGGAGGGTGGTTGCTAGAATCCGGGGCGTCGACGGGTGCTGTTCGCAGGAGAAGGTCATGTCGAGATCGGTGGAAATCGTCGAGG
>JBMSXG010000010.1:0-41754 GCA_049425405.1 Steroidobacteraceae bacterium
GGTTCGGGGGGCGCGGGGGCGCGCCGCCGGCGCTGGCGGCGGGGCGGCCGGGGGCGTCGCCCCGGTGGCGGGGGCGGATGAGTTCGAAGCTGTGGTGGCCGGCCTACGTCGGGCTTGGTAGTAACGTCGGTGATTCTCACGCTCATCTCGAGCGCGCCTTCGCGACGCTCGAAACATTGCCTGATACGCGGCTTGTGAGTCGCTCGCCGATCTATCGCAGCACGCCCTTCGGTCCCGTTGCGCAGGCGGATTTCCTCAATGCCGTGGTGGGGCTGCTGACTCTCACCCCGGCGCGTGAGCTGTGGGACTCCTTGCGTCGCCTCGAGCTTGAGCTCGGGCGCAGCGCAGGGCGTGTCCGCTGGGGCCCGCGCGAGATCGATTTGGATCTGCTCGTCCACGGCGAGGGTGTGTTGAGGACGCCTGAGTTGTCCGTCCCACACCCCGGGATACCGGAGCGCGACTTCGTTCTGTATCCTCTTCGAGACGTCGCGCCGACATTACAGATCCCGGGACTCGGTCGGGTCGATGAGCTCGCCAGCCGGGTCGGTGATCGCGGAATGCGCCGTCTCGAGTGACGATTCATGGCTGATCCGACTGCCCGCCGCTACGTTGTCATCGAAGGTCCCATCGGGGTCGGTAAGACCTCGCTCGCGAAGCGTCTGGCCGAAGCTTGGAATGCCGAGCTCGTGCTCGAACAGGCGGCCAGTAATCCGTTCCTCGAGCGCTTCTATCGCGATCCGGTCGGTGCGGCGCTGCCTGCGCAGTTGCACTTCCTGTTTCAGAGAACTCAGCAGCTCTCGAGCCTCAGGCAGGACGATCTGTTCGCCTCGGTGCGGGTCGGGGACTATTTGCTCGAGAAAGATCGACTGTTCGCGCGGGTCACGCTCGATGAGGCGGAGTTCTCGTTATACGAGCAGGTCTATGCCCGCATGGTCGTCGATCCGCCGAAGCCCGATCTCGTGATCTATCTGCAGGCGCCGGTTGATGTACTGCAGGAGCGTATCGCGCGCCGCGGCATCAAAGCCGAACAGTTGATCGATCGTGAGTATCTCGAAAAGCTCAACGAGGCTTACGCCCGGTTCTTCCACGACTTCGACGGCGCGCCGCTGCTCATCGTCAATGCAGCGGCCATCGATCCGGTCTCGAACGACATCGATTTCGACGAGCTGCTGGGCGCTATCGGCCGCATGAAGCGCGGTCGCCTGTACTTCAACCCGTTGCGTCACGCCGTGGTGTGAGCTGGCGCGCCAGCGCCCAGTGCACGTGCTCGCGCACCATCTGCGAGGGGTGATCGAGTCGGGCGCGTAGCGCCTGTTGGGCCTCTGCGCTCGAAGGCGCATTACCGAGTGCCACCGCAACGTTTCGCAGCCAGCGCTCGTGACCGATGCGGCGGATCGCTGAGCCCCGTAGGCGCGCCTCGAATTCTTCCGCACTCCAACCGATCAGATCGACGAGCATCGCCTGATCGAGGCCGTGCCGCACCCGCTGCAGATCGGGATGGGATGCAGTTTGGGCGAACCGGTTCCATGGGCAGACCAGCTGACAGTCGTCGCAGCCATAGATTCGGTTGCCGATGAGCGGCCGTAAGGGTTCCGGGATCGGGCCGTCGAGTTCGATCGTTAGATAAGAGATGCAGCGCTGCGCATCGAGCTGATAGGGGGCGGTGATCGCACCCGTCGGGCAGGCAGGAATGCAGGCCGTGCAGCTGCCGCAATGGGAGCTCGCGGGCGTATCGGCCGGCAACGGCAGGTCGGTGAAGAGCTCGCCAAGGAAAAACCAGGATCCTGCTTCGCGCGCGATCAGATTCGTGTGCTTGCCGATCCAGCCGAGGCCTGCATTTCGGCCGAGCGCTTTTTCGAGCACCGGACCCGAATCGACGTACACGCGATAGCCAAACGAGCCGATTCGCGCTTCCAATCGGTCAGCGAAGGTCTGCAGATGATTGCGCATGATCTTGTGGTAGTCGCGTCCGAGCGCATAGCGCGACACGTAGGCCTGTTGCGGCGAAGCGAGAATTTCTTCGGCCGGTGCCGCTTCGGTCGGCCAATAGTGCGTACGCACACTGATCACGCGCAGAGTGCCCGGTCTTAACTCGGCCGGTCGGGCGCGCCGCAGGCCGTGGCGCTGCATGTAGTGCATGCGTCCGTGTCTTCCCTCGGCGAGCCAGCGTTGCAGGTGTATCTCGTCTTCACCGAGATCGATGTCGGCTACGCCGATCCCGTCGAATCCGAGGCCGTTGGCGAGGGCGGGCAGCTCGCGCTTGAGTGCGATCGGATCGAAGTCGGCAGGCATGTGGTCAGTATACTGGCCTCATGGAGACTCTCCGGGAGACCGCGGTCACGGACTATTTTTCGAGTGCGCAGGTGCGCGCCCTGGATGCGCATGCCATCAAGACGCTCGGGATCCCGGGTTACACGCTGATGACGCGCGCTGCTGCGGCCGCGTTACAGGCGCTGCGTGCTCGATGGAGCGCCGCACGTGAGCTGCTCATCGTGTGTGGTGGCGGAAACAACGGCGGCGATGGCTACGTGCTCGCACGTCTGGCGCTTGCACAAGGGTACCGTTGTCGAGTCCTGAGTCTCGTTGATCCCGCGCGTCTCGCGGGCGATGCCGCGCAGGCGATGCGCGAGCTCGCCTCGATCGGCGTGCCCATCGAGCGCACCGCAGCGCTGGATATGGCTGCGCTGGCTAAAGCCTGTGCCGAGGCCGACGTGATCGTCGATGCGATGCTCGGTATCGGACTTGACCGCGACGTCGAGGCACCCATTGCCGGCATGATCGAGCTGATCGCGGCGTGCGGACGCCCTGTGATCGCATTGGATATCCCCTCGGGGCTGTGCGCGGACTCGGGTCGGGTACGCGGCCATGCGATCCGTGCAGCGCTGACGGTGAGTTTCGTGGCGGCTAAGAGTGGGCTCGCACTCGGTGCGGGACCCGATCATACGGGTGAGGTCCTGATCGATCCGCTCGGTATCGCCACATCGGCGTGGCCCGACATCACACCGCGACTTCAGGGCATTACGGCAGCGGCGCTGCGTGTCGCGGTGCACCGACGCGCGCGCGACACGCACAAAGGGGTTGCGGGTCATCTCGTCGTGATCGGTGGTGGTGTCGGTATGCCGGGCGCTGCGCGTCTCGCGGCTCTCGGCGCGTTACGCGCAGGGGCAGGGCGTGTGACCGTGCTCTGTGCCGATGCGTCGATGAGTGCCGTCGCAGCGGGTAACGCTGAGATCATGGTGAACCGCCTCGATGCGCTCGAGCGGCTCGCGTCGGTCTCGGCGCTCGTGGCTGGGCCGGGGCTCGGGCGCGACGCGTGGGCGCATGACGCGCTCGACACCGCGCTGGCATTTGCCGCCCAGCGCGCGATCCCGCTGCTCCTTGATGCTGATGCGCTGACAGTTCTCGCGCAGTCCGATAGGTCTTTACCTGCAGGCACGATCCTGACACCGCATCCTGGCGAGGCCGTTCGGCTGCTCGGTAGTGCGCCCGCCGATGTCCAAGCAGATCGTTTGCACGCACTCGAGGCGATGCTGCAGCGTCGCGGCGGTATCGTGGTGCTCAAAGGAGCGGGCACCTTGGTCGGCGAGGCGGGCTCGGTGCCCGCGATCTGTTTGCGCGGCGGTCCGATCCTCGCGGCGCCCGGAACCGGTGATGTCCTCGCGGGGATCATCGGCGCGCTCTGCGGTCAAGGCGTGCCCGCGCGTCGAGCCGCCGAAGCCGGGGTGTGGTGGCATGCCGTTACCGCAGAGCAGGCGACGCGTCGCTCGACGGATACACGCGGCGCGTCGCTCGATCGCGGTCTGCTCGCCTCGGAGCTTGCGAACGGCTTGCCGTCGGTACTGGCCGAGCTGCTCGCTGGAGGCACGCTGTGAGTGCTCTGCCCGTCGTTCGCCGCGAGTGCGCAGACGAGTCGGCGACGCTCGCGCTTGGCGCGGCGCTGGCGCGGGCGCTGCCATCCCCGCCGTCTCGGGCGCTACGCGTATATCTTCGGGGCGAGCTCGGGGCAGGCAAGACGACGTTGGTGCGGGGCATCTTGCGGGCACTCGGCGAGACCGGTGCGGTGCGCAGTCCGACCTACGCGGTGTTGCACACGTACGAGCTCGCGCCCTGGTCCTGCGCGCATCTCGATCTCTACCGTATCGAGCGCTCTGCAGATCTGCAGGCGCTCGGCCTACCGGATCTCGATCGGGCGGGTGGGCTCTGGCTCATCGAGTGGCCCGAGCGAGCCGGATCCGAGTGGCCGGCGCCGGACCTCGACATCGCCCTGTCAGGCGCTCCGACGGGGCACTCGATCCAGATCCGGGCGGGCAGCGAGATCGGTGCGCGCTGGCTCACACAGCTCGATAGTTCAGACCGGTATTGAGTTTCCCTTCGCAGGTCTCTCATTTTCTTGAATTTATTCATCGAGATCCGATACTATTGAGAGCCATGAGTGGGCGACTGCCTTGGGGAGCCTTGGTCGCGCTGGGGATCTTCTCGGTCCCGGCCTTGGCCGCCCCGTCGGTTCAATTGCGCGAGATGAGCCTCACCGAGGCCGACGGCGTGACCCGCTTCGAGGTCTCGCTCTCCAAAGCCACCCGCATCTCGGCGTTTGCACTCGAATCACCCCGTCGGGTCGTTCTGGATCTCGATCGCACCAGTCCGCCGAGTCAACGGACCTTCCCGAAGCCGGTCGGTGCGGTGTCCGTCGTGCGTGGCGGCGCGCAGCCCGGCGGCAAGCTGCGACTGGTGCTCGAGCTGCAGCCCGACGTTCCCATCGATGCCGCTGCACTCAAGCTGCTGCAGCGCAGCGATCGCATCGCGCTCGAGTGGGGTCGAGGCAAGGCATCCGCCGCGCTCGTGCAGCCGGCGATGACGCAAAACACCGGGCCGTTGCGACCGACCAAAACGGTAGAGGGATCTCCTTGGCGCGGTAAGGATGTGATCGTCGCGATCGACGCCGGTCATGGCGGACAGGATCCCGGAGCGATCGGACCGGCGGGGACTCGCGAGAAGGACGTCGTGCTCGACATCTCCCGTCGGTTGGCCGAGCACATCAACAGCGAGCCGGGGATGCGCGCGATCCTGACGCGCGACGGCGATTACTTTCTCACGCTGCGGCAGCGCATTAAGCGTGCGCGCGAGGCGGGCGCGCAGTTGTTCGTCTCCGTGCATGCCGATGCGATCCTTGATCGCACCGTCTCCGGGTCATCAGTCTATGTGCTCTCTGAAAAGGGGGCGACCGATGAGCAGGCCCGTTGGCTCGCTGATCGTGAGAACGCAGCTGACCTCGTCGGGGGAGTATCGCTCGACGATAAGGATCCGATGATCGCCTCCGTGCTCGTCGATCTTGCGCAATCAGCGCAAATTGGCCAGAGCATGGTCGCCGCCGAGCGAGTGCTGCGCTCACTGGCCTCCGTCAACGAGGTGCGCAAACGCGCCGTGCAGCAGGCCGGCTTCGTGGTGCTCAAGAGTCCGGATATTCCCTCGATGTTGGTGGAAACGGCCTTCATCTCTAGCCCCGAGGATGAGCGGCTCCTTAAACGCAAGGACAAGCGCGAGGCCCTCGCCAAAGCGATCTTCTCCGGCGTGCGTCAATATTTCACCGACCATCCGCCCGACGGGTCGCGTTTTGCCGAGACCCATGCCCGCGGTGAGACGGTCATCGCCACGGCTACCGAGGTCGCACGCCCGCCCACGGGCAAGATGTGATCCGCTAACGTGCCGATTCGTCTGTTGTCGAGCGCGCTCGTCGACCAGATCGCCGCGGGCGAGGTGGTCGAGCGGCCTGCGTCGCTCGTCAAAGAATTGATCGAGAACAGTCTCGATGCAGGAGCGACGCGTATCGACGTCGACGTCGAGTCTGGCGGAGTCGCGCTGGTACGCGTGCTTGACGATGGCGCCGGAATACCTGCCGACGAGTTGCCGCTGGCAGTGCGCCGGCATGCCACCAGCAAGATCGCGACGGTCGATGATTTGTCGGCGATCGGCTCGTTCGGCTTTCGGGGTGAGGCACTGCCCTCGATCGGCTCAGTGGCGAGGCTACGAGTCGCCTCGCGCGCACTCGCAGCGACGACTGCCGCCGAGATCCGTGTCGAGGCAGGCGAGATGGGCGCCGTGCAGCCTTCGGCGCAGCCGCAAGGAACGCTCGTCGAGGTGCGGGATCTCTTCCACAGCGTGCCGGCACGCCGCAAGTTCCTGCGCTCCGAGGCGACCGAGCTTGGGCATATCGCGCGCCTGGTGGAGCGTTTTGCGCTGGCGCGCTTCGATGTCGCGTTCCGAGTGCGTCACGGCGCTCGCACGATCATCGATGTTCCGCTAGCAACCACTGCCGAGGGGCAGCGCGCCCGAATTTCCCGTGTGATGGGCGAGGAGTTCATTCGCGATGCCTTACCCGTCGACCGTCAGTCGGGTTCGGTCAGGCTGTGGGGTTGGATCGGCCAGCCGCAGGCCGCTAGGGCGAGTAGCGAATTGCAGTTCGCGTACGTGAATGGCCGCTCGGTGCGCGATCGGCTGCTCGCCAATGCGGTGCGGGTCGGTTATCGCGACGTGCTCTATCACGGGCGACAACCGGCGTACCTGTTGTACCTCGAGGTCGACCCGGCCTCGGTCGACGTCAATGTGCATCCGCAAAAGCTCGAGGTGCGCTTTCGCGACAGTCGTCAGATCCACGATTTCATCCAACGTACCGTGCACGAGTCGCTCGGTGTGCCGGCGGGAGTGGCGGCGCCGACGGCGCGAATCGATGCGCTGCAGTTTCCGAGCCTCATGCCCGAGAGTACGCAGGCGTTGCCGTTGCCCTTGCCGCCGCGGGAACTTGCGGATTTTCCCGCAGTCGCTGAGCCGGTTTCCGCGGGGTTGCTCGGGACCGCCATCGCGCAACTGCACGGGGTCTACATTCTGGCGCAGAGTTCGGCAGGGCTCGTGCTTATCGACGCCCATGCCGCGCACGAGCGTGTGCTCTATGAGCGTATGAAGCAGTCCTTCGGGCGTGAGACAGCGGTGCAGCAGCTACTCGAGCCGTCCATCATCGAGGTCGGTGCCCACGAGACGGAGGCCTTCGCCGAGTGGTCGGAGTCCTTCGCCCAGGCCGGCTTCGAGATCGATGTGATCGGGCCGACGCGGCTCGCAGTGCGTGCCATGCCGGCGCTGCTCGGCACTGCGGATCCCTCGCCACTGGTACGCGCGGTGCTGCGCGATCTGGGTGAAGAGCGCGGCTCGCCGCATCTTGAGACGGCGGCGCATCGTCTGCTCGGCAATCTCGCCTGTCGCAGCGCGATCCAGGCCAACCGTAGGCTGACATTGCCGGAGATGAACGCGCTGCTGCGCGATATGGAGTCCACGGAGCGCGCCGGTCAGTGCAATCACGGTCGGCCTACCTGGACGCTGCTCAGTCTCGCGCAGCTAGACCAGTTGTTCTTGCGCGGTCGCTGAACGCGTGCCGACACCGCAGCCATCAATCGATGCGCTGTTGCTCGGCGGCCCGACCGCGAGCGGCAAGAGCGAGTGGGCGATGGCGCTCGCCGAGCGGATCCCGATCGAGATCGTCAGCGTGGACTCCACGCAGGTCTACCGTGGACTCGATATCGGCTCGGCCAAGCCTTCCGCCGAATCTCGCGCGCGCGTGCCGCACCACCTGATCGACATCCGAGATCCACACGAGCACTACAGTGCTGGGGCCTTCGTCGCCGACGTGCTGCCGCTGATTGCGGCGATCCAAAAGCGTGGCCGTCTCCCAGTGCTCGTCGGCGGAACGATGTTGTACTTCAACGCGCTCGTCCGTGGGATCGCCGAGCTGCCCGCATCGAGGCCCGATCTGCGTGCTGCCATCGATGCCCGCGCCGCGCGAGCGGGATGGCCTGCGCTGCATGCCGAACTCGCTCGCGTCGACATCGAGGCTGCGGCTCGAATACGTCCGACGGATGCGCAGCGCATCCAGCGGGCGCTCGAGGTCTTCGAGTCGACCGGTCGTCCGCTCAGTGATTGGCAGCGTGACACGGCTCCGGCACACGGACTGCGATGGGGGCGCTGGGCCCTATTGCCGACCGATCGTTCCGCGCTGCACGCCCGTATCGCAACTCGTTTTGAGGCCATGCTCTCGGCCGGTTGGCTGGAGGAGATTCGGCGGCTGCAGGCCAACCCGCGGCTGCACCCGCGGCTGCCGGCGCTGCGCTCGGTGGGGTATCGGCAGTTGTGGAGCCATGTGGCGGGCGAGACTGACCTGCCCGAGGCGATCGAGCGGGGTATCGCGGCAACGCGGCAACTCGCCAAGCGGCAGATGACCTGGATTCGGGGCGACGCCGGCTGGCAGTCCATCGACCCTGGCTCGGCCGGTGCGCGGGAGGGGTGGCTGGAGGCCGTACAAACCGTCTGCCAACGCGCCTAACCGGGAACTCGGTCATGATAAATTTGTCAATCGAGGGCGACAGTCGGTACGGCAACCAATTCTAACTATAAGGAGTTAGCCATGGCCAAGGGCCAGTCCCTGCAGGATCCCTTCCTCAACCAGTTGCGCAAGGAGCGGGTGCCCGTCTCCATCTATCTGGTCAACGGCATCAAATTGCAGGGTCAAATCGATTCCTTCGACCAGTTCGTTGTGCTGCTCAAGAACTCGGTCAATCAGATGGTCTACAAGCACGCGATCTCGACCGTCGTGCCGGCCCGCAATGTGCGCCTGCCGTCCCCTGAGGAGCCCGAGGGCGGAGTCGATCCGGCCACTCCTGCCGAGTGATGAACCTGCCCCGTGTTTGAACGCCCGCGCGGTGGCGAGCGTGCACTGCTCGTGCGCATCGGTCTCGGTGCGCCCGTCGAGCACGAAGATCTCGAAGAATTCTCCCAACTGGCCGACTCGGCCGGCGTGCAGGTCGTCGCGACCGTCACGGGGCGGCGCGATCGACCCGAGCCGCGGTTCTTCGTCGGCAGCGGTAAGGCCGACGAAATCAAGCGTGCGGCAATCGATCACTGCGCTGCAGTGATCCTCGTCGATCATGCGCTGACGCCGAGTCAGGAGCGCAACCTCGAAAAACTGACCGGGCTGCGAGTGCTCGATCGCAACGCGCTGATTCTCGACATCTTCGCGCAGCGGGCGCGCAGTCACGAGGGCAAGCTCGAAGTGGAGCTCGCGCAGCTGCGTCACCTGTCGAGCCGACTCGTGCGAGGCTGGACCCACCTTGAGCGACAAAAGGGTGGCATCGGCTTGCGCGGACCCGGTGAAACCCAGCTCGAAACCGACCGACGGCTGCTCGGTGAGCGGGTTCGGGTACTCGGCAAACGACTCGAAAAACTCAAGCAGCAGCGGGAGACCGGGCGTCAGCGTCGGGTCGAGATCCCGATTCCCTCGGTGGCGCTCGTGGGCTACACCAACGCAGGCAAGTCGACGCTGTTTCGGGCGTTGACCGGGGCAGACGCCTACGTCGCCGATCAGCTCTTCGCCACCCTCGATCCGCTCGTGCGGCGAGTGAGCCTGCCGGGCGGTGCGCCGGTCGTTCTCGCAGACACCGTAGGGTTCATTCGCGAACTGCCACACGAGCTCGTCGCGGCCTTCCAGTCGACACTGACCGAGGCGCGCGAGGCGACTCTGCTGCTGCACGTGGTCGATGCAAGCGATCCGCGGCGGGACGAGCGCATCGAGCAGGTCAACGCAGTGCTCGCGGAGGTGGGGGCGGGTGAGCTGCCTCAGATCCGCGTCTTCAACAAAATCGACCGGCTGGAACTTGCGCCGCACCTTGAGCGCGATGCCGACGGCACGGTCAGCTCTGTATGGATTTCGGCCGTTCGCGGCGCCGGACTCGACACGCTGCTGACCGGCATCGCGGAGCGGCTGTCGCGATTCGCCCGCCTGCGCTCGCTGACCGTGTCGGCGGCCCGGGCGGGGGCGATCCGGGCCCGCCTGTTCGCGGCGGGCGTGGTCCGTGGTGAGACCGTTCGGCCGGACGGCAGTCTGGAGTTACTGGCCATGCTGCCAGACTCGGAGGCCGGGGAACTCGCAAGGTTGTCGGGCGTCGAAATCGCCGATCCGTCGGTGATGGCGCCAACTTGTGCCTCGGACGGGGGGTACCTACAATCCTTATCCACCGTTGGCGCCACTGAAGGAACCGCTCCGGCGCACAAGTAACCACCTATGGCATGGAACGAACCTGGCGGAAGCCAAAAAAATCCTTGGGGTCGACGCTCGGGTAAATCGGGCGGCGATGACGCCTTCAAGAAATTTCAGCGTCGTCTCGACCAGATCATGAAGGGCGGTGGCGCTTCGGGCGGCGAGCCGCCAGAAGGGGGTGACGGCGGTGCGGAATCGTCGCTCGGTGATGCGCGTCAGCAGGTGCTCATCGTCCTCGGCATTGTGGCGCTATTCTGGGTGTACCAGAGTTTTTTCACTATCGATCAAGCGGAGCGCGGGGTCATTCAGCGCTTTGGGCAGTTCGTTTCGGTGCGTGATCCCGGTCTTGGCTTCCATTTCTGGCCGGTCGATCGGCTCACCAAGGTCAACACCCAGAAAGTCTCGAGTATCACCTACACCGCAAAGGTGCTGACTCAGGACATCAATCTCATCGATATGTCGTTGGCAGTGCAGTACCAGCTGCGAGATCCGGTCAAGTTTCTCTTTCAGGTCAAGGATCCCGAGCAGACCTTGCAGGACGTCGGCGAGATGGCGATCCGCGAAGTCGTCGGGCGCAGCACGCTCGAGGCGATCTTCGTGTCCAACCGCGAGCAAGTCACCGAGCGCACCAAAGATCTCATTCAGCGCACGCTCGATCAGTACGGCACGGGCATCTTCATCACCAGCGTGAACCTCACCGACATCCAGGTTCCGACCGACGTGCAGGAATCCCAGCGTGACGCGAACAAGGCGCTCGCCGACAAGGAGCGGCTCGTTAAGGAAGCGGAGGCCTATGCCAGTGGCATCCTGCCGGTCGCAGAGGGTGGTGCGTTACGTCAGCTTCAGGAAGCCGAAGCCTATCGCGCCCAGACCGTGGCGCTCGCCGAAGGTGAGGCCGAGCGTTTCCGGCAGCTGGTCGCCGCATACGAGCGCGCTCCGCGCGTGACCCGCGAGCGTCTGTACATCGAGACCGTCGAGCAGGTGCTCGGTCGAAGTCAGAAAGTGGTGGTCGACACGAAGGGCAACAACCAAATGCTGTATCTGCCGCTCGACAAGCTCATCGAGCAGCGGCGTCCGCCTGCTCAGGGCGAGGCGGCAGCGCCGCGTGGTGGCGTGACGGTCGAAGAGGTGCCTGCTGCCGCGGATCCGCGTGCGCGGGTGGAGCGCTGACATGAATCCCGTGTTGCAAAAAATCTTTGGTGCGGTCGCGGTGCTCGGTGCGCTGATCAGCTTCTGCACCTTTACCGTCACCGAAAACGAAATGGCGATCCGAAGCCGCTTCCAAGAGATCGTCGCCTCGGGCTACGGTCCAGGACTGCACTTCAAGTGGCCGATCGACACCGTGCGCAAGTTCGAGAAGCGCATCGTTTCGCAGAGCTTCGAGGGCGAGACCTTCCTCACCAGCGAGAACCGCGGACTGATCGTCGATTACTACGTCAAGTGGCGTATCCGTGACGAGGCGCGATATGCACAGGCCTTCGGTCTCGATCCGGCTGCGGCCGGCCAGCGTATCTCCGACATCGTCAAAGATGGCATCAAAAATGCAGTTGCCCAGCGAACGCTCGAAGAAATCGTTTCTGCTGAGCGAACGGCGTTCACCGGCGTGATGTTCGATCGTGCAAGTGCGGTGGTCAGTAACCTTGGCCTCGAACTGATCGACGCGCGAGTCCGCACGATCCGGCTGCCACAGGATGTCGAGGCCCGGGTGTACGCGAGCATGCAACAGAGCTTCGGACGTCTTGCGCGTCAGCTGCGAGGCGAGGGTGAGAAAGACGCGCTGCGCATTCGCGCTGAGGCGGATCGTAAGCGCACTGAGATTCTCTCGGCAGCTACGCGCGACTCGCTCAAGGTGCGCGGTGAGGCTGACTCGCGTGCGGCCGCGTTGTATGCCTCGGCCTACAACCGCAACCCAGAGTTCTACGCGTTCTATCGCAGTCTGCAGGCCTACAAGAGCTCGCTCGGTAAGGACGGCGACGTGATGGTCGTCTCGCCCGACAGCGAATTTTTCCGCTACATGCGCGACCAAAACGGTCGACGTTGATGTCCGGCCGGTTCGTCGTCGTCATCGGCACTCAGTGGGGCGACGAAGGCAAAGGCAAAATCGTCGACCTGCTCACCGAGCGCGCCGCAGCGGTGGTGCGTTTTCAGGGTGGACACAACGCGGGGCACACCCTGATCGTCGGCGGTGAGAAGACCGTCCTCTCCCTGATCCCGTCGGGGATCCTGCGGCCACAGGTTCACTGCTACATCGGTAACGGCGTGGTGCTCTCACTCGAGGCACTGCTACGCGAAGCTGACATGCTCGTCTCGCGTGGTGTTCCGGTGTTCGATCGGCTAGGCATCGCACCGAACTGTCCGCTTATTCTGCCCTCGCATGTCGCGCTCGATCAGGCACGCGAGCGCGCGCGGGGTGCGAACGCGATCGGCACTACGGGCCGAGGGATTGGGCCCGCTTACGAGGACAAAGTCTCGCGCCGAGCACTGCGCGTGGCCGACCTGTTCCAGCCGGAGCGCTTCGCGAGCAAGCTCGCCGAGGTGCTCGAGTTCCACAATTTCGTCCTCCAGCAATATTTCCAGCAACCGGCCGTCGATCTGCAACGCACGCTCGCGGAGCAGCTCGCCATGGCCGAGCGTGTCAAGCCGCTGGTGGTGGATGTCACCGCCACGCTGCAAAAGCTGCGCGATGCCGGGCGCAGCGTGATGTTCGAGGGCGCACAGGGTGCAATGCTCGACGTCGATCTTGGCACCTATCCGTTCGTCACCTCGTCGAATACGAGCGCCGGATTCGCCGGCACGGGTACCGGCATCGGGCCGCGCCACTTCGATTACGTACTGGGCATCGTCAAGGCGTATACGACGCGTGTCGGCGCGGGTCCGTTTCCGACAGAGCTGTTTGACGAGACCGGAGAGTATCTGCAACGGGTGGGACAAGAGTTCGGTGCCGTCACCGGCCGCCGCCGTCGCTGTGGCTGGTTCGATGCGGTGGCGCTGCGACGTGCGGCGATTAACTCAAGTCTTTCCGGTCTGTGTATGACCAAGCTCGACGTCCTCGATGGACTCGATAGCATCCGGTTGTGCACGGGCTATCGCGTCGGAGAGACGGTGTCGCAAGATCCGCCGCTGTTGGTTGATGCGTTCGCTGACGTCGAGCCGGTCTACGAGGACTTGCCAGGCTGGAAGGACAGCACCGCCGGCGTGACTCGCGAGGCGGATCTGCCGACGGCGGCTCGGCGCTATCTCGCGCGCATCGAAGAGCTCGTCGGTGTCCCGATCGATGTCATTTCCACGGGCCCCGATCGTGATCACACCATCGTGCGCCGTCATCCCTTCGGCTGAGAGTCTCCATGAAAAACTACGATGTGGTTGTTTTCGGGGCGACGAGTTTCGTCGGTCAGATTCTGGTTCGCTATTTGTTCGAGCGGCATGGCGTCGGCGGATCGATGCGTTGGGCGCTTGCGGCTCGCTCGCGTGACAAGCTCGAGTCGCTGCGTCGTGCGCTCGGTGAGTCCGCCCGCGAGCTACCCCTGATCGAGGCGAACGCCGCGGATCCTGTCTCGCTGCAGCGATTGTGCGATAGCGCTCGGGTCGTCGTGTCCACCGTCGGGCCGTATGCACTCTACGGTGAGCCGCTGGTTGCAGCCTGCGCCGAGCGCGGTACGGATTACTGCGATCTGACGGGAGAGGTTCAGTGGATTCGACGGATGATCGATCGCTATCAGGCGCGTGCGCAGTCGAGTGGGGCGCGTCTGGTGCCGAGCTGCGGCTTCGACTCGATCCCCTCTGATCTTGGCGTCTACGTCTTGCAACAAGCTGCCGTTCACCGTTTCGGCAAATCCTGCGGCGAGATAAAGATGCGCGTGAAGGCCATGCGCGGTGGATTCTCCGGAGGCACGGCGGCGAGTCTGCTCAACGTGGCCAAGGAGGCGGCGGCAAATCCCGCGTTGCGTCGCGAACTCGCCAATCCTTATTCGATTTGCCCGCCGAGCGAGGGCGTTCGGCAGCCGCGCGTATCGGGCGCAGGCTTCGATCCTGAATTCGGTAGCTGGCGTGCGCCGTTCGTGATGGCAGGCATCAACACCCGAATCGTGCATCGCAGCAATGCGCTGATGGGTCATCCCTATGGACAGGAATTTCGTTACAGCGAAGCGGTGATGACCGGTCGGGGCTGGCGTGGTCGTCTCGCTGCCACGGGTACCTCGGTGGGTCTTGCGGGCTTCATGCTCGCGAGCGCCATCGGACCGACCCGTCACTTGCTTGAGCGCTTCGTGTTGCCGGCGCCAGGCGAGGGGCCGAGCCCTGAAGCGCAGCGACGAGGTTTCTTTGATCTGCGTTTCGTGGGTCTGACGGAAGACGGCCGTCGTCTGCGCGCCAAGGTCACGGGCGATCGCGATCCAGGTTATGGCTCGACCGCGAAGATGCTGGGCGAGGCGGCCGCCTGTCTCGCTTTCGATCTCCCGCAAACTGCAGGAGGCGGCGGATTCTGGACTCCGGCGTCGCTATTCCGTGAGCGCCTCGTGACGCGGCTCCAGCGCTACGCCGGGCTCGCGTTCGAGGTGCAGGAAGATGTCGAACGACGCTGAGGCGTCGATGGTGCCCGGGAGAGGACTCGAACCTCCACGGTGTTACCCGCTAGTACCTGAAACTAGTGCGTCTACCAATTCCGCCACCCGGGCAAGGTGGGCGGCGAAATGTACGGGTCGGGCGGGGGGCTGTCAATGAAGCGTCGGGTCAGTCCGAGACGCCCGCAACGTCCGCAACGCCGCTCGACGTCTCGGGTGCAGCAGGGCACTCGAGAAGGCATCGTCTCCGCACACCGCTCGGGCTTCGGCTTCGTCAAGGTCGAGGGGCAGGGGGAAGACGTGTTCCTGTCGCCGCGCGAGATGAGTGGTCTGCTGAGTGGCGATCGGGTCCGCGTGCGGGTGCGCAGCGAGTCGGGCGGTCGTTTGTCTGGCGAGCTCGAGTCCGTGCTGGCTCGAGGTGTCACGTCTTTCCTCGGTACGCTCGAGGCTGCAGGGCGCACGGTGTGGGTGCACGCGGTGGACCGGCGACTGAACCTGCGCTGTCTGGTGCCGTCCGGCAAGCTCGACGGTGCTCGCGTCGGCGAGTGGGTGATCGCGCGTATCACTCGTTATCCGGATCCTCATCGAGCCGGCAGCGCCGAGGTCGTTCGTCGGCTCGATCCCGATCGTCCGCTCGAGATGGCTTACGAGACGGCGATTGCCAAGCACGGACTCCCGATCGAGTTTTCGGCGGCTGCGCTTCGCGAGGCTGAGGCCTACGGCGAGCGCGTCGATCCGCGCGAGATCAAAGGTCGGCTGGATCTGCGCTCGCTGCCGCTCGTCACGATCGATGGTGAGGATGCCCGCGATTTTGACGATGCGGTGTACGCCGAGGCGCATCCGCGCGGTTTCAGATTGATCGTCGCGATCGCCGATGTCAGCCACTACGTGCGTATCGGCAGCGGGCTCGACGCCGACGCCCGTGAACGCGGTACGTCGGTCTATTTCCCGAACCGTGTGTTACCGATGCTGCCGACCGCACTCTCGAATCACCTTTGCTCGCTCGAGCCAGAGGTCGACCGGCTGTGCTTCGCCGTCGATATGCTCGTCAGTCGTCAGGGCGCGTTGCTCGAGTGGGAGTTTCAGCCAGCGGTGATGCGCAGTCACCAGCGCCTTACCTACACGCGTGCTCACGCGGCGCTGTTCGAGCGTAAGGTAGCTGAGCGCAAATCGCTTGGTGCACTCTTGCCTAAGCTACAGCCGCTCGTCGAGTTGTATCAGGTGTTGCTCAAGGCGCGGCATCGGCGAGGAGCGCTCGATTTCGAAAGCACCGAGCCCGCATTCGAGTTCGATGCAGAACAGCGCGTAAAAGCAATTGGGCTCTATGCGCGTAACGAAGCCCATAAGCTGATCGAGGAATGCATGATCCTCGCGAACGTCGCGGCCGCGCGGCAACTGAAAACTGCGCGAGTGGGCGGGCTCTATCGGGTGCATGGCGTTCCCGAGGAAAAGAAACTCGACCAGCTTCTCGCGGCACTCGCGGCCTTCGGTGTCGACGCCGAGCTCCCCGAAGACGTTCAGCCGCGAGACTTACGCCGTATCACAGAGCGGCTCGGTCAGTTGCCGGATCGCGGTTTCGTCGAGTCGCTGGTCGTACGATCAATGCCACAGGCCGTCTACCAGCCCGTCAACATCGGGCATTTCGGTCTGGCGCTCGGCGAGTATGCACACTTCACCTCGCCCATCCGCCGCTATCCCGACCTCGTGGTGCACCGCGCGCTGCGTGCGGCGCGTGATCCGCGTGATCCGGCAGGTCTGCGGGCGGGTGCGGCGGAGCTCTCAAGTTGGGGTGCCGAACTGTCGCGCCTCGAGAAACGCGCCGATGAGTCCGACCGCTACGTCGACAGTTTTCTCAAATGCAGCTATCTGCGCGAGCGGCTCGGACAAACCTTCGAGGGGCAGATCACGGCGGTGGTCGAGTTCGGCTGCTTCATACAGTTGCGCGGTCTCGGCATCGATGGGCTGCTGCATCTGCAGGCGCTCAATGATGATGAGTATCTGCTCGAGCCGGGCGGGCAGGCCTGGGTCGGACGCCGCCGTCGACGTCGGCTCGCGCTCGGTACGGTGCTGCGAGTGATCGTCACTAACGCTAATCCGGTCGAGGGGCTCATCGACCTCGAGCTCGGCGAATGAGGTAGACATGAGTATCGAGCGTATCCATGGTCTGCACGCGGTCCAGTCGGTGCTCACCCGTCACGCAGCGCGGGTGCGCCGCGTGTACATTGCGCGTGATCGTGACGATGCGCGTGTCGCCAAAATCACTGCTGCGGCTGCCGCATCTGGAATCCCTATCGAGCGAGTCGATGTCGCGCAGTTGACGCGGCTTTGCGGTGAGGGGGTTCATCAGGGCGTGATCGCCGAGATCGAGCCGCTCCCCGCATGGGACGAAGATCAACTCCTGCAGGCGCTGTCGGCAACCAGCGCAGTGCCACCGCTCGTGCTGGTGCTCGATGGCGTGCAGGATCCACATAATCTCGGCGCGTGCCTGCGAACGGCGGACGCCTGCGGCGTACTGGCGGTGGTCACGCCAAAGGACCGGGCTGCGCCGCTCAATGCCACGGCGCGCAAGGTCGCTGCGGGGGCCGCCGAGACCACGCCGGTCGTGCGGGTCACGAACCTCGCTCGCTGCCTGCGCGATCTGAAATCAGCGGGTTTATGGATTGTCGGGACGGATTCCGAGGCGAGCCAGCCTGCCGGCGCGGTCGATCTGCGCGGTCCGATAGCGGTCGTGATGGGGGCCGAGGGGGCGGGGCTTCGCCAAAACACTCGTCAGCATTGTGATTGGCTGATCCGACTACCCTCGCTCGGCGCGGTCGAGAGCCTGAACGTCTCGGTCGCGACGGGTATGGTGCTGTACGAGGCCCTGCGTCAGCGCGGAAGTCGTTGATTTACAATCAAGTTGCCGAGTCTACAGGCCCTCGGCTATAGTTCGCGCCCCCGTTTTTCGGGGATTCCTTGCCACACCGGCAGCGCCTCGCCGGGTGGCTTTACATCCACAAGGAGAACGCATGAGGCACTATGAGATCGTGTTCCTGGTCCACCCTGACCAGAGCGAGCAGGTTCCGGCCATGCTCGAACGCTACAAAACGATGATCACTCAGAGCGGTGGCAGCATTCACCGGCTCGAGGACTGGGGGCGGCGTCAGCTGGCCTTCCCGATCGCCAAGGTCCACAAGGCGCACTACGTGCTGCTCAACGTGGAGACCGATCAAAAGACGCTCGATGAGCTCACCGGTGCGTTCCGTTTCAGCGACGCAGTGCTGCGCCACCTGGTCGTGAAGATGGATGGCCCTGTCACCGAGCCCTCGCCGATGGCGCGTGCCGCCGAAGAGGAGACGGAGGACGGCCTTGATCGTCCGCGTCGCCCTCGCCGCGATGAGTACGCCGACGAAGATTCGATTTCGGAGTAAGTCATGAGAGACAAACAGCCGGGCGGCGGTAGCCGCTTCACCCGTCGTAAGAAGTTCTGTCGCTTCACCGCCGAAGACGTGAAGCAGATCGACTACAAAGATCTCGCGACACTCAAGGGTTACATCACGGAAACGGGCAAGATCGTGCCGAGCCGGATCACCGGGACGCGCTCGTTCTACCAGCGTCAGCTGGCGGTGGCGGTGCGTCGCGCGCGCTTCCTCGCTCTGTTGCCGTATACGGACCAGCACTGAGCGGTCGGGAGAGCACATCATGGACGTCATTCTTCTGACCAAGGTAGCGAACCTCGGCGACATCGGTGATCGGGTGAAGGTCAAGTCTGGCTACGGCCGCAACTACCTGCTGCCGGCCGGTAAGGCCACGCTCGCCACGCCCGCCAACGTCGCGAAGTTCGAGGCACGTCGTGCCGAGCTCGAAAAGATCGCGCGCGAGCAGTTTGCGGCGGCTGAAGAGCGCGCCGAGAAGCTCAAGGGTTTCACGCTGCGTATCACGGCGAAGGCTGGCAACGAGGGCAAGCTGTTCGGTTCCATCGGTACCACCGATATCGCCGAGGCCTGCACCCAGCAGGGCCATAAGGTGGCGCGCTCCGAGGTACGTCTGCCGAACGGGCCGATCCGAATCGTGGGCGAGCATCAGGTCGTCCTGCATCTGCACACCGACATCGATGTGCAGTTGGCCGTGACGGTCACTGCCGAGGAGTGATCGCGTCGTGAGCGCACGCGGCGGAGACTTGCGCACGCCGCCGCACTCCATCGAGGCGGAGCAGGCCGTGTTAGGCGGCCTGCTGCTCGACGCCCAAGCCTGGGACAACGTCGCCGACGTGCTTCGCGGCGACGACTTCTACCGTCCCGATCATCGCATCATCTTCGAGGCCATCGGGCATCTGGCATCGCAGGGGCAACCCTCGGATGCCGTCACCGTTAGCGAGCATCTCGAACGCAACGGTCAACTCAACGATGCAGGTGGTCTCGCGTATCTTGGCACCCTCGCGCGAGATACCCCGACAGCCGCCAATGTCCGCGCCTATGCCGATATCGTGCGCGAGCGGGCGTTGCTTCGACAGTTGCTCGCCGCCGGTACCGATATCGCCGGATCGGTGTTTTCCAATGACGGTGAGACGGCGCGTGAGCTCGTCGAGCGTGCCGAGGGGCGCGTGTTCGCGATCGCAGAGCAGGGCGTGCGCGGTCAGCGGGAAGGTGCGGTAGCGGTACAAACGTTAATGCCGCAGCTCATCGATCAGATCGACGAGTGGCACAACAACCCGGGCGGAATGCGCGGTCTGCCGACGGGGTTCGATGAGTTCGATCGCAAGACCGGCGGTCTGCGCGGCGGCGACTTGGTCGTTGTTGCAGGTCGTCCGTCGATGGGAAAAACGACTTTCGCAGTCAACATGGCCGAGTACGCCGCACTGAAAGCGGGCGTGAATGCCTCGGTCGCCGTGTTCTCCATGGAAATGCCCTCCGAGCAGTTACTGACGCGCATGCTCTCCTCGGTGGGGCGGGTGAGTCTCTCGCATATCCGCAGTGGCCAAATTTCCGACGAGGATTGGCCGCGAATCACGGGCGCGGCTGCGCAGTTGTCGGAAGCGAAGATCTTCATCGATGAGACGCCGGCGCTGACGCCGACCGAGTTGCGCGCTCGCGCACGTCGGGTTCACCGTGAGCACGGACTGCAGCTCGTCATCGTCGACTACCTGCAGCTGATGCAAGTACCGGGCACCAAGGAAAACCGCGCAACCGAGATCGCAGAGATCTCGCGCGGTCTTAAGGCGCTCGCCAAGGAGCTACACGTTCCGGTGATTGCGCTCTCGCAGCTCAATCGTGGCGTCGAGCAGCGCGTGGACAAGAAGCCGGTGATGTCGGATCTGCGCGAGTCGGGTGCCATTGAGCAAGATGCCGACATGATCCTCCTCATCTATCGTGAGGAGGTCTACGACAAGAACACCACGAAGAAAGGGATCGCCGAAATCGATCTTGCGAAGCACCGCAACGGCGAGACCGGGACCTTCCTGCTTACGTTCCAGGGACAGTACTCGCGCTTCGTCAACTACGCGCCCGATTCCTACGCCGAGGGCGTTCTGCGCTGACTCGGCGTGAACCCCGTTCGCGCCCATATCGATCTGACCGCGCTGCGCGCCAACCTCGCGCGTCTGCGTGAGCTCGCGAGCAGCTCGCGCATCACGGCGATCGTCAAGGCAAATGCCTATGGTCACGGTGCGGTGGTCATCGCCCGCGCCCTAGAACCGCAGGTCGACTCGTTCGCCGTTGCGCGACTGGGCGAGGCTTTCGAGTTGCGCGACGCCGGAATTCGTCTGCCAATCGTCTTGCTCGAGGGGGCGAGCTGCGAGTCGGAGTGGGCGCTCGCCCGTGACGCGGCGTTCGAGACCGTCGTGCATCGCACCGGCCAGATCGACTGGATCGAGCGCGCGCCGCCCCAGAGGGGCGCGGTGGTGTGGTTAAAGATCAACACAGGCATGAACCGACTCGGGTTTCGTGACACCGACGTGATCGCTGCCTGGCGTCGGTTGCGCGCCGCGGTCGGTTCGGAAGTCGAGCTTCGCGTTCTGACGCATCTCGCCTGTGCAGATGAGCCTTCGCATCCGATGACCGGCCAGCAGCTTGCGCGTTTCGAGCTGCTGCGCCAGCAGATCGCTTCGATCGACGGCGGGCGCGTGCCGGTGGCGAGCGTTGGGAATTCGGCCGGCACACTGCTCGAGAGCGGCTCGCGGAGCGACTGGGTGCGTCCGGGTCTCGCGCTTTATGGCGTTTCGCCGCTCGTGGCGCAGCAGGGGGCGGCGCTGGGTATGCGGCCGGTGATGCGGCTCGAGGCGCAGATCATCGCGCTGCAGTCGCTCGAAGCGGGTGAGACCGTGGGTTATGGCGCGGCGTGGCGGGCTGTGAAGCGCTCGCATATCGCGATCGTGGCCGCAGGTTACGCCGACGGTATTCCGCGAGCACTGCCGTCCGGGACGCTGTTGCCGATTCGATCGGTTTCGGGCGCGCTGAGAGAGGCGCCGCTCGCGGGCCGGGTGTCGATGGATATGCTTGCGCTCGATGTGACCGACGCTAGCGATGTTGACGTTGGGGATGTGGTGGAACTCTGGGGTGGCGCGATCTCGGTCGAGGCGTTGGCGGCCGCGGCGGGGACGCTGGCCTACGAACTGCTATGCCGCGTGCCGCAGCGGGTACCGCGGATCTATGGCTGATATCGACAACGCCGAGAGTTTAGAAATCGAGCGCGATGGCAGAGGCGTTGTCTTGGCCGCCCCGCTGGTTGGCCAGATCGATGAGCGATCGTACGCGTAGATCTGCTGAGAGCGGCGCGGCGATCCAACGGGCGAGCTCTGCATCGTCGATGGCACGTGTCAGGCCGTCGGTGCACAGCAGAAATCGATCTCCGCGCCGAAGGGCGTGCTCGGCGTAATCGACCTCGACCTCCGGGGTCGCGCCGAGAGCGCGCGTGAGCTGCTGGAGGATTCCGGCTCCAGTGCTGATGGTTGGGTTGTCGTGCCCGGCGCTGAGCCACTCTTCGGCGACCGTGTGATCGCGTGTGAGGCGCTCCAGTCGGCCCTCGCGCCAGCGATAGAGGCGGGAGTCTCCCACGTGACCCGAGCACAGCAACGCTCCCTGCAGGGCGACAGCGATGACCGTGGTCCCCATACCGGCGAATTCCGGTCGGTGGCTTGCGAGATCAAAGATTTCGGTATTGAGTCGCGTGATAGCTGTGAGGACGCGTTGCGGCGCGTGCATCGGGAGCTCGTCGCGCAACGCGACGAGGATGCCCTCGGTGGCCAGACGGCTCGCGACATCGCCGGCGCGGTGCCCGCCCATGCCATCGGCGAGAACGAAAACGCCGAGCCGGCTATCCCAGGCGTTGCTGTCCTCGTTACGGGTGCGCACGCTCCCGATGTCGCTCAGCGCGGCGAAGTCGAGGAGGGTGGGTGCGATGTCGGTCGCAGTGCTCATTCGATCCGAGTCTAGCGGGATTGTCAGCACGATGGTGTCGCGTACGTGCGTGATAGCATCACATTAATCATGGCTAAGTCGCGTACCGCCTATCAGTGTCGTGCCTGCGGAGCGCTCTCACCGCGCTGGCAGGGGCAGTGTCCCCAATGCAGCGAATGGAACACGTTCGAGGCCCAGGGGGTCGCGCCCGCGAAAGCGCTGCTTGGTCGTCGCGACGAGGCTCGCAAGCTCGAGCGGGCCTCCATTGAAACCGGCGATGTGCGCTGGGGTAGCGGGTCGGCGGAGCTCGATCGCGTGCTCGGCGGCGGGCTGGTGCCCGGCAGCGTTACGCTGATCGGTGGCGAGCCCGGTATCGGCAAGTCGACGCTACTACTGCAAGCCGCAGCGAGTCTCGCAGCAGATCGGCCCGTCGTTTACGCCAGCGGTGAGGAGTCCGTCGCGCAGGTTCAACAACGCGCGCGTCGGTTAGGCCTGGACGCGAGGGCGTTGCGTCTGCTCGCCGAGGCTGATCTCGAGCGCATCCTGGCCTTCAGCGATGAGGCTCAAGCGAAGCTCCTCGTCATCGACTCGATCCAGACCGTGCACGCACCGGAGGTGGCAGCCGGGGCAGGTGGCGTGGCGCAATTGCGTGAGTGCGCGGCGGCGCTTGTGCGCTACGCCAAAGGCAGCGGTACGGCTGTTCTCATCATCGGACATGTGACGCGTGAGGGGACCATTGCCGGACCCAAGATGCTCGAGCATCTGGTCGATACGGTGCTGTATTTCGAAAGCGATGCCGGGTCGCGCTATCGGCTGGTCCGCGCCACCAAAAATCGCTTCGGTGCCGTCAATGAGCTCGCTTTCTTTGCGATGACCGATGGCGGTCTACGGGAAATCGCCAATCCGTCGGCAATCTTTCTCGCACGTCCGGAGCAGATCGCGCCCGGAAGTCTCGTCACCGTGGCTCGAGAGGGCGGACGACCGCTACTCGTTGAGCTGCAAGGTCTCGTCGATCCGATGCGTTTCGGCAACCCACGACGAGTCGCGCAGGGGCTAGACTCGACGCGACTCGCGATGCTACTCGCGGTACTCAACCGTCACGCGGAAATCTCTCTTCAGGATCACGACGTATTCGCTAACGTCGTCGGTGGTCTGACGCTCGCCGAGACCGCGAGTGATCTGCCGGTGCTGCTGGCATTGGTATCGAGCCTGCGTAATCGCTCGCTACCTGCCACCACCGTCGCCTTTGGCGAGGTTGGGCTCACCGGTGAGGTGCGCCCCGTGACTTACGGCGAAGAGAGACTGCGGGAAGCAGCGAAGCAGGGGTTTCGCACGGCACTGGTAGCGCGCGATAACGCCCCCCGAAAGTCGATCGAGGGGCTGCAGATCATCGCCGTATCACGTCTCGCCGAGGCCGTTGCGGCCGTTTTCGAGCGCTGATTTCGGTAACGATCGTACCCGCACGGTGCGGATCACGTTATCGGCGATTTGCAGCACTTCCATCTCAAGCGCGCCGACTCGCAGGGTGGTGCCAGGTCCCGGAATCGTCTCGAGCTGTTCTAGTAGTAGGCCGTTGAGCGTCTTTGGGCCGTCGGTCGGTAGTTGCCAGCCGAGGCTTCGGTTGAGGGAGCGAATCGTCGCGCTTGCATTGACGATGAGTGCCCCCGAGGGCTCGCGGTGTACGTCTCGGTGCGAGAGCGTCGCCGGGTCGGAGGTGAACTCGCCGACGATCTCTTCCAGGATGTCCTCGAGCGTGACCATGCCCTGGACATCGCCATACTCGCTGACGACGAAGGCAAAACGACGACGATCACGCTGGAAGTTAGCCAGCTGCACCGTGAGGGAAGTGCCCTCCGGTGTGTAATACGGCTCACGCTGGGCCGCAATTTCAGCGAGCCGATCGCGATCGAGCGATTCGCGCGCGAGTTCCTGGGCGACGCGCTTCATGTGCAACAAGCCAACCATGTTATCGAGATCACCGCGGAACACCGGCAGTCGCGTGTGAGGTGTCTGTCGAAGCTGCTCGAGAATGCGCTCCCAATCGTCTTCGAGGTCGATCCCGGAGATCTCCTGACGCGAAATCATGATGTCGTTCACGCTGACGCGCTCGAGATCGAGGATGGCGATCAGCATCTGCTGGTGTCGCTGCGGCATCATGACGCCTGCCTCGGCGATCACGGTACGAAATTCTTCCTGCGAGAGCGTGGTCTGCTGGGTCTGTCGATCGACTCGCAGGCCGACGAGTCGCAACGCGGCGTTGGTGGTGAGGGTTACGATCGCGACTACGGGTCGCAGCAGCCACAGAAGGCCGACATAGACAAACGAGGCGCTGGTTGCGATCGGTCGCGGATGGAGCGCACCGTAGGTCTTGGGTCCGACCTCACAGAAGATCAGCATCAACAGCGTGAGTACGCCGGCGGCCACGGCCACCCATTCTTCGCCGTAAAGGCGCAGTGTGATGATCGCGACTACGGTGGCAGCGAGGTTGTTGACGAGATTGTTGCCGAGCAGGATCAGGCCGATCAGCCGGTCGGGTCGTTCGAGTAAGCGCTCGGCCAGTATCGCGCCCCGATGGCCTCGCTTGGCCATGGTACGCAACTGGTATCGATTGAAACTCATCAGCGCCGTCTCGGTGCCCGAGAAGAACGCCGACAACACCAGACACAGGATGAGAACCCCGAATAACCAGGGAAGCTGCGGATCGCTCACAGCTATAATCATGCTGTGTTCGAAAACCTGAGTCAAAAACTCGCGAAAACCGTGCAAAACCTGCGCGGTAAGGGGCGCATCAGCGACGAGAACATCGCCGAGACCCTGCGTGAAGTGCGCATGGCGTTGATCGAGGCCGATGTGGCGCTACCGGTCATCAAGCAATTCATCGACGCCGTTCGCCTCGAGGCGCAGGGTACCGAGGTCGCAACGAGCCTCACCCCGGGGCAGGTGTTCATCAGCATCCTGCACCGACAACTCGTCGAAGTGTTGGGTGGAGCGCGCGCGGGCTTCGAACTGCGTGCGCAACCTCCGTACGTCGTGCTGCTTGCCGGTCTGCAGGGTGCCGGTAAGACCACGACCGCCGCCAAGCTCGCGCGTTGGCTGATCGAGTCGCGCAAGAAGCGAGTGCTGCTCGTCAGTACAGACGTGCGTCGACCGGCGGCGATTCTGCAGCTCGAGCGTCTTTCGGCGCAGGTGGGGGCGGGGTTTCATCCGGCCGATCCTGCCGAAGGGCCGATCGCCATCGCGCGCGCGGCGCTCGCGGCAGCGCGTCAGGGTCTTTACGACGTGCTGATCGTCGATACGGCCGGACGTCTGCACGTCGATACCGAACTCATGGATGAAATGCGCGCCATCGACACCGAGGTCGGCGCGCACGAGCGGCTGTTCGTCATCGACGCGATGGCCGGTCAGGATGCGTTGCAGTCGGCGCGCGCGTTCGGCGCGGCGTTGGCGTTGACAGGGGTCGTGCTCACCAAGGCCGACGGCGATGCACGGGGCGGTGCCGCGCTCTCGGTGCGTCACGTGACGGGTCAGCCGATCGTGTTCGTCGGCGTGGGCGAGAAGACCGATGCGCTCGAGCCCTTTGATCCCGAGCGTCTGGCGGGTCGCATCCTCGGCATGGGCGATGTGGTCGCGCTCGTCGAGCAGGTGCAGGGCAAGGTCGACGCTGCTGAGGCCGAGCGGCTCGCGCGCAAGGTGGTCAGCGGCGGAAAGTTCGATTTTTATGACCTCAAGAGTCAGCTCGAGCAGCTACAGGGCCTCGGTGGTTTAGGCGCCCTGATGGATAAGCTGCCGGCGCAGCTCGCTCGCGGTGGGATCGATGCAGGCGTCGGAGATCAGCAGGTCCGGCGTCAGATCGCGATCATCAACTCCATGACGGCGCGCGAGCGTCGGCGGCCGGAGATCATCGATGGTTCGCGTCGCCGCCGGATCGCGGCCGGCTCGGGCACGGAGGTGCAGGATGTGAATCGCCTGCTCAAGCAGTTCACCGAGATGCAGCGCATGATGAAGGGCATGAAGGGCGGAAAATTGCGCCGGATGCTCGGGGCCCTGAAGGGCGGTGGAGGCCTGCCTCCCGGCTTCCCGAGACCCTAGGCCCGGCGCTTCCATCAAGTCCCCGCTTCCATCAAGTCCCTGATTTCTGTAGACTCCGCGCTCTTTTTGGGAAGCCCTGACCGAGCGAGAGCAACGACACCATGGTGACGATCCGTTTAACCCGCCGCGGCGCCAAGAACGCGCCTTTCTACCACGTTGTGGTGACTGACAGCCGCAAGCGGCAGGGTGGCTTAAGCCTTGAAAACGTTGGGTTTTTTAACCCAGTCGCGCGCAAGAGCGAGCCGCGCCTGAGATTGGATCTGGCCCGCATCGACTATTGGGTCGGCAAGGGCGCACAGCAGTCGGACCGCGTGCGTACGTTGGTGAGCGACTATCGCAAGCAGGCCACTGCGGCCGCGGCCTGAGGACGGGCCGCCTCCGCCCGGGGACGCCATGTCGTCCGAATGGGTGGAACTCGGGCGCCTGGGGCGGCCGAAGGGTCTGAAGGGGTGGATGCACGTGGACTCGTGGACCGACCCCCCTCAGGCACTGACGAATTTTCCCACCTGGCACTTGCTGGCCCCCAACGGGTCCCGCGAGTCGGTCGAGGTGGTCGAGTCGCGACTCGCCCCGCGGGGGCTTGAGGCGCGGTTCGAGGGGGCCGCCTCCCGAGAAGCGGTCGAGCGCTGGGTGGGCTGGCGCGTGCAGGTGCCACGGTCGCAACTGCCGGCGCTGGCACCGGGCGAACACTACCGTGCCGACTTGCTCGGCTGGCGAGTGGTCAATCTCGAGGGCGTCCCGTTGGGCGTCATCGAGCGATTCGAGGACTTCCCGGCGCACCCCGTCATGGTGGTGCGGGGAGACGAGGAGCGCTGGTTGCCGGTGACGGGCCAGCACCTGCAGCGGATCGATCCGGCGACGCGTTGCGTCACGGTCGATTGGCCGGCAGATTTTTGAGGACTGCGGACGATGCGAATCGCCGTGGTGACGTTGTTTCCCGATCTGGTTCGGGGAGCGCTGAAGTACGGTGTGCTGGGTCGCGCGCTAGAGCGCGGTCTGGTGCAGGTCGAATGCGTCGACCCGCGGCAATTCACCGCGGATCCGCACAAGACCGTGGACGACCGTCCCTACGGGGGCGGGCCTGGGATGGTGGGGCTGCCACCGCCTTGGGCGGCGGCGATCGATGCTGCCGCGGCGGCTGTGCCGGCTGGCGCGAGCCGAATCCACCTCTCGGCGCAGGGAGAGAGGTTTGACGAGGGCGTGGCGCGAGAACTCGCGACGTGCCCGGCGATGGTGCTGGTGGCGAGTCGCTACGAGGGGCTCGACCAGCGGGTGATCGAGTCGCGTATCGATCGCGAGTTGTCGCTCGGAGACTTTGTGCTCTCGGGTGGTGAGTTCGCGGCGCTGGCGGTGATCGATGCCGTGGTTCGCCTGCGACCGGGAGTGCTCGGCGATGAGCGCTCGAGTGCGGAGGAATCCTTCGCCGCCGGTCGTCTCGACTGGCCGCATTACACGCGGCCGATCGAGTGGGAAGGGCGCGCCGTGCCTGCTGTGTTGCAGGGCGGGAACCACGCCGCGATTCGGCGCTGGCGGTTGCGCGAGGCGCTGGTGAAGACCTGGCAGCGGCGACCGGAGTTGCTGTCGGCGGATACGAAATTGGGTTGCGCCCTCTCCGCAGAGGAGCAGGCGCTGTTGGACGAATATCTCGCTGAGCGAGAGGTGGATCGACATGGCTAACGTCATCGCAGAAATGGAAAAATCCCGTATCACGCGTGAGCTCCCGGATTTCAAGCCGGGCGATACCGTCGTGGTCAACGTCAAAGTGGTCGAGGGTGATCGTGAGCGCGTTCAGGCGTTCGAGGGCGTGGTGATTGCCAAGAGCAACCGCGGCTTCAATTCCTCGTTCACGGTGCGCAAGATCTCGCACGGCGAGGGTGTCGAGCGCACCTTCCAGTCGCACAGTCCGTCCATTGCGGACGTACAGCTGAAGCGTCGCGGCAACGTCCGCCGCGCCAAGCTCTACTACCTGCGTGATCTATCCGGTAAGGCGGCACGCATCGAAGAGAAGGTCTGATAAAGCCGGTTCGACGAGGTCGTCATGCGCAAGTTCTTCGGCTCGATCTTTCGCGGCCTGGATGCTCTTCGTAAGACGCTGCATCTGCTGGTTCTGCTCTTGCTGTTTGGTGTGGTGCTGGGGGCCGCCAGCGGGTCGTTGCCTAAGCTTCCCGACGACGCGGCGCTCGTGATCCAGCCCGAAGGTGAGATCGTCGAGCAACGCTCCGGCGATGCCCTCGATCGCGCGCTAGCCGAAGCGCGAGGCATGGGCAGCGACGAGACCACCCTGCGCGATATCGTCGAGGCGATCGACGCCGCGAAGAACGACGCACGGATCAAGACGCTGGTGCTCGATTTCGATCGGATGAGCGGTGCCGGTCAACCGACCCTCGACGAATTCGCTCGCGCAGTCACTGATTTTCGCGCCTCGGGCAAGAAGGTCATCGCACGTGGCACGGCGTTCGGGCGGGACACCTATTACGTGGCGTCCCACGCTGACGAGATCTACCTCGATCCATACGGGCAGGTGATCCTCGAGGGCTACGATCGCTACCGTAACTATTACAAGGTGGCGCTCGACAAACTCGGCGTCGATATCAACGTTTTCCGTGTCGGCACGTACAAGAGTGCGGTCGAGCCCTTCATCCGTAACGACATGTCCAAAGAAGACCGCGAGGCGAGCCAGGTTTTCGTCGAGTCGCTGTGGTCGAGCTATATCACGGCGGTTGCCAAGGCGCGTGGCCTAGAGACGGAGGCGCTGCGCAGCTACGTGCAGGGACTCTCGCCGGCGGTGAAAGCCGCGAAGGGCAACGGCGCCAAGGTAGCGCTCGACGCCAAACTGATCACCGGGATCAAGACGCCGCTCGAGATCGAGAAGCGTGTGCTCGAAATCGCCGCTAAAGACGATGAGACCGACAGTTTCCGCAGTGTGTCACTCGGCGACTACCTGAAGGTCGTGCGCGCCGAGGACAAGATGGCCCGCCATCCGAAGACGCGTGTGGCGGTGCTCGTGGGTTCCGGCGAAATCGTGGACGGCAGCGGCAGCGGGGTGATCGCGGGTGATGACACCGCTGAGCTCATCCGCAAGGCGCGCCTCGATGAAGACATTAAGGCGTTGGTGCTGCGTATCGACAGCCCGGGCGGCAGTGTGCTCGCTTCGGAGCAGATCTACCGTGAAGTCGTCGCGTTTCGCGAGACTGGACGCCCCGTGGTGGTGTCGATGGGTGATCTGGCCGCATCGGGGGGCTATTACATCGCGGCGCCGGCAGATGAGATCTGGGCCAGTCCGGCGACCATCACGGGCTCGATCGGTATCTTCGGCCTGTTTCCGACGGCGCCTCGCGCTCTCGATAAAGTCGGTGTGAACACTGACGGCGTCGGCACATCGCCGTTGTCGGGCGAGCTGCGTCTCGATCGTAAGGTCGGAGAGCCTGCCGCCATGTTGCTGCAAGCGACTATTGAGTACGGATACGAAGAATTCCTCGCCCGCGTGGCGAAGGGTCGCAAGATGTCGCGCGACGACGTCAATGCCATCGCTCAAGGTCGTGTGTGGTCGGGAGTCGATGCCAAGCGTCTCGGTCTCGTAGACCAGCTCGGCTCGCTTGACGAGGCGATTGCCTCGGCGGCCAAGCGCGCAGGTATTAAGGACGATCAGTACGAGCGCGATTATCTCCAGCCGGAGCAGTCGTTCGCGCAGAAGCTGCTGAGCTCCATTGAGACCCGCGTGGCACTGTGGGCGTTCGCGTTAATGGGATCGCAGGGCACACTGGATTTGCCGGTTGCGCAGGCGTTGCAGGCGGCACGGCGCGACTTCGGCCCGATCGAGCGCGAGGTACTCCGTTTCAACCGACACGCGGTAGCCAACCGTCTGTACGCCCACTGCTTCTGCACCCCGTACTGACGGCGGGTACCCGATCGCGCCCAAAAGCGATCAGTGCAACACGCGGGCGAGGCGGCGTCGGGCCGAGGCGATCAGCTCGTCTGGTCCGTCGAGCAAGTCGAAGGCTTTGAGTAAGTCCTCACGACCGTCCGCGCCAGCGTAGCGACGGTTACGCTCGGCCGCGCCGAGCAAGGTCTCAAGACCCGCGGCGCCGTCTCCACTCAACAGTTGCCTTGCGCCAGCCACCCGTGCCGACTGAATGACGTCGGTTTCGTCGGGCGAGCGAAGCAGCCCTGCGAAGTGCAGCCGCGCATACACCCGCTTGACGTCGGCCTCGCTCTGCCGAGCTGGGGGAAGAGCGCGCAGGCGGCGCTGCGCCTCGGTGAGCTCGCCGCCGCGGATCAGCGCCTCGATGTCTTGCAGCGTCGAATCCGGCGCTAGGGTGAGGTGCCGAGCTACAAAGGCCCGGACCGCGGCGAGCGGCTGGGCGCCAACGAACTCGTCGACGACCTTGCCATCACGGAACAACTTGACCGCCGGGATACTGCGGATCGAAAACTGCGCGGCGATATCGGGCTCCTCGTCGGTATTCAGTTGAACGACCGTAAGGCCCGGCGTAGAGCTCGCGAGCTCGGCGAGCACGGGTGCAAGCATCCGGCAGGGTCCGCACCACGGCGCCCAGAAATCGACCAAGACAGGCTGTTTGGAGGAAGCGGTGAGCACTTCGGCGGCGAAGGTGGCCGACGTGACTGCGCGAAGCTGACCCATGATTCTGGACCTCGAACGATGCACAATGCCCTGAATCGTTAATTGGGGACGACCGTTGCCGTTGCAAGCCCCGCGGGTACTCGCGCTGATCCCGCCCATGACTCAATTGAATACGCCGTATCCCTCGACGGCGTATCTGACGGGTTTCCTGCGCTCCCGCGGCTTCGAGGCCTTTCAGGCTGATCTGGCGCTCGGGCTCGTGCTGCGGCTATTCAGCACCGGGGGCCTCGAGTCGATCGCGCACTGCGCCCGCGCGTTGCCCGCGCGTCGTCGCTCTTCCCGCGTACGCGCGTTTCTCGCTCGCTTGCCCGCGCATTGCGAGGTCATCGGGCCATTGCTGAAGTTTTTGCAAGGACGTGATCCCACGCTTGCACATCGAATCGTCTCGCGGCGGTACCTTCCGGAGGGCGAGCGTTTCGCTGCATTGGAGGCGTACGAGTCGGGAGACTCTGGCGATGCGCTCGGTTGGGCTTTCGGCGCGCTTGGCACCACCGATCGCGCGCGTCACCTCGGCACGCTGTATCTGAACGATCTCGCGGATGTGATCCGTGACGCGGTCGATCCGCGCTTCGAGTTCGTTCGCTACGCGGAGTCGCTCGCGGCGAGCCAACCGAGTTTCGATCCGCTCGTCGATGCCCTCGGCGCACCGCCGACGCTGATCGACACGATACTCGATGATCTGACGCGACAAGCGCTTCTGCAGCATCGTCCGACGCTGGTGTTGTTGTCCGTGCCGTTTCCCGGCAGCGTCTACGGTGCGCTGCGCATCGCGCAGACGATCCGGAAAGTCGACCCGACGATACGTATCGCCCTGGGCGGCGGTTACGTCAACACCGAGCTGCGAGAGCTCGGTGAGCCGCGGCTGTTCGACTTCGTCGATTTCGTCACGCTCGACGGGGGTGAGCGACCCATCATCGCCTTACTCGAACATCTAGGTGGCGAGCGAGGCCGCGAGAAATTAGTGCGCACCTTCGTACGTGAGGGGTCGGATCAGGTTCGCTATCTCCATCACCCCGAGCCTGACGTGCCGTTTGCAGAGATCGGAACGCCGAGCTACGAGGGGCTGCCGACTGGGCAGTATCTCTCGTTGCTCGACATGCTCAATCCTATGCACCGTCTGTGGTCGGACGGTCGCTGGAACAAGCTGACCGTGGCTCATGGTTGCTACTGGAAACAGTGCAGTTTTTGCGATGTCAGCCTCGATTACATCTCACGATATGAGACCGCGAATGCTCGAATTCTCGTCGATCGTATCGAGCGGTTAGTCGAGCAGACCGGTCATAGCGGGTTTCATTTCGTGGACGAAGCCGCGCCACCGAAGGCCCTGCGCGCACTCGCCGAGGAGCTCTTGCGTCGCAAGCTCTCGATTTCTTGGTGGGGCAACATTCGTTTCGAGAAAACGTTCTCGAGTGAGCTTTGCGAGCTACTCGCTGCAAGTGGGTGTATCGCGGTGTCAGGCGGACTCGAGGTAGCCTCGGATCGCCTGCTCGCGCTGATGAAGAAAGGCGTATCGGTAGCGCAGGTGGCGCGTGTCACGCGCGCGTTCACCGATGCCGGGATCCTCGTGCACGCATATCTGATGTATGGGTTTCCGACACAAACTCTGCAGGAGACGGTCGACTCGCTCGAGTATGTGCGCCAACTGTTCGAGGCGGGTTGTCTGCAGTCCGGGTATTTCCATCGATTCACCTGCACAGTGCACTCGCCGGTGGGTCGCGACCCCAAGGCCCACGGCGTCACGCTGCGGCCGCTGCCGCCCGGTCGTTTCGCACGTAACGACATCGGATTCAGCGATCCGAGTGGAGTCGATCATGACGTGTTGGGTCGGGGCTTGAGTCGAGCGCTCTATAACTACATGCACGGGCTCGCCCTCGAGAGAGACGTGCGTGAGTGGTTCGCGGACTATCCGGGTCGTGTGCCACGGACCACGGTGCCACGGCGTTTCATCGTATCGGCGCTCGAAGCTCCAAACGTCCGTCGCGCTCGCGCACCGAAAAAATCGCGAGCGGCTCGTAAGCGGGCGGAGTGAGGGCCGCACCGGTTTGCAGGCAGAAGCGTGCGCCGTGACGCGGGCAGATGACGACGCCGCAGGGTGTGGCGGCGTCGGTCTCGAGAGGGGCCTCGGCCAGCGGCTCGTCATCGTGCGTACAGCGGTCCTCAAAGGCGTGTAGCCGCCCCTCAAATCGCACAATGGCGACCCAGCGGCCCGCGCACTCGACATCGAGGCGTCCATGGTCTGCCAGCTCGCTCGCGTCGCCGACGTCGATCCAATCGGTCACGCTCACAGCATGCCCGTCTGCAGTCGAGCCGCTTCGGACATCATCGATTGGTTCCAAGGCGGATCGAACACGAGTTCGACAGCGGCATGACTCACCGTCGGGATGACTTCCAGTTTCTCGCGAACGTCCTGCACGAGTACGTCGCCCATGCCGCAGCCGGGTGCCGTGAGCGTCATTTTGACGTCGATGCGTCGCGATCCGTCGCTCTCGAGGTGGACCTCGCAAAGATAGACGAGGCCGAGTTCGACGATATCGATCGGGATTTCGGGATCGTAGCAGCGACGCATCTGTTGCCAGGCGAGTGCGCGCACGTCTTCTTCCGTGGCGCCAGGCGGCAGTTCGGGCGGAACGAGCACTTCCTTGCCGATGGCGTCAGCGTTCTCGCCGGCGAGACGATACAGGTTGCCCTCGATGTACAGCGTGAAGCTACCGCCGAGTGCTTGGGTGATAAATCCAGACAGTCCCGCCTTCAGTTCGATCGGTGTCCCGGCCGGCACGATCACGGCCGGCGTGTCGCGTTGCAGGACGAAGGCTTCGTTTTCGTGGCTGCGCATAGGATCGTATTCACTCGGTCGAGACGGTGGTCGAGCCGCCGGGTTCGCGACGGGCGAGTGCAGCTGCCAGCGTATGCCAGGCCAGGCTCGCGCACTTCACGCGGGCGGGGTAGTCGCGCACGCCAGCCAGTGCGGCGAGCTTGCCCAGTTCGGCCGGGACTTTGGAATCGCCGTGCGCGGTGAGGGTCTCGTGCACCAGGGCGTGTAACGCCTCGATCGCTGCGGGGGTGAGGCCCTTGACCGCCTCGGTCATGAGCGAGGCGGAGGCGGTCGAGATCGCACAACCGTGACCGTCGAAGCGCAGATCGCCGATCCGATCGCCGTCAAATCGCAGCGTGAGTGTGAGTCGATCGCCGCACAGCGGGTTGTGCCCATCGGCCGAGGTGTCGCATGGATCGAGTCGCCCCGCGTTTCGTGGGCGCTTGTTGTGATCGAGGATCACGTCGCGGTAAAGATCCTTGAGGTCCATCAGCCGAAGATCTCCCGTGCCTTGACCAGGGCATCGACCAGCTGGGCGATATCTTGGCTGTCCGAGTAGCAACCGAACGACGCCCGCGCCGTTGCCGGTACGCCAAAGAACTCCATGACTGGCATCGCACAGTGGTGCCCTGTGCGGATCGCGACGCCTTCGGCATCGAGCAAGGTGCCAAGATCGTGCGGGTGGATACCTTCCACGACGAAGGAGATCACGCCCGCCTTATCTTTTGCTTCGCCGATCAGGCGGATACCCGGCACCGACTGTAGAGCGGCGGTCGCCTCGATGAGCAGCGCTTGCTCGTGGGCGTGAATACGCTCGAGTCCGAGCGAGTCGATGTAGTCCATCGCTGCTGCGAGCCCCACGGCACCGGCGATGTTCGGCGTGCCCGCCTCAAAGCGGTAGGGGAGCTCGTTGTAGGTGGTTCCCGAGAAGGAGACTGTGAGAATCATGTCGCCGCCTCCCTGCCAGGGTGGCAGGGTGCGAAGCACGGATTCCCTTGCCCACAGCACACCAATGCCGGTCGGTCCGTAGAGCTTGTGTCCCGAGAAGGCATAGAAATCGCAGCCAAGCGCCTGAACGTCGACGGCTTGGTGGGGCACGGCCTGCGCACCGTCGATGAGGGTCAGCGCGCCGACCCGTTTGGCAGCCTCGATGATTGTCGCGGCCGGCAGGATCGTACCGAGGGCATTTGACACCTGAGCGAACGCCACTATGCGCGTGCGCGGACCGAGTAAGCGATGGAACGTCTCGAGGTCGAGCTCGCCGCGCCGATCGATCGGAATGACCTTGAGCGTCGCACCACTGCGCTCGCAGAGCATCTGCCACGGCACGATGTTCGCGTGATGCTCCAGCCAGCTGACCAGAATTTCGTCACCGGGCCGCAGCGTCGTACCCCAGCTGTTTGCTACAAGATTGATCGACTCGGTCGTGCCGCGGGTGAAGATGATCTCGCGGGTGCTCGCCGCATTGACGAATCGACGTACACGCTCGCGCGCACCCTCGAAAGCGTCAGTGGCTTTTTGGCTGAGTTCGTACACGCCGCGATGCACGTTCGCATGACTGTGCCGCTCGTATTCGGCCACGGCATCGATCACCGCCGCCGGCCGCTGTGCAGACGCGGCTGTATCGAGGAAGGCGAGCCGTTTGCCTCGAACGCGATCGGCGAGGATCGGAAAATCGGCGCGCACCTGCGCGACGTCATAGGGCACGCGAGAGATGGCGCTCATGTCAGCGCTCCAGCCGCCGCGGCGCCCGGCAACTTGCCGGCGAGGCGTCGCTCGATGTCAGCGCGCAGCGCCGGGATCGATACGCGCGAGATGATGTCGCTCACGAATGCCCAACGCAGCAGAGCCTCGGCAGCTTCGGAGCTGAGACCGCGCGACAGCAGATAAAATCGCATGTCGGCATCGAGCATGCCCACCGTAGCGCCGTGCGTCGCGCGCACCTCGTCGGTGTCGATCTCAAGCTGTGGGCGCAGGTCTGCTTCGGCCTCGGGGCTGCCGAGCAGGCATTTCAGACTTTGTTCAGTCGATGCGCCGCGGGAAGAGGCCGCGACTTGCATGTGACCGTTGAAAGCGATGCGGGATCGATCCGCAGCGATACCCCGAAAGCGCTGATCGGTGCGGGCGCGCAAGCCACTGTGATTCACGCGCACGTAGGTGTCGTGCACTTGTTGGTCGCTCGCCAGAGTGGCGGCTTGCCACGACAGGGCAGAATCGTGGCCCGCGAGCTCAACGAGGGCAGTGGTACGACTGGAGGCGCCACCTTGGGTCAGTTGCAGCAGCTCGAAGCGAGCCTCGTCGGCGAGATGCAGTTCGAGCGTGTCTACCTGATGATGCTGCGCATGGCAGTCGAGCAGGCGCACATGATCTATCCGGGCGCCTGCGGCCAGCTCGATTTTCAGGTGCAGGTTGGTCCAGCTCGTCACCGTCTCGCTGTCGAGGTGGCGCTCGATGAGACGCAGCTCGGTGCCGGTCCCGACCCGCAGATGCACGCTCGGGTGCCCGGTTCCGCTGGCGATACACGCGAGCTCGAGTTCGATCCGGCGGCCCGCGGCGAGGTCGATCTCTAGCGTCTCGACGGCGTGCTCAGCGTGTAGGGCGGCAAATCGTCGATCCATATCACCGGTGGGCGCTGCAATCGGTGCGCGACGGGTTAATCGCACGCCGGCCTCTGCGAGTGATCCGCTCGAGCCCTCGTTCGGTGACGGTAGGTACCGCCCATCGATGAGCGTCAAGCGGTTGAACCCGTCGAGCGGCGGCGTCAGCCGAGAGCCAAACGCCGCGAGCGTAGCCGCGGACGCTTGTGCGGCTGTGTCACGCGACAGGCGCGCGAGCGCACGCAGATTCGCGTACTTCCAGTGCTCGTCGCGGGAGGTCGGCAGGCTCAGCATGAGATCAGGCAGCCTCACCGAGCAGCCAATCGTAGCCGCGCGCTTCGAGCTCTCGGGCGAGCTCGGGGCCGCCACTGCGCAGAATGCGGCCGCGGGCGAGCACATGCACGCGATCGGGGGTGATGTGATCGAGCAAGCGCTGGTAGTGGGTGACGAGCACGATCGAGCGCTCGGGCGAGCGCAGCGTGTTCACGCCGTGAGCAACGATCTTCAGTGCATCGATGTCGAGGCCCGAATCGGTTTCATCGAGTAGCGCGAGAGTGGGTTCGAGGACCAACATCTGCAAGATCTCGTTGCGCTTCTTCTCGCCCCCAGAGAAACCCTCGTTGACGCCGCGCGATAGGAACGCCTCGTCCATCTGCATCACGCGCATCTTGTCGCGCACCAGCGTCAGAAACTCGAACGCGTCGACTTCCGGCAATCCACGTGCTGCGCGCGCCGCATTCAGCGCGGCCTTGAGCAGGTAGACGTTATTGACGCCAGGAATCTCGACCGGGTACTGGAAGCCGAGGAAGAGTCCCGTGCGGGCACGCTCTTCTGGCGCCATCGCGAGCAGATCTGTGCCACGGTAGAGCACGCGACCCGAGGTGACCTCGTAGCCGGGACGCCCGGCCAGCGTGTAGGCGAGGGTGCTCTTGCCCGAGCCATTCGGGCCCATGATGGCATGCACTTCGCCTGCAGGAACTTCGAGCGATAGGCCATCGAGGACCTTGCGACCCGCGACGGTGGCGTGAAGATTGTCGATGACGAGCATGGGGTTCTCCGCTTGGGGTCGTTCAGCCGACTGCGCCTTCAAGGCTCACGGCGAGCAGGTTTTGCGCTTCCACCGCGAACTCCATCGGTAATTCTTTGAAGACGCTCTTGCAGAAGCCGTTGACGATCATGTTCACCGCGTCTTCCTCGCTAAGACCACGTTGCAGGCAATAAAAAAGTTGCTCTTCACTGATGCGCGAGGTTGAGGCTTCGTGCTCGACGATAGCGGTGGGGTTCTTGACCTCCACGTACGGGAAGGTATGCGCGCCGCATCGGCTACCCATGAGTAGGGAGTCGCACTGCGTGTGGTTACGCGCTCCCTCGGCGCCCGGCAGTATCTTTACCAGCCCCCGATAACTGTTTTGCCCGCGTCCGGCAGAGATACCCTTCGAGACGATCGTGCTGCGAGTGTTCCGGCCGATATGGATCATCTTCGTACCGGTGTCGGCCTGCTGGCAGTGGTTGGCGAGGGCGACCGAGTAGAACTCCCCAACGGAGTGATCGCCTTTCAGTACGCAGCTCGGGTATTTCCAGGTGATGGCGGAGCCCGTCTCGACCTGTGTCCAAGAAATACGCGAGCGGGCGCCGCGACACTCGCCGCGCTTGGTCACGAAATTGTAGATACCGCCGACGCCGTTCTCATCGCCCGGGTACCAGTTCTGCACGGTTGAGTACTTGATCTCAGCGTCTGCCATCGCCACGAGCTCGACCACGGCCGCGTGCAACTGGTTTTCATCGCGCATCGGTGCGGTACAGCCCTCGAGGTAGCTCACGTGACTGCCTTCGTCGGCAACGATTAGTGTTCGCTCGAACTGACCGGTCTTGGCCGCGTTGATTCGGAAGTAGGTCGACAATTCCATCGGGCATCGCACGCCCTTGGGTACGTAAACGAACGAGCCGTCCGAGAACACCGCCGAGTTGAGGCAGGCGTAGTAGTTGTCGGTGTGTGGAACGACCGAGCCGAGGTATTGCTCGAGCAGTGCAGGATGACTTTGTACTGCTTCTGAGAACGGGCAGAAAATCACTCCGGCTTTCTCGAGGCGGTCCTTGAAGGTGGTGGCCACTGACACGCTGTCGAAGACGGCATCGACGGCGACGCCCGCGAGCCGTGCCCGCTCGTGCAGCGGCACGCCGAGTTTCTCGTAGGTTTCGAGGAGTTTCGGATCCACTTCCTCGAGGCTCTTCGGGCCGTCAGTCTTGCGCTTGGGTGCGGAGTAGTACGAGATACCCTGATAGTCGATGGGCTGTACGCGCAGACGCGCCCACTGCGGCTCGCGCATCGTCAGCCAATGGCGGAAGGCACGTACGCGCCACTCGGTGAGAAAGGCCGGCTCGCGCTTGATCTGCGAGATGCGTCGGACCACTCCCTCGTCGAGACCCGGCGGCAGGCTCTCCGATTCGATGTCGGTCACGAACCCGTGTGCGTAGCCACGGCTGACGAGTTCATCGAGAGAGGCGTTTTGGCTCATGGTGTCGGGACGCTCAGCGATTGAGGGCTGCGGCGGCACGGCCACCGGCCCGAGGTTTCAGTTCCTGCTCGAGTGCGCGCAGCTGCACGGTTTGCTCATCGAGCCCTGCGAGCTGGGCGAGGCTGACGTCATGCAGAGAGCGACGCAGGGCGAGGTTCACGCGCTGCCAGGCGCGACCCACTCCGCAGGTGGTCTCGATGTCGCACTGGCCGTGGCCCGCCGAGCAGTCGGTCATGGCCACTGGCCCTTCGAGTGCATCAAGGATCGCCGCCGCAGAAATATCCACCGCGGGGCGAGCGAGCGCATAGCCGCCGTGCAGGCCGCGGGTCGAGCGTACGAGCCCGCCGCGCTGCAGCAGCTTGAGCACCTTGCTCACGGTGGGCGGGGCGATGTGCGTACGCTCGGCGACCGAGGTGGCGCTGTGGAGCGCCTCGGGCGCACGGGCGAGATCCGCAAGGATCACGGTCGCGTAATCGGTAAGTTTGCTGATGCGGATCATAAAACGGCACCATTTTAGTCCACATTGAGAATTTTGGTAACATCCGCCGCTGTTTCGCCCCGGATTACCCACCCCTGCCTGCCATGTCCGAGTCCGTCATCCGCATTTCTGACCTGCATTTCGGCGTCGGTGGACGGGCGATCTTCTCCGGCCTCGACCTCACGGTCCGCCGTGGTCAGGTGACGGCGATCATGGGTCCGAGCGGCACGGGCAAGACCACCCTGCTGCGGCTCATCACCGGGCAGGCGGCTCCGCAGCGCGGCGAGATCACGGTATTCGGTCAGTCCGTGACCGGTCTCGATAAAGCGGGTCTGTACGCCCTGCGTCGACGCATGGGCATGCTGTTTCAGAACGGTGCGCTGCTGACCGACCTCTCGGTATTCGAGAACGTCGCCTTTCCGGTGCGCGAACACGCGCAGCTGCCCGACACGGTGCTGCGCCAGCTGGTGCTCACCAAGCTGCACGCCGTGGGTCTGCGTGGCGCGGCGGAGCTCATGCCCGCGGAACTCTCGGGCGGTATGGCACGTCGTGTGGCGCTCGCCCGCGCGATCGTCATGGATCCTGAGATCCTCATTTACGATGAGCCCTTCGTCGGACTCGATCCGATTTCGATGGGCGTGATCGTTCGTCTCATTCGTGAGCTAAACGAAGCGCTTGGCGTGACGAGCATCATCGTCTCGCACGATGTCGACGAGCTCGCCCAAATTGCGCATTACAGTTATCTGCTCTCGGGTGGGAGGGTCGAAGCGGCCGGCACGCCCGAGGAGCTGCGCCAAAGTGCGCTCCCCGGCGTTCGTCAGTTCATGAGCGGCCATTCCGACGGCCCGGTGCCGTTTCACTATCCTGCACCCGATTATCGCGAGCAGTTGCTCGGTCCGCGGGAGCGCCCATGATCGAGTTGGTCGTTCGTCGGATCGGCGCCGTGGTCGTGTTTCTCGCGCGGGTGCTCGCGCAAGCGCCGGCCGCGTTTGCGCGGCCGCGCAGCGTGGTCCACCAGATCTTCAACGCCGGCGCGCGCTCGCTGGTGATCATCATGCTGAGTGGGTTGTTCGTCGGTATGGTGCTCGGCCTGCAGGGCTACGACCTGCTGCAGCGTTTCGGATCGGAGGACGCCCTTGGCGTCGCAGCGGCGCTTGGCTTGCTGAAGGAGCTCGGACCGGTCGTGACAGCGCTGCTGTTTGCGGGCCGCGCGGGTACCGCATTGACCTCCGAGATTGGTCTGATGCGCGCGACAGACCAACTCACCGCGATGGAGATGATGGCTGTCGACCCGCTGCGCTTCGTGGTGGCGCCGCGCTTTCTCGGTGGGGTGATTGCGATGCCCCTACTCGTGGCGGTGTTCAACGTCATCGGTTTGTTCGGCGCGCAGCTCATCGGCGTACAGCTGATGGGCGTCGATCCCGGTGCGTTCTGGTCGCAGATGCAATCCGCCGTCGAGTTCGGTGATGTCGCCGAGGGCATCGTGAAGAGCCTCTGCTTCGGAGTGGCCTGCAGCCTGGTGGCCGTTTATGAGGGCTACCACGCAGCGCCGACCGCTGCGGGCGTTGGTCTTGCGACCACGCGCACGGTCGTGATTTCTTCGGTATTGACGCTACTCATAGATTACATGTTGACCGCAGCCTTTTTGGGAAGGTGATCCGCCATGAAACCGCAACGTTCGCTCGAAATCGGCACGGGATTGTTTGTCCTGCTGGGTTTCGCTGCCTTGTTCTTCCTAACCACGCAGTTGCCTGGCAGCGGCTTGTCGGTCGGGGGTGAGTCGGGGTACCGCGTCACGGCGCGCTTCGACAACATCGGTGATCTGAAGACCGGCTCGCCGGTCAGCATGGCCGGTGTACGTATCGGCCGTGTCGAGACGATCGCCTTCGATCCGAGCGACTATCGCGCCGTGGTGACGCTACAAATTGACTCGCAGTTCGATCGCATCCCAGAGGACAGTGATGCCAGCATCCAGACTCAGGGGTTGCTCGGTGGAAAGTATGTCGGGATCGGCCCGGGAGGCTCGGAAACCTTCCTGCAAGAGGGGGGTCAAATCGAATTCACACAGTCGGCCATCGTGCTGGAGTCGCTGGTGAACAAGTTCTTTGCCAACTTCGCCAGTCGGGGCTCCGATGGAGCCAGCAAGGATGCGGCCGGCAACCAGGAGGCACCATGATTCGCTCGTTGTTTACCGAATCGCAGCGTCGGATGCCGCTCGCCGCGCTCGCCGGCATTGTCCTCAGCTTCTCGCCGCTCGTGCTCAGGGGTGCGACGGTCGATACGAGTAATCCCACCGCGTTGATCGAGACGTCAGCCAACGCGATGCTCAGCGAGCTCGAGGCCAACCGTGCGGATTTTCGTAAGAATCCGGCCAAGCTGTCGGCTCTCGTCGAGCGTGTGTTGCTGCCGAACTTCGATGTTGAGCACGCAGCCCGTCTCGTGCTCGGCAAGCATTGGCGCTCGGCAACCGCTGATCAGCGGCGGCGCTTCATCGATGCGTTCTACGGCTCGCTGATGGCGAACTACGGCGATGCACTGGTGGAGTTCACTGGCGATCGCATCCGAGTCCTGCCGACGCCCCTGGCGGCCGAAGCCACCACGGCCGGGGTGCGC
>JBMSXG010000011.1:0-41364 GCA_049425405.1 Steroidobacteraceae bacterium
GGCAGGGAACGACTCAACGAGGTATGGAGTGAGCTCGGCGCCACACTCGCCGGGGCGCTCGTGACCGCCGGGCTCGTCGACGAGCTCGTGCTCTACCTCGCGCCGCGCCTGCTCGGACCCGACGCAAGGCCACTGCTGGCGTTGCCGACGCTCAGTCATCTCGCGGACGCCGCCGATTGGCAGGTGTGCGATCTACGCCAGATCGGTCCGGATATCCGTATCATCCTGCGCCATGACCGCCGCTGAACCGAAAAAAGTCTCTCGCGCCCGCGTATCTGAGTCGGGCGCACGCTCGGTGGCACGTAAGCTCGCGCTGCAGGCGCTTTATCGCTGGCAGCTAAACGAGGGGCCCTGGCAAGACCTCATCACCGACTTTGCGCTCGAGGAAGACATGGTGCGGGCCGATCGCGACTACTTCGGGCTGCTCGTGCAGGGCGTCATTGGCGGGCGTGATGCGCTCGATGAACAGCTTGCGCAGTGGATCGAAAGGAAGCCGCAAGATCTCGATCCTGTCGAGCACGCGGTGCTGCTCATTGGCGTGCACGAACTGGCCCACCAAATCGAGGTACCGTGGCGCGTGGTGATCAACGAGGCGGTCGGCTTGACGCGACGCTTCGGAGCCACCGACGCCCATAAGTACGTCAACGCCGTCCTCGATCGGGCCGCGCGCACCCTGCGGCCGCACGAACACTGACCGGCGACGCCGATGGCTCTCGGCGAGTTCGAGTTAATTGATCGGTTTTTCCGCGCCGCGGGGGTCTCGCGTGCGGACGTCGTGCTCGGTATCGGCGACGATGGCGCGTTGCTGCGACCCCCGACGGGTCACGACCTTGTCGCCGTCAGCGATACGTTGGTCGAAAGCGTGCACTTTCCCGCCGGTGCATCTCCCGAGTCGATCGGTCATCGGGCGCTCGCCGTGAATCTGTCGGACATCGCCGCCATGGGTGCAACGCCAGCCTGGGCGTTACTCTCGCTGACGCTGCCCGCGGCCGAGGAGTCGTGGCTCGCGGCCTTCGCGCGCGGTTTCGGCGAGTTAGCACGCCGACACTCGGTGGCGCTCGTCGGCGGTGACACGACTCGCGGTCCCCTCACGCTCGGTGTGCAGGTACTCGGCTGGGTGCCGACGAATCGGGGCTTGCGCCGCTCTGGTGCGCAGCCTGGCGATCTGTTGTGTGTCTCGGGCACGCCGGGTGATGCGGCGGCGGGTCTCGCCCTGTGTCAGGCGGGGCCGCCCGCCGGAGCGAATGCGAGGCTGCAAGAGGCCGACGCTGCGCTGCGTGCAAGATTCGAGTTCCCCACGCCTCGATTGGCGCTGGGCCAGCGGTTACTCGAGCGCGCGAGCGCCTGCATCGATGTCTCGGATGGTCTCGTGGGCGATGTCGCGAAGCTCGTGACATCGAGCGGTTGCTCAGCGCGTATCGATGAAGCGCGCATCCCGCGCTCGCCCGCACTCGCGGCGCTGGTGGCAGCGGGTCGATTCACCGAAGATGAGGCGGTTCGCTTCGCCTTGCAGGGGGGCGATGACTACGAGTTGGTGTTCGCGCTGCCGCCCGCGCAGCTGGCTGCACTCGGTGGGGTGGCCGATGACTGCTCGTTCACGATGATTGGGGAACTGACGGCGTGCTCAGCCGCCAGCGCATCGTCCGTGTCGGTGCAACGCGCGGATGGCACAATTCGCACCCCGCCTAGCGGCTTCGAGCACTTTCAGCGCACTTGAGCGGTGACATCCGGGAGACCTCATCGAATGGACGCTAAATTAATCGGACGAGCTGTATCTCTAATCCTCGCCGCACTCATGCTGACCGCAGAGACCTTTGCGGCTTCTATCGCCGTCACGACGGTATCGAGTCCCTCGGGCGCGATCTCGCCGGCCTCCGCCTCGGTACAGCGCGGCGCTCGCGCTGTGTTTACCGTCACGCCGAGCAGTGGCGCCACGCTGGTCGGGGTGTCGGGCTGCGGTGGCACGCTGGAGGGTAATCGCTACACCACCCAACCGATCAGCGCCGCCTGCAAGGTGGTGGCAACCTTCGCTCGTCCGCAATCGCGGATACAGGGTTTTAATTCGCCCTGGGGTATGACGGTGTTGCCGGATGGTCGTCTGCTCATCACCGAGAAGGTGGGCAATCTCGTGATCGTCGATGCCGCGCGCACGCGAATCGAGAAGAGGGTGTCGGTCCCGCTGCCGATCGGTGTGATGGGACAGGGTGGTTTGCTCGACGTCGCCCTCGATCCGGATTTCTCCTCGGACCCCTGGGTCTATCTCACATTCTCCGAGCGGGGCAGTGGTGAGGAAGACGGACTGCTCGGTTCAGCCGTGGCTCGCGTCCGTTTTGATGGTGAGAATTTCACGGGCTGGCAAGTGATCTATCGGCAGGTGCCCAAAGCGTCGCGCCGGGTGCACTTCGGTTCGCGCCTCGTGTTCCGTGCCGACAAAACGCTGTTCGTCACCTTCGGTGATCGTGGCGGGGGCGCCCCGGCCCAAGATCTCGCTGCGACGATCGGCAAGGTCGTGCGCATTCAGCGCGACGGCAGCATCCCCACCGATAATCCCGCCATCCCCGGCGCGCGGCGAGAGATTTGGAGCCTGGGCCATCGCAACATCCAGGGCGCGGCGATACGTCCGGGCACGAACGATTTGTGGGCGCACGAGCATGGCCCTCAAGGTGGCGATGAACTAAATCGCGTTCAGGCGGCAGGCAACTATGGCTGGCCCGTGGTGAGCTACGGTTGCAACTATGGCGACCCGGTGGGTGAGACCTGTCGTATCGGCGGCGGTGTGCATGCGCCGAAGTTCATCGAACCCGTCGCCTTCTGGGTGCCGACGTCCGTCGCGCCCTCAGGTCTCGTGTTCTACTCGGGCAGTCGTTTTGCGCCGTGGGCAGGGAACATCTTATTCGGCACGCTGGCGGGCAGCGCGCTGTGGCGAGTCGAGCTCGAGGGCGATCGCGAGCGTCGTCGAGAGCCGCTGTTCACCGAGCTGCGCGAACGCATCCGCGACGTCGAGCTGGCGCCAGACGGTGCGCTGTATCTACTGACCGACAGCGGAAAGCTTTTCGAAGTCCGCGACTGATCGCCACCACGGCTCGATCTGACGCGCGAGCCCCAGAGCGTCGAGCCCCGCGAGCGCTAGGCACTCCTCTCGGCTGCCGTGCTCGATGAATCGGTCTGGGATACCGACAAGCTTCAGCGGGCGTTCGATTCTCATTGCGGCGAGCGCCTCGGCAACGGCTGAGCCCGCACCGCCCGCGATGGCGTTTTCCTCGAGGGTAACGAGCGCCGCGTGACGCTGCGCCACCTGCTCGAGCAGGGCCACATCGAGTGGTTTGATGAAGCGCATGTTGACCACGGTCGCATCGAGACGCTCGGCGATCGCGAGTGCGGACGGCAGTAGCGTGCCGAAGACGAGCAGGGCGAGACCGCTCGAGCCTTCCCGACGGATCTCAGCGCGACCGACGGGCATCGCGGTCATCTCGCGCGCCGGCGTCACGCCAGCCCCGACGCCGCGCGGATAACGCACCGCGCTCGGGCTTGGCAGCGTGGTAGCCGTGTAGAGCATCTGCCGGCACTCGTTCTCATCGGCCGGTGCCATCAGCACGAGATTCGGAATGCAGCGCAGGAACGAGATGTCGTAGGCGCCCTGGTGTGTTGCGCCATCGCCGCCGACTAGGCCCGCGCGATCGAGGGCGAACACCACCGGCAGATTCTGCAGTGCGATATCGTGGATCAGCTGGTCGTAACCGCGCTGCAGGAAGGTCGAGTAGATCGCGACCACGGGCTTCAAGCCTTCGCAGGCGAGACCCGCGGCAAAGGTCACGGCGTGTTGCTCAGCGATCGCTACGTCGAAGTAGCGTTCCGGGAAGCGCTTGGAGTACTCGACGAGGCCCGAGCCCTCGCGCATCGCCGGCGTGATCGCTACAAGCTTCGGTTCGCGCTCGGCCATGTCGCACAGCCACTCGCCGAAGACTTGCGAGAACGCCGGGCCAGCGACTTTTTCTTTGTAGATCGTTCCGCTCGCCGGATCGAAGGGGCCCGGTCCGTGCCATTTGATCGGATCGCCCTCGGCTGGGGCATACCCCTTGCCCTTGCGGGTGACCACGTGCAGGAACTGCGGGCCGGGCAGCAATCGCTGGTTGCGCAGCGTGCGCACGAGGGCCTCGATGTCGTGTCCGTCGATCGGTCCGATGTAGTTGAAGCCGAGCTCTTCGAAAAGCCCGCCCGGCAACACCATTCCCTTGAAGTAGGCCTCGGAGCGACGCGCGAGTTCCCAGGCCGTGGGCATCCGTGCGAGGACGCGCTTGCCGGTGTCGCGCAGCTTGGCGTACTTACGGCTCGCGAGGATACGCGCGAAGTAGTTCGACAGCGCGCCAACATTCTCGGAGATCGACATGTCGTTGTCGTTCAGCACCACGAGCAGATCGTTTTTGAGCGATCCCGCGTTGTTCAGCGCTTCGAAGGCCATGCCGGCGGTCATGGCGCCATCGCCGATCACGGCGACGACACGACGTCCGGTCCGCTCTTTTGCTGCAGCCACCGCCATACCGAGCGCTGCGCTGATCGAGGTGCTCGAGTGGCCCACTCCGAAGGTGTCGTAATCGCTCTCGCTGCGGGTGGGGAACGGCGCTAAGCCATCCTTCTGTTTGATCGTGGCCAGCCGATCGGCTCGGCCCGTCAGCACCTTATGCGGATAGGCCTGATGACCCACGTCCCAGACCAGCCGGTCGTTGGGCGTGTCGTAGACGTAATGCAGGGCGACGGTGAGTTCGACGGTGCCAAGTCCCGCAGCAAAATGTCCGCCGCGCGTCGCCACCGTCTGAATGAGGTAATCGCGCAGCTCGGCACACACCGCCGGCAATTCTTTGGCCGCCAGTGCACGCAGATCCGCCGGGGTCGCGATGCGCGACAGCAGCGGATAACGATCGCGAGACATCGTCATGGGAAGGCGCAGTGTACCGAATTGCGCCGTGCAGTTAACTTGCGCGACCGACGACGAAGTCCGCTAGCGCGCCGAGTGAAGCAGCGGCCTCGCCGAGCGGCGCGAGCGCATCGATCGCGCGACGGCGCTGCGCCTCTGCGGCTTTTTTCGCGCCCTCGAGCCCCATGAGGCTGGTATAGGTGGGCTTATCGTGCGCCGCATCGGCGCCCGCGATTTTGCCGATCGAGGCGGTGGTGCCTGTCACGTCCAAGATGTCGTCCTGAATCTGGAAGGCGAGACCGATGGCGGCGCCGTACTCACGCAAGGCGTGCCAGCGCGGCCCCTCGAGCACGCCGGCCGCCGCGGCGCCGAGCATCACGCTGGTCTCGATCAGCGCGCCGGTCTTGCGCCGATGCATGTCCTGAAGGGCAGCGAGGTCGAGTCGGCGCCCGACCGACTCCAGATCGATCGCCTGGCCTCCGGCCATGCCCGCCGTACCGATGCCGGCCGCGAGCAGCCGGCTCATCGTCAGGCGCCGCTGGGCCTCATCGGCCGACATCGCCGAGCGACCCGCCAGCAGTTCGAACGCAAGCGCCTGCAGGGCATCACCGGCGAGGATCGCGGTCGCCTCGTCGAACGCCTTGTGACAGGACGGCCGGCCGCGTCGTAGATCGTCGTCGTCCATCGCGGGCAGATCGTCATGGACAAGGCTGTACACGTGGATCAGCTCGACCGCGGCAGCGGGATCATCGAGATCGGACCAGGGTGCGCCCAGCGCAGCGCCGGCCGTATAGACGAGTGTCGGTCGCAAGCGTTTGCCACCGCCGAGCGCGGCATAGCGCATGGCGTCGCGCAGTCGTGTCGAGCCGGCGTCAGGTAAGTCGAGGACGCGCTCGAGCACCCGCTCGATCCGCTCGCGATAGTCCATTAGGCGTCCTGAGCGTCGCTATTGTCGGACTCGTCGGCCTCGAAGGGTTCGAGTCGGGCCTCGCTGCCGGCGCGGCTCGTCAGCATCTCCACTCTGGCCTGAGCCGCCTCGAGGGCGCTCTGGCACTCCCGGGTGAGGGTGACGCCTCGCTCAAAGGCTTTCAGGGCTTCCTCGAGCGGTAACTCGCCGGACTCGAGCCGCTCGACGAGCGCTTCGAGTTCGGCCAGCGACTTTTCGAAATCCGGGGGACGTTTGGCGCGGGTCATGGGCCGTTTTTATACCTCACCTTGACGATGGACGGAGCGGACACGTAGAGTCTTGGCCCCCGGTTAGACTCAGTCTAACTCGGCCCCCAGGAACCATTGGCACTCAAGGAGAGATCTCGTGCAACTGAAAGGCAGCAAGACCGAGAAGAACCTCAAGGACGCCTTCGCCGGCGAGTCGCAGGCGAACCGTCGTTACCTGTATTTCGCAGCCAAGGCTGACGTCGAAGGCTTCAACGACGTGTCGGCGGTGTTCCGCTCGACGGCCGAGGGTGAGACCGGCCACGCGCACGGTCACCTCGAGTACCTCGAGGCGTCGGGTGATCCGGCTACGGGTCTGCCGATCGGCGACACCAAGCTGAACCTCAAGGCCTCGATCGCGGGTGAGACCCACGAGTACACGGACATGTACCCGGGCATGGCGAAGACCGCCCGAGACGAAGGCTTCGATGAGATCGCGGATTGGTTCGAGACGCTGGCCAAGGCCGAGCGCTCGCACGCCAATCGCTTCCAGAAGGCCCTCGACTCGATCTGAGTCTCTCCAGTACGGCGGCGTCGGGCGTCTTTCGGCCCCGGCGTCGCCGTTCTCGTTAATCGGGCGACTTGCTACACCAGGGAGTGGTTATGAGCCAGAGCACGATTCCTGCCGGCCGCGAGGGTTCCCTCGAAGCGCCGACCCGTCATCCGCTGAATTGGCGTGATCCGGCGTTTTACGACGAGACGGCTCTCGAGAAGGAACTCGAGCGTGTCTTCGACATTTGTCACGGCTGTCGTCGCTGTTTCTCTCTGTGCAACGCGTTCCCGACGCTGTTCGATGCGATCGACGAATCACCGACGGGTGAGCTCGATGGCGTCGAGAAGAAGGTTTATTGGGACGTCGTCGATCACTGTTACCTCTGTGACATGTGCTACATGACGAAGTGTCCGTACGTACCGCCGCACCCCTGGAATCTCGACTTCCCGCACCTGATGCTGCGCGCCAAGGCGATCAAGGCGAAGAAGGGCGAGGTGAGATTTCGCGACAAGGTTCTCTCGTCCACTGATCTCGTCGGCCGCATCGCCGGTATCCCGGTGATCGCCCAGGCGGTCAATGCGATCAACAAGACCGACGTGGGTCGGCAAGTGCTCGATGCGACGCTCGGTGTCGCCGCCGACGCGCCGATTCCGGACTACCACTCGAACTCCGCGCGGCGCCAACTCGCCGGGCGCGAGCTCGCCATCGCCGCCAAGCCGACTGAGGAGACTCGCGGCAAGGTCGTGCTCTTCACCACCTGTTACGGCAATCGCAACGAACCGGATCTCAACCTTGATCTCGTCAAGGTGTTCGAGCACAACGGCATTCCGGTAAAAATTGTCTCGCAGGAAAAATGCTGCGGCATGCCGAAGCTCGAGCTCGGTGATCTGGAAACCGTGGCCCGACACAAAGACACCAATATCCCGGCGCTCAAGCAGGCGATCGATCAGGGCTATGACATCGTCGCGCCCATCCCCTCCTGCGTGTTGATGTTCAAGCAAGAGCTGCCGCTGATGTTTCCGGAGGATGCGGACGTGCAGGCCGTCAAGGCGCGGATCTTCGATCCGTTCGAGTACCTCATGCTGCGCCACAAAGCCGGGTTGCTGCGCACCGATTTCCAGCAGGAACTCGGTAAGGTTAGCTACCACGTGCCCTGCCATCTGCGTGTGCAGAACATCGGTCTTAAAACGCGCGACGTCATGAAGCTCGTGCCGAATACCGAGGTCGATGTGATCGAGCGGTGCTCGGGACACAACGGCACCTATGCGGTGAAGAAGGAATTCCGCCCGGCCTCAGTGAAGATCGGTAAGCCGGTGATGAATCGCGTGGAGAAGGCGAACCCCGACCACTACACCTCAGACTGCCCGATGGCCGGCCACCAGATCGAGACCGGACTCGCCGAGCCCAAATCTCCCACTCACCCACTGTCTTTGCTACGGAAGGCTTATGGAATCTAGGACCATGGAAAAGCTGCGCCCCAACGACCTCATGACCCTCGAGACCTATGCGCGCGAGCGCCAGAAGTATCGCGCCAAGGTGATCGCCCACAAGAAAACCCGTACGGTCCCCGTCGGGCCGAGCACCACGTGGCTGTTCGAGGATCGGCTGACGATCCAGTATCAGGTGCAGGAGATTCTGCGGACCGAGCGCATCTTCGAGCCCGAGGGCATCGAGGGAGAGCTCGAGGCTTACAACCCGCTGATTCCGGACGGTGGCAACTGGAAAGTCACGCTGCTGATCGAGTTCCCAGATCCGAACACGCGCCCTGCACAGCTCGCCCGTTTGAAGGGCATCGAGGATCGTTGCTACGTTCAAGTCGCCGATTTCTCGCGCGTCTATGCCATCGCCGATGAGGATCTCGAGCGCGAGAACGAGACCAAGACGTCCTCGGTGCATTTCCTGCGTTTCGAGCTGTCGTCACCGATGATTGCCGCGCTGCGTGGCGGCGCGAAGCTCGTCGTCGGCATCGATCATGAGAACTACTCGGTGGCGAACGATGCGCTGCCGGCGAACACTCGCGAGGCCCTGATCGCCGATTTCGCCTAGAATCGCGGGATGGCGAAAGACTACGACGCCTCAGCCATCGAGGTTCTCTCCGGGTTGGAGCCGGTTCGGCGCCGTCCCGGCATGTATACCGATACGTCGCGGCCCAACCATCTCGCGCACGAGGTCATCGACAACAGCGTCGATGAGGCGCTCGCGGGTCATGCCAAGCAGATCGACGTCACGCTGTTCAAGGACGGCTCGGTCGAGGTGAAGGACGACGGGCGCGGCATGCCCGTCGATATCCATCCGAAAGAAAAGGTCAGCGGCGTCGAGCTCATCCTCACCCGCCTACATGCCGGCGGCAAATTCGACAGCGGCAGTTACGGCTTTTCGGGCGGTCTGCACGGCGTCGGTGTCTCCGTGGTCAATGCGCTTTCCAAGCAGCTCGAGTGCTGGGTGCGTCGCGGTGGCAAGGAATACAACATCGGCTTTCGCGACGGCAAGGTCAGCTCCAAACTCGAGGTGGTGGGTGAGGTCGGCCAGCGCAACACGGGCACCACGGTGCGCTTTTGGCCGGACTCCAAGTTCTTCGACTCCGACAAATTCTCCCTCCCGCAGTTACGGCACACGCTTAAGGCGAAGGCCGTGCTGTGCCCGGGATTGCGCGTCACTTTCCGCAACGAAGCCACCAACGAGAAGGACGAGTGGTTCTTTGCTGGCGATCTGGGTGCGTATCTGGCTGAGGAGCTCGGTAAAAGCGAGCGTCTGCCGATCGAGCCCATCGTCGGTCAGCGCACGCAGGATCAGGACTCAGTCGAGTACGCGCTGTGCTGGGCCCCGGGCGCCGACAATCCGATCGCCGAGAGTTACGTCAATCTGATCCCAACGCCCGAGGGCGGTACGCACGTCAACGGGCTGCGCGCGGGCGTCGCTGCCGCGGTGCGTGAGTTCTGCGAGTTCCGTAATCTGCTGCCGCGCGGTATCAAGCTCGCGCCGGAAGATGTGTGGGACGGCGCCCGCTACGTGCTGTCTATCAAGATCCGCGAGCCGCAGTTCGCAGGACAGACCAAAGAGCGTCTCGCCTCGCGCGACGCTGCTCAGCTCGTTGAGGGCTATGCCAAGGATGCGATCGGCCTGTGGCTCGCGCAGCATCCGGATGCGGGCGAGCGGATCGCGCAGTTTGCGATCGCCAACGCCCAAGAACGTCTTAAGGCTTCGCAAAAGGTACAGCGCAAGCGTTTGTCGGGTGGGCCGGCGTTGCCCGGCAAACTCGCCGATTGCGTAGGCGATGAGCCGGAGCGCTCAGAGCTGTTCCTCGTCGAGGGCGACTCGGCCGGCGGATCGGCCAAGCAGGCCCGCGACAAAGATTTCCAGGCCATCATGCCGCTGCGCGGCAAGATCCTGAACACTTGGGAGCTGGAGGCCGGGGAGATTGCCTCCTCCGCGGAAGTGCACGACATCAGCGTTGCGCTTGGCATCGAACCTGGCGCGACGGATCTCTCGCGCCTGCGTTATCACAAGGTGTGTATTCTCGCGGATGCCGACTCTGACGGTCAGCACATCGCGACGCTGCTGTGTGCGCTATTCCTGAGGCATTTCCGTCCGCTGGTGGCGAACGGGCATGTCTATGTCGCCATGCCGCCGCTTTATCGCATCGATGCCGGCAAGCAGGTGTTCTACGCCCTCGATGACGCCGAGCGCGACGCCTTCCTACAGCGACTCAGTGATGAGAAGGTCAAAGCTAAGCCCTCGGTCACCCGTTTCAAGGGGCTCGGCGAGATGAATCCCTCGCAGCTACGTGAGACGACCATGGATCCGCGCACGCGCCGGCTGGTGCAGCTCACACTGGATGCGCAGGATGAGACCGACTCGCTCATGGACATGCTGCTCGCCAAGAAACGCGCGGCCGATCGACGTGAATGGCTCGAGGAAAAAGGCAACCTCGTGCAGGTGGGAGTCTGATGCGCGACCAAGAACTCAACTTCGAAGGTGTCGAGCGTCAGCCGCTGCGCCGCTTCACGGAAAAGGCCTATCTCGAATACTCGATGTACGTGATTCTCGATCGCGCGCTGCCGGCGATCGGCGATGGTCTCAAACCCGTGCAGCGCCGCATCATCTACTCGATGAGTGAGCTCGGCCTCTCGGCCGTCTCCAAGCACAAGAAGTCGGCCCGCACGGTAGGCGATGTCATCGGCAAGTTCCATCCGCACGGAGATTCCGCCTGCTACGAGGCGATGGTGCTGATGGCGCAGCCCTTCGCCTATCGCTATCCGATCGTCGATGGGCAGGGTAACTGGGGCTCGCAGGACGATCCGAAATCTTTTGCGGCCATGCGCTACACCGAGGCCAAGCTCACGCGCTATGCGGATGTGCTGCTGCGCGAGCTCGGCGAGGGCACGGTCGACTGGGTACCGAACTTCGACGGTACGCTCGAAGAGCCAGCGGTGATGCCGGCGCGCTTGCCCAACCTGTTGCTGAACGGCACCACCGGCATCGCGGTCGGCATGGCGACCGACATTCCGCCGCATAACCTGCGAGAGGTGGCGGAGGCCTGCATCCACTTGCTCGAGGAGCCGGACGCGACCACGCGGGCCCTGATGAAGTTCGTCAAAGGTCCGGACCTGCCCACAGGCGCCGAGATCGTCTCGCCGCGCGCCGATCTTGTGGCCTTCTACGATCAAGGTACGGGGAGCTTCAAAGCACGCGCTACCTATCGCCTCGAGGACGACAGCATCGTCATCGACGCGCTGCCCTGGCAGACCTCTGGCGCAAAAGTGCTCGAACAAATCGCCGAGCAGATGCGCGGTAAGAAGCTGCCGATGGTCGAGGATCTGCGTGACGAGTCTGATCACGAGAATCCCACCCGGCTCGTCATCGTGCCGAAAGGGCGCAAGGTCGATCTCGAGCAATTGATGGCGCATCTGTTCGCCACCACCGATCTCGAGCGCAACTATCGCGTCAACCTCAACGTGATCGGGCTCGACGGCCGACCGAAGGTGATGGGTCTGCGCGAGATCCTCTCGCAATGGCTGTCGTTCCGTATCGAGACGGTGCGCAAACGGCTCGCGTGGCGACTCGACAAGGTGACTCAGCGCCTGCACCTGCTCGATGGTCTACTCATCGCGTATCTCAATCTTGATGAGGTGATCAAGATCATCCGTCGTGAGGATGAGCCGAAGCCCGTGCTGATGAAGCGTTTCAAGCTTTCGGAGGCCCAGGCCGAGGCGATCCTCGAGACCAAGTTGCGGCACCTCGCCAAGCTCGAGGAAATGAAAATCCGCGACGAGCAGAAGGCGCTGGCCGAAGAGCGTGATCAGCTTGAGTCACTGCTCGGTAGCGACAAAAAGCTGCGCAAGTTGGTCGCCGACGAGTTGCGGGCCGATGCGGACAAGTTTGGTGATCCGCGTCGCTCCAAGATTGTCGAGCGCGAAGCGGCGCAAGCTATCGACGAGACGGCGTTGATCGCCAACGAGCCGGTGACCGTTGTGCTCTCCTCAGGCGGTTGGGTACGTGCTGCCAAGGGTCACGAGATCGATCCGCGCTCGCTGCAGTACAAGGGTGGCGATGCTTTTAAAGGCTCGGTGCGAGGACAGTCGCTGCAACCGGCTGTGTTCCTCGACACGACCGGGCGCACGTATTGCCTGCCCGCGCACACGCTACCGTCCGCGCGCGGCCTCGGTGAGCCGCTCGCCGGGCGACTCAACCCGCCGGATGGGGCGAAGTTCGTCGGTGTGATGATGGGTGAGGCGAAGGGGCGCTGGTTGCTGGCCTCTGATGCAGGCTACGGGCTCATCGCCCGCTTCGAAGATCTCATCACCGACCGCAAGGCCGGCAAGGCCGTGCTCAGCGTACCCGAGGGTGCGCTCGCGCTGATGCCAGCATTCGTGCCGAGCGACAACGCGCTCGTGTGCGTGGTGGCCGTAACGCTGGATGGTGCCGAGCCAAGTGAGGGCAAGCTGCTCGTATTCCCGGTGGGCGAGGTGCCCGAGATGCCGAAAGGTAAGGGCAACAAGCTCTTCAATATCCCGGGCGCCAAAGCCAAAGCCCGCGAAGAAGTGTTGGTCGGCGCGGCAGTCGTTGAGCCCGGTGGCTCGCTGCTCATCCAAGCGGGTGAGAAACAGAAAACGCTCAGTTTCGCCGAGCTCAAAGAATGGCGCGGCGCCCGCGCTCAGCGCGGCGCGCTCGTCACCAAGGGATATCGCGGTGTGACGCGCCTCGAGGCGTTGTCGGCAAGCTAAGCCGCGCTCCGACAGTGATAGAGACTGCGGCCTAGATGGCCGACAGGCCTGCTGCGACGACCCACTTCGCAGACTCGCCCGGTAACTCGCGCGCGAGGCGCGGCACGAGAAAGCCAGGTAGCTCCCGCGCGAGCGCATCGATCAGTTGGATGCCGCGGCTCTCGCTCACCTCGAAGTGGGCGGTACCCCGGACGCGATCCTGCAGATGCAGGTAATACGGCAGTACCCCGTGCGCGTGTAGCGTGCGTGACAAGGTCGCGAGCACTGCAGCATCGTCGTTCACGCCACGCAGTAGCACCGATTGATTCAGTAGCAGCGCGCCAGTGCTCCGCAGTCGCGCGATCGCCTCGAGCGCGTCTCCCTGTAACTCCTGCGGATGATTCACATGCAGAACGAGGGTCACTCGCCACGGCAGATCGCCAAGCCAGTTGAGTAAAGCGTTATCGACCCGCGAGGGCAGCACGATGGCGTTACGGGTGTGCAGTCGCAGCCATTCGAGATGCGAAGCGGGGGCGAGCGTATCGGTCAGTGCGCTTAAACGCGCCGTAGAGAGAGACAGCGGATCGCCGCCGCTTAGAATCAGCTCGCGCAACGAAGTGTCCGCTACGATGGCGGCAACGGCCTCGCGCCAGCGACCGGTGTCGCCTTGCTCTTCACCGTACGGAAACTCGCGGCGAAAACAGTACCGACAATGCATCGCGCAGGCGCCGGTCGTAACCAACAGCGCCCGATGTGCATATTTCTGCAGCAAGCCCGGTGCGCGACGCGCCGCCGATTCCTCAAGCGGATCGGCGACGAATCCGGCCACGCTCTGCAGCTCCTCGGCCACGGGCAACACCTGTCGCAGCAGAGGATCGTTCGGATCGCGCAACCGCATCCGCGCGATGAAGCTGCGGGGCACACGTAAACCAAAGTGGGCGGCCGCACGCCGGGCGGGCTCTACCCACGAGGGTGGCAACTGCAGCAGCTGCGCGAGTTCGGCGGGGTCGGTGACGGAAGCCGCAAAGTCCCGCTGCCAGTTCGCGGGCGGGTCGGTCGGGTAGCGGGAGAGGGGGGTTGCCGGTATCATGCGCGCTCTTTTTCGCCCGAAAGCATAGCGGGAAACGACCATGGGCAGTTACAACACCAGCGAATTCAAGTCCGGCCTCAAGATCCTCATCGACGGTGATCCGTATGTGATCGTCGAGAACGAGATGGTGAAGCCCGGTAAGGGCCAGGCGTTCAACCGCGTGCGCGTGCGCAACCTTAGGACGGGCCGCACGGTCGAGAAGACTTGGAAGTCCGGCGACTCAGTCGAGGCTGCCGACGTCATGGACGTCGACATGCAGTACCTCTACCAGGACGGCGACTTCTTTCATTTCATGGTGCCCGACAACTTCGAGCAGCACACGGCGAGCAAGGAAGCCGTCGGTGAGGCGTCGCAGTGGCTGAAGGATGGCGTGACCTGCATCGTCACGCTGTGGAACGGCGTGCCGCTCGTCGTCACGCCACCGCCGCACATCGAGGCGACGATCGTGGAAACCGATCCCGGCGTGCGCGGTGACACCGCGACGGGTGGTCAGAAGCCCGCGAAGCTCGAGACCGGCGCAGTCGTTCGCGTGCCGCTCTTCATCAACCAGGGTGAGATCATCAAGGTCGACACCCGCACGGGCGAGTACATCTCGCGAGCGAAGCAGTAAGCGATACGGTCTCGAGGCGGCTTCGCCGCACCCCTAGTCCGTCAGCGACATCAGCGTCGCCGCAAAGGTTTCTAAGCCGCGTCGATCGATCTCGTCGAAACGCCCAAGTCGTGGGCTGTCGAGATCGAGTACGCCCAGTAGTTCTCCGCGGCGGGGTCCCTGAGGATAGATCAGCGGGACCACGATTTCCGAATTGGACGCTGAGTCGCAGGCGATGTGACCGGGAAAGGCGTGAACGTCCGTCACCAGTTGGGTCGTTCGACTGGCCGCCGCCGTGCCACATACTCCCCGCCCGAGCGCGATACGTACGCAGGCGGTCTTGCCCTGGAATGGGCCGAGCACGAGTTCCGATCGGCCCTGCGTCTCGCGCATTAAATAAAACCCCGCCCAATTGAGCTCGGGCAGCGAGTAATAAAGCAGCGCTGCGGCATTGGCAAGATTGGCGATCAGATCACGCTCGCCGGCAAGTAGCGCACGCAGTGTGGTGTCGAGCTCGCGATAGCCTGCTGCCTTGTCGTGAAAGTCGATCGTCGCGTGCAGCGGTTGATGTTCAGGGGTGTCGCTCATCGGATGACTCGTTAAGCTCGTTCAGTAGGGAAGGCCAGGACGTCGTCGATCCGCGAGGCGCCACTCGCCAGCATCACGCAGCGATCGAACCCCAAGGCGACACCCGAGCAGGGCGGTAAGCCCGCTTCGAGTGCGGCGAGCAGGCGCTCGTCCAGTGTGCGAGTCGGGCGCCCGCGGCGCTGTCGTTCGCGATTGTCGCCCTCGAAGCGTCGCCGTTGGTCACCACCGGCGGCCAGTTCGCGAAATCCGTTGGCGAGCTCTATGCCGTCGGCATAGATCTCAAAGCGCAGGGCGACGCGCGGGTCTTCCGCATCGAGTTCGGCCAGCGCCGCTTGGGACGCGGGGTAGTGGGTCAGTGCCAGCCATTGCCCGTGACCGAGCGAGGGTCCGAGACGAGTGCCGACCAGAAAGTCGAGACAGTCGTCCCGCGAGGCGCCCCGCGCACTGGCCGCATCGAGCCCCTGCGCCCCCGCCAGCGATCGCAGTTGGGGCGCATCGGCGGTGAGCGGGTCGAGATCAAAATAATCTTTGAACGCCTCCGCGTATCGGCGGACCACCAGCGTACGTGGGCGGCTCCCGCCCGCCGTCATCAGCGCGTTCAACAGCGCCGCCACCTCGTCGATCAGTGCGGGCAGCGCCACCAATCGATACCACTCGATTAGCGTGAATTCCGGGTTGTGCAAGGGGCTGCGTTCCTCTGCGCGGGCGACATGGCAGATCTGATAGATCTCGCCGCTGCCGGCCGCTAGCAAACGCTTCATCGCGTACTCGGGAGAGGTATGCACGAACAGGGGATCGGGCTTACCCGCCAATGTGGCCTCGACAACCTCCAGATGCACGTCGGTGACTGCCGCATTGACGAGCATCGGTGTGTCGACTTCGAGCAATCCTCGCTCGTCAAAGAATCGACGCGCAGCAGCGAGCATCGCAGCGCGACAGGCCAGTCGTTCGCGGGTCGCGGTGGGGCGCCAATCCAACATATCTTGATCAGGGTGCGACGCGGCGTCCGAGTGGCTCGCCCATGCGCACGGTACGGCCCGAGAGTAGGTGTGGATACCAGGCGATGGTATCGCGCGGGTACAGCAGGATGACCGTCGAGCCCATGTTAAAGCGACCCAGTTCTTCACCGCGCGTAGCGCGGAAGGGGCCCCGTGCATCGCCGGTTTCGAGTTGGGCGAGTTGCCGCGGTCGGCGTGGGGCGATTTCTCCGTGCCACACGGTCTCCATGCTGCCCACGTTGAGTGCGCCGATCATCAGCAGCGCGTGGGGCAGGCCGGCAGCGTCAAAGAAACAAGCGATGCGCTCGTTTCTGGCAAAGACATTCGCCACGCCGTTCGCAGTGGTGCGATTCACGCTGAACAGTTTGCCCGGGATGTACCAGATCTCCTGCAAGAGGCCATCGAGCGGCATGTGAATGCGGTGGTAGTTGTAGGGCGCGAGATAAATCGTGGCGAACTGCCCACCGATAAATCGATTGATCCACTCCTCGCGACCAGCGAGTAGCGCAGCGAGGGTGTACTGACGACCCTTCGCCTGCAGCAGACGGTCGTGATTGATCGGGCCGATCTCACTGATCGTACCATCGACGGGGCAGGCGATCTCCGCAGGGTCCTGCGGCAGCGGCCTCGTGCCTGCGCGCAGTGCGCGGGTGAAGAAGGCGTTCAGAGACGGGTAGGCGGTCGCTTCACTCTGCACGGCGTCTGACAGATCGGGGTTAAAGCCCGCCATGAAGCTGCGGATCAGTGTGTTCTTGAACCACGGAAGCTCGCTGCGTGCAGCGGCATGTACGAGACGGGAGAGCCCATGCTGCGGCAACAGGTGCTGCAGCGCGATGAAGCACCGATCGCCGAGGCTGAGTGGCACAATGGGTTCTGACATGGCCACAGTATCCCATACGGCTGCAACGCTGATTACGCAGGCATCCCGCCGACTCAAGCGAGCGGGTGTGCATTTCGGGCACGGCACCGATAACCCGAGTGACGAGGCGGCTGCGCTGTTGGCCTACGTATTGCGACGCGACGATCCGTGGACGGCGGCGGCACTGCGTCGATCGGTCACGCGCGTGCAGCGTGCTGCGTTCGAGAGTCTGCTCGAGCTTCGTATCGCGACCCGACAGCCGGCCGTATATCTCACGGGCCGCACCTGGTTCGCGGGCCTGCCGATGCGCACCGACTCACGGGCGTTGATTCCACGATCTCCCATCGCAGAGCTCATAGAGCAACGGTTTTCCCCATGGATCGATCCCACGCGTGTGCGTCGTGTCCTCGATCTGTGCACGGGAGGCGGATGCATCGCGCTGGCGGTGGCCCATCACTTGCCGTGGGTAAGGGTTGAGGGCACCGACATCTCGACAGAAGCGCTATCGCTCGCCCGCGAAAACCGCCGAGCGCTCGGCCTCGAGCGCCGCGTTCGTCTGCTGCACTCTGACCATTTCGCGGCCCTTCGGGCTCGCCGGTACGATATTATCGTCTCGAATCCCCCGTACGTCGGGGCAAGCGAGTTGCGCTCGCTGCCGCCCGAGTATGGTCACGAGCCGCGGTTGGCGCTGGCGGCGGGCAAACAGGGGTTGGACTCGGTGCGCGTCATCCTCACGCAGGCGGCGCGCCACCTCACGCCACGGGGCCTGCTCGTGGTCGAGGTCGGCAACACCGAGACCCTCGTTCGCCGTCGCTGGCCGCGCGTCCCGTTCACTTGGCTCGAATTCGAGCGGGGTGGGGGTGGGGTTTTCGTGCTGACCCGCGAGCAATTGTTGAAACATGTCCGGTAACACCCTCGGCCGCCTGTTCCAAGTGACGACCTTCGGCGAGAGCCACGGTCCGGCGCTCGGTTGCATCATCGATGGATGTCCGCCGGGGTTGGAGCTCTGCGAAGAAGATTTCACGCGCGACATCGACCGGCGTCGAACCGGCACTTCTAAGTTTGTGAGTCAGCGCAAGGAAGCCGATGCGGTGCGCATCCTCTCAGGCGTTTTCGAGGGCAAGACGACGGGAACCCCCATCGGGCTGCTCGTCGAGAACACCGATGCGCGCTCGCGCGATTACGACAAGATCAAGGATCGCTTCCGGCCCGGGCATGCCGACTACACCTACCAGCAGAAATACGGCTTCCGCGATTACCGCGGTGGCGGACGCTCCTCGGCGCGCGAGACGGTGGTCCGCGTGGCGGCAGGCGTCATCGCGCGCAAATATTTATCGCAGCGGCTCGGCATCGAGATCCATGGTTACTTGAGTCGCATTGGCTCGATCACGCTCGATCCTGTCGCGCCCGAGACGGCCTATGACAACCCGTTCTTCTGCCCAGACCCTGCGCGAGTCAAAGAACTCGAAGATCTGATCTGGAAGTTGCGCTCTGAGGGCGACTCGATCGGCGCGCGGATCACGGTGATCGCCAAGGGCGTGCCGCCGGGGCTCGGCGAGCCGGTGTTCGATCGGCTCGATGCCGACATCGCCTACGCGATGATGGGGATCAACGCGGTCAAGGCCGTCGAGGTGGGGGCTGGCGTTGAGGTGGTGAGTCAGCGTGGCAGCGAGCACCGCGACGAGCTCACGCCGTCCGGGTTTCTCTCCAATAACGCCGGTGGTGTGCTCGGAGGAATCTCGAGCGGGCAGGACATCATCGTGCATGCCTCGCTGAAGCCGACCTCGAGCATCCAAGTGCCGGGCAAAACCATCAACGAAGCGGGTGAGCCGGTCGAGATCGTTACCACCGGGCGTCACGACCCTTGCGTCGGGATTCGCGCCACGCCGATCGCCGAAGCCATGCTCGCCATCGTGCTGATGGATCATTGGCTGAGGCATCGCGGTCAAAATGCCGATGTACGTTCGCCGACGCCGGTGATCACGGCAAAGAAATCAACATGAGGATCGTCGGATGAGCAGGTCTTGGCGGGTCGCGGTGCTCGGTGCCACGGGTCTTGTCGGCGAGACGCTGATCAAGGTTCTCGAAGAGCGGCAGTTTCCGGTCGCAGAGCTGTTCCCACTGGCGAGCAATCGCTCGCTTGGTAAGTCCGTCGAGTTTCGAGGCAAGAGCTTGCCTGTCATCGATGTCGAGGATTTCGATTTCTCCAAAGCCGATATCGGACTGTTCTCTGCCGGGGGCGAGGTATCGCGGGTCTACGCGCCTAAGGCTGCGGCGGCCGGCTGTGTCGTCATCGACAACACGTCAGAGTTTCGGTACCAGGACGACATTCCGCTCATCGTGCCCGAGGTGAACCCCGAGGCACTCGCGGGCTTCCGCCAGCGGCGGATCATCGCCAACCCCAACTGCTCGACGACCCAGATGTTGGTTGCGCTCAAGCCGTTGCACGATGCGGCGGTGATCGAGCGCATCAACGTCGCGACCTACCAGTCGGTCTCGGGTGCGGGTCGTGAAGCCGTCGAAGAGCTCGCCGAGCAGACAGTGGCTTTGATGAGTGGCAAGGGGCCGGTCAAGCCCAAGGTGATTGCCGCGCAGATTGCATTCAACGTCGTACCGCAGATCGATGAGTTCCAAGACAACGGGTACACCAAAGAAGAAATGAAAATGCTGTGGGAGACTCGCAAGATCCTCGGCGCCCCCGACATTCGCGTGAATGCGACCACCGTGCGTGTGCCGGTGTTTTTCGGTCATTCCGAGGTCGTCAACATCGAGACCCGACGCAAGCTCGCGGTGTCCGAGGCCCGCTCGCTGCTCGAGAAGGCAAAAGGCGTCAAGGTCATCGATACGCGAAAGCCCGGCGGCTATCCTACGGCGGCCGTTCATGCCGCCAATGACGATCGAGTGTTCGTCGGACGATTGCGCGAGGATCTCTCCCACGAGCGTGGGCTTAATCTGTGGATCGTTTCTGACAACATCCGTAAGGGCGCGGCGACCAACAGCGTCCAGATCGCAGAGATGCTGATCCGTGATCATCTCTGACCTCTTTAAAGGGAGCCGCCTCATGTCCCGACTCATGGTTGTTGTGTCGTTCGCCACGCTGGTGGCGGGTGATCTCGTTCGTGCACAAACGGTTGAGCCGCCTGCCGAGACCACCACCGCGAGCGCTCCGATGCAAGGCCGGAGCGTTCAGCAGGGTGAAACCTTGATGTCCCTGTCGCGTGAGTGGTTGGACGTCCTGGTGGCCGCTGGCGTTCCCGTCACGCTCTCGCAGGTGCTCGTTGCCACCTATCGTGCCAATCCGGAGGCGTTCGGTCGCAACATGAACGACCTGATGGTCGGAGCGATCATTCGTTTTCCGCCCGCGGGTGCAGTCCTCGAGATTTCGCGTCGTGAAGCGCTGGAAGAAGTGCGTAAGTCGCTCGGGATTTGGAGCCCGAAAGCCACTCCGACCGTCGACGTCAAAGAATCGACTGAGCCGGAGCCGGCACCGACTCCCACCCCCGCTCCTTCGCCAACCCCAGCCGCCGCGGCTCCGTCTACGGAGGCCGTGCCGATGGTTATTCCGCCAGCGCTTTTTGAGGAGCGCCTGACACGTATTGAGGCGGAGCTCGAAGCGAATCAGCGAAGACTCGATGAACTGGCCCGTATGCAGGCCGAAGTTCAGGCGCCGCGTAGCAAACCTGCGGGGTCGTCCGTAACGACCTTCGCCCCCGGCATAGGGTGGGTGTGGTTGCTAGGCGCGGCGCTTATGGCTGCGCTCATCGCGGCGATCATCGTTTGGCGACGTCGGGTCCAGGCTGAGACGGAGGAGGCCCTCGAATCGTCGTCTTCACCACCCGACGCGCCTGCCGCGGCCATGATGCCGTCGATGCTAGACAGCCGGGCGATAGAGGGCGGCGGTGGCATCGGACGTCGTTTGCTCGATCTCGGGCCGAGGCCCATGACCCCTCAGGCCTCGACGGTGACCGAGGAACTCGAGGGTGATCCGCCGCCGTTGCAGGAGGCGCGCAGCCTCATCGATCTTGCGCGAGCCTATCTCGAAATGGGTGAGGTGGAGGCCGCTCGCCAAGAGCTTACCCATGCACTCGAGCTCGGCAGCGAGACCGAGCGCGAAGAGGCGCGTCGTTTGCTCACCACTCTGCCGAGTGCATGAGCCGCTGGGCATTCGGCATCGAATACGACGGCCGGCACTACTGCGGATGGCAGCAGCAAAGCGGCCTTCGCAGCATCGAAGGCGCCTTGGCAGAGGCCATCGGCCACGTGGCTGATCATCCAGTCGAGCTGGTGTGCGGTGGACGTACCGACGCGGGCGTACATGCCATCGGTCAAGTGGTGCACGTCGATGTCAAAGCGATTCGCTCCGCGCGAGCCTGGGTCCTCGGTACGAACGCTCAGCTCGATCGAACCTTGAGCGTCAGCTGGGCGGTCCCGGTGGCTGATTTCTTTCACGCGCGATTCTCGGCGCTGCGTCGCCACTATCGTTACACGATTTTTAATCGGAGCACTCGCTCCGCTTGGCATGCCGATCACACCAGCTGGATCGCTGCGCCGCTCGATGCATCCGTGATGCAGCAAGCCGCCGAGTACTTGGTCGGCGAGCACGACTTCAGCGCGTTTCGGGCATCGGAGTGCCAGTCCCGCTCGCCCGTGCGTCGAGTCGATCGCCTGACGGTACAGCGCGAAGGAGAGCTAGTTCACATCGATATTGCAGCGAACGCCTTTCTGCACCACATGGTGCGCAACATCGCGGGCCTTCTGATCGAGGTGGGTCGGGGCGTGCGCTCGGTCGAGTCGGTCGGCGAGGTGCTGATTGGTCGAGACCGCCGCCGCAGCGCACCGACGGCGGCGGCCGAGGGGCTGTGCCTGCGGGCGATCGATTACCCGCCGGCCTTCGGTTTACCGCTTCCGGTATAGTCCGGCCGAATGGTCTGGTTCGAGAAAATCGTTCCGAAACGTATCAAGACCGAGCGTCGATCGCGCTCGGTCCCCGAGGGGCTGTGGATTAAGTGCACGGCCTGTGACTCGCCGCTTTATCGGGCGGAGCTCGAGCGCAACCTGTACGTGTGCCCGAAGTGCAGTCATCACATGCGCATCGGAGCGCGCGAGCGCCTGCTTAAATTCCTCGACTCCGGAAGCAGCAATGAGATTGCTGCCGAAGTCGTACCAGAAGATCCACTGCGTTTTCGCGACAGCAAAAAATACCGCGATCGTCTCACCGCAGCTCAAAAAAACACCGGCGAGAAAGATGCCCTTGTGGTGCTCTCGGGGTCCCTTGAGGGCTTGCCGGTGGTCGCCTGCGCGTTCGAGTTTCAGTTCCTCGGTGGCTCGATGGGTTCGGTAGTGGGGGAACGTTTTCGGCGCGCCGTCGATGAAGCGATCCAGCGTCGGGCGGCGCTCGTATGTTTCTCGGCCAGCGGCGGCGCACGGATGCAAGAGGCACTACTCTCGTTGTTGCAGATGGCCAAGACGAGCGCAGCGCTCGCTCGATTGGCGTCGCACCGGCTGCCCTTCGTCTCTGTGCTGACTGACCCCACGACCGGCGGAGTCTCGGCCAGTCTCGCCATGCTCGGGGACCTTAATGTGGCGGAGCCTCGGGCGCTGATCGGCTTCGCAGGCCCAAGAGTGATCGAGCAGACGGTACGCGAGACGCTGCCCGAGGGTTTCCAGCGCAGCGAATTCCTGCTCGAGCATGGCGTGATCGATTTAATCGTCGATCGACGTGAGATGCGCGAGCGGCTTGCGCAGTTGCTGCGCCAGCTCATGCGCCAGCCCGCCGCGACGCATGCGAACGCTGGCTGACTGGCTCGCGCACCAGCAGGCGCAGCACCCCAAAGAAATTGAGCTCGGCCTCGAGCGCGTCCGTGCCGTGGCGCAGCGCCTCGGTGTGCTGCCCTGGTCGCTGCCGTCGGTCTTGGTGGCGGGTACCAATGGGAAGGGATCGACGGTCGCCTTCCTCACGGCTCTCGCCCGGGCCAGCGGCTTCTCGGTGGGTACCTACACCTCGCCGCATCTGCAACGTTACAACGAGCGCGTTACGCTGAATGATGAACCGGTCGATGACGCGCGGCTCGTCGCCGCTTTCGAGCGCATCGAAGCGGTGCGCGGTGACACGCCGTTAACCTACTTTGAATACGGCACGCTCGCGGCCTTTTTGATTTTTCTCGAAGCCAAGGTCGATGTCGCCGTGATCGAGGTAGGGTTGGGCGGGCGGCTCGATGCCACGAATCTCATCGATGCTGACGTCTCCGTGATCACTTCCATCGGACTTGATCACCAAGACTGGCTCGGCCCGACCCGCGAGCATATCGGTCGCGAGAAAGCAGGAATTCTGCGTCGCGATCGGCCGGCGATTCTCGGCGCTGCGGACATACCGCAATCAATATTCGACGTCGCGAGTGAGATCGGCGCGCCGCTGCAGCAATACGGGCGAGATTTCGCCGTCGAGTTTTCCGCAGGAGAGCTCGGGAGCGCGTTTTGGCGTTGGCGCGGGTACGGCCCCTTGCCCGCGCCCGCTCTGGCTGGCTCGATCCAGTACGCCAACGCCGCCACGGCGTTGGCGGCGTTCGATGCGTTACTGCTCGCTCGTACGGAGTTGGCGCCGACGCCGGCATGGGGGCCGACCGTCATGGGCGAGGCGCTCACACGGGTGCGACTCGCCGGGCGCTTCGAGCGACGAGCCGCCTCGGCGAGCGAGCCCGAATGGATCCTCGATGTGGCACATAACGAGGATTCGGCGCGCACGCTGGCTGCGGCGTTAGCGGCGGAACCGCGCCGTCGAACGCTCGGCGTCGTCGGTATTCTCGCCGACAAGGACGCTCACACGATCGGCGCGCTGCTCTCATCGCAGATCGACGAGTGGGTGTTGTGTGGCGTGGCAGGCCCACGCGGGGGAGAGGCGGAAGATTTGCGAGCGCGATTGCCTGCCGACTGCCGGTCCGTGGCGCTGGTGGCCGATGTGCGCGAGGGCTGCGCGACGGCGCGGGCGCTGGCGGGGCCGCAAGATCGTATCGTCGTGTTCGGTTCGTTTCTCGTGGTCGGGCCGGCGCGCGAGTGGCTTGGGCTATAATTCTCGACTTGGATAACGGCCTGAAACACCGCCTCACTGGCGCCATCCTGCTCGTGCTGCTCGCGGTACTGTTGCTGCCGGAGCTGTTCACGGGTGCAGGCGATGTGCCGCGTACTGCGCCGCCGACTGCGGGCAGCGCCGAGGTGCCCGTCCGCCGTTACGACATCGATCTCACCGAGCGCGCCCAGGCGCCTGCGCCGCCGGCCGAGGTCCCAGCGCCTGAGCCGATCCCCGAAGTGCCGGCGACTACCTCCGAGCCGGCGCCGGTGACGCAGGCCGTGACGCCGCCGACCACCCAGCCGACCGTGACGCCGCCGACCACGGCGCCGGCGGAGCCGGCCCCCGGTGAGCCGCAGCGCTCCGCAGGCGCATCGGGCTACTTCGTGCAGGTCGGGGTGTACTCCTCGCGTGAGGGCGCGGACCGCGTCGCCAAGTCGTTGCGGGGCAAGGGGTTCGAGGTCGCCGTGAGCCGTTACGAGTCGGGCAAGCGGCTCTTTCGCGTCCGTGTCGGCCCGGCGGCCGATCGGGCGGCTGCCGTGGCGCTACGCGAACGGTTACGCGCGGCGGGGCAGGCCGGCACCTTGGTCGCTCCGAACTGATCGCGGGCGTCCGACGATGCGAGTAGAATCCATCGCACCATGACGATCGTTGATTACCTCATCATCGCGATCTTCCTCATCTTCGCGATCTGGGGTTTCATCCGCGGGCTGTTCGGCGAGCTCTTCAGTCTCGCCAGTTGGGTCGGAGCGCTTTTTTTAGGCTCGCATTTCGGTCATCTCGTCCAACCCTGGTTTGAATCGTGGATTTCGACCTCGGTGCTGCAGGGCTTGCTCGCCTGCCTGTTGGTGGGCGTCGTGTCCTTCGCGATCATCTCGATCATCGGTGGGCTGGTCAGTCAAAAAATTCAGTCCTCGGTCTTTGCGCCCGTCGATCGCATGCTCGGCATGCTCTGCGGTGCTGCGCGCGGCGCCATTATCGTTGGCGTCTTGGTGCTCATCGGGTTGCAATTCGGACTGAAGGATCGACCCTTCTGGAAAGCATCGAAACTGGCGCCGATGGCCACGACCTCTGCTGAGCTGCTCGATGCGGTGGTGGACCTCCAAGGGCTGAAGCGTCAACAAGGACTCGTGGACCTGCCGGTCCCGAAGGAGTGATCGATGTGTGGCATCGCTGGCATCGTCGGAACCACTCCCGTCAACCAGCGTCTCTATGATGCGCTGACCGTGCTTCAGCACCGGGGGCAGGACGCCGCCGGCATCGTCACCGCGACCGACGGTCTCGTCTGCATGCGCAAAGGCTCCGGTCTGGTGCGCGACGTGTTCAGCCAGCAGGACATGCTCGAGTTGCGCGGCAACATCGGTATTGGCCACGTGCGTTATCCGACCGCCGGCTGCGATAGCGCCTCCGAGGCTCAGCCGTTCTACGTCAATGCGCCCTACGGCATCGTCCTCGGTCACAACGGCAATCTCACCAATGCGGCTGAGCTCGCCGATGTCCTGATTCGTGAAGAGCGTCGTCACCTCAACACCAGTTCAGACTCCGAGGTGCTGCTCAACGTGCTGGCCTCCGAGCTGCAACGGGTGGGGACGCCGCGCGTCACGGCAGCGGATGTGTTCGCCGCCGTCAGTGCGCTCTACCGGCGCTGCCGCGGGGGTTACGCCGTGGTCGCGATGGTGATCGGTCATGGGGTGCTCGGCTTTCGGGATCCGAATGGCATCCGACCGCTCGTGCTCGGCTCGCGTGAGACCGCCAAGGGCACGGAATACATGCTGGCCTCCGAGTCCGTCGCGTTGGACATGCTTGGTTTCGGCAATGTGCGTGACGTCGCACCCGGTGAGGCGGTGTTCATCGACGAGGCGGGCAGACTGCAAACGCAGCAGTGCATCGCCACCACTCATCACACGCCCTGCATCTTCGAATACGTCTACTTCGCCAGACCCGACAGCATCATTGACAATGTATCGGTGCAGCGCGCACGCATGCGCATGGGTGATCGGCTTGCGGAGAAGATCCGTCGGGAGCACCCCGATCACGACATCGACGTCGTGATCCCGATCCCCGACACGAGCCGCACCGCGGCGTTGCAGCTCGCGCAGGGGCTCGGTATCAAATATCGCGAGGGGTTCATCAAGAACCGCTACATCGGTCGCACGTTCATCATGCCGGGGCAGGAGCAGCGCCAGAAGTCGGTGCGCTCCAAGTTGAATCCGATGGATCTCGAGTTTCGTAACAAGAACGTACTGCTCGTCGATGATTCCATCGTGCGCGGTACCACCTCGGCACAGATCATCGAGCTCGCGCGGGAGGCGGGCGCCCGCAAGGTCTACTTCGCCTCCGCCGCGCCACCGGTGCGCCACCCGAACGTCTATGGCATCGACATGCCGGCCACTGACGAGCTCGTCGCCGCGGGGCGCACCAACGATGAAGTGTGCACGTTGATCGGTGCCGATTGGCTCGTCTACCAAGATCTCGAAGATTTGGTGCTCGCTTGCCGTCACGATGATGCGCGCGTCAGCGAATTCGACACCTCCTGCTTCTCGGGTGAGTACGCGACAGGAGACGTCACGCCCGAATACCTCGCGCGCTTGCAGTCCGAACGTTCGGATGCGGCCAAGGCCCGACGACGCGCGGGCGGTGGGTCGCTGCGAGTCGTCCGTAACGTCTGAGCGGGTCTCTGCAGCGGGTCGATGGTGAGTGCGTTCCCCTTGCAGGCCTCGACGCCGACTGCATGGGTCGACGAAGCTGTGCGCCGCTGGTCCGAGCTGCTCTGCGATCACGCCAACTGCGAAAAGAAAGCCGCTTCCTCGGCGCTCGCGCTGATGTTCTCTTATCCGGAGGATCGCCCGTTGGCGAGGCGTCTATCGACGCTCGCCCGTGAAGAGCTGCGGCACTTCGAACAGGTCGATCGGTTGATGCAGGATACCGGTACGCCGTACCTGCGTCAGACGCCGGGACGTTACGCAGCCGGCTTGCGCGCGGCGATGCGAACTCACGAGCCCTATCGCAAGCTCGATCTGTTGCTGACCGGTGCGCTCATCGAGGCGCGCTCCTGCGAACGCTTCGAGCGGCTCGCCTCACGGCCGCTCGGCCAGGGGTTGCCCGAGGCCGTGGCTGCGCTCTACGCCGGTTTACGAGCGTCCGAGGCGCGTCATTTCGAGTTGTATTTGGACCTGGCCGCCCGCCATGCACAGGCTTTGCATCTCGGTGATCTGCAGCCACGTCTCGCTGAGCTGGCGGTGATCGAGGCGGATCTGGCGATCAGCCCTGATCCGCAGTTCAGATTTCACTCAGGCACGCCGTCAGGCGAGTAGCGCGTGTCGGACGGTCCGTCCGGCGGTCCATTCCAGGTATTCACCGCCGCGCTCCCAGGCTGCGAGCACCACGCGTCGGGCCTCGCCCAGCGCAGTGCCATGACGGTGCTCGTCCGGTCGATGGGTGTGACCATGGATCATCGTGCGCGTTCCGCTCGCCTCGAAGGCGGCGATCACGGCAGCCGGGTTCACATCCATGATGTGAGTGGCCGTCGCGCGAGTGGGGGCCTTGCTGCCCGCACGGGCAGCGCCGGCGAGCCACTCGCGCGTCTCGAGCGGCAGCGCGAGCACGCGCCGATGAAAGGACGGATTGCGTACGGTGCTGCGCAACTCTTGGTACGAGTGGTCGTCGGTGCAGAGCAGATCGCCGTGAGTCAGTAGCACGCGCTCGCCATCGAGGTGCGCGACGACGGGATCCGGCAGCAGCGTCCCGCCGGTACGATCTTCGAAGCCGGCTCCCAATAAAAAGTCCCGATTACCGCGCATCACGAAGAGCGCGGTCCCGCCGGCCGTGAGTGTGCGAAGACCCTCGCAGACGCGAGTCTTGACGGGGTCGCGGTCGTCATCGCCGATCCAATGTTCGAAGAGATCACCCAGAATGTAGAGCGCCTGCGCCGAGCGTGCCTCGGTCGCTAGGAAGCGCAGAAAAGTCTCCACCGTGGCCGGATGGTCGGCGTCGAGATGCAAGTCCGAGACGAGGAGGACGCTCACGGCAGCGATTGTAGAGGTAACATTGCGCCGATGTCCTCCCGACTCCTAGTCACACGGTTCGCGCCGAGCCCGAGCGGTGAATTACACCTCGGCAATGCGCGTACGGCGCTGTTCAATTTCCTACTCGCCCGTCGAACCGGCGGGCGCTTCCTGCTGCGCATCGAGGACACCGATGCCAGTCGCAGCACGCCGGCGTTCACGCGTCAGTTGCTCGACGATTTGCAGTGGCTGGGCTTGGCGTGGGACGGTGAGGTCGTCTACCAGTCCGCGCGCGCCGCGGTGTACCGCGAGGCGCTCGAGCGTCTCGATCGCGCAGGGCGGATTTATCCCTGCTACTGCACGCCGCTCGAGATCGAGGTCAGTCGCAAGGCCCAGCTCGCGGCCGGGCGTCCGCCGCGCTATGCCGGTACCTGCCGCCAACTCGATGAGGAGGGGCGCTTCGCCAAGATCGCCGAGGGGCGCAAGCCGACTCTGCGGTTTCGGGTCCCTGACGGTGGCCGCATCGAGTTCGTCGATCTCGTTCACGGTCCGCAGGTCTTCGAGTGCAACACGATTGGCGATTTTATTTTGCAGCGCGCGGATGGATCGGCTGCGTTCTTCTTTTCAAACCTCGTCGATGATGTCTGGATGGGGATCACGACCGTGCTCCGAGGCGAAGATCATCTGTCCAACACTCCGCGTCAGCTGCTGCTCGCGATGGCGTTGGGCTGCGAGGCGCCGACCTACGGCCACCTGTCGCTGATCACGGGAGCCGATGGTGCGCCGCTTTCAAAACGCTCCGGCGCGCGCTCGCTGCGTGAGCTGCGCGAGGCGGGCTACCGGCCCGAGGCGCTCGCCAATCACCTGTTCAGGTTGGGTCACTCCAGTGAGTTCGCGCAGTTCGGCACACTCGAGCAGTTAGCCAGTGCCTTCGATGTCGATCGCCTCGGGCGCTCGCCGGCGCGCTTCGATCCTGTTCAGCTCGATACCTGGCAGAAAGAGTCGCTCCATCGTCTCCCAGACGAGGCGCTCGAGCAGTGGCTCGCGGCGCTGTGGCCTGCCGCGGTGGCGCCTGCACAGCGCCGAGCTTTCGTGTCGGCCGTGCGCGCGAATCTCGTGCTGCCTGCGGATGCCGCGCTGTGGATGCAGGTGGTGTTCGGCGATGCGCCGGAACCCGATGCAGCGGGCCGCGCGATCCTCGATGAAGCGGGCGATGCGTTTTTCCGCGCTGCGAGCGAGGCCATCGCGACGGTCGGTACCGACTGGAAAGCGTTGGTGGCGGCCGTGCGTGCGAGCACCGGACGTCAGGGCCCGGCGCTGTTTAAGCCCCTGCGTCAGGCCTTGACTGGTGTCGGGCACGGCCCGGAACTGGCAGCGCTGTTGCCGCTCATCACGGCGGAGCGTGCGCGCGAGCGATTGCAGAAATGGGCGCGCACATGATTCGTATCCACAACTCGCTCACCGGCGAGAAAGAAATTCTCCAGCCGCTGCGTGCCGGCGAGGTACGCATGTATCTCTGCGGCGACACGGTCTACGACTTCTGTCATATCGGCCACGCTCGCTCCAAGGTGGCCTTCGATGTGGTGCGGCGTTACCTGATGCACCGCGGGTATCGCGTGGTGTTCGTTCGCAACATCACCGATATCGACGACAAGATCATTCGTCGTGCGGCAGAGCGGCACGAGCCAATCGAGAATTTCACGGCACGCTATATCGCGGCGATGCACGAAGATTACGACCGGCTCAACATCTTGCGACCCGACCACGAGCCGCGCGCGACCCAGCACGTGACCGGGATGATCACGCTGACTCACACGCTGATCGACAAGGGACACGCTTACGTCGCACCCAATGGAGATGTGATGTATTCGGTGGCGAGCTTTCCGAGCTACGGACAGCTGTCGGGCAAGCGCGTTGCCGATCTTCGTGCCGGGGCCCGCGTCGAGGTCGATGAGGCCAAGCGCGATCCGCTCGACTTCGTACTCTGGAAACGTGCCAAAGCGGGCGAGCCCTCTTGGCCTTCGCCGTGGGGCGAGGGGCGTCCGGGTTGGCATATCGAGTGCTCGGTGATGTCAGCCGAGTTGCTCGGCAATCAATTCGACATCCACGCGGGTGGTATGGATCTCAAGTTCCCGCATCACGAGAACGAAATCGCCCAGTCCTGCGCCGCGACAGGTGAGGGCTTCGCGAAGATCTGGATGCACAACGGTTTCGTCAACGTCGATGAAGAAAAGATGTCGAAGTCGCTCGGCAACTTCTTCACCATTCGCGAGGTACTCGATTCTGGCCATGTGCGCCATCCCGAGGTTCTGCGTTACTTCCTGATCGGTAGTCAGTATCGTGGCCCGATCAACTATTCTTTGACTCAAATCGAGCAGGCCGATGCCGCACTCGGGCGTCTGTACACCGCCTTGCAAGCGCTCGATGCGCCGCCCGTGACGGGTGCAGCCGCGGGTGAGGAGTCACCGCTTCATCGCACGGCGTTCTACGCGGCGATGGATGACGACTTCAACACGCCCGAAGCGTTGGCGGTGCTCCAGTCGATCGCGGGAGACATCAATCGAGCCCGTGATGCAGGTGATCTCGCGGCGGCCACGACGCTGGCTCGTGAGCTTAGGGCGCTCGGTGCGGTACTGGGATTGCTCTCTCTCAGTACGCAGGAGTGGTTTCGGGCGTCTGGTCTGCAGCCGAAGGATGCGCAAGATGTCTGGGATGAGGTGCGCATCGAAACAGCGATCGCCGCCCGACGCGCTGCCCGTGCCGCTAAGGACTTCAAGCGCTCCGATGAGATCCGCGACGAGTTACTGGCCGCCGGCATCGTCCTCGAGGACAAGCCCGGGGGCCTGACAGTCTGGCGCCGTCGTTAGCTCGACTGTCTGCGCAGCGACGCCTCGAGCGTGTTTTTCATCAGCATGGCGACGGTCATCGGGCCGACGCCACCGGGCACGGGCGTGATCCACGCCGCGCGCTGAGCGGCCACCTCAAACTGCACATCACCGCAGAGCGTGCCGTCTTCGCGCCGGTTGATCCCGACATCAACCACGACCGCGCCCTCGCGGATCCACTCTCCACGGATGATTCCGGGCTTACCCACAGCGGCGACGAGAATATCGGCCGCGCGCACGTGGGTCTCAAGGTCTTGGGTGAAGCGATGCGCGACGGTGGTGGTGGCCCCCATCAGCAGAAACTCCAGCGACATCGGTCGGCCGACGATGTTGGAAGCGCCGACGATCACGCAATGCGCGCCTTTGATCTCGACGCCGATCTGCTCGAGCAGTCGGATGACGCCGTAGGGCGTGCAGGGTCTGATCAGCGGATTACGCTCGGCCAGCCGACCAATGTTGTACGGGTGGAAACCATCCACGTCCTTGCGGGGGTCGATGCGCTCGACCACCGCGGTCTGGCGGATGTGATCGGGCAGCGGCAGTTGCACTAAGATGCCATCGATCCGCTCGTCGACATTCAGCGCATCGATGCGGGCGAGCAGCTCGAGCTCGCTCGTCGACTGCGGTAAGTCCACCGCGATCGAATCGATACCGCACTCCTCACAGGCTGCGCGTTTGTTACGTACATAGACCGCCGAGGCGGCGTTATCTCCGACCATGACGACCGCGAGCCCGGGGCGGCGAGCACCACTGGCGAGCAGCCGATCGACACCCGCGCGCACTTCGCCTTTGACCTCGCGGGCGATGGCCTTGCCGTCGATCAGTTTCGCGCGTGGGGCCTGCATCAGGCGCGTATTAGACCCGGTTTCGCGGGGTGTCGGCTACACTAGGGGTATGAGGTTGACTGCTGCTGTTCGGCTCGGTGCGCTGCTCGTTTTTCTGGTCGGGGGTGTCTCCGGTTGCACCATCGCTTCGGGTCAGTGGGAGACCGTTAAAACCACCGTGCCCGCGCTACTGCCCACCAAGGCGAATCGTGCCGCCAAGGAGGCCGCCAAGTACGCCTGGGAGTTTCGCTTCAACGACATGCAGTTCATCGTCTATCCGGTCAGAGGTCGGGGGCAGGCGCTCACCTTTGCCAATGGCTCAGGTCTGCGTATCGAGTGGGATGGCGTCACGATCCACACCATCGAGAACTTCCCCGGTGCGTTCGGGCCGTTCAAGGCCGGTGTCGAGGGGTCGCGACGCTGGTACGACCGCGACGGCTACGGCACGTTGTGGGCCGAGTGCACGCCACGACGCGATTGGCGGCTCACTCCCGAGCGCTCGGGCTGGCGCCAAGAGTGCCAGGGCCAGTGGGGGACGCGACCGGTGCGCACCATGCACAGCGTTGAGGTAGGGCCCACGGGCAAGCTCAAGCTAATCGAGATGACGCTCTGGCCCTCTGTCCCGCCGGCGACGCTGCGCCCAATCGGAGCACTGGCACTCGCCGATTGATCGACCGGGCTTTGGTATGATGCCCGGCTATGCTGCAGAAAATTGGCGATTCCCTCAAAGGTCGCAAGACCGTTGCGTGGCTCATCCTCATCCCGCTCGCGATCGTGTTCGCGATCTGGGGTGCCACAGGAGCCGTGAGTCTCGATCTGTTCGGGCCGCAAACCTATGCGGTGAAGGTCAACGGCTCACGCATCGAGCTCAAGACGGCGAACGATGCCTGGCAGAGCACGCAATCAGAGTGGCAGCAGCAGGTCGGTACCGACATCCCTGAGGATCTGCGTACCTCGTTGCAGACCGGCGTGCTCGAGCGGCTCATCCGTCAGCAGCTGCTCTCGGATCGCAGTCGCGATGAGGGCTATCGGGTCACGGCCGATCGCATTCAGGAGGCGATCCGCGGCGAGCAGGCTTTCCAGGTCGAAGGCCAGTACAGCGAAACGCTCGCGCTCGCTCGTCTTGCGCAGATCGGTGTTACCGCCGATCAGTATCGGGCGGACATCCGACAGAACCTGCAAAACGAAGAACTGCAGCGGGCCCTCTTCGTCTCGGAGTTTGCGACGCCGACCGAGATCGGTCGACGACTCGCGCTCGAAGACGAGCAGCGCGAAGTGCGTATCGTCAACTTCCCGCTGGAGCGTTACCGAGTCGGTGTGCGGGTGTCAGAGGCCGATCTTGCAGCCTGGTTCGAGAAAAATTCCAAGCGCTTTCTGACGACAGAATCCGTTCGACTGCAGTACGCAGAGGGCTCGCTGGCAGAGGTGCAGGCAGCCATCACGATCACCGAGGCCGATCTGCAGAGTCGCTACGCGGAGAACAAAGACCGTTACGCCTCGGCCGAGCGACGCCAGGCGCGCCACATTCTCGTGGCCTCGCAAAAAGAGGCGGAGGGCCTGCTCAAGCGTGCCCAAGCCGGCGAGGATTTCTTGGCGCTCGCCCGCCAGTTTTCTAAGGACACCGGCTCAGCCGCGTCCGGTGGCGATCTCGGTCTTGCTGAGAAGAGCACGTTCGTCGGCCCCTTCGCCGAAGCCGTCTTCGCCATGAAAGTTGGCGAGCTGCGCGGTCCGGTCAAGACTGAGTTCGGTTTCCACGTGATTCGACTCGAGGCCATCGAGGCGGGGCGGGTCCGGGCTTACGAGGAGGTTCGTGCCGAACTCGAAGATGAATTTAGACGAGACCGAGCGGCAGATCTGTTCGGAGAGAAGCAAGAACAGGCGCAGCGGCGCATCGAGCAGTCCGGGGCGGATCTCGCGGTCATCGCGAAGGACCTGGGTCTCACCCTGAAAGAGATCGCCACATTTGAGCGTGGCAGCGGGGCTGCCGCGCTCGGTGCAGCTGCGGATCTCGATGGGGTCGTGTTCGGCGATGCCGTGCTGAACCAGCGCCGCATCGGCGGTCCGATCGCCGTGGGCGATGAGCGGTTCGTGTTGGTCAAAGTACTGGAGCATCGCAAGCCCGCTGTGCCGCCCTTGGCGAGCATCCGCGTGCAGGTGCTCGAGGCGGTCACGCGAGAGCGCGCCGGTGAAGCGGCCCGTGCTGCGGCCGAGGCGCTCGCTAAGCAGGTCGCGGGTGGTGCCACGGTCAGCGAAGCGGCCCGATTCGTCGATCGACGAGATCCGAGCCTAACGAGCGAACTGCGTGAGGCGGTGTTCGCAATGCCGCGCCCGAAAGCGGGTAAGCCGGAAGTGCGCACGGTGCCGCTGTCGGCCGGCGGAGCCTCTTTGGTGGTGCTGAGCTCAACGCGGGTCGTGCCGAACGCCTCGGAAGGCGCCCTGCGCGCGCTGCGCGTGCAGCAGATCGTCACCCGTCAGGCGCAGGGCAGCGTAGCGTCCTACGTTGAAGACCTGCGCGGCACTGCCGAGGTCAAGACGAATCCGCAGGCCTTCCAGTAAACGAGGGTTTACTCGGCCGAATCGCCTGGGAAGCTCATCCCCACGGTGCTGAAGCCGCCATCGACGTAGAGCACCTCGCCGGTGATGCCGGCAGAGAGATCCGAGCAAAGAAACGCCGCAGCATTGCCGACGTCTTCCTGCGTGACGTTGCGCCGGATCGGGGCAACTTCAGCCACCCGTGAGAGCATCTTTCGAAAGCCACCGATGCCGGCTGCCGCGAGTGTCTTGATCGGTCCTGCCGAGATGGCGTTGACGCGTATCCCGCGTGGACCGAGATCGGCCGCTAAAAATCTCACGTTCGCTTCGAGGCTGGCCTTCGCGAGTCCCATCACGTTGTAACTCGGGATCGCTTTGACGGCGCCGAGGTAAGAGAGCGTCAGGATCGCGCCCGCTCGACCCTGCATCAGCGGAGCAGCTCCACGAGCGAGTGCCGTGAGGCTGTAACTCGACACATCATGCGCGATCGCGAATGCCTCGCGCGTCGTGCTGTCCGTGAAACCGCCAGCGAGCGCTTCCCGCGGTGCAAAGGCGACCGCATGGACCACGATGTCGAGGTACCCCCACTGTTCACGAAGTCGGCCGAAAACCGCATCGATCTGCGCATCCTGAGTGACATCGAGCGGTAGCACGAGCTCACTCCCCACCGACTTCGCAAGCGGCTCAACGCGCTCTCGCAGTTTGTCGTTGGCGTAGGTGAAGGCGAGCTCGGCACCTTCCCGCTTGAAGGCCTCGGCGATGCCCCAGGCGATAGAGCGTTCGGTTGCGACTCCCACAATGAGTGCACGCTTGCCGGTCATGAATCCCATGGGCTATCTCCGATTCGGATAGATCGTCAGGCGTTGCCCCACTCGCAGGATGCGCGAGGGCGAGAGGTCGTTCCAGTTCGTCAGCTGTCGTAGCGTTACGCCGTATCGCACGGCGATGCTCGAGAGCGTTTCACCTCTGCGGACACGGTGGACGAGGGAGTCTCTCTCGCCGCTGGCTTCGCCCGAGAGGATCAGCCGCTCGCCCGGCATGATCTTGTCCGAGGCGCGTTTACCGTTGAGTCGCATCAGCGTGCGCGGGTCCATGCCGTTACGGCGCGCGATGGTCCAGATCGACTCGCCGCGGCGCACGACATGAATTTCGGGTCGACCTCGTCCACTGCGCGCCCCACGTCCGGGGCGATCCACGATCGCCGCAGCCCGTAATACTTTTTCTGGCAGTTGTGTCGTCCCGGACGGCACGCGCAGGTCCTGGCCGACGGCGAGGGCGTCGGACTGCAGGCCGTTCAGCATCCGGATCGTCATCACATTCGCGCCGTAGCGTGCGGCGATTTCCGGCAGCGTATCGCCGTCCTTGACCACATGGTGTGTGACGCGCATCAGCTCGTCAGGCGTCATCAGCGAGAGGTTTTGCTGAAAAAGTTCCGCCGCATCGATCGGCAGTAACAGTTCGTGCGGGCCCTCGGGAGGCGTCGCCCAACGGTGGAAAGCCGGATTGAGTTCGAAGAGTTCGTCGTGAGTGAGTCCCGCGAGTTCCGCCGCCAGCTTCAGATCGATCTGCTGACCGACCGTGACCTCGGTGAAGTACGGCTCGTTCGGAATGGGGCTGAACTCAATGCCGAGCGCTTGGGGATCGGCGACGAGCCGCTTCATTGCGAGCAGCTTGGGTACGTAGGCGCGAGTTTCTTTGGGTAGTCGCAGGTCCCAGAACGAGGTCGGCTTGCCCGCCGCCTGATTGCGTGCGATCGCCCGCGCGATGCAATTCTCGCCGCAGTTGTAGCCGGCGATGGCGAGCAGCCAATCGCCCTGGAACTCATCGTGCAGAAACTGCAGATAATCGAGCGCCGCGCGAGTCGATTCCGTTACATCGCGGCGTCCGTCGTACCACCAATTTTGCGGCAGTCCAAAACGGCTGCCCGTGCCCGGAATGAATTGCCACAACCCCGAGGCTCGGGCGCGCGAATACGCGAAGGGCTCGAACGCACTCTCGATCACCGGCAGCAGCGCGAGCTCCATCGGCATGCCGCGACGCTCGACCTCCTCGACGATGTAATGCATGTAGAGCGCGGCCCGGCCGAACACCCGATCGAGATACTCCGGGTTGCGCGCGAACCAGGCGAGCTGGACATCGATCGCCGAGCGGTCCTCGTCCGAGATCTGAAATCCCACCCGCATGCGATCCATCAGATCTGCGAATTCGGGCTTCGGAAGCTCTGCTGCTTTAATGACGATCGAGGGCGCAGGTTCCGGCGCGGGGGAGGGACTGCCGTAGGAAACTTCCTGACCCGAGGCCGTGAGGGCGCCTAGCGAGAGGAGGGTGAGGGCCGCCGCGGCGAGCCGAGAGGAAACCGATCGCATTGGCGCCGTATTTAACCGGCTGGAGCCCAAAATTGCTATCGTTCGGCCGCATGTCCCATCTGTTGGCAGAGTGGCTCTCGAGTGATCGCGGTCGTGCCGTTTGGCAGACCGAGCGGGCGCTACTCGGTGAGGCGCTGGAGGACTGCTTCGGGTGGGAACTCGTGCAGGTGGGTGGATGGGGTGATGGACGCGGCTTGTTGCAGTCCGCGCGCACTCGCTCGCAGGCGCTCATCAGTGCAAGTGCCTGCGACGGTGCCGATGTGGTCGGTCGTTTGACGCAATTGCCGATCGCCGGTGATTCGGTCGATGCCGTGATCCTGCCGCACACGCTGGAGTTTGAGACCGATCCCTACGCCGTGCTGCGCGAGGCTGACCGCGTGCTCGCGGGCGAGGGGAAGTTACTGATCCTGGGTTTCGCGCCCTCGAGTCCCTGGGGCTTGCGCGCGAGTGCCTCGCGGTCCGGATTTCCGCCTGGGCTGCGTCGGGTGATGTCGGCGCGCCGGCTACTCGATTGGACGAAGTTGCTCGGCTACGACGTGCTCGAGGTCAGGCACTATCTTTACGAGCTGCCGTGGGGTCGTCCGGTCGAGGGCTCGCGCCGCGTCAAGCGGGGCTGGTTTTATCCTTGGCCCGCTGGGGCGTATCTGCTCAAGGCGCGTAAGCGCCTGCATGCCCTCACGCCACTGCGTCCGAAGCTGCTCGAGCGACGTCGTCAGACCGTGCTCGGGGGCTTGGCGGAGCCCTCGTCGGCCTCGCGCGCGCCGCGACGGGTTGGTGAATGAGCGACACCCGCATCGAGATCTATTCGGATGGTGCCTGTCGTGGCAATCCGGGTCCCGGTGGGTGGGCTGCAACGCTCGCCTTCGGTGAGCATTTTCGTGAACTCTCGGGTGCCGAAGCCGAGACCACGAATAACCGTATGGAGCTCACGGCGGTGATCCGCGCGCTCGAGGCGCTGAAGCGCCGTTCGGCCGTGCGCGTACACACCGATTCCGAATATGTCCGCCGTGGCATTACCGAGTGGATACCGGCGTGGAAGCAGCGCGACTGGAAAACCGCCGATCGCAAGCCCGTCAAAAATCGCGATTTGTGGGAACAGCTCGATGCCGTAGCGGCGCGCCACGATGTCGAGTGGCGGTGGGTGAAAGGCCACTCGGGGGTGCCGGGCAACGAGCGCGTCGACGCGCTCGCCAATGCGGCGATCGACGCACTGCTCGGCTAGGCGCCGCTCGGCTAGAATGGCGACCGTGCGCCAAATCATCCTCGACACGGAAACGACCGGGCTCTACGTGGCCGAGGGCCATCGCATCATCGAGATCGGTTGCGTCGAGCTCGTCAGTCGGCGGCTCACCGGGCGTCACTTCCACCGCTACGTCAATCCAGAGCGCGACGTGGATGAGGCAGCAATCGCGGTGCATGGCATCTCACGCGCGAAGCTCGAACGCGAGCCACGCTTTCACGAAATCGCCGAAGAATTTCTCGCCTTTATCGAAGGTGCAGAGCTCATCATCCACAACGCGCCCTTCGACGTTGGCTTTCTGAATGCCGAGCTCGCCCGTCTCGGGGGCGAGCCGGTGCCGATCGAGAACCGCTGCCGTATCCTCGACACGCTGTCGCTGGCGCGGGAAATGCACCCCGGGCAGCGCAACAGTCTCGATGCCCTCTGCAAGCGTTACGGCATCGACAACTCGCATCGCGAATGGCACGGCGCGTTGCTCGATGCGCGCATTCTCTCCGACGTGTATCTCGCGATGACCGGCGGGCAGAGTGCGCTCGCGCTCGGCGAAGCCTCATCGGGTGCGACCAAGACCGCGCAGTCCGGCCCGGGCTGGACGCGCCCGGCCGGCACGTTGACGGTCATCCGGGCCAGCGACGCCGAAGCCGCCGCTCACGAGGCGATGCTCGATCGCATTGCCAAGGCGGCCGGCGGTCGTGCGCTCTTTCGGGAGATCGGCTCATGAGCACGATGCGTGTCCCGCTGCTCGATCTGAAACCGCAGTATCAGTCGCTCAAAACCGAGATCGATGCGGCGATGCTTGCCGTCTGCGAGTCGCAGGCGTTCATTTTGGGCCCGGGCGTGCAGCGCCTCGAGAAAGAAGTGGCCGCTTACAGTGGCTGTGCGCACGGCATCGGCATGTCCTCCGGCACGGACGCCTTGCTCGCGGCGCTGATGGCGCTCGACATTGGCGCAGGCGACGCGGTCGTCACCACTCCCTACACCTTCTTCGCAACCGCCGGGACGATCGCACGCGTCGGCGCGCGGCCGCTGTTCGTCGATATCGATCCTGCGACCTACAACCTCAATCCAGCGGCGCTGGCGGCGTTTCTCGATCGCGATTGCGAGCGTCGCGGGGCCGATCTCATCCATCGCGCCACGGGCTCGCGCGTTTGCGCGATCATGCCGGTCCACCTGTACGGGCAGATGGTGGACATGGATCCGATCATGGCGCTCGCGCAGCGGCATGATCTGTGGGTCATCGAGGATGCTGCTCAGGCGATCGGTGCCGCTGACGCCAAGGGTCGTCGCGCGTGCAGCATTGGGGACATTGGCTGCCTGAGCTTTTTCCCCACCAAAAATCTTGGGGCTTTCGGCGATGCGGGGATGTGCGTCACGAACGATGCCGCGCTGGCCGCTAAGCTTGCACGCGTGCGGGTGCATGGCATGGAGCCCAAGTATTACCACTCGCTCATCGGCGGTAATTTTCGGCTCGATGAGCTTCAGGCGGTGGTGCTGTCGATCAAGCTCAAGCACCTCGATGCCTGGACTCTGGCCCGTCAGGAGAACGCCTGTTTTTATTTTGGGGCCTTCGAGAAGGCTGGGCTTACGAGCACCGTGACGCTGCCCGCGGCGATCGCCGGCGTGCGCCACATTTACAACCAGTTCATCGTGCGCTGTCCCGAGCGCGATACGCTCAAGCAGCATCTGACTGCGGCCGGTATTGGCAGCGAGATCTATTACCCCGTGCCACTGCATCTGCAGGAATGCTTCGCTTCGCTCGGCTATCGAGAAGGCGATTTCTTGGAATCCGAGCGAGCGGCGCGCGAGACCCTGGCGCTGCCGATCTTCCCCGAGCTCAGCCAAGATCAGCTGCAATACGTCGTCGACAGTTTTGCGGCGTTTTATCGGAAGGGCTGAGCGTGCCCGCCGCCCCCGAGACTGCGCTCTGGCGTACCCTCGAGACGCTTGCCGTACAGGCTCAAAGATTCGACGTCGCGCGGGCCTTCGCTGACGATCCGCAACGCTTCGAGCATTTTTCGTGGCGCGGCGCGGGCGTACTGCTCGATCTCTCACATCAAAAAATAAACGCCGAGATTCTGAGTGTCTTGCTGCAGTTGCCGCAGGCGATCGGGGCTCGCGATGCGATCGAGGCGATGTTCTGCGGCGAGCCGATCAACACCACGGAGCGTCGAGCGGCGCTACACGTCGCCTTACGTCAACCGGTGGGGGCTGCGATCGGCGGCGCGCAGATCGAAGCGGAAGTCCTCGCGGAGCGCTCGCGCATGCTCGCCTTTGCCGACGCACTTCGCACGAGTGGTCGCTTCGATACCGTCATCAACATCGGCATTGGCGGCTCAGATCTGGGGCCCGCGATGGCCGTGCGCGCGCTCGCCCGACAGGTGAGCGGCGGGCCGCGCGTGTGCTTCGTCTCTAACGTCGATGGCACGGCACTCGCTGATCAACTGGTGACGCTCGATCCCGCGCGCACGTTTTTCATCGTCTGCTCCAAGACTTTCACGACGCCTGAGACCATGGCCAACGCCGAGCAGGCGCGCGCCTGGATCAAGGCCAAGCTCGGCGAAGCAGCCGTGCCGGCGCATTTCGCTGCCGTGTCGGTGAACGCCGCGGCGATGGATGCCTTTGGCATCGACCCCGGGCATCGATTCCGCATGTGGGACTGGGTCGGCGGTCGTTTCTCGGTCTGGTCGTCGATCGGGCTCGCGCTGGCCGTGGCGATCGGCGCTGCGCGTTTCGAAGCCTTTCTCGCCGGCGCGCACGCGATGGATCAGCACTATCGAAGCGCAGCGTGGGGCGAGAACCTGCCGGTGCTCGCTGCGCTGACGGGGCTGTGGAACATCAATCTGATGGGCCTGGGGGCGCTGGCGATCTTGCCTTACACGGATCGTCTCGGTCTGTTTCCGGCCTTCCTGCAGCAACTCGAGATGGAGAGCAACGGCAAGCGGGTCTCGCGCGAGGGGCGGCCGCTCACCTGGTCCACGGCACCGATCGTGTTCGGTGAGCCGGCGAACAACGCGCAACACTCCTTTTTCCAAATGTTGCATCAGGGCAGCCTGCGGGCGGCGCTCGATGTGATCTTGGTACGTGAGCCGGCGGGCCCCACCGCTCAGCATCAGTTGGCCTTGGCCAACGGGCTCGCGCAGATCGAAGCCTTCACTGTGGGGCAGGCCCATGCCGATCCGCACAGAGTCCACGAGGGCTCGCGGCCGCTCTCGGTCATCCTGCTGAACGCGCTGACCCCCGAGTCTTTGGGCGCCCTGATCGCCCTGTATGAGCACAAGGTCCACCTGCAGGGTCTGCTCTGGGGCGTCAATTCCTTCGACCAGTTCGGGGTGGAGCTCGGCAAACGCCTGGTCGGAGCGGGTGCGCCCGCATCCGTCAGGGGCCTGCAGCGCGCCCTGGGCGTGGTTTGACGCTTTCCCGACCCGACCCGTATCATTCGCGCCCCCGGGCTTCGGGGCATGGCGCAGTCTGGTAGCGCATCTGCTTTGGGAGCAGAGGGTCGGGGG
>JBMSXG010000012.1:0-41320 GCA_049425405.1 Steroidobacteraceae bacterium
GACGCTCGCCGTCCACTTCTGCGATCTCGATGATCGACACGTCGAAGGTGCCGCCGCCGAGGTCGTACACCGCGATCTTGCGATCACCGCCAGACTTGTCGAGACCGTAGGCAAGTGCTGCGGCCGTCGGCTCGTTGATGATCCGCTTGACGTTAAGACCCGCAATGCGACCCGCGTCCTTGGTTGCCTGACGCTGAGAGTCGTTGAAGTACGCCGGCACCGTGACCACAGCCTCGGTGACTTCCTCTCCGAGGAAGTCCTCTGCCGTCTTTTTCATTTTCATGAGCACACGCGCCGAGATCTCCGGCGGGGCCATCTTCGTGCCCTGCGCCTCGATCCAGGCATCGCCGTTGTCGGCCTTGACGATCTTGTACGGCACCATGCCGATGTCCTTCTGGACGATCTTCTCGTCGAAGCGCCGGCCGATGAGTCGCTTGACCGCATACAGCGTGTTCTGCGGGTTGGTCACCGCCTGACGCTTAGCCGACTGACCGACGAGGACCTCATCGTCCTTGGTGAACGCCACGATCGATGGCGTGGTGCGATCACCCTCGCTGTTCTCGATCACGCGCGGCTTGCCGCCTTCCATGATGGCGACGCACGAGTTCGTGGTCCCGAGATCGATGCCGATGACTTTGGCCATGGGAGCTACTCCAACCGGAAAAGTGTCGAATGGGGTGTGATGTGGGGTTAGGGGTGCGGGATTCAACCCGGCGAGCGAGAAACGATGACGCGGGCGGCTCGCAGCAGACGCCCGTTAAGCGTATAGCCGCGTTGGACGACCGCGAGCACCGAATTCGGCTCCGCGGTTTCGGAGGGCTGAGCGGCCATCGCCTCGTGCTGATTGGCATCGAAGGGCTGGCCGAGCGGATTGATTTCGGTGATGCCGGCCCGCTCCAACGCCTTCTCGAATAGCCGCAGCGTCGCGGCCTGACCCTCGATGAGGGCGGCGGCATCGGCCCGAGCGGCGTTCTCGATCGCCAGATCGAGGCTGTCCTTCACGGGCAGCAACTCCTGCGCAAATTTCTCTAGGGCATAACGATGCGCGTTCTCGACATCGCGTTGGGCCCGCTTGCGCACGTTGTCCAGCTCGGCCAGCGCCCGCAGCGTCTGCTCCTTCGCTGCGGCAAGCTCTTCGGCCAGGTTCGGCGCCACACTCGGGGTGGCGGAGTCACCCTGTGGGTCGGCGACCGGATCGGAGGCAGCGTCGGACATCGTAAATCTCTATAAATCAAGGGGTTAGGATGCAGCGCAACGCCCGGGACGACGCGCGCTCCCGAGTTCAAGGCGGGAAATGGGGATTCAACGACGGGAATTCAAGGCCGACCCAAGTAGTCGGGCCGTGATGTCGACGATCGGGATGACCCGCTCGTAGGCCATGCGGGTGGGTCCGATGACTCCAATCACCCCCATGATGCCATCGTCCCCGCTATAGGGCGCAGTGACGAGGCTGCAGTCGTCGAGCTCCTGATAGCCCGATTCCTGACCGATAAAGATCTGAATCCCCTCGGCGTGCAGGCTCTGATCGAGCAGGTGCAGGAAATCGCGTTTTTCGTTGAACGCTTCGAACAAACGCTTGAGCTTCTCGACGCTCGTGAGCTGGGCCGCACCCATCAGGTTGGTCTCGCCGGCCACGATGTACTCTAGATCGGGTCGTGTCGGCGCCGGCCCGCCCTGCGCGAAAACCTGCTGTGCCATGCCGATGGCTTCGAGCATCAGCGTGTTCATGCGCTCGCGGTCTTCCTGCAGCTGCCGCAGGATCTCCTCCCGCGCCGCATCGGCGCTGCGCCCGATCAGCAGCTCGTTGAGGAAATTCGCGGCTCGCCGCAACTCTTCGCCTGAGTGCGGACGAGCGAGGTGCAAAATACGGTTTTGGACCTCACGGTCGTTAAATACCAGCACCACGAGCACGCGGTTCTCAGACAGCCCGACGAACTCGATGTGGCTGATCGAGGCGGTCTTGGGTCTCGGCACCGTCACCACACCGGCCAATCGAGTGACGTTCGAGAGCAAATGCGAGGCATGCGCGACCAGAGATTTAGGATCGCCTGCCTGCGCGGGCTCGAGATGCCGACGCAGCTCGTCCTCCGAGACCCCATCGAGTACGCGAGAGCGCAGCAGCGTGTCGACGAAGAATCGGTAGCCGCGATTCGTCGGGACTCTGCCGGCGGAGGTGTGTGGCGAGGCAACGAACCCCAGCGACTCGAGGTCGGCCATGACGTTCCGGATGGTGGCCGAGGAGAGTTGCAGGCCGGAATCGCGCGACAAGGCGCGTGAGCCAACCGGCTGACCGTCGCGAATGTAGCTCTCGACGAGCACCCGGAGCAGCTGCTGCGCGCGCTCGTTGAGCAGCTCGTCGTAATCGTGGGCCATGTGACGAAAAACTACCGACCCACGCAGCAGCGCGTCAAGCGACCCGCAACGCACGTTGGTTCCCCGACGCCGGCGTGTTAAAACCCCGTGGACCGATTGCAGGTTTCCATGCCAGACATCCGACGCTGTGCCCTCATCACCCGCTTCGCCGACGCTCGCGTCGCCGAGAGCGCTGCCTTGCTTTCCGAACACCTCGGCCGGCGTGGTATCAGCGTGCTCGCCCCGGCCGAGGAAGCGTCGCGACTCACGGGCCTGAACGCAGAGTTTCTGAGCGACGACGAGCTCACCCGGCGGGCCGATCTGGTCGTCGCCATCGGCGGTGACGGTACGCTGCTTTACGCCGCCGGACTCGTTGCACCGCGTGGCACGCCGCTGCTGGGGGTCAATCGGGGCCGACTCGGCTTTCTCACCGACGTCAATCCCGAGGAGATGCTCGCCTCCGTCGATGCGGCGCTCGAGGGGCAATGCCAAAGAGACCAGCGCCCATTGCTGATGGCCGAGCTACAGGGCCCGACCGGCGCCCGCAGTGTGGGTCTCGCCTTGAACGACGTCGTGCTTCAGACCAGCCAAAGCGGACGCCTGATCGACTTTGACACCTTCATCAACGGCCGGTACGTCAACAGCCACGGGGGTGATGGTCTCGTGGTCGCAAGCTCCACCGGGTCAACCGCCTACGCGCTCTCTTGCGGTGGCCCGATCGTCGAGCCCGATCTTGACGTGGTGGTGGTGGCGCCGATTTGTCCGCACACGCTGGCTGATCGACCGATTGTCGTCTCCGCCCGCTCGAGCATCGAGATCCGCCTCGGTAATCGCCCCGACCCGCTCGCCGAAGTCGCTTGCGACGGCCGTCCGCTCGGTCGGCTGTACCCGAACTGCGCGCTGACGGTACGGGCCGCACCCGAACGCATCACGCTGCTACATCCGCCCGGGTACGACTTCTTCAAGCTGCTACGCAGCAAGCTCAACTGGGGTCGACGCAGCTTCGACGCGGAGCCCTGAGTCCCGATGCTGACGCAGCTTCACATCCGCGACTTTGCCATCATCGATGCGGTCGAAATCGAATTTGGCTCTGGGCTCACCGTGCTCACCGGTGAGACAGGCGCTGGCAAATCCATCCTCGTCGATGCACTGCAGCTTGCCATCGGTGCCCGAGCGGGCGCCGAGGTGATTCGCCACGATGCAGCCCGGGCGGAGGTGACCGCCACGTTCGAGCTGCGCGGCGCGAGCGAAGCTCTGCGTGCAGAGCTCTCCGAGCAGAGCATCGAGGCCGAGGACGAGCTCATCGTCCGGCGCGTCATTACCCGCGAGGGTAAGTCGCGCGCCTACCTCAACGGCCAGCCAGTCCCGGTGCAAGTGCTGCGCGCGGTGGGCGAGCGTCTGGCCGAAATCCACGGTCAACACGAATTCCAGTCACTGACTCGTTCGAGCGTGCAACGAGAACTCCTCGATGAGTACGCCGGCTGCGGCGAGCTGACGACAGCGGTCGCCGAACGCCACCGCGAGCGACTCGCGCGTAGCGCGGCACTCACAGCGCTAGAGTCGGCGGCGCGTGACCGCGATGCGCGCCTCGATCTGCTGCGTCATCAGGTGCAGGAACTCGAGGCTCTCGCTCTGCAGCCGGGCGAGCTCGCGACGCTGACCGGGGAGCGTACTCGCCTCGCTCACAGCGGTCGGCTCGCGGACGCTGCGCGTGGCGCGCTCGATCGTCTTTACGAGGCGGACGAGACCAATGCGCATGGCGAAGCTGCGCGGGCGCTGCAGTCACTCAAACAGGTCGCGAGCTACGACGCACGTATCTGCGAGCTGCTGCCCGCGCTCGAAGAGGCGGTGATCCGCCTCGCCGATACTGCGCGTGAACTGGAGCGCTATCTCGACGGACTCGAAGCAGATCCGGCGCGCCAAGCGGCACTTGAGGCGCGACTGGCGAGTGTGGAGCAACTCGCTCGTAAGCATCGCGTCGAGGCGGAACAACTGCCTGCGCAGCTCGTCGAGCTACGCGCGGACCGCGACCGACTAGAAACTTTGGAGCAGGATGCTGTCACGTTACAGCAAGCGGTCCGCGAGGCCACTCAAGCGTGGCGCGCCAGTGCCGAGCAGCTCTCGACGGTTCGCGCTAAGGCCGCCCGCAAACTTTCGGACGACATTACCGCCCGCATGCAGACGCTCGGCATGACCGGCGGCCGGTTTGAGATCGCCCTGTCGGCCGTCACATCCGACGGCACCGGCGAACCCACCCGCGCCGCGGGGCTCGAGGAAGTGGAATTTCGAGTGTCGGCCAACGCGGGCCAACCCCCGGCGGCGATTTCTAAGGTGGCCTCGGGCGGCGAGTTGTCGCGCCTATCGCTCGCCGTGCAGGTCGCGCTCGCGGCTCGCGCGCTTGGCGCGCCCAAGCGCCAACACGCTCGCCCCTCCCTGATGCCCTGCCGCATTTTCGACGAGGTCGACTCGGGCGTAGGCGGTGCCGTGGCAGAGATCGTTGGTCGCGAACTGGCCTCGCTCGGTGCTGAGGGCCAGGTGCTCTGCGTGACGCATCTGCCGCAAGTGGCAGCGCTCGGTGCTCAGCACCTTCGAGTATCAAAACTCACCGACGGGACGACCACCCGCACTCAAATCACGCCTCTTGAGGGCAGCTCGCGAGTGGAAGAGATCGCTCGAATGCTTGGCGGCGTCACCCTCACCCCAGCCGCCCGGGCGCATGCGAGCGAGATGCTCGCCGCGGGCCTTGCGCCTACTCGGGAGCGCCCGAGCCGCGATGCGGACAGCTCGCCTTCTGGCAGTGTCCGTAAATCACGAGGGCGTGGTCGCTGATCGCAAAACCGTGGCGATTGGCGACGGCGCTTTGACGGGCCTCGATCTCGGTGTCGACGAATTCCTCGACGCGCCCGCAATCCAGGCACAGGATGTGATCGTGATGAGCGCCGGCGTTCAGCTCGAACACCGCCATGCCCTCCGCGAAGTGATGTCGCGTCACGAGGCCGGCGGCCTCGAACTGCGTAAGTACGCGGTACACCGTTGCCAGACCGATGTCCTCACGAAGATCAACGAGCCGACGGTAGATATCCTCCGCCGATAAATGCCGGTTACCGCTTTTCTCGAGGATGTCGAGAATCTTGACGCGCGGCAGCGTCACCTTCAGCCCAGCCTTACGCAGGTCCTTGCCTTCCACGTCACTCGCCTCCCCACCGGCTCGATCCGGTAGACTAGGCATTATGGTCCAGCCCTCCATCCGCATGCGAGCCGTCCGCACGATCGTCGTGCTGGCCTGCCTGCTGCAGACGGGCTGCGTGTACCGAATGGTGGTCCAGCAGGGTAACTTCCTGGATGCGCGCCAGGTAACCCAGGTTAAAGAGGGCATGACTCGCGCCCAGGTGCGCTTCCTGCTCGGCACGCCGATGCTGCCGGACGCCTTCGATCGTGATCGCTGGGACTACCTCTACACGCTGCGTCTCGGCCGCGCCGAGAAGATCGAGCGTCAGCGCCTGACGATTTATTTCACCGAAGACAAGGTCAGTCGCATCGAGAACGTCGGTGCGCCGACGGAACTGCCCGCTAGCGCCGCGACGACCCCGACACCGTAAGCGGATTTCGACCCTTTTCGTTCTGACGCTCACGAGCGCGTTCCCGCCGAGCGGCTTTCGGATCGACCTGCAGCGGCAGATAGAGCTCCACTCGATCCCCGATTTCGATCCGCCGGCTGCGCTCGCAGACCACTCCAAAGATACCCACGGTCCCGCTAGACCACAGCCCATCGTGCTCGGCACTGGCCGCCTTCGCCGCCTGACCACCAAGTGCTACCAGATGCATGCGTGCAGCCGCCAGCACGTCGACGACGCAGACCCCACTTGGCAGCTCCAGCTCGATCACGCCTCGCCAGCCACCGATCGCCGCTGCGAACGCGCAGCGCACCGATCCTTCCATACTCACGCGCCACGCCCGGCGAGTGCACGGGCTCGCGTCACGAACGCATCGACAAGCGAGGCGGCGGTCTCCTCGAAAATCGGCGTAAACACGAGACCCGAGATCGGATTGGAGAATTCGAAACGCAGTCGCAACGAAACTTCGCAGCCCGACTCCCCCACAGGACGTATCGTCCACACGCCTTCAAGCGTCTTGAACGGACCGCGCACGAGCCGCATGGTGACCCCGTGCGGCGGCTCGAGCGAGTTACGAGTGGTGAACTCCGTGTTGAGCGATCGCCGCTGCACGCCGAGCGTCGCCACGACTTCACCCTCGCGCCGCTCTTCGATACGCGCGTGCGTGCAGCCCGGCACGAATTCGGGATAGCGCTCGATGTCGGTGACGAGCGCGTACAGCCGCTCGGGCGGCAGGCTGACCAGTGCGGAGCGGATGACTTCGCGCATGGTCGGATTATGTCACCGCGAGCGCGCGTAGAATGATCCCATGGGCAAGGACCCCGCCGATAATCCGCTGATCGCCGAGAACCGTCGGGCGCGCTTCGATTACTTCATCGAGGAGCGCTTGGAGGCCGGGCTGACGCTCGAAGGCTGGGAAGTGAAAGCCCTGCGTGCCGGCAAAGCGCAGATCACCGAGGCCTACGTCTATCTGCGCGAGGGCGAGGTGTTCCTACTCGGCGCACACATCACCCCGCTTAAGACGACTTCGACTCACGTGAGTGCGGATCCGACCCGTACCCGCAAGCTGCTGCTCAACCGTTCGGAGATCGCACATCTAGTGGGCGCCGTCGAACGCAAGGGATACACGATCGTGCCGCTCGAACTGTACTGGCAGCGTGGCCGCGCGAAACTGCGCATCGGTCTCGCCAAAGGCAAGAAGCAGCACGACAAGCGCGCCACAGAAAAGGAGCGCGACTGGGCGCGCGACAAGGCACGCTTACTGCGCCGCGGGTGATTCAGCTATACTCGCCACTTCCTCAAAGGGGGCGACCGGCTTCGACGTGGGTTGCGAACCTTCAGGGGCGTGCCGAGGTGCAGTGAGCCTCGTAAAACTTTGCTGCAAACTACAGTTGCCAACGACGACAACTACGCTCTGGCGGCTTAATCCCGCCTAACCTCTGACCGGCTGGTGCCTATAACACCGAATCAGGGGACGCGCTTATAGGATCGCGGGCTGCCGTGCGACGGGGCAGTCCCGCTAAGAGTCACCGTCTGCTGGCTGAGCGTCTTCCCTGCTCCTCGGGTAGCGCAAGGCGAGATCCAATGAGAGAGCTACGCGCGTAGATCCTGAAGTCTAGGGCTTGCGGACGCGGGTTCGATTCCCGCCGCCTCCACCATTTTCGGGTAGATAAGACCTGCCTAAGCTGGAATCCATGCATTACCGGCGATGGCCTCGGTCGTGAGAGAAATCAGTCGAATTTCCAGATCTTTTTCTGGCAGCCTGATCACCGAACGTCTGATCGTGCCCTATACATGCGAATCTGAGCGTTTAACTCTCCAGCAAGATCTGATGCCTCTTCAAACGATTCATTCACTTTCTGTTCTGCAACCTGCGCTCTCCGACTGAGGTTACGAGACCCCAGCGAAGGCTCCTGCTCTTTTATACAATTTTGGAACTGAGTGCTAATACGGTCGAATTCTTTAACAAGCCGAGTCGCGCTTACCATTTGCTCTCTTGATGCCGTTCGGCCATTTGGAATCGACGGACGACCCAGCGGCCGCGTGCAGGAGCTATAAATATCATCAGGACCAACCCGAATCGCATCGCCGCGGACGGGACTCGCAACCTTGGCAGGCTCTACAGACTCCGATACCACTGCTTCGCGCGCTTCCCGAGCAAGGAGAGATGCATCACTAGCGCTTGGAACGCCCTCACGAACAACTGATTCGTTGGGAAGATTCCGTAAATTTTGCGTGTCTTTTCGACGCGCATTCGCGGAAACAGTCGCTGACACCGGACGGGCGGGCTCCGCCGACGTGGCATCACGCCGCGTTTTATCAACGGAAGTTGGCTGCTGGACCGTCCGCACAGCGACTGATTTATCAGCAACTGGCTCGCGAGGTACAACGGTTTGCCTCGAGGAGCCAGGAGTCCCCATCGGATTTGCATCGCCAGCCGATGGCGATGGACCTCTGATTGTCGGATTCCGCGCGGAGTCGACTGACTGGCCAATCGCCTTTAGCGAGCCTGATTTTTCAATCAGGCCCGCAAACACCGCCTTTATTTCGTGGCGAAAGGTAAACGCCGGGGCGATAATTACCGCAGCCGACACCAAGACAATTAACGCAACCCGGTTTCTCCGTTTCGCCTCAGCGAAATAATCACCGCGCTCCTCAACTTCCGTCTGTACTACGCCTTGTTCATTCCCGTCGACGGGCGCCATTCGCGACGGAATGAGCGGATCACGACCTGATAGGTCTCGCCCGGTTTTGGGTAACGCCGGACTCACTTCGTCGCGGACTTGTCGCGGGACCGAACGCACAGACGTCCCGCTCGATCGATTTAGCGCAGGCGGGTTAATAATGGGGGGGCGACTAGGTGGCGGACTCTTGCCGGCGACACCGACTGGAGACCGAACGTTAGCCCCTACGACGTCGGTCGATGCCGGGGGCCCAGGTTGCGATCGCGCCTGAAGCGCCGGAGGCGTCGATGTCGGAACTGACGGACTTACTCGAGCCACATCCGGACGAGACGATGCCTCTCCGTAAGGTTTCGGAGAGTCGATCTTCGTCGGCGGCGGGACAACCGCACGGATAACAGCAGGCTCGACGCGGTCCACCGGTTCCGCATTTTGGTCCGGAGGAGTCGTTACCCTCCTACCATCCAACGGATTGAGCGGAACAGCCCCACCCGGCGTGACTTTCATCGCCGGCGGAACCGCATTCGGAATCGGCTGGTCCCTTACTGTCCCGCCCTCCGCAGAGATCACCGCAACGGGATACCCGAGATCATTCAAGACCTTTGTAAGCGCCGCGCCGTCACTCGACGTCTCTACTTGAATTACAAGCGAATTAGGCGTCTTAACAAAGCTATTTACCGTTAACGGGATGCTGAGCGATACCAACAACTCTTTAAACGAGGACTCCTCGTCATTCCCCCGAAAAACGGAACGCTCAACACGGAACGAAATCTTCACCGCCGTACTCCCCAAAAACCTTATTCAAAGAAGGCAGTACATACGTGGCCAAAGAATTTCAGCCGAAGACGTCCTTATACGAACGCCACTCCGACCACCCGTCGGTCCAAATGAGAGATTCATCGCTAATCCGCTGCTGCCGATATAGCGAATGCAGCTCCGACTCAGAAACGACCTGCGTCTCCGCCGAAGTACCGTCGGTGGACAAATGGAACGAACGCTCTACTGAGTCCTGCCGCCCCGCCACAGTGGACGCAGAAGCGCCATGCTGGCCGACCCCAGGAACGACGCCGCGTTTTGTTTGATTTTCCTCAATTTTCGATATCGCCAAAATATTCTTCGCCAGATCTATCGACAGAAAGAAAATCACAAACAGTATGTATGAAATAAGCGGGTACAGAAGTCCGTAGATAAAAATAGAGGTTCCCACTAATCCCTCTATCCCCGACCCGATGAGCTCGAACACCTTACCGACACCGCTGTCTCCGAAAAAACCATAAAGCGTGTATCCCAAGATGTACGCCCCGACCGCAGTCAGTGAGCCGTAACTAATTGGTACCAGGCGCATCGCCGCTTTTCCGAATATGGAAAAAAGTGCTAGCGCATCTTGACCAGCCGACATCGAGGACCCCTGCTTCGTTGATATTTGCTCTGGGAATAGCAACAAATAGACGAAGAAGAACATGAACACCAAGACGGGAATCCCGTACTTCAAGATATCGAAGTCTTCAAATTTTATGGTCGTATACACGAGCGCCACGACCGCAAAAACAATCAGCAACCCTATGAGAGCGGCAAAGGCATCAAGGATGCGGAATGAACCGATACTCGTCGGATTGTTTTTGACAGAATTTTCGCATGCCGGCAGGGTCGCGGCACCTGCGTAATAGAAAACGGCGGACAAGAATACCCAGCCGATTCCGAAACCGAAAAGAAGAAAAGAATCGGATTTTATCGCTCCGACAATTCCAATAAGCAATCCAAGCACGCCGCCCGCTACTGAAGAGATCTGCCCGAGTTTTTTGAAAAATCCGATCTGAACTTCGATGAAGTCCGGGCCAAGTATTTCGCGCAGCGAATCAATGAGTTTTTGAAGAAGCAGCCCCTGATCTTGTTCTATTTCGTTCATCAGGACCTCCCGGTTTGCTCTGCAATTTTTTAACTTTGGCGAACTAAAATGACACCATTTCTAGGCCTCGTCTAGGGCCAGCTGAAAAGGGCGTAGCCAGCCACCGCGGGGGTGAGGGAGATCGGTTTGGGTCGAGGACGATCGAGTTCGTATTAGCTCAGCGAAAACGGCGCTCGGCGATCTCAAATAGCGCCATACCCGCGAGCATCGCGCCGACGAAGGCGATCGCTTTGGGTACGCCCGCACCGAGCGATACCAATGCCGGACCCGGACAGAAACCCGCGAGACCCCAACCGGCGCCAAACACCAAAGATCCGACGACGAGACGTCGATCGATGGTGTTGGCCGTCGGCCAGCGGATCGCGCCACCGAAGAAATCTGTCGCGCGACGCTTAGCAAAGGCGAACGCAAACACCCCGACCAAGATCGCACCACCCATCACGAATGCGAGCGAGGGATCCCATGCCCCCGCAAGATCCAGAAACCCGATCACTTTGGCGGGATCGGTCATGCCCGAAATCAGTAGCCCGATACCGAACAGCAAGCCGATCAAAAATTCTGACAGGCGTTGCATCACGGCGTACCCCCAGACAGGCTGGCGAAGAGGTGCCGAACCGCGTAGACGGTCAGGAAGCCGGCCGCCATGAACGAGAGAGTCGCAGCGAGTGATCGAGGCGACAGACGCGACAGTCCGCATACCCCGTGACCGCTCGTGCAACCGGAGCCGTAACGTGTACCGAGACCGACCAGCAGCCCCGCAATGACGACCGTTCCCCAGCCAGCCTCGACGCGCGGCACCGGCACACCCTGCCAAAGATTAAACACCAGCGGCGCGGCGAGCAGTCCGAGCACAAACGCGACCCGCCAGCCCACATCGCCCGCTCGCGGACTCAGCAACCCGCCGACGATACCGCTGATTCCGAGGATGCGGCCGTTCACGAGGATGAACAAAGCCGAGGCGGCGCCAAGCAGCACACCACCGATCAACGCCGACCACGGCGAGAAGGCGACCCAGTCGATCGTCATGGCAACGCCTCAGCGGTGACCTTAGGATCTTCGAGCCGGCCAGCACGGACGTTGATCCGCAGCGACGGCTCTTGCAGTCGCGGCGTGGATAAGCTGGCGTCGCGGGCTAGTCGCATTTTGGCGAATACCGCCTCGCCCACTCCACCCCGCAGATGGACGTTATGTTCGCGCTGGTCGCGAGGATTGGTCAGGTGCTGGGGCGCTTGCCCGTCCGGCGGATAGTCGTGACACAGGAAGATGCGTGTCGAGTCGGGCAACGACAGCAGCTTTTGCATCGAGGCATACAGTTGGTGGACGTCACCGCCCGGAAAGTCACAACGGGCCGTGCCGTAGTACGGCGCGAACATCGTGTCACCGATGAAGGCCGCATCGCCGATGAGGTACGTCAAGCTGTCCGGTGTATGCCCCGGCGTCGAGAGCACTTCGATGTTCAAGCCGCCGAGCGGCAGCCGATCGCCTTCCTCGAGAAGCATGTCGAACTGCCGGCCGTCGACCGGAAATTCGGGCTCGAGCGCCAAAGATTGCTTGAACGCAGCCTGAACACTGCGGATTCCGGCACCAATACCCACCCGCGGCGAGCGCCCCCAACGTCGCTTGAGGTATTCGGCACCCGTCAGATGATCGGCGTGCGCGTGAGTCTCGAGAATCCACTCGACCGCCAGCGAGCGCTCCGCGACGAATCGCAAGACCTGATCCGACGAATGGGTGGCGATGCTTCGCGTTGTCGGATCGTAATCGAGCACGGGATCGATAATCGCAGCCCGACCGGAGGCCGGATCCGACACTACGTAGGTGAACGTAAACGTCACCGGATCGTAGAAATGCACCACCTCTGGGACAGGCATCTTGGGTCGGACGCTGTTCATGTGGTGACTATACGCCCCGATGCCCCCTCCTGCGTGCGCACTACGCCTGATAGGCTGCTCAGATGGAAATCGATATCATTCTCGAACCCGATCTGACGCCTACCCAAGTCGCAGAACTTGGAGCACGTGCAGAGCAGTACGGTGTCAGGGCGCTTTGGTCGTCAAACTATTTTGCGCACTGGGATTGCTTCCTCTCGCTCGTGCCGCTCGCTCAGTCCACTTCAAAACTGCTGCTCGGACCGCTGGCGGTGAGTCCGTTCGAAATGCATCCGATGAAGATTGCGAACAGCCTGCTGTCGCTCAATGAATTGGCGGGCGGACGGGCCGTGATCGCCATGGGTGCAGGCGAAGGCAATATCGATGCCATGGGGATCCAGCGCCCCGAGAAAATCGTACGGGCGACCCGCGAAGGCATCGAGATCGTACGCGGCGCAGGACGCGGCAAACTCGCCCAGGGGTTCAAGGGCGAGGACTTCGTGATGCACCTGCCCTGCGCCTACGGCTGGCTCAAGGCACCCAATCCGCCGCTGGTCTACGGGACCGCCTACCGAGGACAAATGATGCGCATGGAAGCGCGTGTCGCGGATGGCGTCTTCATCGGCTGCACACCCCCCGAGGTGATGGCGAAGGCCATGGAAGACGTTAACGAAGGTGCTGCCAAGCGCGAAGCAAACATGGCGCCGCTGCGCACCAATACCTTTTGGGCTTGGCATCTCAAACGCAACCGAGCCGAGGGTTATCGAGAGTCGCGACGCGAACTGCCGTGGCGTGCGATCAAGCTGCAGAAAGAACTCATCATGCAGTGCCTCTCCGAAGAGGAGGCTCAACTTGTCCGAGATCACTACGATCGGTTCGTTGCAGCCTGGTTTGATCGGTCCGGAGACGTGAAGGGCATTCCGCAGGAGATCCCAAACCGGCTGTGCGAGTACTTCACCTCGACCGGCGGCCTCGAAGATCTCGATCGGGAGATCGAGCGCTTTCGGTTATTTGCGAAAGCGGGTCTCACCGAGTGCGCGCTGCGCTTGCATGATCAGCCGATGGAAGCGCTCGATATCATCGGTCAGCACGTCATTCCGGCACTGCGCTGAGCGGGCTCCGCTGTCGTTCCGCTGGCGCAGCATAAAGCGTGGTGCGCTCACGCGGCTCGCGGCCAATCGATCGGATCGCCGACTCGATCGTCTCCGACGACATTTCCTGACCGTTGACACCGCCTGCCGCGCGGGTGATCGACTCGTTCATCAGCACGCCACCGAAGTCGTCGGCTCCGGCCTGCAGCGCCTCAAGCGCGCCCTCGCGCCCGAGCTTTACCCACGAAGCCTGTATGTGCGGTACGAGCGGCGAGAGCGCGAGCCGCGAGACCGCATGGGCAAGCATCGCTTCGCGCCAGCTCGGCCCGCTTCGCGCCAGGCCTTTGTGCCAAATCGGCGCCTCGGTATGCACGAAGGGGAGCGGTACGAACTCGGTGAAGCCACCGGTCTCGGCCTGCAGCGCGCGAATAGCATGTAGATGGCGAGCCCAATGCTGCGGCGCCTCGATGTGACCGAACATCATCGTCGCGGTACTGCGCAGACCGACTCCGTGCGCAGCACGCATCACATCGAGCCACTGACCGCTCGTGATCTTGTCCGGACAGAGAGTGCGACGAACATCGTCGCAGAGGATCTCCGCGGCGGTGCCCGGCAAGGTTCGTAAGCCTGCGGCGCGCAGCATCGAGAGGTACTCGGCCACGGGCATACGTAACGTTTGCGCACCGTGCCAGATCTCAAGCGGCGAGAACGCATGGATGTGAATCTCGGGCGCCGCTGTGCGCGCTGGCTCGACGATGCGGCGATAGGTCTCGCCCGTAAACGACGGGTGGATGCCGCCTTGCAGACAGACCTCGGTAGCCCCACGAGCTGCAGCCTCTGCAACCCTAAGACCGATCTGCTCGAAATCGAGCAGGTAACCCGACCCGATCAGGGCGCGAGCACTGCGACCCTTGGCAAACGCACAGAACCCACAGCGATAGGTGCACTGATTGGTGTAGTTGATGTTGCGATTGACCACATAGGTAACGACCTCACCCACCTGACGTGACCGGAGGGCATCGGCGGCCGACGTCACCGCAAAGAAATCCGCCCCGTCGGCTGCAAACAGCCGGACGAGCGCCTCCTCGCTCAGTACGAAGCCCTCCTCAGCCTGCGCGAGAATCGCGCGGATCTGCGGCGAGACCTGGCGCGGCTCCAACGTCGCGCGCGTAGCGCTGGTTTGTCGATAGCGTGCCGGCGGCGCGACGCCCGACCCAGCCGTCCAGCCGGGCTCCCGGACGTAACCGGCAGCCTCGACCCGACGACGAATCGCGGTGTGGAAGACGGGGTCGACCCAGCGCTCGAGCTCCGATGCGTAGCGTGGAATCAGAGGCAAGCGTTGTACGAGCCAACGATCGGCACGGGCGGTCTGTTGCTCAAGCTGCACGAGCTCAGGCCAAGGCGCCTCCGGATTGACGAAGTCCGGCGTGACCGGCGAGACCCCACCCCAATCGTTGACGCCCGCCTCGATCAGCGCCCCGAGCGAACCGACCGAAAGATTCGGCGGCGCTTGGATCGACATGCCTGAGCCAAAAATGAGCCGTGCTACGGCGAGCGTCCACTGCAGCTCCTCGAGATCGGGCTCGGCAGAGCGCGCCATGCGAGTGCCGGGTTTGGCGCGGAAATTTTGGATGATAAGTTCCTGCACGTGACCATGGCGTAAGTGTAACTCGCGGATGGCGAGCAAGGTGTCGATACGCTCGCGGCGAGTTTCACCGATACCGATCAGCAGCCCGGTCGTGAACGGAATACGCTGGCGGCCCGCCTCCGCGAGGGTGGCGAGCCCCACGGCCGGATGCTTGTCCGGCGAGCGATGGTGCGGGCCGCCCGGTGCGCAAAGACGCTCCGCTGCAGATTCGATCATCAGGCCCATCGAGACGCCCACGGGTCGCAAACGGGCGAGCGCCTCGCGATCCATCACGCCGGGATTAAGATGCGGTAACAACCCCGTCTCCTCGAACACGCGTCGCGCGCATTCGGTGAGGTAGTCGAGCGTGCTGGCATAACCCATTGAGCTCAGCGCCTCGCGCGCCGCCGCATAACGTCGCTCGGGCTGATCGCCAAGCGTGAACAAGGCTTCATGGCAACCGGCGGCGGCCCCTGCGCGAGCGATCGTCAAGACCTCGTCGATATCGAGATATGCCCGGGTACCCCGTTTGGGTGGCGAGGCAAACGTACAGTAATGACACACGTCTCGACACAGGTGCGTCAGAGGAATGAAGACCTTGCGCGAATATCCGACTCGTGTGCCGAATCCACGCACCGTCAGCTCGGACGCGCGCTGCAACAGCGCCGGCAGATCGTCCTCATCCGCCAGCAATCGCGCGACTTCGTCGGGCATCGGCTCGGCATCAAGATCGTCAGGAAGATCTACGTCGTGCGAGAGACCGGGCACCCTGACTCGCTCGACTCGCAGATGAAGTCTCGATGCCTCTGCGACATGCTGCTCGGCACTGCGGACGCCGTAGCGCGGTCGAAAGCGAGTCGGCAGCCTCAACCACAGCGCGTTGGTCCCCTCCTCGCGCCGATCCGGCACGACGACCACGTCGCTCGCCTCGGAACGCTCGACCAGTCGGTCGATCTCTGCCGCAGTCACCTGGGGCGCATCGGCAGCGAGCACGAGTAGCGCATGGTGCCGCCGGTTCGCAGACAAGTGATCGAGCGCGACCGATACAGCCGCATTGAGCCCGCGACCATCGTCCAAGAGCACTTCGACCGAGGCCGGCACCTGCAAGTCGCGATCTGGCGTAACCACGAGAATTCGATCGATACGTCGCGCCGCCATCAACGCGGAGAGCACGCGGCGCAACATCGATTGCACCAACGCAGCCCGTCGCGCCGGCGAGAGGATCGTGGCGAGGCGGGTCTTGCCCTCGCCGAGCATTCTGACCGGCACGACCGCAACGACGCTCACGCGGCACCTCGCTGCGCAGTCAGCGACTCGGCGAGCCCTAATGCCACTTGCGCGACACGCTCGCGATCCTCGAGCGAGCGCATCAGCGTCGCCGTGAGCGCTACGCGAAGCCCCAACGATTCGAGAGCCGGCACTTGGGCGGCATCGCTGTCGTCGAGCACCACTCCGTCGAGTAGACCCGCGTAATGACGCACGATCGCCGCCGGCTCAGTAGGCACGCCGAGCTCCTGCATCAACTTGGCTGTCGGCCCCTTGACGGCTCGCCCGCCGATCAACGGCGACACCGCCACGATCGGCACGCCGGCCGCGCGTAATGCTGTGCGCATACCCGATACCGCGAGGATAGGATCGATACTAAGGTAGGGATTCGAGGGACAGAGCACGATCGCTCGTAACGCAGGCTGGCGAAGCAGCATGAGCAACTCCTCCGTCGGGCGCGCCTCGGCAGCCCCCGCGAAACGGATGGAACTCACACGGGGTGCGCAGCGCAGACGTACGAAGTAATGCTGGAAAGCAAGCTCGCCCACCTCGGTCTCGACGCGAGTCGCCACCGGTGAGTCACTCATCGGCAGCACACGCGTATGTACACCGAATCGATCTGCGAATGAGGCGGCGATGGTCGTTAGCCGCTCTCGCGCCGCGAGGCGTCGGGTACGCTCGAGATGCAGCACTAGGTCCCGATCGCCGAGCAGAAACCAATCGGGTCCGCCGTGTCGCCGCAATTCGTTCATCACGCCGAAGGATTCCTCGGCGCGACCCCAGCCTTGCTCGGGATGCACGATGCCTCCGAGCGTGTAGGTGACCGTGTCTAGATCAGGACAGATACGAAGACCTAGATGATCGAAATCGTCGCCGGTATTGACCAGCACCGCGAGCTCTCCCGGCGGCAGGACACGCGCCAACCCGAGCGAGAGTTTTGCCCCTCCCACTCCTCCGGACAGTGCGAGCACGGTCGGCGACGAACTCAACGGAAAAGATCCTCTTCGAGTGATCGCAACAGCGAACGACCCTCGCGCAGTGGAGCGGAAAAGTCCAGACCCCGTACGAGTACCACCGGGCGACCCTCGCGGGCCTCACCCATCACGAGACCCGCACCAGCCGCGACGGCATCGGCGAGCGCGATCTGTGTCGTCTGCATCACTCGCCCCTCTCGATCGACATCGCCGCGCAGATCGAGGATCGCAGCAAATCCGGCGACACCGAGCGCGACATTGACCGTCCCCTGCCGCCACGGGCGACCGAACGAATCGCTGATGATCACCGCGGGGCTCGCGGGTGCGAGCGCAGCTTGTAGGGAGGCCGCCGAGGCATCGCAGTCCTGCGGCAGCAGCAATACCCAGTCGTCCTCGCCATCGTCGCTTCCCTGCGGAACGTTCGAGCGATCGATACCCGCGTTGGCCATCACATGACCCGATCGATGGCGCGTGATGAGGATATTGGGCACCGCACGAATCACCTCCGTCGACTCGCCAAGAACAAGCTCGACGAAGCGCGCATCCTTCTGCACACGCTCTGCAAGCGCTATGGCCTCGGTCGACGGACGCACATCACGCAGACGAAACCGTCGCCCCTCAGACTTTGAGACGATCTTCTGTGCGACCACGAGCAGATCGTCGCGACGCAGCGAGAGACCTTGACGAGTCAGTGCCGCGAGGATCAACGGCGCGAGCGCGACGCCAGCATGAATCTCGGGTAGCCCCTCGAGCGCGACGAAATCGAGCTGCCGCGGCATTCAGCCGGAGTGGGGGCGCGTGAGCGCGCCGGTGATGCGCACCCCGGCGCCATCGACGGCGTACGTTTTGTTCAGAAAGATCAGTACCGACGTCAGCGCCTCAGCCGCTGCGGAGTTCACGAGCGCTCCGCCATGCAAGCCTCGCAGACCACAACGCTCAACCACGCCGATGACCTGCTCACGGGCGACACGATCGTCCCCGAAGACCAGCACGTCGCAATCGACGGCACCGGTCTCGGCGAGCTTGTGCGCCGCGACGTTGTGGAACGCCGACACGACGGTGACGCCCTCGCCTAACAGGCGCTGAGCCCGCACCGCCGCCGAGCCCTCGGGCGGCAACTGCACGCGCATAACTTTCGGCGGCACCAGCGGGACGGTCGTGTCGACGACGATTTTGCCGGATACCGCCGCGGCGATATCCCGTAACGTCGTCTCCTGTGAGGCGAACGGCACGGTGAGGATCACAAGTTGCGCGCGCGATGCGGCGCCCCGGTTGTCGAGGCCCTCCACCCTACCGCCCGTCTGCTCGCGCAGCTGCTGCGCCGCCGATTCGGCCTTGCTGGCATCCCGTGAACCGATGAGCACGGTCGCTCCGGATCGCGCTAGGCGAGCGGCGATGGCGGCGCCGAGGGCGCCCGTACCGCCGATCACGGCGATGGTCGAAGGTGAAGTCATGCAACGATTCTAGCGAGCGCCCGAGGACGCGCTACCCCGCACGATCGCAATGACCACATCAGCGACGTTGGTACCGGTCGGCCCCGAGACGAGCAAGTTGTCGGCCGCTTGCAGAGCCGCTCCCGCGTTGTTCTCGTGCAAGCAGCGACCGGGACCCATCCCAGCAGCGCGGATCCTCGCGGCCGTACCGCCGTCGGCGAACCCACCCGCCGCGTCGGTGGGCCCGTCGGTCCCGTCGGTTCCTGCCACCAGGACACTGATATCCCGCCTTCCCTCGAGCGCGAGGGCGAGCTGCAGCGCAAACTGCTGCGCGCGACCACCGCGACCTCCACCCCGCACTTCCAGCGTAGGTTCTCCCCCTGCAATGAATACACACGGCCCCGGAGCAGTCAGCAGTGTCTCAGCACACTGCGCGGCGATCGCCTCTACCGCACCGTACAGCGTGCGACCTAGAGAGATCACTCGCCATCCATCGGCCTCGATCTGCCGCGCAAGCGCATCGAGCGCATCATCGAGCGTCGCGACCACCGCGTAGCTGTCGCGAGATATCTCGTCGGTGACGGTCGGTCCGGAGCCGATGATGCGCGGATCGTCACCCTCGACATCGGAGATCGCCAGTGTCACCACCCGTGCCGGTGCCATGCGTGCCGCTAAACGTCCGCCTTTGATCGCCGATAGGGCCGTGCGTAAGCGATTCAACTCGGCGATCGGAGCCCCTGAGCGCATCAACGACTCGATACGCGACTGCTTCTCCGTGAGGGAGATCCCTGGCGCAGGCGCTGCAAGCAAGGCCGATGCACCGCCTGTCAGCAGCACGACGAAACGATCGGCGGCGCTCGGCCTGCCGACCCATTCGAGCACACGCTGCCCCGCTATAAAACTACGCTCGCCGACCAGCGGATGATCTCCCTCGAGCATCTCGAGCTGCGCGAGGCCCAACGCACCTAGACGGTGACGATCGATATGGCCAGGCTTGCTGACGAGCATCACCTCGTCGATCTCGCTAACGCCGATACCGCGCACGAATCCCTCGAGCAGCGCACTTGCGGCTTTGCCGACGGCGAGCACTCGCAAGCGACCACCGCGAGTGCGATCGGGCGGCTCGATCGGCACCCGGCGCGAGCCACGCTCGAAAACCCATCCAGCACCTTCGCATCGAAGGTGACGCGCGAGCACTTCGCGTCCATGCACGGCCGCCACGGCCGCTGCGAACCAGCGGGTCAGTGTGGCGCGGTCGCTCGCACCGGAGGGTAGCTCGAGGCAGTCGAGCCAACGGCGGTCCCACTCGATCACGTCCCAGTGGTGCCCTGGCGCCAACTGCACCTCCAAACGCTGGTCGCGACGCCAGGCGGTGGGGACGAGCTGCAAACGCCCTGCGGCGATCTGCAGCAACACCCAGCGATCCTCATCGAGACGCAGCACGGCCTTCAGCCGCGCCGGTCGCAGCCCCCGCAACTGCGCCAGCAGGCGATCCTCGGAAAAGCACACGCTTCGTGGGAAGCGCCATTCGGCGCCGTGATAACCGAGATGCGACACCTCACGTCGCTCACCCGGGCCGACCGCGACGAACGCAGTGCGCTCGCCATGGCCGTGATCGTCCGCGGCAGTGTGGAACCCTCGTAACGCAGGTCTGTGCTCGTGCGACGCGATCGCACCGGGCGCGAGCCATCCCATCACCGACTCCAAAGCACCATCGCGAATCGCCGCGCTGCCGCGCTTCGGCGGATAGCAGCGATTGACGAGTTCGTCGAAGGATCGCTGCTGATCGGGTGAGGCTAAATCTGCCTTGGACAACAGCAGTACATCGGCAATGTCGATGACTGAACGCAGAATCTCGTCAGCCTGACCCGCCTGTATCGTCTCGAGCGCCGACGGATCGATGAGCCCGACGACTGCCTCGAGTCGCAACTGCTGCACCGCCTGATACGCGAGCAATTCATCGACGATCTCGCCGGGATGCCCGATTCCTGACGGCTCGATCAGAATGCGATCGGGCCGAATACCGGTGACGAGCTCGTGCAGGTTGCGCCGGAAATCCGCCTCGCCCGAGCAACCCAAGCAGCCGCCGGGCACGAGCCTGACATCGAAGCGTCCCCGCGCGTTGGCCGCGACGGTGAGCGCATCGATACCCGCCTCCGTGTACTCGTTGAGCAGGACGACCCAGTTTTCCTCGGACGGCTTGTGCGCGAGCCAGCGCGACAGCACAGTCGTCTTGCCCGCACCGAGCGGGCCCGTGACGACCCAAACCGGGATCGGCTGCGACCGCGGCGAGCTCACCTGACGCCGTCGTAACTCGTCAGAACGCCATAGAGCTCGGGACGTCGGTCACGGAACACGAACCAATTGGCGCGTTGTGCGGCGAGCGCCGCAAGATCGAACGTCGAGGTGATCACTGCCTCTTCGTCTTGAGCCGCCTCGGCAAGTTTGGCCCCCGCGGCATCGGTGATGAAAGAAGAACCGTAGAACCGAATGTAAAGATTCTGAGGATCCTGCAACGAGCGCTCAGTGCCGATACGGTTGGAGACGATCAGCGGCATGAGGTTGGCGGCTGCGTGGCCCTGCTGCGTGCGCTGCCAGTGCTCGCGCGAATCCACCGGCGGTGCCGGCGGAGGCTCCGAGCCAATGGCGGTCGGATAGAGCAGCAACTCGGCTCCCTGCAAGGCCATCGCCCGCGCGCACTCCGGGAACCACTGGTCCCAGCAAATCCCGACACCCAGACGGGCAAACCGTGTCGACCAGACCCGAAACCCCGTGTCGCCCGGACTGAAATAGTGTTTTTCCTGATAGCCCGGTCCGTTTGGAATGTGAGCCTTGCGATAGAGACCGAGCACCGACCCATCGGCATCGATGATCGCGACGCTGTTGAAGAACGACTGGCCGGCCCGCTCGAAAAAACTGATTGGCAGCACCACGCCGAGCTCAGCGGAGAGTCGACGTCCCATGGCGACCGCCGCGCTATCCTCGATCCGCGTCGCAAGTGCGAAATGGCGCGCATCCTGTTCGATACAGAAGTACGGCGTCTCGAACAGCTCCTGCAGCAGAATGACTTGCGCACCACGCGCTGCCGCGCTGCGAACTACTCGCTCTGCCGTGGCGAGATTTGCCTCGCGATCCCACGAACAGGCGAACTGAGTCGCGGCCACCGTCACCGGGCGCGATGCAGCCTCGAGATGCGCCGGTTTCATGCGGGCTCCCGCGGCGCAAGCAGTGCCGTGATGCGGATCGCGGTCTCGAGCGCGCGCAGACCGTCCTCGCCCCCGACGAGCGGCGGACGTCCCTCACGGATACAGCGAAGAAAATCGGATATCTCTTCGCGCAGGGCATCGCCTTGCTCGAAGCTCTCCTCGCTCATATCCACCGGTAGAGCGCCCGCCGAAGCCGGTGTCGTGCGTTTGCCGATCACCGTGAGGATGCGCTGCTGCAAATCGATCGATAGATACGCATCGTCGCGAAACACGCGCAGTTTGCGCTCCGTTTTAAGACTGACGCGACTGGCGGTCACGTTCGCGACACAGCCACCCGCGAAGCGCAGACGCACATTCGCGATGTCGACAGCGCCTGAAAATACCGGTGTGCCGACTGCATCGATGGATTCGATCGGTTGACCAACGATGCTTTGGACGATGTCGATATCGTGAATCATCAGATCGAGGACCACGTTCACATCGGTACCGCGCTCCTTGAACGGCGCAAGGCGCTGGCATTCGATGAAGCGCGCGCCGGCAAGCCGCGCACCCGCCGCGACGATCGCAGGATTGAAGCGCTCAAGATGCCCCACCTGCAAGATCCGACCCGCCGCCTTCGCTAGCGTGATCAAATCGCGCGCCTCGTCGACGGTCACGGTGATCGGCTTCTCGACAAGCACGTGTGCGCCCGCCCGCAGAAAGTCTCCGGCGACGCCGTGGTGCGCCGGCGTCGGGGTGACCACGCTCACCGCATCGACCTTGCCGAGTAATTCGCGGTGGTCGGCAAATGCCCCGACCCCGAGCTCGCGCGCGAGTGCCTCACGCGCATCAGCCCTCGGATCGACCACGCCGACGAGCGAACTGCCGGGAAGACTGGCGTACTTCTGCGCATGAAAGCGCCCGAGATAGCCCGCACCGATGACCGCTGTCCGCAGAGTGTCCATGCCTTATTATGCGCCCGATGGCTGCTCGCAAACCGAAGGTCGCCGCTGGATCGCGAATGACACGCGAACTGCGCTACGTGCTCGTCTGCCTCGCCCTAGGCGCCGCAGGCTTGCCGCTGCTGATTTACCTCGTGGGGCGCGCCATGCTCGGTCCGTACGGCAACGGCGGCGTGTTTGCACTCTGGACCGATTACGCGGGCGGACTCGTCTCGGGCTCCCTCGCCGCATGGATCGTCATGCTCGCGCCGCTATCGGCCTTCTGGGGATTTCGGCTCGCCCGCGAGCTGCTCAGCCGCCGCTAACGAGCCGCAAGACTGCGATCGCGCGCCGCCCGAAACTCGCTGTCGGGATACCAGTTGGGGAATTGCCGCGAGTTCGACAACGACCGACCCACCTCGAACAGCAGTCCGAGATCCGCCATCCCGCCACGCAAATCGACCTGCCCGGGACGATACTCGTCCGAGGGCTTGTGATAATCGTTGCGTACGTAGGCCTCTGCCTGCGCCTGACCCCAAGCGTCCCCTTTCTCGAGATCGTCGGTCCCCAGCTTCGTATAAAGCGCCGGCACCCCGGCCTTGGCGAAGTTGAAGTGATCCGAGCGATAAAAGAAGCCGTACTCGGGTGTCGGCTCATCGCGCAAGATGCGCCCCTGACGACTCGCCGCACGGGCGAGTAATCCCTCGAGCTCGGAGGCGCCCGAACCCACCACGGTCACCTCGCGGGTGACACCGCCCCAGTAAAGGGCATCCATGTTGATCGCGGCCACCGTGCGCGCAAGCGGAACGAGCGGGTTAGCGACGTAGTACGCCGAGCCGAGCAAGCCGCTCTCCTCGAGCGTGACGGCGAGAAACAGGATCGAGCGCTCCGGGCGGCGTCCGCCCTGCACGAAACCCTTCGCGATCGTGAGCAGACCGGAGGTCCCGGGGGCGTTGTCGATCGCACCGTTGAAGATCGAATCTCCCGTGCGCGCAAGCGAACGGCCGAGATGGTCCCAGTGGGCCATGTAGACAATGTATTCGTCGGGATGACGACTCCCCGGAAGCACCGCCGCCACGTTGGCCGACTGGCCGCGCCGAATGACGTTACGCAACGCGGCATCGGCAGTGCCCGCCAGCGGCATCGGCTTGAAGCCAGGCTGACTTGCCGCGGCCAGCAGTTCGGCATAGCTGCGCCCATTGGCCCGCAGAAGAGCGTCAGCAGCCGCTCGGGTGATCCAGCCCTCGAGCTGCAGCCGCGACGCGTTGCCATCGGGCGCCACCATGTCGAGCTGCGGCCCTGACCAGCTGTTTTGAACCGTGCCCCACGGATAGGCGGCCGGCGCATCGTCATGAACGATGATCGCTGCAGCCGCGCCTTGCCGTGCAGCTTCTTCGAACTTGTAGGTCCAGCGGCCGTAGTAGGTCATCGCCTTACCGCGGAACAGCTTTGGATCTTGGGTCGCAAACCCCGGATCGTTGATCAGGATCACCGCGGTCTTGCCGCGCATATCGATGCCGGCGTAATCGTTCCAGCCATACTCAGGCGCTACGACGCCGTGACCCACGAAGACGAGCGGACTGTTCTCCAGACGAATCTCGGGTACCAGACGCTTAGTCCAGATGACCATGTCCGTGAGGTACTCGAGCCGCGAGTCGCCGAGCCGCAAGCTTGCATCACTACCCGTCGTGATCTCGACGAACGGCACAGACTGCAGATACGACTCGCCGTTACCGGGGCGAAGGCCGAGCCGCTGAAACTCGCCGACGAGATAGTCGAGTGTTTTGCGCTCACCGGCCGTGCCAGGCTTGCGCCCCTCGAACTCGTCACTCGCAAGCGCCACGATATGACGTTCGTACTCAGCCATCGAGAGCACCGGCGCCTGGGTCGGTGCGAGCAATGCACTACACGAGGCCAATAGCGCAGAGGCGCCGGCCACCATCCATCGAGAAAGACTTCGCATCGCCAGACTCCTTACGCCGTCACTGCGGCCAAACCCACCACACCAGCACACCAAGCGTCAGGAGCAAGGCAGTCTGCGCCCCCCGACGCCAGCGCCGCTCCCGTACCTCACCGTAAAAGGCCGCTCCCGCCAGGGCAGCGAGGATCGAGGATCCCGCCAGCGCCCGCAGCAGCGGCCAGAACTCGCCTCCGATCCGATCACCGAACTCCGGCAGGAACAGGAACACGACCAGCGTTAGGGCAAGCGCCAAAGTGATGGATACCGCAGATCCCATCACAATTCCCAGGAGCATGGCTAGCGGATGCATGGTCGGCCCGAAAGTGCAGGTGACAGGCCGCACTTGAAGGCGCGCAGCCCGCGAACTAGTCTCTCTAAACACAGTCTACAGGATTGATCTCCCATGACACTGCCTGCCCGCCGGCCCACTCTGCTGCTGGCGCTGACCGCCCTATCGGTCGGCGTGATGGGCTTTGGCAGTTCGGCGCGCCTACCGGCGAACACGTCGGTGCTGCCGCCCGGAGCCCTCGCCCCGTCGGCCCGCGAGCGGATGATCGCCCGCCAAGTCGGTGCCCTGCTCGAGGATGCTCACTACAGTCAGATCAAGATCGACGATACGCTCTCGCCGCGCGTCCTCGACAACTTCCTCGATTCGCTCGATGGGCAGCGCAGTTATTTTCTCGCCAGTGACGTTGAGGAATTCAAGCCTTACGCACTTCGCTTCGATGACATGATCCGCACCGGCGATATCGAGCCGGCTTACGCGATCTTCGCGCGCTATCAACAACGTAATCGTGAGCGTATCCGCCACGCCCTCGCACTGCTCGACACCGAGCCTGATTTCACAGTCGATGAACGCTTCGATTTCGAGCGTGATGCAGCGCCCTGGCCCATCAGCACCGCCGAACTCGACGAGCTGTGGCGCAAGCGAGTCAAGGCCGATGCGCTCTCGCTGATCCTCACGGGCAAGACGTGGGCCGAGACAAGAGAGACCCTGCGAACCCGTTACGATCGGGTGCTCACACGAGCTGACCAGATAAAGCCCGAGGAAATCTTCGAGGTCTATCTCAACGCGTATGCGCGAGCGTTCGATCCTCACTCGAACTACTTCTCGCCGCGCAATTCCGAGGAATACAAAATCCAGATGAGCCTCAATTACGAGGGCATCGGGGCATCGCTGCAACTTGTCGACGATTACGTGACGATCATGAACCTGATCGAGGGCGGACCGGCGGCTGCCGCCGGCACGCTCACCGTCAACGATCGCATCACCGCGGTCGGTCAGGGCTCGGACGGCGCGCTGGTGGACGTGATCGGCTGGCGCATCGACGATGTCGTCCAGCTAATTCGCGGCAAGGGCGGCACGGTCGTGCGGCTGCAGGTGCTGCCGGTCGGCGCAACGCCCGGCACGCCTGAGAAGATCGTGCAACTGACCCGCGGGCAGGTCACGCTGGAAGCACAGGCGGCCCGACGCGAGCTGAAAACTCTGCAACGAAACGGCCGCGACTATCGCATCGGCGTCATCGAAGTGCCGGGCTTCTATTCGGACTATGACGGACAGCGGGCAGGAAACAAGGATTTCCGCAGCACGACTCGCGACGTCCGCCGACTGATCAACGAACTCAAGGCAGAAGGCATCGACGGACTCGTGATGGACCTGCGCGGTAACGGCGGTGGCTTCCTGCCCGAGGCGCAGTCGCTTACCGGACTCTTCGTGGATCAGGGCCCAGTCGTGCAGGTGCGGTTCTCCAACGGCGAGCGCGAGGTGCTCGACGACGAGGATTCTGGCGTCGCCTACGACGGACCGCTCGTCGTCTTGATCGATCGCTTCAGCGCCTCTGCCTCCGAAATCTTCGCTGGCGCGATCCAGGATTATCGCCGCGGTGTCGTGGTCGGCCAGCGCAGCTTCGGCAAGGGCACCGTGCAAAACCTCGTACCGCTATCGCGCTGGAGCGCACGGCCGGTCAACGGACAGCTGACGGTCACCATCGGCAAGTTTTATCGAGTCACCGGCGAGAGCACCCAACACCGCGGTGTCGAGCCCGACGTGACGCTCGCCTCGCCGATCAGCTTGAAGGACGTGGGCGAGAGCTCTCTCGATGATGCTCTGCCTTGGGACCGAATCGACGCGGCCAGTTTCAAGCCCGAGGACGCACGTCTGCCCTCGATCGCCAAGCTGGTGTCGGCCGAACGCACCCGCCAGGAGCGCGATCCCGACTACCGCTGGCTGGTCAGCGACATCGCCGCCATCGAAGTTTTGCGCGCTAGCAGTTCGCTGTCGCTCAATCTCGAGCAGCGACGAACCGAACGTGAACGCCTCGAAGCCGATCGACTGAAGCGTGAGAACGAGCGCCGCGCCGCGCTCGGCAAACCTGCGCTGCCCTCAGCCGAGGCACTGGCGGAGCTCGAGCCGCCCGACGTCGCGCTCGATCAGGCGGTCCAGGTAATGACGGATGTCGTCGAACTGGCGGCTCCCTCGCCGAAATCCCCGATCAAAGCCGCGCTGACGGTGCGACAAAACTCGCGCTGAGGCTGCTCAGCGTAGCGAGTGTCCGCGGTCGAGGCAGTACTCGAGCCATTTGTTGAGCATCACGTTGCGCGCCCACCGCTCATCGAGCGTGTTGGTCATGCAAGCGCGCCAACCCTGCAATAGCGGATGCTCGTGCGCGCGCGCCCAGGAGTGTGCCTCGACCAGACGCGCATCGTGATAGATCCGCACGATGAGATCCGGTGAACTTGGGATGGCGGAGCCCTCATCGAACCGGTAGGTCAACTCGCAGTCGGTGGTGTACGGCGAGCGATCGGTCACGGCGAGCACCAGCTCGCAATCGCCTGCCACGCTCGAACTGCGCCACCCATCGAGCTGCATCAGCTCACCGGCGAGCGCGGCGAGACGGCGATGGTTACTCTCGTACAACGACATCAGCGCCGTGAAACTACCGGGGCGTGCGCGCCAACTGGCCGGCAAGCGCGGCTCTGCGGAGCCCCCCTCTAGCCAGAGGCGTGGATCAACGCTCACGGTCGAATTCGCCTCTCGATTCCGGTCGCCTCGAGAATACGCGCCGATATCTCCTCGATGGAGCATTCGGTAGTATCAAGCCACGGGATCCCATTTCTCTGGAAGATCCCATCGGCTGCACGAGTCTCGAACTGAACCTGCTGCGGCGATGCGTAGCGACTGTTCGGACGGCGCTCCTGCCGGATCTGCTGTAGCCGCGACGGCGCGATGCGCAGACCGAAGAGCTTGGTTTTGAAAGGTTGCAGGGCTGCGGGCAAACGGTTCGACTCGAGATCATCGTCGGTGAGCGGATAATTTGCCGCGAAGATCCCGTACTGCATCGCCAGATAAAGGCAGGTCGGTGTCTTGCCCGAGCGCGACACACCGACGAGTACCACGTCTGCGCGTGAGTAATCGCGATTCGAGCCATCGTCATTCGCCAGCGCGTAGTTAGTCGCGTCGATACGGATCGCGTAGCCGGCGGCGTCAGCCAGTCCGTGGGCTCGGCCGGCGCTGTGGCTCGAGCGTGTACCGAGCTCCTGTTCTAACGGGCCGACGAAGGCCTCGAAGAAATCGAGAAACAGCGCGTTGCTGCGCTTGAGCACGGCCCGCAGCTCATCCTGTACCAGGGTGCCGAAAACGACTGGTCGGACGCCATCCTCCAATGCGGCCGCATCGATGCGCCGGACGGCCTCCTCCGCCTTGTCAATGCTGGACACAAATGGCAAAGTCACCGCCCGAAGTTGGTGGCCCTCAAATTGGGTCAGCAGGCTGTGACCCATCGTTTCGGCGGTCACGCCCGTCTGGTCCGACACGAAGAAAACCGTCCTGCCCGTCACTCTATCCCTCCCTCGCCGCTTCGGCGGTGAGTGCAGTGTTCCACCGGACAAGGAAGCCGGCAAGCTAATGAACTCCCCTCTCGTCCTGCCCTTCGAGCAACTCACGATGCACGACGTCGAGATCGTGGGCGGCAAGAACGCCTCGATCGGCGAGATGATCGGCTCGCTGGCGCGGGTGGGCGTGCGCGTTCCGGGCGGATTCGCGACCACCGCTGCCGCCTACCGCGCGCTGCTCGCGCAGAACGGCCTTGATGATCGCATTCGTACCGAGCTTGCCCGACTCGATGTCGAGGACGTCGTCGCCCTCGCCGAAGTGGGTGCGCGCATCCGCGGTTGGATATTAGAGACGCCGCTGATACCAGCGCTTGAGCAGGCGGTGCTCGAGGGGTATCGCGCGCTCGGCCCCGATGCAGCGGTCGCGGTTCGCTCGTCGGCCACGGCGGAGGATCTTCCCGAGGCGTCCTTCGCGGGACAACAAGAAACCTTTCTCAACGTCTGTGGCGAGCGCGCCGTGATCGAGGCGATGCGACACGTGTTCGCATCGCTGTTCAACGACCGCGCGATCGCCTATCGCGTCCATCAGGGCTTCGATCATTCGCAGGTGGCGCTCTCGGCCGGTATCCAGCGCATGGTGCGCTCGGATCTCGGCGCCAGCGGCGTCATGTTCACGCTCGATACCGACTCGGGGTTCCGCGAGGTGGTGTTCATTACCGCCTCTTACGGACTCGGCGAAACGGTCGTGCAGGGCGCAGTCAACCCGGACGAGTTTTATCTCTACAAGCCGGCCCTAAGAGCCGGCCAGCGGCCGATCCTGCGACGCAATCTCGGCGCCAAGGCGATCAAGATGGTCTACGGCGAGCCGGGCTCGACCGAGCGTGTGCGCACCGTCGAGGTGCCACCGGCAGATCGTCAGCGCTTCTGTCTCGACGACACGGATCTTCAAGAACTCGCACGTCAGGCGCTGCTCATCGAGACCCATTACGGGCGACCGATGGACATCGAGTGGGGCAAGGACGGTAACACCGGCGAGATTTTCATCCTGCAGGCGCGTCCCGAGACGGTACAGAGTCGCTCCGGCCGCACTCTGCAGCGATACAGCCTGCGGGCACGTTCGCGGGTGCTCACGAGCGGCCGCAGCATCGGTCAGCGTATCGGGACCGGGCGCACACGCATTATCACCGACGTGGCACAGATGGCCCGGGTGCAGGCCGGCGATGTCCTCGTGGCCGACATGACCGACCCCGACTGGGAACCGGTGATGAAACGTGCCGCCGCCATCGTCACCAACCGAGGCGGGCGCACCTGTCATGCGGCGATCATCGCCCGCGAGCTCGGCATCCCTGCCGTTGTCGGCTGTGGCGATGCCACGCAGTCGCTTCGCGAGGGCGAGCCGGTCACGGTGTCTTGCGCCGAAGGCGACACCGGCTACGTCTACGAGGGAGCCCTCGATTTCGAACAGCGTCAGATCGAGCTCGATGCCCTGCCCGACCCGCCGGTCAAGATCATGATGAATGTCGGTAATCCGGACCGAGCCTTCGATTTCGCCACCACGCCCCACCGCGGTGTCGGACTCGCGCGTCTCGAATTCATCATTAATCGCATGATCGGCGTGCACCCGCGCGCGCTACTCGAATTCGATCGACTAGAGCCATCGCTGCGCGAGCAGATCCGCACACAGATGGCCGGCTATGCCGACCCGGTGAGTTTTTACGTAGATAAGCTCTCCGAGGGTATCGCCCAGATCGCCGCCGCGTTCGCGCCGGAGCCGGTGATCGTCCGACTGTCCGACTTCAAATCGAACGAGTACGCCAATCTAATCGGCGGGGCGATTTACGAGCCGCACGAAGAGAATCCGATGATCGGATTCCGCGGGGCGGCACGCTACGTCGATCCGCAGTTCCGTCCGTGTTTCGAACTCGAGTGTCGCGCACTGCGGCGAGTCCGCGAGGACATGGGGCTCTCCAACGTCTGGGTCATGGTGCCGTTCGTACGCACCTTAGAAGAAGCCCGTGCCGTGACGAGCCTGCTCGCGGAAAATGGCTTGGGCCGCGGCGTCAACGGCCTCAAAGTCATCATGATGTGCGAGTTACCGTCGAATGCCGTGCTCGCAGATCGCTTCCTCGAGCATTTCGATGGGATGTCGATCGGCTCGAACGACATGACGCAGCTCACACTCGGCGTCGATCGCGACTCCGGCATCGTCGCCCGCCACTTCGACGAGCGCGATCCCGCCGTCAAGGCGATGCTCTCGATGGCCATCTCGGCCTGTCGGCGCGCTGGTAAGTACATCGGGATCTGCGGTCAGGGCCCCTCGGATCATCCTGAGCTTGCGAGTTGGCTCGTCGAGCAGGGCATCGATAGCCTGTCACTCAATCCCGACACGGTGATCGAGACTTGGCTGATGCTCAGTCAGCCCGACAAATAGGGACAGACGCCCAAATCGACGTTGCCGCCGGAGACGATCACGCCGACCCGATCGCCCGGCGCGCCGATGCGCCCCGCAAGTAGCGCGGCGACCGGCACGGCAGCTGAGGGCTCGATGAGCACTTTGAGGTCCTCGAGCACGATTCGCATCGCCTGAATGATCTCGCGCTCACCGACCGTGACCACATCATCGACGAGCGCACGGAACAGCGCGAAGGGCTGCACGCCGATCGAGCCACGCAGACCATCGGCAATCGTCGGCGGCGAACCGACAACTCCCACCCGTACGCCACCGTGAAACGAACGCGCCGCATCGTCGGCCACTTCCGGCTCCGCGCCGATCACTCGACAATTCGCTACCGTCGCCCGAGTGGCGAGGGCCGTGCCCGATAGCAACCCGCCCCCTCCCACCGGAGCCGTGATGCACTGCAGTTCGGAATACTCGAGGTGCAGCTCCAACGCGGCCGTCCCCTGCCCAGCGATCACATCCGCATCATCGAAGGGATGAATGACCCGAGCGTCCGTTCGCGCCACAATCTCCGCGAGCGCAGCTTCACGAGCCGCGAGCCCAGGCATGCAACGCACGAGCTCGGCCCCCTCGGCTCGGATCGCCTCGACCTTCACGGCGGACGCGTCCTGCGGGATCACGACCAGGCAACGCCAGCCGAGTTCGCGCGCTGCGCGAGCGAGCGCCGCCCCGTGATTACCCGAGGAATGCGTCGCAACGATCCGTTCGCCTGTGACGGTCTCGCTGGCGCGCAGCAACGCATTCGTCGCCCCTCGATATTTGAACGCGCCGATATGCTGCAAGTTCTCGCACTTAAAAAACACGCTGCGCCCGACCCGAGCATCGAATCGGTCGGACCGCATGACTGGCGTTCGGCGAGCGCGACCTGCAAGCCGGTTCGCCGCAGCTACCACATCGTCGAAGGTGGGTAACGCGGGCGTGCGGCTTATATCGGTCGAATGCAACAAGGCTTCGCCTCAACAGGCGCCGCGCACACCGAGCGCGAAGAACCGCTCACGATAGTGCTGCAGCTCGCGCACGGATTCGCGGATGTCATCGAGGGCAAGATGGCTGCCCTGCTTGACGAATGATTCGGCGACCTGCGGCGCCCAGCGCCGTGCAAGCTCTTTGACGGTGCTGACGTCCAGATTCCGGTAATGAAAGAACGCCTCGAGTCTGGGCATAAGACGAGCCATGAAGCGCCGATCCTGACAGATGCTGTTGCCACACATGGGCGAGGCCCCCGCTTCTGCATGCAAAGCGAGAAAGGCCAGCGTTGCCTCTTCCGCCTGCGCCAAGCTCACGCGGCTCGCACGCACCCGCGCCAGCAGACCCGACCCTCCATGCTGACGCTGATTCCATTCGTCCATACGGGCGAGCGTCGAGTCGTCCTGGTGAATCGCGAGTACGGGTCCCTCAGCGATCAACTGAAGCGACGAGTCGGTGACCAGGGTAGCGATCTCGATGATCGTGTCGGACTCGGGCTTGAGCCCCGTCATCTCAAGATCGATCCAGATGAGCGCATCGCGGCTCGGCATAGGCGAAGTCCGTGAATTCGATTGAGGCTGAGTCTAGCAGAGGCTAGAGTGACTCCCCGCATGGTCTGCGTAAGCCACTCGTCATGTTCGAAGCACAGGTGATTGCCGCCCACGGGCGCCACCTCACCGTTCGCGATGCACAGGGGCGTCGGCACGAAGCTCGACCCTTCGGTCGGCGACTGGTAGCGGTCTGCGGCGATCACGTGCGCTGCGAGGAAGATCGTGCCCACGATGAAATCCACGTGCTCGAGGTATTGCCACGACGTTCGCTGCTGACGCGTTCCAATTTGCGCGGTATGGCCGAGCCCGTAGTCGCTAACACGACGTTGCTCGTCACGGTACTCGCGCCTCGCCCGGCTCCCGATCCGTTCATCATCGACAGATATCTGTGCGCCGCTTCGTCGGCCGCCATGGCCGCCATCGTGCTCATCAACAAAGCGGACCTCACGACCACCGAGTGTTCCGAGCAGGAACGAATACATCTGGATTCGCTGCGCTCCGAGTACGAACGCGCCGGCTATCCGACGATGGTCTGCAGCGCCCGCGATCCAGCGGGGCTCATGAGCCTGCGCGATGCGCTGCGAGATCAAACCAGCGTTTTCGTCGGACAGTCGGGCGTTGGCAAATCTTCGCTCATCGAGGCGCTCGTCCCAGAGGTTGCGCTCGTCACCGGCGAGCTCGATCGCGAACAGGAAGGTCGGCACACCACCACGGCAGCACGACTGTACGAGCTGCCGGGAGGTGGCGCGCTGATCGACTCGCCAGGTGTGCGTGACTTCGCGCCAGCCATCGACGCGCTAGAACCGCGCAGTCTCGGCTTTCCGGAGGTCGATCAACTCGCGCCCAGCTGTCGCTTCCTCGACTGTCAGCACCTGCGCGAGCCCCACTGCGCTGTACGATCCGCGAGCGAGGACGGTCGACTATCGCCGAGGCGCTACGAGAGTTATCGTCGTCTGCGGCGACTGTACGAAGAGCTGAGCACCGCCCGAGGTCCCGCGCGGCGCTGAGTCAGCCGAGCGACTGCCGCCCCGCAAGGGCGTGAGCTAACGTCCCGCCGTCGATGTACTCGAGTTCGCCACCGATCGGCACACCATGAGCGATGCGCGTGGCGCGCAGGCCGCGCGCGCGGGCGATCTCCGACAAAAAATGCGCCGTTGCCTCACCTTCGACCGTGGGATTGGTGGCCAGGATGAGCTCCGCGACCCCGCCGGCATCGAGCTGCGCCTCCAGCTGCGGCACACCGAGTTGCTGCGGACCGATTCCATCGAGGGGCGACAGATGACCCATCAACACGAAATATCGTCCGCGATAGCCGCCGGATTGCTCGATGGCGACCACGTCCGCCGGCGATTCCACCACACACAACAGCGTGGCATCCCGCTGCGGTGCGCTGCAGATGCTGCACAGTTCGGTTTCGGTGAGCATCCGGCACTGGCGGCATCGTCCCACGTTCGCGAGCGCGTGATCGATGGACGCGGCCAGCGCACGCGCGCCTTCCCGACCGTCTTGCAACAGATGGAACGCCATGCGCTGCGCCGTCTTAGGACCCACCCCCGGCAGGCTGCGCAGGGCGTCGATGAGACGCGCGACGGCAGGGGAATGTTTCACCGCGCAACGACCCCGTTCAGAACGGCAACTTCATACCGGGCGGCAGCTTAAGACCCGACATCAGCGAGCCCATGCGCTGCTGACCCTCGGTCTCGACGCGCCTCACGGCATCGTTGATCGCCGCAGCGATCAGATCTTCGAGCATCTCGCGATCCTCGCCGATGATGGCGGGCTCGATCTGTACCCGCTTCACCTCGTGCTTGCCGGTCATCGTGACCTTAACCATGCCGCCGCCGGACTCGCCGACGACCTCGAGGCGGGCGATTTCCTCCTGCGCCTTCTGCATGTTGCGCTGCAGCGCCTCTGCCTGCTTGAGCATGTTGCCGAAATTGGCCATGGATCACTCCTCCTTGGGGCGCACCGAGTCGGGTTTAAGAATCGCGCCGAATTTTTCCTTAAAACCGCGCACCGTAGGATCCTGTTCGATCGACTCGCGTGCCGCGTCGAGCGTCGCCTGTACCTCTCGCTGCTCAGCCCGTGCGGGCGTCTCGAGCGAGGCCGAACCGAGCTCGATCTCGACTCGCAGCGTCTCGCCGAGATGACGACTAAGCGCTTGAGCGAGTTTGTCTATCAGCGCCGGCGTTCGCAGCAGCGACTGCGCAGGATCGAGCGTCAAGCGTACCAACTGCCCCTCTCGCCCGCGGTATGCGCAGTGGGCGGCCAGCTGCCGTGCTGCACCGCCGAGGTCGAGCTGGCCCAGAATCTCGGCCCAGCGCGCAGGATCACCGCCGGGCGACGCGGCGAGCGGTCGCGAACTCACTGACGGCGCAACGCCCTCCCCGTTGCCCGGGCGAAACGCCAACATGCGCAACAGGGTCATCTCAAAACCCGTTCGCGGATCGGGGGCCCAGGCCAGATCTCGCCGACCGAGGATCGCGGTCTGGTAATACAGCTGCACATCCTCCGCCGAGATACGCGCTGCCAGTGGCGCAATCATCTCGGGTGGATGCAGCTCGTCGCCCGGGTAGCCCGGCACAGCCTGCGCCAACGCAATGCGTACCAGCAGCGTCGCCAAGGCATCGAGCACTTCCGCGTAATCGGGCGCCCAGCTCTCGAGCTCCTGCGCATAGGCCAGCAGCGCGGCCGGATCTGCATCCGCCAACAATTCGACTAACCGCACGACCTGACGACGATCGACGGTGGCGAGCATGGCACGGGCCGCCGACTCACTGACCGCGCCGCCGCCAAACGCGATCAGCTGATCGAGCAACGACAGACCATCGCGCAAACTACCGTCTGCCGCCTCGGCGAGCAGATGCAGCGCGGGGGGCTCGAACTTCACCCCTTCTTCCTTGAGGATGAAACTCATGCGCTCAGCGATGCGATCGAGGGGCAGTCGTTTCAGGTTGAACTGCAGACAGCGCGACAGCACCGTGACCGGCAACTTTTGCGGATCGGTGGTAGCGAGCAGGAATTTGACGTGCGGCGGCGGCTCCTCAAGCGTCTTCAGCAGCGCATTGAAGGAATGGGCCGAGAGCATGTGAACCTCGTCGATGAGGTACACCTTGTAGCGACCACGGGTGGGGGCGTACTGGACGTTATCGAGCAGCTCGCGCGTATCGTCCACCTTGGTGCGCGAGGCGGCATCGACCTCGATCAGATCGACGAAGCGACCCTCGTCGATCTCGCGGCAACTGGCGCAGGTACCGCATGGCGTCGGACCCATTCCGCTGTCGCAGTTGAGACACTTGGCGAAGATACGTGCAATGGTCGTCTTACCCACACCGCGCGTTCCGGTGAACAGAAACGCGTGATGCACGCGCTGCGAGGCGAGCGCGTTCGACAGCGCCTGCAGGACATGCTCCTGCCCGGTCAACTCCTCGAAGCGCTTAGGGCGCCATTTGCGTGCGAGTGCGGTGTAGCTCATCTACTAAAGTTCCCCACCGAGAGGGAGGCGGCCCGCACCAGCTGGACTCCGGCACCCGACCTCACCGCGACCGTTGCTCCCTTCCGGGCCTGGCGGGATTGACGGCTGGTCGTCGCGAAGGAGCCGATGCGGGACGCCATCGAAACGGTCATACGGGCGATGGGAGGGGGTGGATCGTGGCGGAGAGGGTGGGATTCGAACCCACGAACACCTTGCGATGTTACTTGACTTCCAATCAAGCGCCTTCGACCACTCGGCCACCTCTCCGGCGCGCCGGCGCGATCATATCAAGCCTGCGGTCGAGTGGGCGCGGACGGGGCGAATTTGGGCGGCGTGTCGAGGCACGGAGCGTCCGCCGGACGCGGTGCTTCCGGGCTGTCGAGAGGCGGAATCGACAGGGCCGAGCGGGTATCCGGCGCATCCCGGCCTGCTGGAATCTTGAGTGGGGGGTTCTCCACCACGGCCGCAAAATCTTCAGGCTTTGCGCAGCTGACGGCGAACAGCGAGCCGCATCCCGATACTAGGAGCATCAGCGGCAGGACGGCGAGCAGACGGTTCAAGGTCATGACGCTATTGTGCCGCGAGCAACCCGGCACGCGCCAGCGCGGACTCGACGGTGGCTCGGTGCGCGGCAGCCAGCGTGGTCAGCGGCAGGCGGAGGGTGCCATCGATGCGACCGAGACGCGCCAGGGCCCACTTGACCGGAATGGGGTTCGACTCGAGAAAGAGCGCCGAATGCAACCCCGCTAGAGTCTCATCGATCGCCAGCGCACGCCCGTGATCTGCTGCGCGCGCGGCATCAACCAGCGCGCGCATCGCCTGCGGTGCGACGTTAGCGGTGACCGAAATCACGCCTTTCGCGCCGGCAAATATCGCCTCGCGCGCCGTGGCGTCATCCCCCGAGAGCACCGTGAGACCCGGCGCCAGCGCACACAACTCGCGGATGCGATCAATGCTGGCCAGTGCTTCCTTGATGGCAACCACCGGTCCGAGCCCCGCGAGCCGCGCGACGGTCACCGGTAAAAGATCGACCGCGGTCCGCCCCGGCACGTTGTAAAGCACGAGGGGTACCCGCGTCTCGGCAGCGATTGCCGCGTAGTGACGATAGAGGCCCTCCTGGGTGGGCTTAACGTAGGCCGGCGTCACGACGAGCAGCCCATCGACACCCAAGGAACTCAAACCACGGACACGCTCGAGCGTGGTAGCCGTACTGCTGGTGCCGGCGCCGACGATCAGCGACATCCGTCCGCCGATCTGTTCCCGCGCGGCGCCAACGAGGGCCAGCAGCTCGGCATCGGTCAGCGCCGTCGACTCACCGGTCGTACCACCGACGACGACTCCCTCGGTACCGCTCGCCAAATGCCACTCAAGCAATCGCTGCCACGCAGGCAGATCGAGTTGACCGTCTGCGCGCAAGGGCGTGACGAGGGCGACGGAGCTGCCGGGGAACATGAGTTCCCCATGGTACGAGCGGTCCAACCAACCCCGCAACGGGTCGACCGACTCGCCCCCCTGTGGCTACACTGACGGCGGATGAAGCAACACTTAGCCATCTCGGCCATCGGTCCCGACCGGACCGGACTCGTCCACGATCTCACCCGAGTCATCAGCGAGTGCGGCGGCAACATCAGCGAGAGCCGCATGGTGAGCCTCGGCAACGAGTTTGCGATGGTCTTGTTGGTAGCCGGAAACTGGCACTCGCTCGCGAAACTAGAAACCGAACTCAACCGGTTTGCTGCCGACGCCGGGCTAACACTACACCTGCAGCGCACCGACCCGCGCACCGCCCGGACCGACCTGCTGCCGTATTCGATCGATGCCGTCTGCCTCGACCAGTCCGGCGTGGTGGCCGCCCTCGCCGGCTTCTGCTCCAGCCGCGGCATCGATATCGCCGAGGTCGCTACGCGTACGTACCCCGCCGCCCACACCGGGGCGCTGATGTTCTCGGTGCAGCTCGTGGTCAACGTGCCGAGCCGACTTCACCTCGCCCATCTACGCGAGGAGTTCATGGAGTTCTGCGACGCGCGCAACCTCGACGCTATCCTCGAGCCGGTCAAATCCTAGCCCGTCAGATCCGAGAGGCAGATCGCATGGGAAAAACCTCGACCACCATCACCATCGGCAAGAAAGTCCCGGACTTCAACTCCACCGATACCGCGGGCAAACCTTGGCGGCTACGCGATGCGAAAGGCGCGGCGCTGGTGCTGTTTTTTTATCCGAAGGACATGACCTCGGGGTGCACCACCGAAGCTCAGCAGTTTCGCGACCTGCAAAGCGCTTTCCGTAAGACGGGTACGGTGGTGATCGGTGTGTCACGCGACTCCTGCGCCTCTCATCAGAAGTTTCGTACCAAGGAAAAACTGAATTTCGAGCTGCTGTCGGATACCGACGAATCGCTCTGCAAGCTGTTCGACGTCATCAAGGAAAAGAACATGTACGGCAAGAAGGTCTTTGGCATCGAACGCAGCACCTTCCTGATCGACGCCGGAGGCGTACTCATTCAAGAGTGGCGCAAGGTCAAGGCGGACGGCCACGCCACCGAGGTGCTCGAAGCGGCCAAGACACTGGCGGCGAAGCGCTCTTGAAGAAGCGACGCGCAGCTCGACAGCGCCGGCTGTTCGTGCTCGATACCAACGTGCTGATGCACGACCCGGCCGCCATCTTCCGCTTCGAGGAGCACGACATCTACCTGCCGATGGTGGTGCTCGAAGAACTCGACGCCAACAAGAAAGGCGTCTCCGAAGCCTCGCGCAACGTGCGACAGGTGAGCCGCTTTCTCGATGAGCTGATGCGAGATGTGACACGCGAGCAGATCGAGTTGGGGCTGCCGCTGCCGAGCCATCTGTCGGGGAATCACGGCAAGGCCGCTTCGAGTGGCCGACTGTTCTTCCAGACGCAGCAGCTGAGCTCCGCCCTGCCCGACACGCTGCCCGGTCAGGGCGCCGATAACCTGATCCTCGCCCAAACCCTCGCGCTGCAGGCGCTGCATGTCGAAGCACAGGTGGTGCTGGTCTCCAAGGACATCAACCTGCGAATCAAAGCGGCGATCGTCGGTGTGCACGCTGAGGATTACTTCAGCGACCGCGCGATCGAAGACGTCGACGTACTGTTCACGGGCCACTCGGTCCTCGCCACCGATTTCTGGGAGCGACATTCGCGCGACATGCGATCGTGGAAAGAAGGCACGCTCACTTTTTATGAGGTGCAGGGTCCTGCGGTCTCCAAGTGGACTCCTAACCAATTCGTATACGAGGATCGCGAGGCCGGCATCGAAGCTCTCGTTCGGCAGGTCTCTGGTCAGACGGCCACTCTTCAGCTCGTCCGCGACTATCGCAGCGAGCGACATGGCGTGTGGGGTATCACCGCGCGTAATCGAGAGCAGAATTTTGCACTCAATCTGCTGATGGATCCGGAGATCGACTTCGTCTCGATTCTCGGCCCGGCGGGCACCGGCAAAACTTTGATGACACTCGCCGCAGGGCTCGTGCAGACGCTAGAGCATAACCGCTATGCCGAGATCATCATGACCCGCGTCACCATCCCGCTCGGCGAGGACATCGGCTTCCTGCCGGGTACCGAAGAGGAAAAGATGGAGCCGTGGATGGGCGCGCTGATGGATAACCTCGAGGTGCTTACGCAGAATGCGGGCGGCGGCAGCTGGGGTCGAGCGGCGACCAACGATTTACTGCGTAATCGCATCAAGATCCGCTCTCTGAATTTTATGCGTGGCCGGACCTTCCTCAATCGCTTCGTGATCCTTGATGAGGCACAGAACCTCACACCCAAGCAGATGAAGGCTCTCGTGACGCGCGCGGGCCCGGGGACCAAGATCGTCTGCCTCGGCAACATCGCGCAGATCGATACGCCCTATCTCACCGAGACCACCTCAGGCCTGACCTTCGTGGTCAGCCGCTTCCAGGGTTGGCCGCATGCCGGCCACGTCACCTTGGTGCGTGGCGAACGCTCGCGTCTGGCGGATCACGCCTCGGACGCCCTGTGAACTTCAGCTCGGATTGAAGGTCGAACGCACCATGCGCGCCCGCCTCGGCAGCCTCTTCACCGCGCTTCTCGTGACGCTGGCCGCAGCGGGATCGTCCGTGTACGCCCAAAGCGTCGACGACCTACCGAATATCGGCTCTTCTGCGAACTCGATACTGACGCTCAACGACGAATATCGGCTCGGCCTGTCGGTGGTACGGTCGCTGCGCGATCAGGGGCTGGTGCTCGAAGACCCGGAAGTCACTGACTACATCCAAAACCTCGGCAGCCGCATCGTGGCGCAAGTGCGCGACTCGGAGCAACGCTTTACGTTTTTTGTAGTGCGCGATTCGAGCATCAACGCGTTCGCCCTGCCCGGCGGCTTCATCGGGGTACATTACGGCCTGATCACGGCAACCGCGAACGAATCCCAGCTCGCCAGCGTATTGGCGCACGAGATCGCTCACGTGACCCAGCGTCACATCGCACGCTCGATACAGGCGCAGGGCCGTCAGGGCATCGCGGCCGCCGCAGCGCTGCTCGCCTCGGTTCTGGTCGGCATGGCCACCGGCTCCAGTGATGCCGTCCAGGCGGGTATCGCCATCGCTCAGGGCACATCGCTACAGCAGCAAATCAATTTCACTCGCGCCAACGAATACGAGGCGGATCGGGTCGGTATAAGCTTTCTCGCTGCCGCGGGCTTCGACCCGCAGGGCATGCCGGATTTCTTCGAGACCCTAAGTCGTCGCAGTGGCCTCGCAGGCTCTGCGCTACCCGAATTCCTGCGTACCCATCCGGTGACGACGAATCGAATCGCTGAGACGCGCGATCGCGCAGCCCAACTACCGCCGACACGACGCGAGGAGAGCATCGCTTATGCCTTCGTTCGCGAGCGCGTTCGGGTGCTTGGCGCGCCGGACGACGGCGATCTCACGGGTTACTACGCATCGCTCGTCGAGCGGGCACCACTGAATGCGGCCCAACGTTACGGCGAGGCACTCGCCCGTCTCGGTAACGGCGATCGCGAGCGAGCCGCAAGCGCGCTGGTTGAATTGGCCGCTGCTCAGCCCGACAGCCCGTTGCTGCAGGCGGCGCTCGGGCAGGCCTTGCTCGTGGCAGGTCAGACCGTGCTCGCCCGCGACACTCTGCGCAAAGCGCTGGCG
>JBMSXG010000013.1:0-38995 GCA_049425405.1 Steroidobacteraceae bacterium
TCATGGCGCTGATCCTAGCGCCATGACCGCACTGCGCCTCGTCCAATTCACCGATACCCACCTCGTCGGCGATCCCGCGGGCGGGATCCGTGGCGTTGCGACACGCGACACGCTCGCACGGGTCATCGGGCGTGCACGCAGCGATCTCGCCGCCGCAGAGGCCGTCCTGCTCACCGGCGATGTAGTTCACGACGATGCGTCTGGCTACGACGTAGCGCGCGAGCTGCTCGCGCCGCTCGGCAAACCCATCTGGTGTCTCCCCGGTAATCATGACGAGCCCGGGCTGATGCGCGCAGCACTCGACTCGCCGCCGTTCGCCTATTGTCCCGTGGTCGATCGGGGCGCCTGGCGCATCGTCTTGCTCGACAGCGTGATCCCCGGTGCCACCGGCGGTGCGCTCGCCCGCACCGAACTCGATCGACTCGAGCGCGCACTGACGGAGACGTCTGCCCACGTACTCGTCGTACTGCACCACCAACCCCTCCCGGCTCGCAGTCGCTGGCTCGATCCGATCGGGCTTGCAGACGGCGCGGTGTTCGTGGAGCGCCTGCAACGATTCCCAGGCGTGCGAGGCGTGCTCTGGGGGCATGTGCATCAGGCTCACGATGAAACCCGCGGGCAACTACGCTGCCTCGGCACTCCCTCGACCTGCGTGCAGTTCGCACCGGACGTCCCCGAGTTTGCGCTCGACGATCGCCCGCCCGCCTATCGACGCGTCACCCTGCACGCGGACGGACGTATCGACTCGGATGTCGTATGGTGCTGAACCCATGAAGTCCTTCGCAGCCTTCCTCGGTTTATTTCTCGTCGGCTTCGTCGTGATGGGACTGCTCGCCTGGCCGCTTTATGAGGCGCTCACGCCCGCCTTCGACGTGAAGTTCCATCGGGTCGCCAACCGGCTCGGCATGCTCGCCCTGCTCGTGGGTTTCGTACTCGTCGCCCGCCGTCTTGCTCTCGCAGACCGACAGAGCCTCGGTTACGGACTGCCACGTGCGCAGTTCCTCCGTCAGATGCTCGTCGGACTCGGCCTAGGCGTGGCGAGCATGGCGCCACTGGCATTGCTGTTCGTCGGCTTCGATCTGCGCGTGCTCAAGCACGACCTGGCGCTCGATACGATGGCAATGCTGCAACTGACCGCTGCGGGACTCGTGAGTGGACTGGTGGTCGCGTTCATCGAGGAAACCTTTCTGCGCGGTGCGATGCACTCGGGCATCGAGCGCGAGTCTGGCGCACGCACGGCGATCCTGCTCACCGCCCTGCTGTATGCCGCGGTGCATTTCTTTGGTCGGTATCGCGTACCGCTCGAGGAGCTCGGTCCCGACGCCGGCTGGCGCTACGTCGCCGGGACGCTCGCGAGCTTCGGCTCGCCCGCAGCGATCCTCGATGCATTCCTCGCTCTATTTGCAGTCGGCGTACTACTTGGGCTCGTACGCGCGCGCACCGGTCACATCGCCGCCTGCATCGGCCTGCACGCCGGCTGGGTGTGGGTGATCGCCTGGCTGCGCGAGGCGACGCAGCCCAATGAATCACACCCTGCCAGCTGGCTGCTCTCGAGCCACGACGGCGTGGTGGGCTGGGGTGTACTTGTCTGGACGGTACTTATCGGCTGGGCGCTCAGCCGCTTTTACACCACGCGTCAGACTTAATCGTCTCGAGGCGGCTCGTCATCGCCGTCCTCGACCCGCCGGACAAGCGGTGCCAACAAGGTGAGTCGCTCCAGCGGATCGAGCAGCTCGAGGCAGCGCTGTTTATCGGCGAGATTGATCGGCAGGATCTCCACCAAGCGCGAACCGACCCAGTCGGCATCATCGAGGCGCATCTCGATCCCGGTATAGATGTCGCCGAGCTCGGGCAAGACGCGTTGCAGCAACTGTGCGAGACGCTGATGCTCGACCGGCAGCGTCACCGCGGTGACAGACCCCGGCGGCGCATCGATCCATTCGACCTCGCCCATGTTGAGCCCGTCGGCCTCACGCCAGCGGCGCTGAAGCCGAAAACGCCGCTCGCCACGACAGCTGATGCCAAGCAGCCCGTCGGGCAGCAAGTTGAAGTCGACGATGCGTGCAGACGTGCCGATATCTTCAAAGCCGCTGGCGGCGCCCACCTCAGCTCCACCTTTGACCAGCACCACTCCGAAGCAGGCATCCTCGCGCATGCAGCGCTTGACCATGTCGGTGTAGCGCGTCTCAAAAATCCGCAGCGGCAGTGGCCCACGGGGAAACAGCACCGTGTTGAGCGGAAACAGCGGCAGAATCGAGGTGCCGCTCAAGCGATCAGTCCTTGCGACCCCACCGACGCATCAGATCGTGATCGATTCGCAGCTGATCGAGGACGCGCGCGACAATGAAATCGACGAGCTCTTCGACCTGCGTCGGCCGATTGTAGAAACCGGGGTTCGCCGGCAGGATCGTGACGCCGAGCCGAGAGAGCTTGAGCATATTTTCGAGGTGAATCGCAGAGAACGGCGTCTCGCGCGGCACGATCACCAGGTTGCCACGCTCTTTGATGACGACGTCGGCCGCGCGCTCGAGCAGGTTCTCGCTCGCGCCGGTGGCGATCGCAGACACCGTGGCCATACTGGCCGGACACACGACCATGCGATGCGGCGCCCCAGAGCCACTGGCGGCAGGCGAAGTCCATTCCTCTTCGCCGAACACCCGCAGCTGTCCGTCGCGTGCGCCGAAACGTTGCGAGAGATAACGCGTCTGCTCAGCCGTGCGACCGGGTAACTGGCAGTCGGTCTCGGAGCCGACCACGATCTGTGCGGCCTTGGTGAACATCAGGAACACCTGCTGATCGGCGCGCAGCAAGCACTCGATTAATCGCAGCCCGTACTGCGCTCCCGACGCCCCCGTCATGCCGACGGTTACGATTTGCTCGTCACTGCGTGCCATGTGTTCCCTCCCGAAGGAGCGCGAGCAGTTTCTCGTGCAGCCCTCCGAATCCTCCGTTCGACATGATCAGCGCGTGATCGCCGGCGCGCAAGCGATCCGCCAGTGCGCTTGCCAGGGTGCCGACATCACCCACGCAATGGCCGCGCTGCCCGAGCGCCGCGACGATTGCACCGGCGTCCCAGCCCAAATCCGCCGGCGCATACAGCCAGACCTCATCGGCGCCGGCGAAGGCCGCGGCGAGACTGCCTTGGTGCACGCCGAGACGCATGGTGTTCGAACGGGGCTCGAGCACTGCAATGATGCGCTCGGAGCCGACCCGCCGCCGCAGCCCATCGATGGTGGTGGTGATGGCCGTCGGATGATGGGCGAAGTCGTCGTACACCCAAACGCCCCGTACCTCGCCGCGTAACTCGAGTCGTCGCTTGATGCCGCGGAACTGCGACAGCGCGCCGCAAGCCACCTCGACGGGTACGCCGGCGTGACGTGCCGCCGCGACTGCCGCCAGCGCATTGTCGATGTTATGACTGCCGATGAGGCCCCAATCGATCACGCCCGCTCCGGAGCCATCGAGACACACCTCGAAACGAGAGCCCTCACCACGCGCATCCAAGACACGCGCATGCCAACCAGACGAACCCTCACGCGCGAAAGTCTCGCGTGGGCTCCAACTACCGAGCGCGAGTGCCCGCGCTAAGTGAGGATCCGTCGCGTGATGAACGATGAGGCCCGATGGCGGGACGGTGCGTACCAAGTGGTGGAACTGCCGCTCGATTGCCGCGACGTCCGGATAGATGTCGGCATGGTCGAACTCGAGGTTGTTGAGGACCGTGGTGCGTGGGCGGTAATGAACGAACTTTGCACGCTTGTCAAAGAATGCCGTGTCGTACTCATCCGCTTCGATCACAAAGAAGGGCCGCTCACCGAGACGCGCACTGATACCAAAATCGAGCGGTACGCCGCCGATCAAAAATCCGGGCTGAAGCCCTGCGTACTCGAGTATCCAGGCGAGCATGCTCGAGGTCGTGGTCTTGCCGTGCGTGCCGGCGACACCCAGCACCCAGCGATCACGCAGCACCTCGCGGGCGAGCCACTCGGGACCGGACTCGAAGCGCAGCCCGCGATCGAGCATTGCCTCGATCACGGGCATGCCACGCGTCATCACGTTGCCGACGACGACGACGTCCGGCGCAGGATCGAGTTGCGTCGCCTCGAAACCCTCGACGACACCGATGCCGAGCGCCGCCAACTGCGTGCTCATCGGCGGATAGACGTTTCGATCGGATCCGGTGACGTGATGCCCCGCCGCCTTCGCAATCGCTGCGATCCCTCCCATGAAGGTGCCGCAGATCCCGAGGATGTGAACGTGCATGGCGGGACGCAGGCTCAGCCGCTCGGCGGATTGCCGAAACCGGCAGCGAGGTTCGCGGCGAACACCACGAACTCACCAAGCATGAACAGCAGTACGCACTGGAAGATCGGCCGCTCGAGGGCGGCGCGCAGGATCCGTGCGTTGACGTAGATGAGATAGACGCTGAGCGCGATGGCGACCAGCGACAGCGGACTAAACTGAACCTGTCCGCCGGCATCGGGCCGGACAGCCAGCAGCAACGGCACGCTGACCGGGGCGAACACACAGGCCACGCCCAGCACCGCAGTGGCGGTCTGAGAGTAGCGCTCTGGGTAGCCGAAAGCCCGGGTAATCAAGGCAAGCCAGACCAAGGTCACCAAACCCGACAACGCCGCCTGGGGTAGTACGGTGGTCTCCTCGGGCATCAGCCAGGCCGCCAACGCGCCCTGCAACGCGACCAGCACAGCGAAGGTCGCCCACAGCAGGCGCGTCGAAGTCGGCAGGTCCTCAGGACCGGCCTTCAGGCGCAGGATGTCGAGCAGGGTCTTGAGGATGTCGAGCATCGGAATTAGGTATCGCTCCGGGTGGAATTCTTGCATAGTCCCGCGGTGTCGTCGTCCTCTCTCCCCATCGCCACGCGTGCCGCGCTCGAGGACCTAGCAGGCGAGCTACAGGGGGAGTCTGCCATCGGCGTCGACACCGAATTCTTGCGCGAGCGCACGTATCGTGCAGAGCTGTGCCTGCTACAACTGACCTCACGCCGCGGTCCTGTCTGCATCGACCCTCTGGCGCTAGAGGATCTGTCGATCCTGCGTTCGATGTTCGCGGGTGGTGCCCCAAAGGTCATGCACTCGGGCCGGCAAGACCTCGAGGTGTTGATGCCGTTCGTCGGCAGCCTCGCGCCGCTGTTCGACACACAGGTAGCCGCGGCGCTCGCCGGTCATCCGGCGCAAGTGGGCTACGCAGAGCTGGTGCGACGTCTGCTCGGCCATGATCTGCCCAAAGGCCAGACCCGCACGGACTGGTCGCGCAGACCGCTCTCGAGCGAACAAATCGATTACGCACTCGATGACGTGCGTTATCTGCTGCCGCTGCGCGAAGAACTTCAAACCGCGCTCGATCGACTCGGGCGTCTGGCATGGCTCGCCGAGGAGCTGAAGTCCCTCGAAGATCCGAGCGCGTTGGAGGTCGATCCCGATCAGGCCTGGCGTCGGTTCAAGGGCGCGGAGTCATGGGATGCCGGTCGGTTGCAGCTGCTGCGCTCGTTGGCTGCGTGGCGCGAACGACGAGCCATCACGCGGAACCGCCCTCGGGGCTGGATTCTCGATGATGGCGTGCTGCGCGAGATCGTGCAGAGCGTTCCGCGCGATCGTACTGCGCTGGCGCGTATCTCCGAGATGCCCGAGGGTGTGGTGAAGCACTCTGGCGAGGAGATCCTCGAACTCGTGCAGGCCGCCAATATCGGCCATCCGCCGCCGCCTCTGCCGCGGCGCGAACGCCCGGACCCGGCCTTCGTAGCCACCGTGAAACGCCTCTCGGGTAGCGTTCAGACCGTGGCAACAGACCTTGCGATCGCGAGCGAAGTACTGGCGACGCGGCGCGATCTGGAAGCGATCGCGCGCGGCGAAAACATTGATGGGGTGCTTGGCGGCTGGCGCGCCGCACTGCTGACCGACCGACTGCGCGCAGCGCTCTAGCGCTAGCGCAATAATAAGGTCGTCAAAGAATTAGCGTGTGTTGAGCGCCTGCTCGACTCGTGCGGTCACGACCTCGAGCGCGGCATCCGCATCGATGCTGCGCAGTAACCCCTTGCCCGAGTAGAAGCCGACGAGCGGCGAAGTCTGCTGTTCGTATACAGAGATGCGCTTGGCGACCGTGGCCTCAGCGTCATCGGGGCGCTGAACCAAACGCGGGGTCGTGCATTGGCCGCCGCAGGGCGGCGGCGTCGGCACGGGCGCGGTGTGTACGTTGAACACCCGACCGCAATCCTGGCAGCTACGACGCCCCGATATACGCTTAACCAGCAGCGCCGGGTCCACATTGAAGAGGATCACCGCATCGAGCGGCCGACCGATCTCCCGGAGCATCTGCTCAAGGCCCTCGGCCTGCGGCAACGTGCGCGGGAAGCCGTCGAGGATGAAGCCCTTGGCCGCATCGGGCTGCGCTAAACGCTCACGCACCATGCCGAGGATGGTGAGGTCGTCCACCAGCTGTCCGGCATCCATCACCGCCTTGGCACGGCGACCGAGATCTGTGCCGTCGCGCACGTGAGCACGAAGCAAATCCCCGGTGGAAATCTGCGGGATACCGTGACGCTCAATGAGGCGTTGAGACTGGGTTCCTTTGCCGGACCCCGGGGCCCCGAGAAAGACGATACGCATGGTGGGCGGACGTTACCCGGCCGGTTTCGGCAGGTCAAACCGTCGGGTATGCTCGCCGCCCATGAAAAAGCCTGCTGCACGCAATGCGTTTTATGCCCAATCCGGCGGCGTGACGGCCGTGATCAACGCCTCCGCGGCCGGCGTCATCGAAACTGCGGCCAAGTACCCGAAGCTCATCGGCAAGGTCTATGCCGGGCGACACGGCATTGTCGGCGCCCTCGAGGAGGACCTGATCGACTGCTCGAAGGAATCGAGGGCGACGATCGCGGGGCTACGTCACACGCCATCCGGGGCCTTTGGTTCGGCACGTTTCAAACTTAAGGGGCTCGACAAGAACCGCCGTGAATATGAGCGGCTGATCGAGGTCTTCAAGGCGCACAACATCGGCTATTTCTTCTACAACGGCGGCAACGACTCGATGGACACGGCGCACAAGGTGGCGCAGATGGGCGAGACGCTCGGCTATCCCATCACCTGCATCGGCGTGCCAAAGACGGTCGACAACGATCTGCCGTTCACCGACTGCTGCCCCGGCTTCGGCTCGGTCGCAAAATATGTTGCCGTATCGACACTCGAGGCCTCGCTAGACGTTGCCTCGATGGCGCGCACCTCGACCAAAGTATTCGTGATGGAGGTGATGGGTCGTCATGCAGGCTGGATCGCCGCCGCGGCCGGATTAGCTGGCAAAGGACGCGACGCCGCGCCGCATATCATCCTGTTCCCGGAGATCGCCTTCGATCGCGACGCATTTCTTGCTCGTGTCAAAGAAACCGTCGAGCGCGTCGGCTATTGCGTCATCGTCGTCTCCGAGGGGACCGCATACGCTGACGGTCGCTTCCTCGCCGATGCGGGAACGAAAGATGCATTCGGACACACTCAGCTCGGCGGTGTCGGGCCGGTCGTGGCCAACATGGTGCGCGAGGCGCATGGTTACAAGTATCACTGGGCGGTGGCTGACTACCTGCAACGCGCCGCGAGGCACATCGCCTCCAAGGTGGATGTCGATCAGGCCTACGCGATGGGTAAGGCGGCAGTGGAACTTGCCGTCAAAGGCCAAAACGCTGTGATGCCGATCGTCGTGCGCAAGTCCTCCAAACCCTACAAGTGGACCGTCGGACACGTACCGCTCGCGAAGGTCGCCAACGTCGAGAAGAAGGTTCCGCGTGATCACATCACGCCCGACGGGTTCGGCATCACGGAGAAGTGCCGGCGATACCTGCAGCCACTGATCGGCGGCGGCGATCCGCCGCCGTACCGTGACGGCCTGCCGGTCTACGTGCGTCTGAAGGGCGTCTCCGTCAGGCGCAAGCTCGCACCGTTCAAGGTCTGAGCCCGCGCCGACCGAGGCCGGTTCGAGGCGGCGCCTGTGTTATATTGCGCGCCGCTTTTTAAGCCATTTCGTATCGGATTTCTTCAGGGGGAGAACTCTCAATGGATCCCAATTTCTGGCTGTGGATCGCCATCGGCTCGGGCGCCCTGGCGGTGGTGTATGGCGCGGTTTCGGCCGCATCGATCAACGCCCTGCCGGCCGGCAACGCTCGGATGCAGGAAATCGCCGCTGCCATCCAGGCCGGCGCCAAGGCTTACCTCAACCGCCAGTACTCCACGATCGCCGTCGTCGGCGTCGTGCTGGGTGTACTGCTCGGCTTCGCCCTCGATTGGGTAACGGCCGGCGGTTTCGCGGTCGGCGCAATCCTCTCGGGCATCGCTGGCTACATCGGTATGAATATCTCGGTGCGCGCCAACGTGCGCACTGCTGAGGCAGCCAATCAGGGCCTCAACGCCGCTCTCGGCGTGGCATTCAAGGGCGGCGCCATCACCGGCATGCTGGTGGTGGGTCTCGGCCTGCTCGGCGTCGCGCTGTACTACATGCTGATGATCCCTGTGGTCGGTGAGGACAAGGCGCTGCGCTCGCTGGTGGGCCTCGCCTTCGGCGGATCGCTGATCTCGATTTTCGCGCGGCTCGGCGGCGGCATCTTCACCAAGGGTGCGGACGTCGGTGCCGATCTCGTCGGTAAGGTCGAGGCCGGTATTCCCGAAGACGATCCGCGCAACCCCGCGGTGATCGCCGACAACGTCGGTGACAACGTGGGCGACTGCGCCGGTATGGCGGCGGACTTGTTCGAGACGTACGCCGTCACGCTGGTCGCCACGATGCTGCTTGGCGGTCTGATGCTGAGCGGCGTCGGCCCCGAAGCGGTCATGTATCCGCTCGCGCTCGGTGCAGCCTCGATCGTCGCCTCGATCATCGGCACCTTCTTCGTGAAGGCGAGCGAGGGCGGCAAGATCATGAACGCGCTCTACAAGGGCGTGATAGTCTCGGGCATCGTCTCGGCGATCGCCTTCTGGTTCATCACCGAAGCGCTGATGCCGCAGTACATGATGTCGATGTTCGGTTGTGCGCTGATCGGCCTCGCGCTGACGGCGGCGATGATCGTCATCACCGAGTACTACACCGCCACCGAGTACAGCCCGGTGCGCAAGGTTGCCGAGGCCTCTCAGACGGGCCATGCGACCAACATGATCGCGGGTCTCGGTGTGTCGATGAAGTCGACGGCCCTGCCTGTGCTCGCCGTGTGCGCCGCCATCTGGGGCGCCTACACGCTCGGTGAGAGCGGCGAGGAAGGCCATGGCCTCTACGGCATTGCGATCGCCGCCACCTCCATGCTCTCGCTGACCGGCATGATCGTTGCGCTCGACGCCTACGGTCCGATCACCGACAACGCGGGTGGTATCGCCGAGATGTCGGGCCTCGACAAGAAGGTGCGCAACATTACCGATCCGCTCGACGCCGTGGGCAACACGACCAAGGCCGTGACCAAGGGCTACGCGATCGGCTCAGCAGGCCTCGCGGCGCTCGTGCTGTTCGCCGACTACACCCACAAGCTCGAGGAGCAGGGCAAGCTGGTCGATTTCTCGCTGTCTGATCCGGCCGTGATCATCGGCCTCTTCATCGGCGGACTCGTGCCTTACCTCTTCGCGGCGATGGCGATGGAAGCTGTCGGTCGTGCGGCCGGCTCGGTAGTCACCGAGGTGCGCCGCCAGTTCCGCGAGATCAAAGGCATCATGGAAGGCACGGCCAAGCCCGACTACTCCAAGGCGGTCGATCTGCTGACCAAGGCCGCCATCAAGGAAATGGTCGTGCCCTCGCTGTTGCCGATCCTCGTGCCGGTGATCGTCGCGTTCGGAATCAACGCGCTGATGGGACCCGGCGAGGGCATCAAGGCCCTTGGCGGTCTGCTGATCGGCACGATCGTCACGGGACTGTTCGTGGCGATCTCGATGTGCACGGGCGGTGGCGCCTGGGATAACGCCAAGAAGTACATCGAGGAAGGCCACTTCGGCGGCAAGGGGTCTGAGGCCCACAAGGCGGCCGTGACCGGCGACACTGTGGGTGACCCGTACAAGGACACCGCGGGACCGGCCATCAACCCGCTGATCAAGATCATCAACATCGTCGCCTTGCTACTGGTGCCGCTGCTCTAAAGCAAAAAGCCCCGCCTCGCGCGGGGCTTTTTTCTTCCTCTTGCATTGGGCAGACAGCCCGCTACATTGACGGTCCCCCTCGTGGCGATCGGAGTGTTCCGTGCTGTCTACCCCCTCCCGTCTTCCCGCGCTGCTCGCGGCGCTCTCTCTCACCCTGCTGCCTGCACTCAGCGCCGCTGATGGCGCGAGCCGCTCCAAGGCCCGCGCGAGCGCGCCCGCCGCGCCCGAAAAAATCACCTCTGTCGAGGGCATCACCGAGTACCGACTGGCCAACGGGATGAAGGTGCTGCTGTTCCCGGACCCGTCCAAGTCCACCATCACGGTCAACGTCACCTATCTCGTTGGCTCGCGCCACGAGGGCTACGGCGAGAGTGGCATGGCACACCTGCTCGAACACTTGGTGTTCAAGGGCACGCCGCGCTTTCCCAATATCCCGCAGGAACTGACCGCCCGCGGAGCGCGGCCGAACGGTACCACCTGGTACGACCGCACGAATTATTTTGAGACCTTCGCGGCTACCGATGACAACCTACGCTGGGCTCTAGATCTCGAGAGCGACCGCATGATCAACTCGTTCATCCGCGAAGAAGATCTGCGCAGCGAGTTCTCGGTCGTACGCAACGAGTTCGAAGCCGGTGAGAACGATCCGGGCGGCGTGCTGCTCGAGCGGGTGATGTCGACGGCCTACCTCTGGCACAACTACGGCAAGTCGACCATCGGCTCGCGCGAGGACATCGAGCGCGTGCCAATCGAAAACTTGCGTGCTTTCTACAAGAAGTATTACCAACCCGACAACGCAGTGCTGACGATCGCAGGCAAGATCGACGAGACCAAGACCCTCGGCTGGGTCAACGAATTTTTTGGAAAGATCCCGCGCCCGACGCGCGTGCTGCAACCCACCTACACCGTAGAGCCGGTACAAGATGGCGAGCGGCATGTCGTCCTGCGGCGGGTCGGTGACGTGCAGGTCACCTCGGCGGGCTATCACATCCCGCCCGGCGGCCATCCAGACTTCGCCGCCATACAGGTGCTCGCTGATGCACTCACTAACGAGCCTTCGGGGAGACTGTACAAGGCGCTAGTCGAGACAGGTAAAGCGAGCAGCGTCGGCGGCTTCGCCTTCAGCCTCAAGGATCCGGGATATTTCTACGTCGCAGCCGAGGTACTCAAAGACAAACCGGTCGCGGCGGCAACCGAGGCCATGCTGACGGTTCTTGACGGCGTTCGTACGCAACCTATCACTGCCGAGGAAGTGCAGCGGGCAAAGAACAAGTTCCTGCGTTTCTTCGAGCAAAGCTATAACAACAGTGATCGCGTCGGGCTCGGCCTGTCTGAGTACATCGCCAAAGGCGACTGGCGCCTGTGGTTCCTGTCGCGCGATCAGATGGAGAAAGTCACGGCAGACGATGTAAATCGCGTAGCCGCGACTTATCTCAAGCCTTCGAATCGAACCACGGGCCTGTTCGTTCCCGAGACGAACCCCGACCGGGCGCAGATACCGCAGCCGCCGGATCCGGCCGTTATCCTCAAGGATTACACCGGCAAGCAGGCACTCAAGCAGGCCGAGGTATTCGATCCCTCGCCCGCCAACATCGTCGCGCGTACCCGCTCGGAGACCTTCCCGGGTGGTGCGGAATACAGCTTCCTCGCCAAATCGACCCGCGGCAACTCGGTCAATGCAACCATCACACTACGACTGGGAAGCCTCGCCTCGCTCGAAGGCAAGGCGGCAGTCGCCGGTGTCACCGCCTCGATGCTGCGTCGCGGCACGAAGAATCGCAGCTTGCAACAAATCAACGACGAACTCGATAAGCTCAAATCGACAGTCGGTATCGGTGGTGGCGGTCAGAACGTCATCATCAATGTCACTTCGACGCGCGAGAACCTCATTGCGACGCTCGAGATCGTGGGCGATATCCTGCGTAACCCGGTTTTCCCGGAAGCAGAATTCGTCAAGTTGCGTGACGAGGCGCTCGCGAGTATCGAGCAGCAACGCAGCGATCCTCAATCGATCGCAGCACTCGAGGCTGCGCGCATCAGCTCGCCATTCCCGGCCAACGACTTCCGCCGGGTGCTCGACTTCGACGAGCAGGTCGCGACTCTGAAGGCCATCAACGTCGCGCAACTGCGTAGCTTCCACGCGCAGTATTACGGCGCCGCTGGTGCCACGGCTGCGGTCGTCGGCGATTTCGATGAAACCACGGTACGGGCCGCACTCGGTGCAATTCTGGCCGGCTGGCAGGCCAAAGTACCTTTCGAGCGGGCCGTCACGCCGCACTTCGAGGTAGCTCCAGTCGCGCGCAAGATCAACACACCGGACAAAGCGAATGCGGTGCTGCTGGCCGGCTTAAACCTGCCGTTGCGCGACGATGATGCGGACTATCCCGCTCTGGTGCTCGCGAACTACATGCTCGGCGGTGGCTTCCTCAACTCTCGACTCGCGGTACGCATCCGTCAGAAGGAAGGCATCAGTTACGGCGTCTCTTCGTTCTTGCGCGCCAGCGCCCTCGATAAGGCAGGCAGCTTTGGAACCTTTGCGATCTATAACCCGCAGAACTCCGAGCGACTGCTAGCAGCCTACCGTGAGGAGCTTGCGAAAATGTTGAGCGAGGGATTCACAGAAGCCGAACTTCGTGACGCCCGCAACGGCTGGTTACAGAGCCAGAATGTCAGCCGCTCACAGGATCGCGAGCTTGTCGGTCGGCTGTCGGGCTACTTGTTCATCGACCGCACGCTCGAGTGGGACGCCGCCTTCGAAGCGCGCGTCGCTGCTCTGACGGTCGCGGACGTGAACGCTGCCGTCAAACGCTGGATCCGCCCGGATAACATCTCGATCGTGGAGGCGGGCGATTTCGCGAAGGCCGCCTCACCCTCACGCTGAACCCACAGGAGAACCCACCATGAAGTCACGTCAGGCACTACTCATCGCTGCGCTCGGCACCGCCGTCGCCGGACTCGGAATCGCCCAAGCGATGGGACCGAAGGCTGATCAGGAGCGCTGTCACGGCATCGTGAAAGCAGGCAAAAACGATTGCGCCGCTAACGGGCACGGCTGCGCCGGTCAGGCCAAAGTTGACAGCGACCCGAACGAGTGGATCGCGCTACCGAAGGGTAGTTGCGCCAAGATCGTCGGCGGCAGCCTCACGCCGCGCGACGAATGACGCGCGCCTGGCAGTCCGGCCCCGCGCCCACCCGGGCCGGAGTCGGACTGCGCGGCACCCATCACGGCGAGTGGCTCGATCGTCGGCCGCGATGCGGCTGGCTCGAGCTGCACGCCGAAAATTATTTTGCGATCGGCGGCGCTCTGCCGGCGCTGCTCGAATCGCTGCGCAGCGACTACCCGCTATCGATCCACGGCGTGGGACTGGGTCTTGGCTCTCCGGACCCACTCGATCCTCATCATCTCGCAGCGTGGCGACGACTCGTCGATCGCCTCGAGCCGGCGATCATCTCCGAGCATCTGTGCTGGGGAGCCCTCGAAGGTGAGCATTTCAACGATCTGCTGCCGCTGCCGCTCACGGAAGCATCGCTCGCCCGTCTCGTCTCGAGGGTTTCGCAGTGGCAGGACAGCGTGCGACGCGCCGTACTCATCGAGCACTTGGCGAGCTATGTGACCTTTCCCGATTCCTCGCTCGCCGAGGCACAATTTTTGGTCGAGCTCGCACGTGCGAGCGGCTGCGGAATCCTGTTGGATCTCAACAATCTCGTGGTCAACGCACACAATCATGGTGGTGATCCGCGGGCCTTTGTCGATGCACTGCCCGCCCAGCTTGTCGGCGAGATCCACCTGGCAGGTCATACGCAGATCGAACGGCACGGTCGACGGTGGCATATCGACGATCACGGCAGCCGTGTCGGCGAGGAGGTCTGGGCCCTATACCGTCACGCGCGGTCCGCGCTAGGACCGATCCCGACGCTCATCGAATGGGATAACGCTCTGCCGAGCCTGGATGAACTACTCGCAGAAGCTGCTAAGGCTGATGCCATCATCGAGGCCTCAGACAATAAGGATGTTCGATCCCACTGCGCCGAGCTAAGTCTCACCGCAACCACTCGCCCCGATTCAGTGTCGCTCGATACGGAATCGCAAGCTACTGAATTGCTCGATGTCTCGCTGCGCGCCTTCGCGACGATGCTGCGCACGGCAGCGCCGCCCGAGGATGGCGGCCTCGCGATCTACCATCATCATCGACTAGCCAACTTTTCTCAGGCGCTCGCCCTGGCCTTTCCGGTGCTCGAGCGGTTGGTGGGTGAGGCGTTCTTCCGTCAACTTGCGGCAGATCATCAACGACGTCAGCCCTCGCGCAGTGGCGATCTGCATCCCTGCGGTGCGAGCTTTGCAACCACGCTGCGTGAGCGTTGGGCCGACGGTGAGTACGCCTACCTCGCCGACATTGCAGCGCTCGAGTGGGCTTGGCAGCGTGCCTTTGTGGCTGACGAGACCGAACCGACCACGGCCGAGGACTTCGCCGCCATCCCGAGCGAAACTTGGCCCGCGCTGCGCTTCGAGTTTCATCCCTCGCTGAGCTTGATTGAATCGCGCTGGCCGATCTTCACGATCTGGGAGAACCATCGCGACCGCTCGCGCGAACCACCCGTCGTCCGACTCGATGCGGGCGGCGAGAACGTCCGCGTCGCCCGCGAACAGGGCCGCGTGACCGTACGACGCTGCACGGAGAGCGAGTTCGTCTGGCTGCGAGCGCTGCAAGCAGGTCAGACACTCGACGAAGCCTTCGTCGCAGCGAGTCGGATCGACCCGGACTTCGATCTCGCCACCGCCCTCACCGATCTGCTCGCCTGCGTAAAGCCGAACCTTGGCAGCGTCCGGGAAAACACGTATTTTGCCGCCGCCTCGATCTGACGGGATGAGCTCATGGCCGCTACCGAATTCGCACGACAACAAATGGTCCAACAGCAGCTACGCGCGTGGGACGTGCTCGACCCGAGCGTACTTGAGACTTTCGCCCGGCTGCCGCGCGAACAGTTTGTGCCCCCCGCCTACGCCGAGCTGGCCTATGCCGATGTCGAGATTCCGCTCGGTCACGGCGAGCATATGCTCATGCCCAAGGTGGCCGGACGTATCGTCCAATCGGTCCTGCCGCACCCCACCGACCGCGTACTCGAGATCGGTACCGGATCGGGCTTTCTCACGGCCGCGCTCGCGGCGCACGCCTGTAGCGTGATCTCCCTCGAGCGACGCGCGGACTTCGCCGATCGGGCCCGACAGGCTCTCGCCTCGATCGGCGTGCGTAACGTCACGGTCGTCAACGCTGATGCGTTCGCCCCCGAGGCGCTCGGCAGTCAAGCCTGGGACGTCATCGTCCTTGGGGGCTCGCTGCCGCTACCGGACGAGCGTTTTGAACGTCAACTCGCCCTAGGCGGTCGGATGTTCGCCGTGATCGGCTCGGGCGCCATCATGACGGCCCATCTCATCGAGAGGACCGCCGCACAGGCGTGGCGACGCAGTACCCTCTTCGAGACGGTGCTTCCGCCGCTGGTGGGTGCACGCCGCCCGGAAACGTTTCGGTTCTGAACGAGCGAGGATCCCAACATGGTCACCGAACTCAGCGTCGAAGAAATGAAAGCCAAGATCGATGCCGGCGAGTCTCCGCTCGCGGTCATCGACGTGCGCGAGGCCTGGGAGCTCGACATCTCCCGTCTGCCCTTCACTCTGCACATCCCGATGGGCGAAATCCCCCAGCGCATCAGCGAACTGGATCCCCAAATCCCGACGATCGTCGTGTGCCGCTCCGGCGGGCGCTCCCTGCAGGTCGCCCGATTCCTGGTGGGACGCGGATTTCGGTCAGTGAGCAATCTGACCGGTGGAATTTTGGCTTGGGGGGAACGCATCGACCCCCTGCTGCGTCCATACTGAGGCCTGCCCGGCTGTCCGGCCGGCCCGGTAACTGTTATAGTTGAATAGAACACCTGCAACGAGGTTGTACATGTCGTCCCGCGCCCTTGCCCTCGCCCTTGGCCTGCTGCTCCCGTTCTCAGCCGTCCAGGCTGAAGATCTGAAGCAGGTCTACGAGCGCGCGCTCGCCAACGACCCACAGATTCGCGAAGCCAACGCGCTGCGGCGTGCCGCCCGTGAGGCGCGCCCTCAGGCTTGGGCAGCGATCCTGCCGCAGCTGTCGGCCTCGGGCACCAAGTCGGAGTCCGAGACCACCTCGACGGGACAGTTTCCGCAGGAGATCCGCCAGCCCGACGGCTCCGCAGTGGTATTCAACTTCCTCTCGTCCAGCGACTCGGAGCCCGAATCGGAGCGCTGGAGCCTCGATCTGCGTCAGAGCCTGATCTCCTGGGACAACTGGGTCGCGATCCGTCGCTCTCATCGACAGGTCGCTCAGGCAGAGGCCGATTTCCGTGCTGCCGAGCAGCAACTCATCCTGCGAGTCTCGGAGGCCTACTTCAACGTACTCGCGGCCCAAGACTCCGTTGAGGCGCAGTCATCGTCGCTGGAAGCGATCTCGCGCCAGCTAGAGCAGTCCGAGAAGCGCTTCGAGGTAGGCCTGATCGCGATCACCGATGTGCAGGAGGCCCGAGCGGCGCGCGACAGTGCCGCCGCTGCCGTGATCGCCGCCAAGCGCGCGCTCGCCTCCACCGAAGAAATCCTGCGTGAGATCACCGCGGAGAAATACTCACTGCTCGCGAAACCGAGCGCCTCGATGCCTCTGCTCACGCCCGATCCGGCCGACGAAGCACAGTGGGTGGCCCGCTCGATGGACCAGAACCTCACGCTCGTGTCGAGCCGTATTGCGGCGGACATCGCCCGCGACAACGTACGCGCCGCCTTCGGCGGTCACCTGCCGGAGCTCGATCTGGTGGCGAGTAAGAGCAAGATCGACCAAACGAGCGTGATCAACTTCACGAGCGGCAATACGGGTCTACGCACCAACGAGACCGAAGACACGACCGTGTCCCTGCAGGTGACGGTTCCCATCTTCAGCGGCGGTGCGACGCAGTCGCGGGTCCGCCAGACGGAGTACCAATGGCAGGCGGCGCGTGAACGCCTCAACCGTGTGTCCCGTCAGACGGAGCGTCAGGCCCGAGACGCTTACCTCGGTGTGCTCAGCGAAATCTCTCGCGTGAAGGCGCTGGGTCAGGCGCTCGAGTCGAATCAGACCGCGCTCAAAGCGACAGAAGCCGGGTATGAAGTCGGCACACGCACCACGGTCGACGTGCTCGAGGCGCGCCGCGCACTGGCCGTCGCGCAAACCAATTTCTCACGCAGTCGTTACGACTACATTCTCAATGTGCTGCGCTTGCGGCTCGCCTCGGGCACGCTCGATCGACGCATGCTCGAAGAGGTCAACGGCTGGCTGGTCGAGACGAAGCCGCAGCCCTGATCGACTCGATGATGGCCAGGGTGCGCGCCAACGTACCTCGGTTGCGCTCCACGAACTGTTGACCCGCCCCGCCGCGCCGACGACGCTCGGCCGGATCTCGCGCCAGTTGCTCGATCGCCGCAGCCATCGACACCGCATCCGTGACGATCTGTGCCGCACCCTCGGCGACGAGGGCCGAGACGATGTCCGGCGCGTTGAACCCCTGAGGTCCGGTGAGGATCGGTATGCCGAGCGCAGCAGGCTCGAGCAGATTATGTCCGCCGACATCGGGCACGAGACTGCCGCCGACGAACGCCGCCTCGGCGGCTGCGTAGAACGGAGTCAGCTCGCCCAAGGTGTCGAGCAGCAGGACAGGCGATCCCCCACTCGCACCGGCGAGTGGCTCAGTCGAGTGCGAGCGGCGTCTGAACGGCACGCCTGCTGACTGAAGTCGTGCAGCCACCGATTCGAATCGCGGCGCATGCCGTGGCGCCAGAACCAAAGATACCGCCACTCCGCGCTCCGACAGCAGACGTCGTATCTCCAGCAGAGCATCTTCCTCGGCCTCGTACGTACTGCCCGCCACCAACAGGAAGCCATCGCCGAGACCCCACTGTGCCCGCAGCGCTCGGCCCGCGGCGAGCCGGTCGGCGCCGATCTCCGTATCGAACTTAAGGTTGCCAGTGACATGGATGCGCGCCGCAGGAATGCCAAGATCAGCAAACCGCGCAGCGTCCTCAGTGCTCTGCGCTGCGACATGCAGCCCCTCGAGTGCGGTTCGTCGATAGAGCGGCCAGAGTCGTCGATACCGTGGCAGCGAACGCGACGCCAGCGCGGCGCTCGCGAGCAGCAGGGGCACCCCGCGCCGTCCACACTCGCGATAGAGCACGGGCCAGAGCTCCTTCTCGACGATGATCGCGAGCTGCGGCTGTACGCGATCAAAGAAACGCCGCACACTGCCCGGCAGATCCCAGGGTAGATAGCGTACTGCGAGCTCCGCGCCGAACAGCGCTCGTGCCCGTGCGGCACCGGCGGCCGTGCTTGTCGTCAGCGTGACGGGGGTTTGCGGATAACGTAGACGTAGAGCGCGCACCAAGGGGGTTACGGCCTGAATCTCGCCGACCGACACTGCATGGATCCAAAAGCCCGGCGCACTCGCCGATGGCCCAAATCCGAAGCGTTGCGACAAGTGCTGCCGATAGCCGGGCTCGCGACGACCCCGCCACCACAGATTCAGCAGCGCAGCCGGTACCAGCAGGCGCATCGCGAGCGGATAGAGAATACGAATCATGCGCGAGCGGAGGCGACGAGGGTGTCGCGATAGGCGAGCAAAAGCGCAGCCCACCGCTCGTCGTCGAAAAGAGCAGGCGACAAGCCATCGCAGACTTTGAGAATCGAGCGTCGAAGCCTTACGAGATTTGCATCCTGCCACAGCCCCGGCTGGCGTCGACGACCCCGGTCGAAATCGAGTAGATACACGGCGCCCTGCACATCGAACAGCACGTTGTGGGCATTCAGATCAGCGTGATCGACGCCCGCAAGATGAAAGCGTGCGATCGTCGTACCGATCGCAGCAAACACCGAGGTATCGAGGGTGCTTCCTGCGCTGCAAGCCGCCGCCAAGCGCTCGGCCAGCGTGTGCGTATCGCGCAATCTCAGCGTGATGAGATCACCACGGTAGAGCGCACCGCAGCGCACGACTCGCGCGGCGACCGGCCGCGGTACCGGCAAACCCTCGGCATGCAGCGCATACATCAACTGCAACTCGCGCCAGGGTCGACTTGCCGAGACGCCCACATAGGGATAGCGATCGCCAAGCAGGCTCGCGAACATACCGCCGCGCCGATAGTGACGCAGGGCATAGGAGACACCATCGCTGTCGAAAAAGACCGTCCGACCCCGGCCGCGCGCCTGCCCGGACAACATCCCACGTGTGCCCCAGTGCTGCGGATCGAACCAGTCGGCCGTGAAATTGCCGACGCAGGAGGGGTCATATAGCATCACGCCGTCGTCGGATTCGATCCGAGTCAGCTCGCCCATCGTCGCTCCTCTGACGGACCCTGCCATGCTGCCGTTCGCTTCACCGCCCGCCTCCGTCTGCCTGCTGCGGCTCTCGGCGATCGGCGACACCTGCCATGTCGTTGCGCTGCTCCGCACTCTGCAGCGCGCCTGGCCTGAGACGCGATTCACCTGGATCATCGGCCGCACCGAAGCGCGCCTGATGAGCCTGATTCCCGAGGTAGAGTTTATCACCGTCGACAAACGCGTCGGCCTCGACGGCCCGCTCGCCCTCAGACGTAGCCTGCAGGGTCGGCGCTTCGATCTGCTGCTGCACCTGCAGCACGCTCTACGCGCGAGCCTCGTTGCAGCCAACGTCCCAGCGCGTATCAAGCTCGGGTTCGATCGAGCGCGAGCCCGCGAGGGGCAATGGCTGTTCACCAACGCGCGCATCGGAGCGAAACAGCGCGAGCACGTCCTCGATGGCCTGCTCGGCTTCGCCGCCGCTTGCGGCGTCGACGATATCGTTCGCGAATGGAACGTCCCGATTCCGAGAGAGGCAGCAGACTACGCACGCCATTGGATTCCGGACGATGCGCCAACGATGGTGCTGAGTGCCTGCTCGAGTCATCAGGCCCGCAACTGGCTGCCGGAACGCTACGCGGCCGTCGCCCAGCATGCCATCGAGCGGCACGGACTACGCGTGATCCTCACCGGGGGCCCTACCGCGCTCGAGCGCGACATGGCGAGCGCGATTCGTCGCTACTGTCCGCAAGCGATCGATCAGGTCGGTCGCGACACCCTGCCACAACTGCTCGCCCTACTCGGCCGCGCGCGTGTACTGCTCACGCCAGATTCGGGGCCCGCGCACATGGCGACGATGGTCGGCACGCCAGTTCTCGGACTGTATGCTGCTACCAATCCGGCGCGTAGCGGGCCGTATTTCTCCCAGCGCTGGTGCATCAATGCCTTCGGTCGTGCAGCCGAGCGTTTTCGAGACAAGACGCCAGAAGAATTGCCGTGGACGACGAAGATCGAAGAAGCCGGGGTAATGGAGCTCATCGGCACGGAGGAAGTCTGCAACCGGCTCGACGCCCTGCTAGCATGGCGGCCATGAAAGATATCCTCGTTCCGATTTCACCCGGCGAGCTGCTCGATAAGATCACGATCCTGCGGATCAAGTCGGCGCGCATGACGGATGCCACCAAACTGCAGAACGTGCGTCTCGAGCTAGCTCTGCTCGAGCAGACGTGGCGTGACAGCGGCGCGGCTATCCCCGAGGTCGCCGCCGACGAGGCAGCCCTGCAGCGCGTCAACGAATCACTGTGGGATATCGAAGACAAAATCCGCGACAAGGAGCTCGCGCGCGAGTTCGACGCCGAGTTCATTGAGCTCGCCCGCGCGGTTTACGTGACGAACGACGAGCGGGCCGCGGTCAAGAAGCGTATCAACGTAGCGCTCGGCTCGCGAATCGTCGAAGAAAAATCTTACAAGCCCTATCGGCCCTGACTATCGACCCTGCAGCGTGTACTGCGCGCCGCAGTAGGGGCATTTGGCCCAGCCCGTCTTCTCGATGGGTAGGTACACACGAGGGTGCGAATTCCACAGCTGCATCTGCGGCATCGGGCACGACAGCGGCAGATCCTCGTCGGTGACCTCGTAATGGTTTTGGGTGTTGGGCTGCAACAGCGGCTTGCTCGACATGGCACAGATTATAAGGTCGCATCCCAGATCGCGCGAACGGCCGAGCGTTCGGCCACGAACTCACTGGCCTGAACCACCGTGCCCTCCTCGCGCAGCGAGCGGTGGTGAGTGCGCGCACGATAGGCGCGATAGGCCGCAGTCAGCACATCAACCGTAGCCTGCGGGACGAGATCGCCAGAGGCGAGCGTCTCGAGCTGTCGGATTGTATCCGAGTACATGGCCACCGCCGGGTATCGTGACGCCTCGCGCAGCGCCCAGTACTGTGCGAGGAACTCGATGTCGGCGATTCCCCCCGGATCCTGCTTGAGATCGAACTGACCTTCACGCGCCTTCGATAGCTCACGGCGCATGCGCTCGCGCATCGAGCGCACCTCGGCCTGCAAGGTGTCGCGACGCACATGGTGGGTGAGCAGCTCGACCCGCAAGGCCTCGAAACGCTCGCGCAAGGCGGGATCGCCCGCCACGGAACGCGCATGCAGCAGCGCTTGATGCTCCCAGGTCCACGCCTCACTGCGTTGGTAGTCGGCAAACGCGTCGATCTGGGTGATGAGCATGCCGCCCTTGCCGCTCGGTCGCAGCCGCACATCGACCTCGTACAGCCGTCCGGCTGCCGAGTGCATGGTGAGCAAGTGCACGATCCGCTGCGCGAGTCGTACGAAGAAAATCTGGTTATCGAGCGGCGCATCACCCGAGGTCTCTTGAACGGTACCGCTCGAATCGCGAAGGAATACGAGATCGAGATCGGATCCGTAACCAAGCTCGATGCCGCCGAGTTTGCCGTAGCCGATGGCACAGACCGCAACCGGACGCGGTGCCTCATCGTCGTGGGCTCGACAGCAGGGCACGCCGAACTGCCCCGTCATCTGCGCCCAGGCTTGCTGCATCGCCCGCTCGAGTACCAGCTCGGCGATATCAGTGAGCCGATCGGATACGCGCATCAGCGGCAGACTGCCCGACAGATCGGCGATCGCCACCCGAAACACGGCGGCACGCTTGAACTGCGCCAGAGCTTCGACGAGTCGCTCCGGGTCCTCACCATTAACGCGTGCGAGACGATCATCAAGATCGGCCGCGAGCTGCGCCCGACCGGGCGGCTCGGTGAGTGCCCGCTCATCGAGCAACTCATCGAGCAGCAAGGGGTGCTCGGCTAATTGCGCGACAAGGAACTCGCCACCACGGCAGACGCTCACGAGTCGCTCACGGGCGACCGGGTTCTCGTTGAGTAGAGCGTAATAAGCGGATCGGCCGCCGATCGATTCGACGATGCGCAACAGTCGACGCGTCATGACCAGCGCGTCGTCCTGCGTATCCAGCGTCTCGATCAGCGCGGGCAGCAGACGCTGCAGTCGGCGAGTGGCGGTGGCATCGAGCCGACGGACGAGTCCGCTCGAGCGAAAATCGACGAGCAGCTGAGCAAGTTCACCACTCGCTTCGATCTCGCGCTCGCGCAGCAATGCGCCGAGCTCTGCAGTACCGTTCGATTCGTCCCACATCGCGCTGAGCGAGCCTGCAGCCGACTCGCGACCGGAGTCCGTCGGCGCAAACACCAGCGCATTGAAATGGCGTTGTACCCGATCGAGATGTCCCTCGAGCACGCCCAACAGCGCAGCCCAATCGGCCATGCCCATCGCCCGTACAAGACGCAAGCGCGAGGGTTCGTCCTCGGGCAGTGAGTGGGTCTGTGCATCCCGGATCATCTGTAACCGATTCTCGATCGTGCGCAGAAAGCGATAGGCGGACTCGAGCTCCTCGGCCACCTGTGGACGTAGCAGACGACTGCGCACGAGCTGCGGCAGGATCTCGAACAGGCGCGGACCCTGCAGACGATTGTCCTGCCCCCCGCGGATGAGCTGCAGAGACTGCACAATGAATTCGATCTCACGGATGCCGCCCCGACCTAACTTGAGATGGCCGGCAAGGTCGCGCCGCGCAATCTGCTTCTCGATGAGCTGCTTCATTTCCCGCAAGCTCTCGAACACACCGAAGTCGAGATATCGCCGATAGACGAAGGGACGAACCGCGTCGCCGTACAGCGCGGCATAGGCCTCGGCTCCCGTGATCGCACGAGCCTTGATCCAGGCATAGCGCTCCCAGTCGCGGCCATGCTGCAAGAGGTAATCCTCGAAGGACGAGAAGCCGCAGGCGAGCGGTCCGGACTCACCGAAGGGTCGTAGACGCATGTCGACCCGGAATACAAAACCATCGACCGTCACGCTGGAGAGCAAGCGCAGCAGCGTCTGTCCGAGACGCTGAAAAAACTCATCGTGGCTCACCGGCGCCGCGTGCACCGTCTCACCGTAGCCCGGAAACAGGAATACGAGATCGATATCGGACGAGAAGTTGAGCTCTCGACCGCCGAGCTTGCCCATCCCTACGATGACGAGCGGCATGGTCTCGCCCTCGGCGTACTGTGGCGTGCCGTAGCGGGCGATCATCGCAGTGTTTGCAACCTCGAGTGCGAGCCTCACGGCATCGTCGGCGAATGCCGAGAGATCCTCGAGCGTCTCATCAAGCGTGGCCCGGCCCGACAGATCACGCCAGGCGATACGCACCATCTCACGACGCCGCCAGCGCCGCAGCCACGACTGCCATTCGGGCTCGGTCGCATCGAGCGTCGGTTGCCGACCCTCGGGCCAGCAAGCCTCGCCACCCGCCGAGCGCGCGCACGTCAACGCTCCGCTGCGCTCAAAATCAGCGGCAAGGCGTGAGTCGCGCTCGAACGACTCGGCGACGAACTCGCTGCAGGCGAGCACGTGCGGGGTTTCAGGAAGATCGACGCGGGTCATGATGGGTCCGACGCCGGCAGAGGATACAAAAAAGCCCCGCACGAGGCGGGGCTATATCGTCATGCGCCGACCGGAGGGGGAGAGAGGTCAGCGCACAGGTTTAGGCTATGCCTCGGTGCTTCTGGCGTCTGTAAGCAGTTGTACGTAACGGGGCAGCCCGATCGGCAGCCGCTGCTCCTGCGCTGCCGCGACGCGCAACAGCACGGATTCGGCAAACGGGCGGCCGACGAACTGGGCGCCGATCGGCAGGCCCTGCCGGTCGAGCCCCGCCGGTACGCTGATCGCCGGCAGGCCGAGATAGTTGAAGGGTGCGGTGCAGCGAACGAGTCTGGCGAGGATCGGCCACAGCGCCTCCCCTGCACCGACGTCCGTCGCATCGCGGCGGGGAACGACCAACGGCAAGGTGGGCGCGAACAGTACGTCACAGCGATCGAACACGCGGGTCACCACCCGCTCGAGCACCGGGATACGCCGCTGCAGCGCCTCGAGATACACCGGCGCGGGAATTCCGATGCCCGTGCTCGCACGCAACCGAACCTGTGGCGTATAGCGCTGTGGATACTCGCGTAACCAGCTCGCATGTAATGCCGTGGCCTCGGCGTACACCACCGCCCGACTAAGCTCGGCGAGCGCCTCGACATAGGGGACCTCGACCGGTACCACGCTCATACCAGCCTGCTGCAACTCGCTTCGCACCCGTTCGAGCGCAGCGGCGACGTCATCGTCGAGATCATCAAAGAAATAGGCACTCGGTATCCCCAAGCGCAAGCCCTCGACGCCCCGATCGAGTAATTGAAGGTAATCGGGCACCGCACGTCGCGATACCTGAACGTCTCGATCGTCAGCACCCGCCACCGCGGCGAGCACGATGGCAAGATCCCGAGTGGATCGGGCCAGCGGCCCGAGCACATCGATCGAGGGCGAGAGCTTCATGCTGCCCGTGCGCGGAATCAATCCGTAGGTGGGCTTGAGTCCCACAAGACCGTTCACCGACGCCGGGATGCGAACCGACCCGCCGGTGTCGGAGCCGAGGCTCGCGAACGTTGCGCAGGCGGCGACCGCTGAGCCTGAGCCGCTCGAAGATCCGCCCGATACGTAATCCGGATTCCAGGCATTGCGACAGTCGCCGTGGGCCGCATTGTGCCCCGTTGCACCCAGTGCAAACTCGGCCATGTTGAGAGCACCGAGGGTCACGGCACCCGCCCGTGTGAGTCGCTCGATCACCGTCGCCGAGCCCGCGGGACGATACCCCACACGCAATTTTGAGCCGTAACGTAACTCCTGCCCCACGCGATCGAACATGTCTTTGTGGGCGAGCGGTAACCCGAAGAGCAGGCTATCGGGCGCACGGCCGTGGCGACGAGCGACGTCGAGCTCGGCATCGCGCTCAGCAGCCATCGCCAGCGCTACAGCAGGCTCGATAGAAAGGAAGCAATTGAGACGCGCTTGGGCGCGCTCGGCCTCAGCGAGCGCAGCGCGCGTGAGCGCCGAGCAGCTCACGCGTCCGTCGCGCAGGGCCTGCGCAGCGGCGGTAATCTCGCCGCGGCACAGCTGTGCCGCCAGCGTCTCGCTCACGGCCTCGGCTCGGCGAGTTGCTCGAGGCAAGCGAGATAATCCGACGGCTCGTGGGCCAAGGGCTCACCCGCATCGCGGATACGTTCAACCGCCTGAGCGGCTGCACTCGCGCCGGCAGCAATGCGCATCGCCATCGAGGCATCGTCGATGGGCAGCCCGGCTAACGCCGCATACTCCAGAATTGCGCTCGCCGAGAGCATTTAACCGCGCACCTGCGGTATGACTTCCGTCGCGTAAAGGCGCGCCTGCTCGACCATCGCCTCCTGACGCGGGCCGTGCGGATGAGCCACCGGCGAACCACCGAGCTGATAGATGTGATCGAGCCCCATCTCCAGTAGGACGCCGAGCCGGTCACGGCACTTGGCGGGCGGTCCACAGATGGAGAACCAATCGACAAACTCATCGGGCACCACGGTCAGATGGCTGCCGGATTCCTGTGCGTGGTGTTTCATGTCGTAGCCGGTCTGCATGTGCTCGGCGAGCGCCTTCAGCTGCGGCGGCAAGTGATCGGTCGGCGCGTTCTTCATGCCAGCGAAATGCGCCACCATCCCTGAGATCATTCGACCGAGACCGATGGCTCGCCGCTCATCCGGGTCGCAGACGAGATTGACGTAGGCGCCGATGCGGATTGAATCACGAGCACGCCCGGTCTCGGCCAGCCGCTCGAGGGCGACATCCATCGCCCAACGGATACGCTCCGGAGCGCTGCCCACCGCAAAACTCAATCGCTCGCCGACGTCGACGGCCATGCGGATGGTCTGAGGTCCCGTGCAGGCGATGTCCACGGTCACGGGTGGAACCGGCAGTGAGTCGTACCAACGCAGTCGGGATGGCGTCCCGTCACGATCGATCGTCTCACCGCGGGTGTAGGCCTGCAGACGCTCGACGAAGGTGCGCAGCTGCGCCGTGGTGCCGTTCTTGAGCCCCGCATGAGCCGCCGAGGAATCGCCCCGGCCGATGCCGCAGATCATTCGGCCCCGAGACTCCGCCTGCAGCGTCGCGAATGCCGATGCGGTGACGGCCACATCGCGAGTGACAGGATTGGTCACCCCCGTCCCGAGACGTAGCCGACTCGTAGTCTGCGCCGCGAGCGCCAGCTGCGAGAAGGGATCCGGACTCAGGTTCTGTGTATCCGGACACAAAAGGACATCGAGACCCATAGCCTCGATATCCCGAGCGAGCCTCGCGGTGTACCCCGGCGAGGCCTCCATGACGATTCCAAATTCACGTGTGCGTAAGCTCATGGGATGGGAGTGTAACTGTCCCGTAATCGCGCTAGCATTCACGCAGCGTTTTTTATTTCGTCACGACCACGACTGAAGGAGTCGATCGACATGTCCACTGCCCTGCATCGCTCGCTGATCGCCACGCTTGCCCTGCTCGTCGTCATGGTGGGTAGCGCCCCCGCCCGGGCCGACAGCTACTCCGAGACGATCGAGCTATTCAAGAACGCTGGGCAGAGTGCCGAGTTCTTCGATCGCAGTTATGCCTATGCGGTATTTCCGACCATCGGCAAGGGCGGCTTGGGAATCGGCGGTGCCCTCGGTGAGGGCCGGGTGTACGAGCGCGGCCGCTACGTCGGCGATGTGACGCTCAAGCAGATGAGCCTTGGATTTCAGGCCGGCGGTCAGGCTTACAGCCAGATCATTTTCTTGCAAGACCTGCGGGCTTTTGATGAGTTCACCTCCGGTGAGTTTGGTTTTGGTGCGGGTGTGAGCGCCGTTGCCATCACGGCTGCGGCCAGCGCATCGGCCGGCACCACCGGCGCCTCAGCCGCGGTCAGCGGCGGCAAGCGCGATGCCGCCACACGCGGCGAGTTCTACAAGGGTATGGCGGTATTCACCATCGCCAAGGGCGGCCTGATGTACGAGGCGGCTCTGGCCGGACAGAAATTCAGCTACTCACCGAAGAAGCCTTAAACGAAAAAGCCCTGACCTGAGCTGCAGTCACACAGGAGTCGCCGCAGACCCGCGGCCGCCGCGCAGTTCATATTCTTGCGTGCCGCGGTGATAGATGTGGTCAGTATCGAGCGCCGCCGTCTTGGCATAGACGAAACCCGGCGCCAGCGATTCATAAATTGGCTCGAAGCCGCGCTGCTCGGTCATGTGGTAGAGCTCGGCGAACGACTCGATCACAAAATAGGTCGCCTGCAGATCGGAGATCGTGTAGTCCGTACGCATGACACGATCCACATTGAGATGGATGCGGTGCGGCGAGCGGCCCTCTAGGGCAAATACCGTCTCCGTCGGACCAGATAAAATCCCTGCGCCGTATATTCTCAGCGCATCGTCCTCGCGCATCAGGCCGAACTCGACCGTGTACCAGTAGAGCGCCGCGAGCGACTTCAACCGGTTGTAGCGCAGCGCCTTCCATCCGGCGCGTCCGTAAGCCTCCATGTATGCGGCGTACACCGGATCGGTCAGCAGCGGCACGTGACCGAAGACGTCGTGAAAGACATCGGGCTCCTGGATGTAATCGAACTGATCGCGGGTGCGGATGAAGTTGCCGGCCGGGAAGCGTCGATTCGCCAAATGGAAGAAGAACACGGCATCCGGGATCAGCATCGGCACGGGTACTACCGTCCAGCCGGTCAGCGCCTGCAAACGGGGGTTGATCGCGGCGAACTCGGGCACGCCACCTGATCCAAGATCGAGCCGCTCTAATCCACGCAAAAACGCCTGACAGGCACGCTGCGGTAGCAGCCTCATCTGGCGTGCGAACAGATCGTCCCAGATCGCGTGTTCCGCCGAGGAATAGTCGCGTTGACGCGGCTCGAGCCAGTCTTCACCGAGCCCTGAAGGCCGGCGGAGCGGCGCCACGAACACAGAGTCGGGCACCGGCGGGATGCGTGAGTAATCGAAGGTCATCTCCGATAATCGAGCGGCGGAGCGCGATCGCCCACCACCGACACGTAACGGAAGTCCCCGCCACGGCGCTGCAGGAACTCAGCCCGTGCCGAAGTGCGTAACTCTTCATCGGTAAACAGCCGGCGCGCAGTCAGCGCTAAGACCTTAGACGCGTTCTCCATGCCTTTCATTCCGATGCTCATACCACCCGCGGCCACGGCCTGCCACGAATGCGCGGCGGTACCGGGCACCCAGGTCGCGGTACGAAAGCCGATGGTCGGCACCGTCCAGCTGACATCTCCCACATCGGTAGATCCGTAGCCGAGCGTGGAATCCATTGGCTGGATCTCACGCGCCGACGCCAACGGCAAGCTTGGGCTGACGAGAGTAGTGCGCAAACGCTCGGCGAATGCGAGCTCGGCAGAGTCGTAGCTCACGCCACCCACTCGGCGCAGGGTGTCGTCCACAGCCACCGCCAGCGCATCGTTCGGCAGCAGGCTATACGCCCCGTGGATGATCTCGTGCTCAACGGTCGTGCCCGTACCCAACGCAGCGGCCTCAGAAACCTTCACGAGCCGATCAAAGAGCTCGGCCATGATCCTCGGATCGCGATGACGGACGTAATAAAACACCTCTGCGGATTCCGGTACCACATTCGGAGCATCGCCACCGCGCGTAACGATGTAGTGCAGACGCGAATCCTGGGGCATGTGCTCGCGCATGAGGTTCGCCATGAAATTCATCGCCTCGACGCCATCCAGTGCCGAGCGGCCACGTTCCGGGGAGGCGGCGGCATGCGCAGCCACGCCGCGGAAGCGAAACTTCGCACTCTTGTTGGACAGCGTCGGCTCGTTTGTCACGGCATTGCGATCGCCCGCATGCCAGTGCAACGCAACATCCACATCGTTGAAGAGCCCGGCGCGCACCATGTACGCCTTACCCGCACCGCCCTCCTCGGCTGGCGTCCCGTAGAGACGGATCGTCCCGCGCACGCCCTCGCGCTGCATCCAATCTTTGACGGCAATCGCAGCCGAAGCGGAGCCGGTGCCAAAGAGATGGTGGCCGCACGCATGCCCCGAGATCCGGCCGCGCAACGGCTGGCGCTCAGGTGTCGCCGCCTGCGAAACGCCGGGCAGTGCATCCATCTCGGCGAGGATCGCGATGACGGGCTGGCCCGACCCATACTCGGCGACGAAGGCGGTCGGCATCCCCGCCACACCCGCCGTGACACGAAAGCCGGCGCTGACGAGCTCTTTCTGCAGCCGCGCACTGGTCTGGGTTTCCTGGTAACCCACTTCGGCCCAGTTCCAGATCTGCAGTGCAATCTCCCGATCGGCAGCACGCCGGGACTCGATGAGGCGCAGCAAAGCGTCATCGCTCGCCAACGCCTGATCGCAGGCCAGCAATGCTGCGATGACGGCAATGAACGTACGGAACGGCATCATGTGATTCATCCTCGGCCTAACAACTTCACGAGCACCCACGGCGGCCCGATCATGAGATACACCAGGTCCGTGAAAAAACTCGGGCGCTTCCCCTCGACATGGTGACCAATGAACTGCCCGATCCAGGCAATCACGAATACAGCGATCGCCAGTATCAACAATGCCTGAGCACCCAAAGCGACGTGCAGCCACAACGTCAGACCGTAAACGGCGACCATGAACACCGTGACCATCACCGAGACACGCATCGGCATCGTCGCCCACCAAAACAGCAATGCCGCACCGGCAAAAAGCCAGGAAACGAGCCCCGGAAAGCTCGCCGGAATGACATAGAGCAGTGCGGTGATCGACCAGACGATCGCCGGAACACACCACGTGTGCAGGCGCTGGTTAAGGGGATGTTGATGATCAGCAGAATAGGCGGCGAACCATCGATCCGCCATCGTCAGGGTGGCCTCAGTCATGCTCATGATCCTCGCATCGCAGCGTGATAGCCCCGCTCGAGTTGCGCGAGTCGCCCCTCGAGCGATCCAGTGTAGCCGATGGACAAACGTACGAGCCCCGGACTGATACCGGCGCGGCGCAGTGACTCTTCGTCGAGCTCGCTCGAGGTGCTCGAAGCGCTGGCACTCATCAGGGTATCGCTGAAGCCGAGACTGACGGCCATGTAGCCAAAGTCCTCGGTGTTCTGCAGGTGCTCCATGAAGGCATACGCCCGTGTTGGTGTGCCGAGATCGACGCTGAGCAGACCGCCCGAACCGTAGCCATCGTTCGCCAGCGTGCGCATCAACGCGTGATCGGGGTGCGAAGCCAGTCCCGGATAGATCACTTTCGCTCCGAGCGACTCCAAGCGCTGCGCACAGGCGAGCGCCCGTGCCGAGTGCTCACGCATACGCAAGCCGAGATTCGGCATGCGAGTCGCCACCTCGTAGGCTGCTCGCGGATCCATTGCGGGACCGAGCAGCATCAGACTGCCGACATGCAGGTCGTACAGCGAATCGATGAAGGAACCCGAGGCGCAGACACAGCCGGCGACGATGTCGGAAGCGCCGTTGATGAATTTGGTGAGACTGTGAATGACCACATCCGCGCCATGCAGCGCGGGCGTGACGATCACTGGCGCGAAGGTGTTATCGACCACCAGCTTCGCTCCCCGCTCATGAGCGAAACGGGCTAACTGCGGCAGGTTGGCCACGCGCAGCGTCGGATTCGAGACGGTCTCGCAATAGATCACCCGCGTGCGCGGACGCCAGGCTCGCTCCAGCGCGGCCAGATCCGACAGATCGACGAACGTCGTCTCGATGCCTGCCTTGCGCGGCAGGAAATCGTGCATCAATGCCCAAGTGCCGCCATACAGCGCCTGACCCGCAACAATGTGGTCTCCGGAATCGCAATGCTGCAACAGAACACCGGAGATGGCGGCCATGCCGCTCGCGGTGCAGTAGGCGCTCTCGGTTGCCTCGAGCGCTGCGAGGTGGCGCGACAAGACGAGCACCGTGGGATTGAAATGACGGCCGTAGAGAAAGCAGCCGCCTTGCGGGCCCTGACGACCCTCGAAGAGCTCGGGCATCTTGCCCGCTTCCATCACCGTGAATGTCGAGCTCGTCTCGATGGAGAGGTTCACGCCGCCATGCTCGCCGAACTCGTGGCGCGAACGCGCCATGCGAGCCATCGGATCCTCTTTATGGGTCATGCCATCCTCCTCGACTCCCACAGACGGGCCGTACTATTCTGCACCACCATGAACACGAACTCTCGATCCTGGATCAGCATCGTCGTCTTCAGCCTGTTCGCCTGGACGATGAGTAACCTCGACCAGTCGCTCTTTGGTTACGCCATCCCCGGCATCCTCGGCGAGTATGCCGTGGGCCTCGATGTCATCGGGCTCATCCTGACCGTCGGGTTCGTCGCCGCGGCCGTGATGGTGATCTTCGCGGGCCTCGCCGCAGACACCTGGGGTCGGCGCTGGACTCTGGCGGGTTTGCTTGCCTTATCGGCCTTCTTTGTCGGCCTGCACGGCTTCGTGACCGATCTCACCCAACTGACCGTGCTGCGCGCTCTCGCCTTCGGCTTGGCTGCAGGGCTCGCGCCGATCACCGCCGCGTACGTTGCGGAAGCCGCTCCTGCCCGTCATCGCGGCATGCTGATGGGCGTGCTGCAATGCGGCTACCCGCTCGGCTGGTTTCTCGCGGCGATGCTCGCAGCGCCCCTGCTCGAAGAGAGTGGCTGGCGCTCGATCTTTTTGATCGGATTCGCCGTGGTACCGATCGCCTTCCTGATTGCCTGGCGCCTTCCCGAGAGCGAGCGCTTCGCACAAGTTGCGAGCACTCGCAGTGAGCAGAAGACGCCGGTACTCGACTGGACCCTGCTGCGCGAGATGTTTTCCGGCGCCTTCCGCCGACGCTCGATCGCCTCGGTGGTGCTGTTCTTCGCCTTTGGCTGCGCCTATGCAGGGACGGCGTTTTTCTTCCCCACATATTTCATCGAGGTGCGTGGCTACTCGCCCGCTGAAGCCACGCAACTGGTCGGACTATCCAACGGCATCGCCATCGTCGGCTATCTCGCCGCCGCGTGGGTCGGTGAATACTTCATGCCGCGCCGCAACACCTTCGCGCTGTGGGCTGTCCTTGGCGCCCTCGCACTGATCGGCCTCATGTGGTTTCCGCAGCAGCGCTGGCAGGACCTTGCGTTGTTCGGCCTGACCGGGGCGTTCTTTTACGGCAGCAACGCTGTCGTGGGCGCTTTACTGACGGAGCTCTACCCGACGCGCATGCGCACCACAGCCTACGCCGCTTGCGGATCCGCGCCGCTCAGCGCGGGCTTTGCCCTCTTTCCGGCGCTGGTTCCGTTGGCCGTGCAGTCCATTGGCTGGCAGTGGGCGTTCTCGCTGATGATCGCACCGCTGCTGTTCGTGGCAGCCCTCGCAGCACTCGCTCTGCCAAAGATTGCCTCGGGCCGCGACGTCGACGACGTCTGATCTGCGCGGATCAGCCGTGACCCACGGTGTCGTCGAGCGGCTCAGGACGTTCGGTCGGGCCGCCCACGGGCTCGGCGCCTGCCGGCCGCTCGATGAAACGACGTACTTGGCTGCGCTCACCCTCGATGAGCGAACGCAGTCTCGTGCGTACCTCGTGGTCAGCCGCCGTCGGTCGCGACTGACGCCGTAAATAATCTGCCCAGGTTGGGCTCTCGAAGCGCTCTACCCAGCGACGCGGATCGTCGATGTCCTGACAGGCGGACCAGCGCCGCGCACCGTCCCGTCGACGGATGCGCCCGAGCTCGTTGATCGCCACGGCAAAATCACGCGCCTTGTCCGGTGCGACCTCGTACTCGATCGTGACTACGATCGGACCCGATGAGGGATGCAAATCGACTTGCGGCGGCTCGAACGCGCCGAAGGCCTTCGGATCCAGCGAACCCGACGTCGCGTACGACACCGGCATGGCACGCGCGACGAGGAACGTCGAGAGCGACGAGAGCCCCGCGACCATCAGCGCCTCGCGCAATCCGAAGGTAGTGGCCAGATCACCCCAGCCCCAGGCGCCGAGCGCCATACCGGCGAAGGCAAAAGCCTGATAGATCGCGAGTGTGCGGCCTGTCACCCAGCGCGGCGAGGAGAGCTGAACGGCGATATTGAAATTGGCGAGCCCGAGCGTCCAGACGGCCCCGGCGACGACATGCGCGAGTAGCGTTGTCGCCGCCCACGGACTCTGCGCAATGGCCAGCATCGCGAGTGTCGAGACCACACACAAACCTCGCAGCAATGCATCGCTGGTGAAGCGTGTGCGCAGCGCGGCGCTCGAGAGCGCACCGAGCATTGCACCGACGCCAAATCCGCCGAGCAGAACGCCGTAAGTCGTTGCTCCACCGCCGAGCAGATCACGCGCGACAACCGGCATGAGCGCAGGGACGGCCGAGATCGGTACCGTGAACAGCACCGCTCGAACGAGAATCGCCACCAGCGGTGGAGACAGGCTGACGTAGCGAATGCCGGCAGCCATCGCTGCACCCAGCGGCTCGGGCGGCAAGCTCGACTCATGACGCGATGGCTTCCACCACCACAGTGCGATGAGCATGCCGATATAGGAGACGGCATTGACCACGAAGGCCGCCGCCGCTCCGACGGACGCGACGATCACGCCGCCAATGGCAGGACCGAGACTGCGCGCAAGATTGAAGCCAAGCGCATTGGCCATGACGGCCGCGGCGAGCTGGTTGCGCGGTACCTGATCGGCAATCGCCGCCTGCCAGGCCGGCGCGAAGGCTGCGGTCCCACAACCGATGAGAAACGTGAACAGCAGCAGCACCTCGGGCGTGACCGCCCCCATGAGGCCGAGCACGGCCAACGCGATCGATGCCACGATCATCAGGAGCTGCGAGCCCAGCATGATCCGTCGACGGTCATAGGTATCGGCAAGCGCCCCGGCCACGAGCGCCAATAGAAAGAACGGCAACGTCCCTGCCGTCTGCACGAGGGCTACGGTGTCGGGCGATGGCGCAATGGTCGCCATCAACCACGAAGCGCCTACGGTTTGGATCAGACTGCCGAACGAGGAGACGAGGGCCGCCCACCAGAAGATCGCAAAGACGCGGCTGTGGAACGGGGCGAGCGTACTGGCTCGCCAGCGCTGGAAGGAAGAATCGTTGCCGGAGCTCATCGTGACGATCGGCCTGCGCGGCCAAAGCGGCCCGAGGACGGTAACGGTATCATGCGCGCATGACGGTGACGCTGGAAAAGATACGTACGGCCGCCACGCGACTCGAGGGTCAGCTCGTCCGTACCCCCTGCCTCAAATCTGAGACGCTCTCGAAGCTGACCGGGGCTGAGGTCTATCTCAAATTCGAAAATCATCAATTCACGGCCTCCTTCAAAGAGCGCGGGGCACTGATCAAGCTATTGAGTCTCGACGCCTCGCAACGTCGTCGCGGTGTCGTGGCGATGTCGGCGGGCAACCACGCTCAGGGCGTCGCCCATCATGCGTCGCGGATGGGAATCCCCGCGACCATCGTGATGCCCGTCAGCACACCGTTCAACAAGGTTCAGCAAACCCGTCAACTCGGCGCGCGCGTGGTGCTGCATGGCGAGCAGCTCACCGAAGCTGCGGCACATGCACACGAGCTGGCGGAGCGCGAGAATTTGGTCTTCGTGCATCCGTACGACGACGAGGAAGTCATCGCCGGCCAGGGGACGATCGCCCTCGAGATGCTGGCTGAATTTCCTGAGATCGATCTGCTCTGTATCCCCATCGGCGGTGGTGGACTCATCGCCGGTATGGCGATCGCAGCGAAAGCTCTCAAGCCTTCCATCGACATGGTCGGCGTGCAGACCCAGGCTTATCCGGCGATGTACTCGCTCTTCAAGGGGACGCCGCTGCCGACGGGCTCCTCGACGCTCGCCGAGGGCATGGCCGTCCGTGACGTCGGACAGCTCACCCGTCAAATTATCCTCAAGCAAGTCGATGACATCGTGCTCATCGACGAAGCCGATCTCGAGAATGCGATCAGCCTGCTGATCGGCATCGAGAAAACCGTGGTCGAGGGCGCCGGCGCGGCAGGATTAGCCGCGCTGCTCGCCCACCCCGAACGCTTTCGCGGCCGCAAGGTGGGACTCGTGCTCTGCGGCGGTAACATCGATACGCGATTACTCGGAATCGTGCTGCAGCGCCAACTCGTCCGCGAACAGCGACTCGTCACTTTGCGCTTCAAGATCGCCGACCAGCCCGGCACGCTGGCTCGAGTGGCAGCCATCATCGGCGAGGCCGGCGGCAACATCGTCGACGTCGCCCATCAGCGTCTCTTCCTTGATGTGCCAGTCAAAGCGGCAGAATTGGAACTCACCGTCGAAACGCGGGACGCCGAACATACGCGGCAATTGGAAGACGCACTGCGCAAAGCCGGCTTCGAACCCCGCCGACTGGCCTCGAGCGCCGAATGAGTAACGACAAATCACGGCTGGACCGTTTTCTCGATCGGATCGAGCGCGCCGGTAACGCCCTGCCCCACCCTGCGACACTGTTCGCGCTGCTCGCGCTGCTCGTGATCGTCGCCTCGTGGCTTGCGAGCCAGGTCGGGCTGTCGGTGCAACACCCGACCACAGGCGCTACCGTCACTCCCGTCAATTTGCTGAGTCTCGATGGCCTGCACCGCATCCTCACCAACCTCGTCACCAATTTCACGAGCTTCGCACCGCTCGGCACCGTACTCGTCGCGCTGATCGGCATAGGGGTAGCGGAGCATTCCGGCCTCATCGGCGCCGCGCTGCGCAAACTGGTGCTGGCTGCGCCGCGCGTGCTGCTCACGCCCATCGTGGTGTTCGCGGGCGTCATGTCGAACATGGCGAGCGAAATCGGTTACGTGCTGCTGATCCCGCTCGCCGGGCTCATTTTCAAATCGGCCGGTCGCCATCCCATCGTCGGTATGGCGGCAGCCTTCGCCGGCGTCTCCGGTGGCTACTCCGCAAATCTGCTCATCGGCACGATCGATCCGCTGCTCTCGGGTCTCTCGCAAGAGGCAGCGCGCATCGTCGACCCGACCTATGCCGTCTCGCCGGTGGCGAACTGGTATTTCATGGCGGCCTCCACGCCGGTGATCACCCTGCTCGGCTGGTTCGTGGCCGAGCGCTTCACCGCACCCCGCTTCCCCGATGACGCGTCGATTCAGGCGGCGCCGACCCCCGACATGGCCAGCACGCTCTCCAACGAGGAGCGTCGCGGCCTACGTTATGCCGGGATCGCGACGCTCATCCTGACGCTGGTGCTGATCTGGTCGATGCTGCCAGCGGGCGCTCTGCCGGGCGCGGGTTTCCTGCGCAATCCTGAAGACGGCGATCTACTCAAATCGCCACTGCTCTCGGGCGTGGTAGCGATCATCTTCGTCTTTGGCATCGTGCTCGGTATCGCCTACGGCATCGGGGCCCGCACCATCCAGAGCGATGCCGACGTGATCAAAGGCATGAGCGCGAGCATGGCAACGCTCGGCGGATATCTGGTGTTGGTGTTCTTCGCTGCGCAGTTCGTAGCGTTCTTCAACTGGACGCAGCTCGGGCTCATCTTCGCGGTCAACGGCGCGCACGGCCTAGAGACTCTGGGACTGCCGGCCGTGCCGCTATTTGCGCTCTTCATCTTGCTGACGGCGACGGTCAACCTCACGATGGGCTCGGCCTCGGCCAAGTGGGCGTTGATGGCTCCCGTGTTCGTGCCGATGTTCATGCTCCTCGGATATTCACCCGAGCTCACGCAGACCGCTTACCGTGTAGGCGACAGCGTCACCAACATCATCTCGCCGATGATGAGTTACTTCGCCCTCATCATCGCGTTCTTCCAGAAGTACGAGCCGCGCGCCGGTCTCGGCACCATCGTCGCGGTGATGCTGCCCTACTCGATGACCTTCCTTGTCGGCTGGTCGCTGATGTTCGCGCTGTGGCTCACGCTCGGACTGCCGATCGGCCCCGACGCGCCGCTCAGCTACCCGCGCGCGACGCCCTGAGCGTGTCGAGCACGCCTCGCGCGGCGTCTTCGATCAGATCGAGTACGTGCTCGAACCCCTGCGGCCCGCCGTAGTACGGATCGGGGACGTGGCGCTCAGCACGCTGCGGCGCGAAATCGAGTAGCAAACGAGCCCGATCTGCATGACCCTGCGGCGCCAGCGCCCGCAGGATCTCAAGGTTGTTGTCGTCCATCGCAAGCAAGAGATCGAAGCGACGGAAATCCTCACTCACCACCTGTCGCGCACGCAGCGCGCTGAGATCGTAACCGCGTCGTGCAGCTGCCGCGCTTGAGCGCCGATCGGGAGGCTCGCCAACGTGATACGCATGGGTGCCCGCCGAGTCGATGCGGATCGGCCAGGCGGGTGCCTCGCGTGCAACGAGCGCGCGGAAGACGCCCTCCGCGGTCGGCGAGCGGCAGATGTTGCCCATGCAGACGAACAGAACGCCGGGAGAGGACGAGCTCATCAGGCGCGCAGTGTAGCGTTGCAGCAAAGAAAAAGGCCCGGGAGGTTTCCCTCCCGGGCCTTGGTTCCCGTCGGCAGACGGCGGGGATCACATCCCCATGTCGCCCATGCCGCCACCCGGGGCCGGATGCACGTGGTCGTGCTCGTCCTTCGGGGCCTCGGCAATCATCACCTCGGTCGTCAGCAACAGTCCCGACACCGACGCCGCGTTCTGCAGCGCAAGGCGAGTGACCTTTGCAGGATCGAGGATGCCGAACTCGAGCATGTCGCCGTACTCGCCCGTCGCAGCGTTGTAGCCATAGGCGCCCTTGCCCGACTTGACGTTGTTGAGGACCACCGCAGCGTCCTCACCGGCGTTCTCGACGATCTGACGCAGCGGCTCCTCGATCGAGCGGGCGAGGATACGAATGCCGACCGTCTGGTCTTCGTTCGCACCTTCGAGCTTCTCGAGGGCCTTGGTGGCACGGATCAGGGCCACGCCGCCGCCCGGCACCACGCCTTCCTCGACGGCCGCACGCGTGGCGTGCAGCGCGTCCTCGACGCGTGCCTTCTTTTCCTTCATCTCGATCTCGGTGGCCGCACCGACCTTGATGACCGCGACACCGCCGGAGAGCTTGGCAACGCGCTCCTGCAGCTTTTCCTTGTCGTAGTCGCTGGTGGCTTCCTCGACCTGCTGGCGGATCGACTCGATGCGCGCCTTGATGTCGGCCGCCTTACCGGCGCCGTCGATGACCGTGGTGTTTTCCTTCTCGACCACGATCTTCTTGGCCTCGCCGAGATCGTTCAACGTCGCCTTCTCGAGCTGCAGGCCGACCTCGTCCGAGATCACCGTGCCGCCCGTCAGGATCGCGATGTCCTGCAGCATGGCCTTGCGGCGATCACCGAAGCCCGGCGCCTTGACGGCGGCGACCTTGAGGATGCCGCGGATGTTGTTGACCACGAGCGTTGCGAGCGCCTCGCCCTCGACGTCCTCGGCGATCACGAGCAACGGACGGCCCGCCTTCGCCACGCCCTCGAGGACCGGCAGCATCTCGCGAATGTTCGAGATCTTCTTGTCGACGAGCAGGATGTACGGCTTGTCGAGCTCGGCCGTCTGATTGGCTTGCTGATTGATGAAATACGGCGAGAGGTAGCCGCGGTCGAACTGCATGCCCTCGACGACGTCGAGTTCATTCTGCAGGCCCGATCCCTCTTCGACCGTGATCACGCCTTCCTTGCCGACCTTCTCCATCGCCTGGGCGATGGTCTTGCCGA
>JBMSXG010000014.1:0-38103 GCA_049425405.1 Steroidobacteraceae bacterium
CCCCCCCTCGCCTGACTCCCTGAGCAGTCCTTCTCAGCGCCGACGGCGCTTCTTTTTATGTTTGTGCTCTACCTGCCCGTCACCGTGGTGATGCGGCGTGTCGCCGTGGGCATGGCCGTGGTCGAACTCGAAGTCGATGGGATGATTGTGACCGTGCGAGTTGACCCAGCTGTACAGCTCCGGATTGCGGTGCAGCAGGCGGCTCGCCGCGCGCTCCTGGTTCTCCTCGATGTTGGTCCACGGATTGAAGTGGAAGTGGTTGTAGAGCTGTGTGTCGGTTCGACCGATCGCCAGCGTACCGAGCTTGCAACCGAAAGCTCCATGGTTGATGTACGGCGGACGCCAGAAGTAGCCGCCGGTCGGCAGCTCACCGAACTGCATCATCCAGGACGTGCCCCAGATGTGGTACGCCTCCTCGCAACAGTCGTGGTAGGAAATATTGTCCTGCCAGAAATTCGGCGTCATGCAATAGAGAAAGGTGAAGCCGTGGGTGCGCTCATCGAAGCGCAACACCTTCACCATGCAGCCGGGCGCAGTCGCCGGATAGAAGTTCGTCGCGGTCCAGTGCAGATCATCGTAGGCGTTGACCATCGCGAGCCGGTGTCGCTCTGCTTTCTTGTGATCGGAGTCCGACTCCACGAAGGACGGTTCGCCATAGTTGTAGAACATCAACCCGGTTGCACCACGAGGCGAGCTAAGCGCCTCAAGTGCCACACCGGCCGGTACGAAAAAGTAACTGCCGGGTCCGTGGACCTTCTCGCCCACCTGAACAGAGCCCGACATGATGAAGAGCTCGTATTCGGTGTAACTCATCCCCGGTGGTTGTCGATAGCCGGGCTGGAACAAGACTGTCATCGAGCAGGCACCGTTGTCGGTGTCCATCGAGAGCATCTTGTACTGCATGCCCTTCGGGAAACCCGGAAGGTTCATTTTCTTAAATGGGACGTCGCGGTCGACGAAGGGTTCAATATGTGGGCGTGCCATGTCGGTGCTCCCCTAAATCAGAATACGACCTTGAACTTGCGCTTGGGCTTAACCGGAATTTCTTCCGGACGCACTTTGCGCAACTGGTTGAAGTGGACATGGAATCCACGCGTCTGAATACGCTTCAGAAAATCGGCGACCCACTTGTCGCGCTTGGGCGAGAGCGCCTCCTGCTCCGCGACGATCTTCCGATAGCGCTTGCGTTGATCGACGAGCTCTTTACGGATCCAGGCCTCGGTCTCTCGGGAGCGCTTATGGGCGATGAATTTCATGGTCGACCTCTGCATCGGTTCCGGGAACCGGGATAAGCCGATTATTACGCCGCACCGCCCCGAATGGCGACTCCCCCCCCCCAGGCCCTCCGACGATGACCACTGTGCGACCTTGGGGGACGGCAGCCGTTCCGCCCGTCATTTAGAGTTAGGGTTTATGCTGCAACGACTGCGAGCCGTGACGCTTCTCGTGCCCGATCTCGAGATCGTCGCGCGGGCCTATGAGCGCGAGCTCGGCTATGTTCGCGCCGGTACTGCGCCGGTACGCGCCGGTGATCCGTTGGAACGCCAAGAATTGGCTCGCTGCGAACGCAGGGGTTTGTGGCTGCGGGCGCCGCTAGAAACCGTCACGGCGCTACGCCTGATCGAGTATCCGGAGGGTTTACCCCCAGAACTGTGCCCCTCGGGGTGGAGTGCGAATGAAATCCTCGTTGAGGATCCCGTCACCCTCGCGCGCGCGCTCGAGCGTAGCGACAGCGGATTCAAAATCGTCGGTCCGCCAGCCCCGCTGAGCTCCAACCCCAACATTGTCGCGTGCCAAGCACTCGGCCCCGCCGGGGAGTTGATCTATTTCACCCGTATCCCCCCGCAAGGCGGCGCGTTGATTCGCGAGGCTGCGAGGACGTGGGTCGATCGCACCTTCATTATGGTGGCCGGCGGGCCGAACCTCGATTCGATGCAGCAGTTTTATCGGTGCCAGTTTGGTGCCGAGGTCACGGCCCGCTTCGAGGGGATCGTCGGCGTGCTTCAGCAGACCCACGGACTTCCCGCCGACACGGCGACACCGATGGCACTCGTGCCGATCTCGCCTCAGTTCGTCCTGGAACTCGATCAGCACCCGCAGCGCCGAATAGCCCCCGATTCCCGACTAACGCTCGGATACTCGAGTGTGGCCTTGGAAGTGGATGTCTGGCCGCTAGGTCCTTGGCTTACGCCGCCGGCTCTACAGACCGGCGGCCCCTACGCCGGCGAGTGGGTCGGCGTCATGACCGGCGCAGCGGGCGAACGACTGGAAATCATCGGTCAGCCGCGCTCGAGCTCGACAAGCTCGTAGCGGGTCATCATGTACCCGCCGACCGTCGCCAGCAGGCACACACGATCACCGTCGGCGGTACACCACAAATCGTACGGCGGATGACGGCCGGGCTCGTTGCGAGTCTCTGTCGAACCATCGTCGGTCGTTTCGGCAAATCGGTAATGCAACGCCTCGAATACACCCGCCGCCACGTGAATCGTTTCGGTGCCGATGAACGCCAGTTTCACCGGATTCGGGAATGCCATCAGCATCGGACCGCTCGCACCACGATGATCCAGCGAGCACATCAATAAGTTGTCGTAATCGCCGCGCAGCGGCAATGTCTCGCGCTGCGCGCGGGATAGATCAACAAGACTCGTGAGCCAGGAATCAGCCTGGATGGGATGGGTGCCAAAACCGTCGAGAGGTCGGCTCAGCGGCCAGCGCTGCGAAAAACGCCCCTCGGCTGCCGTATAACCTTCGCACTCAGCTTCCCGCTCGCTAAATCGGAACCAGCTCGAACCCATGAACCGATCGCCCACCTGCAGCCGAACGAAGGCGTCGGTCGGGCGCCAGCTCGCATCGAGACTCAAGGTGACATCGCGCATCACGTTGGGTACATCGTCGATTTCCGTGTAGGCACGCAGACTGCGGCGCCCGTCCGTATTCACCGTCAGCGTAAACCACTCCCGTCCGCGCTCTTGCCCTTCACGACCCGGTGCGTCGCTGGTGTAGCGCAAACGACCTCGAACTCTTCGGTGTGGGATGGACGTCGTCGTCATCATGAGCTCTCCAGCAAGCAAGCAACCCGCGCTCCATCCGCCCGCAACTCGAGCGCAGGGATCTCACTCGCACAGCTCGCTTCAGCGCGTGAACAGCGGGTGCGGAAGACGCAGCCCGACGGTGGCGACAGTGGCGAGGGCAACTCCCCCTGCAGAGCCGCGCCAAGACGGCCAGGTTGAATCAGTGGATCGGGAATCGGTACCGCCGCAAGCAGACCTCGGGTGTAGGGGTGGCGCGGATTCGTAAAGAGACTCTCAGTGGGCGCGAGCTCCATCGGCTTGCCAAGATAGAGCACCAAGACGCGCTCACAGAGTCGACGGACGACAGCCAGATTGTGGCTAACGAACAGGATGCTCATGCCCGTCTCACGCTTAAGCTCCAGCAGCAGGTTCACGATCTGCGCCTGAATCGAGACGTCGAGCGCGCTCACTGGCTCATCGCAGACCAGCAGCTTTGGACGCAGGATCATCGCCCTTGCGATCCCGATACGCTGACATTGCCCCCCACTGAACTCGTGCGGATAGCGGCCGATAACATCGGCAGGCAGTCCCACCCTCGATAACATGTCGATGACTGCCGTACGACGTGCCGCAGCATCGAGCTGTGGCGCGTGGACACCCAAGGGCTCGGCAACGATCTCAAGGACTGTCATCCGCGGATCTAAACTCGCGAGCGGATCCTGGAAAACGATCTGGAGATCGCGACGCCATGGACGCAGTTCGGCACGCGAGAGACCACCGAGGGGACGACCGAGCCAGACCACCTGCCCAGCACAACTCGGAACCAGCTGCAAAACCGCCCGCGCCAAGGTGGATTTGCCACAGCCCGACTCACCCACGATACCAAGCGCCTCACCCGGTGCGAGATCAAGGTCGATGCCGTCGACCGCCCGCAGTTCTCTGGCGCGACGCCACCACCCGCCGCCGACGGTGAAACTGACTCGCAGCCCGCGCAGACTCAATAACGGCGAACTCATGTCGACACCGTCAGCGGGTGATGACAAGCGACGCCGTCGCGAGATTCGGGGCGCACACTGCGGCAATGCTCGCTTGAGTGACGACACCGGGGATGAAACGCACAACCCGACGGGAGGCGACGCGGGTTCGGCGGCTGACCGGCGATAGCCTGCAGCGGACCCTGGCCCGTCGCATCGAGGCGCGGCATCGAATCGAGTAGCGCGCGTGTGTACGGATGACGAGGTGTTCCTAGTACCTCGCGCACCGAGCCGGTCTCAACGACGCGACCGCCGTACATCACCAGAACACGATCGGCGACGCCGGCAATGACCCCAAGATCGTGCGTGATGAGCGCGAGGGCCATCCCGCGCTCACGCTTGAGCGCTACGAGCACAGATAGGATCTGTGCCTGGATGGTCACATCGAGTGCGGTCGTCGGCTCGTCGGCGATCAGCAGCGGAGGGTCGCAAGCGAGCGCCATCGCGATCATGACGCGTTGTCGCATTCCGCCAGACAACTCGTGCGGATACTGCGCCCAGCGACGCTCGACGTCCGTGACCTGCACTTGGCGTAGCAGCGCGAGCGTGCGCTCCCGTGCAGCGCTACGATTAAGGCCGAGATGACGGCGAAGCGATTCACCGATCTGCTCACCCACGGTCATATGAGGCGTAAGCGAGGTCATCGGATCTTGGAAGATCATCGCCATCTGCCGACCGCGCAGCGCAGCGGCACGACTATCGCGCGGGTCAAGGAGCGATTCGCCATTAAATCGCGCAGTACCGGAGATCTTGGCCTGCGACGGCAGCAGCCCCATCAAGGCCAGTAGCGACTGACTCTTGCCCGCCCCCGACTCCCCTACGATGCCAAGACACTCACCGCGCTCGAGCCGAAAAGACACCTCGGCGACGGCTGGTACCGCGCCGTCGGGCGTATCGAAGGTGACGCAGAGACGATCGACTTCGAGCATGACTGTCAGCGCTCCCGCGGGTCGAGCGCATCGCGCAAGCCATCGCCCAAGAAGTTGAACCCCGTCAGCAGAACGACAAGAAAGCTTGCCGGCACCAGCAGCATCCACACGGCTGATTCCATTTCCTGCGCGCCCTCGTTGATGAGACTGCCGAGACTGGCGAGCGGCTCCTGTACGCCAAGCCCTAGAAACGACAGAAAACTCTCGAACAGAATCATCTGTGGGATCGTCAGGGTTGCATAAACGATCACGGGCCCGATTACATTGGGAACGATATGTCGGAATAAGATACCGGGCGTACCCACACCGGTAGCGAGTGCCGCCTCGACGAATTCGCGTCGCTTGATTGCGAGCGTTTGTCCACGAACGATGCGCGCCATGGTGAGCCAACCGACGGCGCCGATCGCGATGAATAAGACGTACAGATTGCCGCGATCAAACAGCGTGGAGAGGATGATCACAATGAAGATATAAGGCAGGGCGTACATTACGTCGACCACGCGCATCATGGCGCCATCAATCCGACCGCCGAGATAACCCGCCGTCGCGCCCCAACTGACGCCGATCACCAACGAAACCAGGGTCGCGAGCAAGCCGATCTGCAGCGAGATTTGTACACCGGCCAAGGTTCGCACGAATAGGTCTCGCCCGAGTCGATCTGTGCCGAACCAGTGTCCGTGCTCGATACCGGGCGGTACCGCCATGTGATCCCAATCAATGGCCTCCAGCGAATGCGGCGAGAACATCGGTCCGATGAAGGCCAGTAGCGTGACCAGCACCAAGATCACCGCGGCCACCATTGCCCCGCGGTGCCGGCGCAATCGCCGACCGGCTTCCCGCCAAAATCCGCGCGCTTCAGGCGATTCAGTCATAACGTACCCGCGGATCGAGCCAACCGTAGATCAGATCCGCTAACAAGTTCAGCAGTAGCGTCAGCGAGCCGTAGACGACGATCATGCCCATTACCAACGAATAGTCGCGGTTGATCGCACCCTGCACGAGATAGCGGCCACTGCCGGGCAGCCCAAACACGGTCTCGACGACCAGCGATCCAGTAATGACGAATGCCGTGGCCGGACCGAGATAACTCACCACCGGCAGTAACGCCGGGCGCAAGGCATGCCGAAGGATGACGAGCCGCTCCGGTAGCCCCTTAGCTCGGGCCGTGCGTACAAAGTTCGAGCGCAGCACTTCGAGCAGGCTGCCACGCGTCAGGCGCGCGATATAGGCGATGACAGGCAGAGCGAGCGTGACCACGGGCAACACGAGATAACGCCATTCCCCTGCTTCCCAACCCGCCACCGGGAACCAACGTAGCTGCAGTCCGAACACCAACGCGAACAGCGGCCCGGTCACAAAGCTCGGCAGCGCGATACCCAGAACGGCAACGGCCATGATGCCGTAGTCCGTCGGACTGTTCTGACGCAGGGCCGCAAGCGTTCCGAGCGGAATGCCAATCAACATCGCGAGCAATATCGCCCCGAGGCCGAGCGCGAGGCTGACCGGCAAACCCTGCGCGATCAACTCGGTCACCGTGAAATCCTTGAACTTGAACGACGGACCGAAATCACCCTGCAGCAGATTGCTGAGGTATCGGCCGTACTGCTCGAGCAACGGCCGGTCCAAACCGTAGGCCGCCTCGAGGTTAGCCTTGATCTCCGGCGGAAGCGTTTGCTCGTCGTCGAACGGCCCGCCGGGAGCGAGTCGGATGACGAAAAACGAAATCGTGACGATGACCAACAGCGTCGGCAGGACGCCGAGCAGTCGCCGCACCGCGTAACGGATCAAAGTGCTTCAGTGATGATGAACTGCGGGTTGTCCGCCATGCTGCGGAACGTCGCAGCGACCTTTTGCATGGTGTCGGTTGAGACGTCCTGCCCAAGTTGCTCGAGGCTGTTTAGATCGATGATCTCGATGTATTGATAAGGGGAGTTACCGCCGCCAAGCAGACTTTGCGCTTTCAGCACCTCGAACTGACGAACCGACGGCAGACGATTGACGATCGGCAGGTCGGTTTCGCGCGCGAACCGCTCGTAGTCCTCGACGCGCACACCCGGCTTGAGGTTAAACAGTACGACGATCTTCGGCATGACATCCCCCTTCGACGTGAGAGCGAAGTCTAGGTAAGCGCGCCTGCAGCGCGCAAGCTCAGAGCGGCGAGTACCCCAACAGGCTCACGATGATGCCGTCGGGGTCGCGGAAGATGAGCTCGGAGTAACGCCCGGCTGGCATGGCCGCGGATGCCTCTGCCTTGAGGTAGCTCGTCGGACCCGCCAATACCTCTAGACCCGCAATCGAGGCGAGCCGGGCGTGAATCAGATCGAGGTTAGCGACTTCAAACACGAGCGTCGTCTGCCCGTACAGCGGAAAGCCGCTGGAGGTGGGCAGCTCGCCCATCGGCCGCGGCGAGCTCGCGCCGATCTCATAGAGCCCGATCCATCCGTGCTCTGCGCCCGGCATCCCGAGGTGCACGATCCGCAGTCGGGCGCTATCGAGCCCCACCATGCGCGCGATGGCGGGACCCTCGAGCGATTTTTCCTCGAGTATGGCAAGCCCGAGGGCGTCGCGATACAGCAGCAGCGCACGCTCGAGATCGCGCACCCACAGCGTGACGCGTTTGAGCGGGGCGCTCACAGCCCGAGTGCACCCGGATTCATGCGTCCGTCTGGGTCGACGAGTGACTTGAGTGCGCGCAGCAAAGCAGCGGCCGACGGCTCGAGCCCTGCCTGGTACGGGTAGAACTTGCCGAGCTGGAAACTAACCGCCCCCTTCTGCATCAACACTTGCGCGAGCTCGGCCCGCAGATTCGCCACCGCCTCAGCCGCCGCCGGATTAGGCGCAAAGCGCGACAGCTTGGCGAGATAGGCCGGATCGAGCACACGCTCGTGAAATGGCAGACGCGCGTCTGGCCAATAGAGCACCGGCTCTAACAGCGTGCCCACGTTGCCGACCGTGGCAAAAAGGTAGCCACGATCGATATCGAGTCGGCTCATCGCCTCGGCGTGTCGAGCGAATACCGCCTCGCAGGCCTCGTACATGGCGGCTGCTCGAGAAAACGGCACGGTGCCGTGAACGGGTACCCAACGCTCGCCGCCCGGTCCAAGCATGCTATTGAGCTCCGCGAATGGGTTGGCGCGCATGACCTTCGGAACAGTGTTCTCCACCTCGCGGCCACCCCGCTCCGCCATGATCGAGCGAACGAGCTGCGCTTTAGCGTCGGCATCGATAGCATCTCGACCATCGAGCGAGAGATGGATCGAGAACTGCCCTTCGTCTAAGAAGCTGCGCCCCGCCAGCACCACCTTGGCACCCTCCTTCAGGCCTTTGATGAGACCGCCGGCGCTCTGCACGACGTGTCCCAACGCCTTGGCATCTTCTCGAAGGCTGCTTCGCTTCATGCGCACTGCCTGTAGTCCGGGGTCGAAGCCGAACTGCTCGGAGACGAGCTCGGCGCGGGCGACCTCCGCCATCGCATCGAACAGTGCGCCATGACTGGCGAATGAGAACGACAGAAAGCGCGCTTCCGTTTGCGGCCGAATGAGTCGGAAGGTTGCCCGGGTCTTGATTCCCAGCGCACCGCAATCCGACAAAAACATCCCGAGCGTGTCTGGCCCGACCTGACGGAAAAACGGCTCACCGTGACGATTGGCATGGCTGCCCAGATGCAAAACTCGTCCGTCGACGAGCACAACATCGAGTCCGATTACACTCTCAGCCACCGCGCCGTAGCGCGCTGAGCCGAGAAAAATGCTCCCTTGCGAGAGCGCGCCGCCAATCGTCGAGCGCAGACCCGACAGCGGACCGTAGTACGGTGTTCGCACCCCGTGTACTTGAAGAGCGTCGAACAACGATTTCCAGGTGGCGCCGCACTCCACCGTGACATAACCGTCCTCTGCATCGATGGTGACGACTCGATTGAGGCTCTGCAGATCCACCATTAGGGAATTTGGCTGAGTCGGTAGGTAGCCGTCCGTGTACGACATCCCGCCGCCGCGCGGTACCACCGGCAATCGCGCCGGCGCGATCACTCGCAGGGCCTCGGACAGCTGCTCGGTGCTCTGCGGTCTTAACAACGCGACCGGACAAACGCCGCTGCGATAGACATCTTGCGAATGAAATTCGAGCTCCGCGCGGTCCGTGACCACGCGCTCGGCGCCAACGCAGCGGATGAGTTCGGCAATCGCGGCGTCGACCGCACCCGACATCAACTGAACGGCTTGCGACATGATGGTTCCTCCAGCGAGCATTCTAACGAAGCGCGGGTGATACACTCGCTACTGAATGACCGTCCTGCGTGAGCCGCTACCCGAGTTCGAATTCTCCGTCCCCGTTGTCGTCGTAGGCGCGGGAGCCTGCGGGCTGACCGCCGCACTCGCCGCACGCGACCAGGGAGTCGACGTGCTGGTGCTCGAACGAGATGAGCGCCCTTGGGGCAGTACGTCGATGTCGCTAGGCGCCGTCTGTGGCGTCGGCAGCCAGCAGCAGCGCCAGCATGGGGTAACGGACTCCGTAGAGCAGTTTGTCGCCGACGTCATGGCCAAGACCGAGGGCCGCGCCGCCGAACTGCTCGCACGGCGGATCGGCGAGCGCTCTGGGCCCGTGCTCGACTGGCTCGCCGAGCAGCACGCGGTCCCCCTCCTCCTTGATTTCAAATGGACGGGCCTCGGTCATTCGGTACCGCGTCTGCACATTCCGCCAGGACGCAACGGCGAGGAACTGCTCGCCCTACTGCTGAATGCCTGCGCCCGCGCTGGCGTCGAGGTGATGACGAACGCTCGAGTCACCCACCTCTATGCGGATTCGACCGGACGCGTTCGCGGTCTGCGTATCCTTCGCCCTGATGGATCCCAGGAGGAGCTCGGCTGTGACACGCTGGTGCTCGCGACCTGCGGGTTCGGCGGTAATGCCGAAATGATCGCCGAATACATTCCCGAGATGGCGAGCGCCAAATATTTCGGCCATGAAGGCAATCGGGGTGATGGCATTCAGTGGGGAATTCAGCTCGGTGCCGCGGTGGGCGATATGAGCGCTTATCAGGGGCTCGGCACGCTTGCCGATCCTCAACAGATCGTCGTGCCGCACCCACTGATGATTGAGGGAGGTTTCCTCGTCAACGTAACGGGTCGTCGCTTTACCCACGAACTCGAGAATATTTCGGGCATGTGCGTTCCCGTGTTGCAGCAACCGGAGGGGCGTGCCTGGGTTATCTTTGACGAGCGCCTACATCAGAGCTGCCGCGCCCATTCGGTGGAGCAGCGACAACTCGAGGAGGTCGGCGCGATCAAGCGTGGCGCAGACTGGGCCGAACTCGAGCAGGCCTGTCGCCTGCCCGCCGGATCGCTCGCCGCCGAAGCCACCGCGATCGGCGCCGCCCGTGCCGAGGGCGTCAAAGACCGATTCGGCCGATCTTTTGCGGATCTTCCAGCTTTGCAGCCGCCCTATCTTGCCGTGCGAGTCACCGGCGCGCTGTTTCACACTCAGGGTGGTCTTGAGATCGATGCTCAGGCCCGCGTGCTGCGGCGCGATGGCTCTGTGCTTCCCAACCTGTACGCCGGCGGCGGCGCGGCTCGAAGCATCTCGGGTCCGGCGGTTACCGGCTATTTACCGGCCGTCGGACTGTCGACCGCGATCACGCTCGGTGCCATCGCTGGCGAGGCAGCTGCACGATCAGCGCGTGGCGACCTTTAACGCTGCGACGATCTGGCGCCGGGCCTCGACGTCCGTAATCGGCTTGTAACGCATGCGGTGCCGGCCCTCGAGAAAGGCTTCCGGATTCGCGATCAGGGCGGCCACTTGCTCATCGTCCCAGATCAAACCGGCTTCACCGGCCTCGACGAATGCAGCGGAGTAATAGAACCCCGGCGCGCTCGCCGCGCGACGCCCAAATACGCGGTGCAGATTCGGACCGACGCCGTGCGGACCGCCCGCCTCGAAGCTATGGCAGAAGCGGCACCACATGAAATCCTGCTGCGTCGTCCCCGAGAGTGACGGCATTTCGCCGACCTCGGCATAGGGATCGACCGATGGGGGCGGTCCCGAGGCAACCAATTGCCCGCTGGTGGTGAACGGCACCACTCCGAAGATGCGATACGGGAGATACGCCGCGACGCTAAGCATCGCGATGAAGATCACCGCGTGCACCGTACGCCATAGCGAACTCGTGCGCTGCTGATCGGGCACCGCAGAGCCTCCCCAACCGAACCCGGGCAGCATTCGCCAGGGCCCGACGCGGTAACGCACGGCTTGCCATAGCGCCACGAGCGTTGCCCAAACGAATAACACGATCACGAGGAACCCGGTGGCGCTGTGTAAATAGCCGAGGGTCACCGAGGAGCGATAGCCCGCATCGATCAACGCAGGCAGTGTGACCCAACCGAACCACTCCACGGCATGCCCTTCTGACCAAGCGAACAGCGGCCCGGTGAGGCAAAACAGGGCGAGCGTGAAATAGAGACCCGCGTTACACCATCGCGCAAGATCATCTGCCGCCGCCGGAACGCGCGTCGGGCGCGAGGGCCGCGGCAGCACGACCAAGAGCCACAGCCGCGGGATCAGCAGCAACAGGATCGTCAGGCCGTTAGAGATGTGCAGATGCTGGAGTGCTTCGCGTGCCGCGGTGCCTCGCGGCGTCACCCCGACTTTGGTCGACTGATACATCTGAAAAAGCACGAGCGCGAATATCGCGACGGATAGCACTCGCTCGATTACACGCCAACGCGATCCGCTGATGGAGTCTTTGAAAGTAGTCATGGTTGCTCTCCCGAAACCCGTAACGCGCGTAGCACGATGTTCGCCAGACGAGCATCGTCCCAGTCGGTCTGCGAGACGCCCGTGCGCACGATGATGAGCTCTTCGGATGGGACGATGTACACCCGCTGCCCACCGAACCCGTCGATGAAGACCATATCTTTGGCGAGGAAGGGCCCGGAGTGAAATGCCTTGATCGAGTAGTCGTTGTACTTGCGCTCCGTACCGCTCGGCGAACCGAGCCAGATCTGGAATCCGAAGTTCGGATTTAGCCGCGACGGGGTCGTCATCGCCGCGATCCACTCGGCCGGAACGAGCTGGGAGTCACCGACGCGTCCGCGATCGAGAATCAGCCTGCCGACCCTGAGCCAATCGCGCGCGCTCGCGAACAAGCAGCAGAAGCTGCGCGGCACACCCCCCTCGCGGTCGAGCCACACGGCAGCGTCAGCTGCACCGAGCGGCTGCCACAGTCGTTGCGACAGATAGTCGGCATAGCGGCGCCCCGTTGCGCGCTCGAGAATGATCGCGAGCAGTTGCGAGTTGGCGTTGCTGTACTGGTACTCGCTGGCATGAGGGTGCTCGGCCGGCAAATCTAAGACGCCGCGTGGTAGATCCGCTCCGAACAGGATGCGGGCTGATTTCCAGGTGGAGAAGATCGGCACCTCGAGACCACTAGACATCGTAAGCAGATCACGGATCGTGATGTCTTTTCGCGCATCGCCCTGCCACTCGGTCAGCCACCGCGAAGCCGGTACATCCACCGACTCGATGAATCCGTCTGCGATCGCAGCGCCCACCAGCAGACCCAGCACACTCTTGTGCATCGAGTTAGGGTTGGTCCTCGTCGCCGCATCGAATCCCGGCCAGTATTTCTCGTAGCGCAACGCACCGCGATGCCAGACGAGTAGCGCCACAGAGTCGGTCTCGCTCGCCAGTTGCTCGGCTTGCGCGAAGATCACGGGATCGAGCGTCGATGGACCGACCGGCAAATCATCGCGCGGCGCGCCCGGTACGCGCTCCTGTGGTTGCGAGCGCTCGATCGCCGCCGGCGCCGTGACCGGCTGACCGAAGAATATGTTTCGGGGGACAGTAGGATCGGCGATCCACATGGCGACGATGAGACCTGCGACTACCGTCAGCAGGCCCGCCACTAACAAACCAACTCCCTTAAGGAACCAACGGATGATTTTCATGCCGTACCCCTAGAAGAATCCGCAGAGCGCCGCCGGGCGAGAATGGCGCGGATCTCGGCATGACGCGCGCCGTCGATCGGGTAACGCCACATGACAAGGATAGGGACGAGCAGCAACGCTGCAGGCAACCACGATGCGCCGATACGTACGCCGCGCTCGACCTCCGGCGAGAGCACCTGGCTCATGTCCAAATAGCCAAACAGCGCTAGGAAGCCGAGCCCCGCGAATAAACCAAGGCCCATGCCGAATTTGAATACCGACGCCAAGAAGGCCATGTGCCCTCCCATTTGCGCGATGCCGGTCTCGCATTCATCTGAATCGACCGCATCAGCCGTCATCGCCGGCGGCATGATCATGGTTCCGCCGTTGCCGAAGGCCATCAGCACATTGGCGAGCAACACCGGCAGCAGAGCAGCATCCGGCACGAAGAAGAGCGCTGCGTAGGCCAGCGCAGTAATCGCGTTGGCGAGGCAATACGCGCGATGCTTACCGAGTCGCCGAGCGATCGGAATCCAGCTCGGAGCGAGGAGCACGGCAGCCACCGTGTTGACGATCGCGACGGTCAGGACATGCTGTTGCAAACCGAGCGCCTGGGAGATCAGTACCGGCTGAACGCCGAAATAGACGCCCATGGCGAGCCGGTCTAGCAAGTACGCGCCGATGAGCCGACGAAAGGGAGCATTGCGCGTGAGAATGCGCCAGAGCTCACTCCACCGCGGCGTCTGCTCGGTATCGTGGTTACGCGCGGGCACGACGGCGAAGCACCACAGGATCGCCAAGGGCAAGGCGATCGCAAAGAACACCCCTACCGACTGCACGATCTGCGCGTAGCTTGGGAACGCCACACCCTTGAACCAAATCCAGTAGAAAATCCCCACGGCGCTCGCGCAGAGATAGCCGACGAACGCGCCGCTTTCACGAAAGCCGGCGATTCGGGTTCGCTCGGCGTAGTCACCCGACAACTCACCGCCCCAAGTCTGGTGAGGCACGTACACCATGGTCCAACCGGCGTAGAAGATCATTAGCCAAACGAGCAAATACAACGCGCCAGCGCCGGGCGGCGGTAGCAGCAGAAACCACGCGGCGATCAATGCAATCGGTGCACCGATGAGCATCCAGATCCGTCGACGACCGAACCGACTGCGAGTGCGGTCCGACCAAGCACCCACCAACGGGTCAATGATCGCTTCCCAAAAACGACCGATCGCGAAGATGCTCGCCACGGTGAGGGCCACCATACCGACCTCGGCGGAGTAGTAGACCGGTGGCAGGAAGTTGTAGAGCGGAACCAGCATGGCCTGCAGCGCCACGGTGGGCGCCGCGTAGGCCAGCAGTCGGCTGGCGGGCAGCCGCGAGTCCATCCCCTTCGCCATGGGTCCCCCTTCCCTGAGAAAGATTATGCATTCGGACATCCGGCCATCCGCCGGTCCTGAACCGATCAGCGGCCCAGCGACCGCTGAGTGGACGGGAACCTAGTACCCGTCCTACACTGATTTACGGGAGAGTTTTGGAGACTAATTAGTATGGAATCGACCCGACCGATACGCGCGCTGATCCGAGGCCTCGACGCCCTCACCGTGCTCAACCTGAGAAATGGCGCTACCGTTTCTGAAGTCGCGCAGGAAATCAGACTGCCGCGCACAACCACCTACCGCATTCTCGAGACGCTGAGCCATGCCGGCTTCGTGTATCGCGACGCCACTGATGATCGATACCGACTCACGATCATGGTGCGCGGACTGTCCGACGGCTACGACGACGAAGCCTGGGTGACTCAGATCGCCCGACCGTATATCCATGAGCTCGGCAAGGACATCGTCTGGCCTGTCGCCATCGCATCGCTGTCCGGGACCTCCATGATGGTGCGAGAGTCGACCGATCATCGCAGCCCGCTCGCCGTCGAGCGTTACTCCGCAGGTTTCCGCGTGCCGATCCTGACCTCCTCCTCGGGGCGCGTGTATCTGGCGTTTTCATCGCCCGCACAGCGCGAGTCGCTGATCGACATCCTCTCGCGTTCGAATCGCGAGGAGGACGCTCTCGCGAAGAACCGCACCGAACTGATGAAGATGCTGAACGACGCGCGCATGCAGGGCTATGCGCATGCCGTGCGTCCGCGACGCGTCTCGGACGAGATCAGTATCGCGGTGCCGATCCTGATCGAGGATCGCGTACTCGCCGCGGTCACGATTCGCTTCAGCGGGACCGCCGTACCGCTGAAGCTCGCAGTCGAAAAATTCCTACCCAAACTGCGTGACACGGCCCAAAAGATTCGTCAAACCTTCGCCGATCAGCAGCGCGACACGCCGCCACAGCAGAAGAGCACCGCAGCGCGCTGATCGGTGTCATCCAACACGGGGGTAACGTCATGAACGCTGAACTGCAGACCATCAACGATCCGCTGGTCAACCGCCTCACTGCGCTGCTCGGTCGCGAACACGTGCTGACCGACGCCACGGAGCGGAGCTTCTACTCGACTGATATTTATCGCAGCGGCGAACTGCCTCGAGCCGTCGTACGCCCCGCCAGCGCTGCAGACGTCGCTCAGCTCGTACAGCTATGCCTCGCAGAGGGCGTGGCCGTGGTGCCCCGGGGCGGTGGCGCCTCGTACACCGACGGTTACGTCCCTACCGAGGCGGGCTGTATCAGTATCGACACCTCGCGCATGAACCGGATCCTCGAGATCAACGAGCGCGACATGTACGTCGTTGTCCAGGTAGGCGTGCGCTGGGCGGAGTTGAACGAGGCGCTGGCGTCCAAGGGACTGCGCACGCCGTTCTACGGCCCCTTCTCCGGACTCGCGGCCACCGTTGGCGGCTCGCTGTCGCAGAACAGCGTCACTTGGGGCACCGGTGTGTTCGGCGTGTCCGGTGAGAGCACCCTCGGCGTCGAGGTCGTCCTCGGCACCGGCGAGATCGTTCGCACCGGATCCTGGGGCGCTGCGGGTGGAACGCCTTTTCTGCGCTCCTACGGTCCCGATCTCACGGGTCTTTTTATGGGCGACTGTGGCGCGCTTGGCGTGAAGACGGCGGTCGCGCTGCGTCTGATGCGCCGCAACACCCACGTCATGGGCCTGTCGTTCGGCTTCAAGGATTTCGCCAGTCTCTCGGCGGGTATGGAGGCGGCGGCCAAGGAAGGGGTGAACCTCACGAACTTCGGCCTCGACCCAGCGCTGCAGCAAGGACAACTCGGAAAGGCTGATGCCGCCACAGCGCTGCAGTCGGCGCTGGCAGTGTGGAAGACTTCGCGCGGCCCGATCGATGGCCTGCGACAGCTCGTCAAAATGGCGTTCGCCGGTCGTGGCTTCCTCAAGGGCTCGGTGTTTTCTGCTCATTGGATCGTCGATGGCATCGATGATGCCGCCTGCCGCGCTGCAGTGGCCCGACTGCGGTCGGTACTGCAGGTTCACGGCGCCGAGGTTCCCGCGACCGTACCGACAGTCGCCAATGCCATGCCGTTCATGCCGCTGTACAACGTTCGTAGCCCGCTCGGCGAACGCTGGGTGCCAGTGCACGGCATTCTGCCCTTCTCGCGCGTCGAGGCTTTTCGACGCGAACTGTCGGCCTATTACGCCGCGAACGAGTCTGAGATGAAGCGCCTGCGAATCCGCTACGGCGCTATGTTTATGACGGTAGGCACGAACGGCTTTCTGTACGAGCCGGTGTTTTACTGGGAAGACGGGTACAACCTGACGCAGGAGCGGCTGCTGCCGGAGGGCTATCAGGCGAGCCTGCCGAAGTTCGCCGACAACCCGGAAGGTCGCGCACTCGTCGACCGCATGAAGCACGGGATTGCCGATCTGTTCCACAAGCACGGCGCCGCCCACCTGCAGATCGGTAAGTTCTACCCGTATCTGCGCGGCCGCGATCCGAGTACCGCGAAATTGCTGCGCGAGTTGAAACAGCTGGTGGATCCGCGCCGACGCATGAACCCCGGCTCCCTCGGGCTGTGATTCGCAGCTAGAATACGCCCTCCCTTCGCGAGCCCGATCAGGAGCCTGAGCCTGCGATGAAACGCATCCTCGTGTCCGTTAAACGCGTGGTCGATTACAACGTCCGAATCCGCGTCAAGCCGGATGGCACGGGTGTGATCACGGACGGCGTCAAAATGAGTGTCAATCCGTTTGACGAAATTGCGCTCGAGGAAGCGCTGCGGCTTAAGGAAAAGGGCGTCGCCGATGAGGTGGTCGCGGTGACGATCGGCCCAACCGATGCCCAGCAGCAGCTGCGTACGGCTCTCGCAATGGGTGCCGACCGCGCCGTGCACGTGCTGACGGATGCTGCAATCGAGCCGCTCACTGCGGCCCGCTTGCTGCACGCACTCGTACAGCGCGAGACACCGATCCTCGCCATTCTCGGTAAGCAGGCCATCGACGACGACTGCAACCAAACCGGGCAGATGCTCGCGGCTCTGTGGGATCGCCCGCAGGCCACTTTTGCATCGAAGCTCGACATCGACGGATCGGTCGCGCGAGTCACGCGCGAAGTCGACGCCGGACTCGAAACACTCGAGGTCGATTTACCTGCGGTCATCACCACCGACCTGCGACTCAACGAGCCACGCTACGTCAAGTTGCCGGACATCATGAAGGCGAAGAAGAAACCGCTCGATACGCTCGAGCCCGCCGCACTCGGGGTGACGCCCGCCGAGCAACTGCGGGCCTTGAAGTTCGATCCGCCGTCGCAGCGCACCAAAGGAATCCTGGTCAAGGATGTCCAGGAACTCGTCGATACGCTGCGCCGCAAGGGCCTCGTTTGAAGGAATCGCCACGATGAATGACATTCTCCTCATCGCCGAGCACGACGGCACCACGCTCAACCCTTCGACGGCAAAGTGCGTCACTTGCGCGCGCGCCATCCCGGATGGCCGCATCACCATCGCCGTGCTGGCCGACCAACCGCAGGCGGTCGCACAACAAGCGGCCTCGATCGAGGGCGTCGCTCGGGTAGTCACCGCGACACATGCCGAGTTCGCCCATCCGCTTGCCTCGCAACTCGCGCCCGTGATCGCAGAGCTCGCCGCCGGTCACTCGCACGTGTTCGGCCCGTCGACCACCTTCGGAAAAGATCTGATGCCGCGCGTAGCCGCCCTGCTCGGTTCGCCGCAAGTATCGGACATCATGGCCGTCGAGAGCGCGCAGCGTTTTCGACGACCGATCTATGCAGGCAACGCGATCGTCACGGTACAGACCACCGGCGTCGAGCGCCTCGTCGCCACCGTGCGCACCGCCTCCTTCGAGGCCGCGCCGCAGGGCACATCGAGTGCACCGATCGAAGCTCGCAGCTTCTCGGCGGTACTACCCTCGCACACTCGCTTCGTCACGGTATCCGCTGCCCGCTCGGATCGCCCCGACCTGCAGACCGCCTCAAAGGTGGTCTCGGGGGGGCGTGCGCTCGGGAGCGCAGAGAACTTCAAAATCCTTTACGACCTCGCTGACTCACTCGGTGCCGCTGTCGGCGCTTCGCGTGCCGCTGTCGATGCAGGCTACGCGGCCAACGACATGCAGGTCGGACAGACGGGCAAGATCATCGCACCGGAGCTCTACCTCGCCTTCGGCATTTCGGGCGCGATCCAACACCTGACGGGCATTAAGGACGCGCGCACGATCGTCGCGATCAACAAAGACCCGGAGGCGCCGATCTTCGAGGTCGCCGACATTGGCCTGGTCGGCGATCTATTCCAGATCGTGCCCGAACTGCAGCGCCTGATCGGCCAGACTCGTTGACCGGCCCGAGCCCGCGCTGGGCTCTGATCGTCCTGCTCGGTCTGGCGAGCGGACTGTCCGCGTTCGGCATGGCGAGCGTGGTGCCGGCGTTGCCGACCCTCGAGCGCTCATTTAACGCCGACTACGCCAGCCTGCAGTTCGTCGTGTCGGCCTATCTGCTCGGGCTCGGCCTGTTCCAGCCGATTCAGGGGCTACTCGCTGATCGCTTCGGACGCCGCCCGGTGATCCTCGCCGGCTTCTCCGTCTTTGCAGCCGCCAGTCTGCTGGCGAGCATCGCGAACTCGCTGCTGCTCCTAGTGCTCGCGCGGTTTCTGCAGGCCATGGGCGTCAGTGTCGCCACGGTCGTCTCTCGCGCGGTGGTACGCGATTCGTTTGAGCCGGGGCCCGCTGCGATCGCGCTGTCGTTCATCACCGCCGTGATGGGTGTCGCTCCGGTCATCGCGCCGATTATCGGCGGACTCGCTGCGGTGACCCTCGGCTGGCAAGGCGTCTTCTGGGTGCATGCCATCGCCGCCGTGCTGCTGCTGGCGTTGCTCGCTGGAACGCTGCGCGAAACCCGCCCGATCGATACACAGGCGATGTCGCTTCAGCAACTCGTCCAGGGTGGCGCCTTGCTACTGCGCGATGCCGGCTTCATGGGCGCCGCATCGACCTATGGCTTCGTCAGCGCATCAGGCATCATTTTTATCACCGTTGGTGCATCACTGTACGAGCGCCTGTTCGGGATGGGCGGTGCGAGTTTCGGTCTGCTGTGGTCGGGCCTCGCCGTCAGTTACGTGGCGGGCGCCACGAGCGCCGGGCATCTCGCCCGCCGCCTCGGCGCCCCGCGCTCGCTACGTGTCGGATTTGCGAGCAACGTTATCTCCGTGAGCCTGCTGGTCATCGGCGCGTTGCTTCCCGAACCTTCGGTCACGCTGTTTAGCACGGCACTGGCACTGCTCATGTTTGCGAGCGGGCTGATCTCGCCGCTCGCTCTGTCGCAGGCCGTAGACGATCACCCGACCCTCGCCGGCGTCGCCGCCGGCCTGTCGAGCGCACTGGCGATGCTGTTCTCGATGGGTGGGGCCATCCTGACGGGAATTTTCTTTGATGGAACCGCTTTGCCTTGCGCGCTCCTGATGCTCGCAACCACTGCAGGTACCGGCTGGGCGATGCGCGTCGCGGAGCGACGTCACTGGTGAGAGCTCAGCGTCGTTCGGGACCGACGCGCACCAAGGCCTTGCCGAAATTCTCACCGCGCATCAGTGCGCAGAACGCTGCCGGCGCGTTTTCGAGACCGTCGGTGACATCCTCGCGATAGCGGAATTTTCCTTCGCGGATCCAGCTACCAATTACGCGTGTCATCTCGCCGAAGCGAGCCAGGTGATCGTAGACCACAAGACCCTTCATGGTGGCGCGAGCGCCCACCACGGGCCCAAGCCAAGGGCCTGGCGGAGGCGTGTCCAGACTGTACGCGTCGATCATGCCGCACAAGACGATGCGAGCACCCAGCGCCAGCCTGCGAAGTACTGCGGACAGCGTATCGCCGCCCACATTATCGAAATACATGTCGATCCCATCGGGGCAACTGTCTTTCAGTGCCACATCAAGATCGCCCCGCTTGTAGTTCACGCAGGCGGCAAAACCGAGCTCACGGATCGCGTAGTCGCATTTTTGGTCTGAGCCGGCGATACCGACCACTCGCGCACCCATCAGCCGCGCAACTTGGCCGGCCGTTGAGCCTACTGGCCCGGTGCACGCAGAAACTACGACGGTCTGCCCGGGCAGCGGCTGTCCGAGATAAACCGTACCGGCGTATCCCGTAAGCCCAGGCATACCGAGCACACCTAATGCGCTCGACAGCGGCGCGATGGCAGGATCGAGCTTGCGCACGCCCTCACCGCTCGAAACGGCGTATTCCTGCCAACCGTTACGCACGGCGACGTAATCACCGACCGCAAAACTCGAATGACGGGACTCAACAACCTGCGCCACCGTCTCGCCGATCATGACATCGCCGCCCGCCAGCCGATCGGCGTAGATCTGGCTGTTCTTCATGACGTTGCGGTAGTAAGGATCGAGCGAGAGATAAATCGTGCGTGAGAGGAACTGCCCGTCTTTCGGCGTGGGGATCGGCGCAGTATCCGCGCCGAAATCCTCGGGGACCGGCAGCCCCCGGGGACTTCGTGCGAACAAGATTCGGCGATTCAATGACAAAACGAAAGGACCTCAGTCACAGCTGACCGAGCACGTACTCCGCCGTCGATACTTTGAACTCGCCGGGCGCCTCGACGTTCACATGCTTGGCGATGCCGTCCTTGACGACGATGGCGAAGCGCTGACCGCGCATTCCGAGACCGAAGCCCCGCGCATCGAGCTCGAGCCCGAGCGCACGGGTGTAATCGCCGTTACCGTCGGCCAGCATCATCACCTGATCGCCAACCTGGCCAGCCTTGCCCCATGCATTCATCACGAACATGTCGTTGACGGCCATGCACGCGATGGTGTCCACGCCCTTGGCCTTCAGCGCCGCGGCGTGTTGAACGAAACCCGGCAGATGTTTGGCGTCACAGGTCGGGGTGAAGGCACCCGGAACCGAGAACAGCACCACGGTTTTACCCTTGAAGAGCTCGTCGGTCGCGACGTCCTTCGGTCCTTGCGCCGTCATCGTCTTCATCGTGCCCGAGGGCATCTTGTCGCCCGCCTTGATGGTCATGGAAAACTCCTAATGAGATGGATCGGTAAGGAAACTGGGCGAGGATTCTACCCTCGCCCGAGCACCTTAGCGGTACGGTCTGTGCAGATAGCGCCCGCTGGGGCGACCCACGGCCTGACCGTTGTGGTAAATCAGCTTTCCACGCAGGTAAGTGCTGGTCACTGAGGCGGACATCTCCATGCCCTCGAAGACCGAGTACCCCTGCTCCGACTCGGACTGCTCGTTTCCTGCGACGAACGACTTATTGGGATCCACCAAAACGATGTCGGCATCGAAACCGGGTGCCAGATCCCCTTTGCCCTGCAAGCCGAAACGACGCGCCGCGGTCCATGACGTCAACTCAGCAACGCGGTTCAGCGAGAGCCCACGGCGCTTACCCTCGGTGATCAGCGCGGGGAGCATAAATTCCGTTCCGCCGAAGCCGGATTTAGCGAGGAAAATATTCTGCTTGTCCTGTTTGCCGAGCTTCATTTCGGCGCGACAACACGCGTGATCGGAGCAGACCCAGTCGAGCTTGCCATCCAGCAACGATTCCCACAGGAATTCCACGTCGGCCCGTGAGCGAATTGGCGGATTCACCTTGGCGTGATTGCCAATCTTCGAATCGTAGTCGAGCAGTAAGTGAGCGATGGTGACCTCACGACGGAAATCGACATGCGGGAAGGCCTTCGCCATCGTCAATGCAGCCTCGACCGCCTTTCGCGAGGTCAGGTGCAACAGGTTGATGTTGAGGCAGTTGGTCTCGTTTGCGAGGTAGGACGCGATGCTGATGGCCAGCCCTTCTGAGTGCGGGGGGCGGGCCGCACTGTAAGCCCGCAGCCCCGTGAGCGGCGCGCAGTCGATGCACTCCGGATCGTGGGTCTCACCCGTCAGATAGGTATCAAGATCGGTGACCTTGGCGCCACCCTCCACCATCCGCGTGTAGGCACTGAGGATATCGGCTAATTCGCAATGCAGACTGAGCGAGATTGAATCTTTGATGGTGGGATTGCGCAACATCGCGCGATGTACGCCGCGCATCACGAATTCGAAGTGCGCAAGATCGTACTTTTCGTTTTCGCCGATCATCAGAAATTCGCGCTGCGAGCTCGAGGCGCCGTGCAAGCCGTAGCCGCCGTAAAACATGAAAATCTTGAACGAAGTCACCCCGAATTTATGGATCAGCATGTCGATCTCACCGATGTGGGTGCGATCGAGCGGCGCGAGGTGATAAGAGTAGTCGACCCAGAAATTATCCTGCGACTGAGCGAGCACCTCGGGATACACCTCAGCATACGGGCCGCCGCGCTCCATGTAATAGCCGCCGGTACGCATGTAGTTGAGACTCGACGTGACACCACCCTGCGCCGCAGCGAGGCTTTCGCTGCGCGCATCCTGCGCCAGAGGTCCGTAGATCCCAGTGTGCATGTGCGGATCGACAAGCCCCGGGAAAGCGAGCTGATTTTTGCCGTCGACGACCTCACGTGCGGCGGATGCCGGGATGTCAGCGGCCACTTTCACGACCTTGCCCTCTCGCACCGCAATGTCCTGCTGAGTCACGCTGGTCTCGCGCGGTCGAACGACGCGCACGTTCTTGATCAGCAAGTCATAGAGAGGAGCTTTATCGGCCATAGGTCACCTTACAGGACGTGAAACGAGAGACGAAACAGCGCAAATTATGCACGGCGAGCATCGTGATCATGCCCTGCTGCACTTCGCCGTCTATCCTACGGGCGCAGGTCACGCGCCACCCGAAAACCAAAATATGCGTACCGAGCGGACAGCGGGTCGCGGCCCCTGAAAGCCGATCGGTTTCGCTCTGGGCGGGTCATCCAACTCCCGCCGCGAACCGACCAGCGCTGGCAGTCACCGCGGTCCACCGCCGCCGAACCGTCCACCGGTGCATCGACGTACAACTCGCGGTAACAGTCGGCCGTCCACTCCCAGACATTGCCGATCAAATCGTGGAGTCCGAACGCGTTCGGAGTGAAACGCCCGACCGGCGCGATCCCCGGGAAGCCATCGTCGCATTCGGCGGAAGGCCAACCGAAATCCCGCTGCGCGCGGGCGCGACGATCGTACAAGTTGGCGAACGCGCATCCTGCCTGCGGCGCGTCGCCCCATGGGTAGTCCGTTGTGCTGCCAGCGCGAGCAGCGTATTCCCACTCCGCTTCAGAGGGCAGTCGATAGCGCTGGCCAGTTCGCGCGCTCAACCACGTGACGTAAGCCAGCGCATCGTCACGGCCCACGCACACCACCGGATCATCGTCGCGGGGCGGCGCCCCAAGCCCCGGGTCGCGCCAGCCGCGCTGCGGGGACAGCGCCCAACCCTCGGGGGCAAGCGTACGGCACCCTGACGCGACCTCATAACCCGTCGCCGCCACGAACGAGGCGAACTGCGCGACCGTCACTTCGTAGACACCGAGCCCAAACGCCTGTTCGATTCGAACGGCTCGCTGCGGACCCTCCGGGCGCCCGGGCTCGCCTCCCGCGGCGCCCATGGTGAACGACCCGCTCGGCACGACCCTCACCCACGGGCATTCAGGGCAGTCACGCCATGCATCGGGCGGCGCCGCGTCTGCCAGCGGCAGGCCCAGCGATAACAAAGCCAATGCGAGTGTCATTGAAGCGCTCTTCACGATGATCTAGGCCGCTCAAAGCGACGCATTTCCATGTGGTACTGATAGGCGTCGGCACGGTAAAGCGCGATCACGCGCTCCACTGGTCGGCCCGTGTCATCAAAAACCGTTCTGACGAGTCGCAGTAAGGGCGCCCCTACCGACAGTTCGAGTGCTTTTGCCGCCTCAACACCGGCGAGCGTGGCACCGATAAACTGATCGGCGCGCTCGATCCGAATCCTAACGCGACCGAGCAATTCGAACATCGGCTGTCTTGCCATATCACCCGCATCGACGCGACGAGCGACATCGAGCGGCACAAAGGTCGTGATGAACCCGATGGGCACCTGCTGCAAGACACGGACATGAGTCGCCTGCTGAACGCGCTGCCCCTCGGCGAGTGACAACGCGGCACTGGTTTCTTCGTCGGGCAATACTTCGCTGACCTTGAGATTCTTCACCGCCGTGGCAGCTGCCAGGCCGGCGACCTGATCGCGAATGGCGCGGATATCGATTTGCGTCGCTGAGCGGGCGGCCGACAGCTGCACAAAGGTGCCGCGCCCCTGCTGTCGAACGAGCCAACCCTCGCTGGCGAGATGATCGATAGCCCGTCGGATGGTGATGCGCGAGACACCGAAGAGCTTGCACAGCTGCGACTCCGTCGGAATCTGATCTCCCGGTCGGTAGGTGCCGTCCCGCACCCAGGCACGCAAGGTCACGTACACCTGATGGTAGCGCGGCGCACCGAGCGGGTCGTTGGCCATGCGCGAGTCAGTCCATCACCAATCCGCCCGAGACGTTCATCACCGTACCAGTGACGAACGCGGCCGACGGACTGGTGAGGTAGTCGATCGCATGCGCGACCTCGCGTGGCTCGCCGATGCGGCCGAGTGGTACTGCAGCCGCAAGACGCTCACGCGTTGCCGCATCGAAGCGTCCGCTCACCATCGGCGTATCGATCGGACCCGGGGAGATGCAATTCACCCGAATACCCTCTGACGCCCACTCTCTGGCGAGGTAGCGCATCAAATTCACCAGACCTGCTTTAGAGACCGCATAGGCCGGCCCAGACAGTGCGCTACCGCCGTTAGCAGCGTTGCTGGAGGAGGTCAGCGTGAGCGAGCCCCGCGTTCGCGCCAGCGGCGCATGCACCGCCTGCGCCAGCAAAAATGCCGACGTTAGGTTTACATCGAGCACCCGTTGCCACTCTTCGCGGCTGACCGAATCGATCGGGCCCTTACCGGCGATGCCAGCCAAGTGCACAACATGATCGAGACGGCCGCAGTCGGACTCGATTTGCGCAACGCCGGCGCGGATCGCATCGTGATCGGTGACATCGATGCTCGCCACCGAGAGTGCAGCGGCACCACAGGGAATGTCCGCCAGAGCACGATCCCAAGCGATGACTCGTGCGCCACGCTCACGAAGCTTCGCGACACACGCACGACCAAGCCCACCGGCCGCACCCGTGACGAGAATCACCGCCGCACCACTCGCGGCAGACATCGTCGTTAGGCCGCCCGCGCCTGCACGACGGCAGCGTGGATGCCATCGAGCATCGCGAAACGCATCTCAGCGGAGGCGCGCACCGTAGCGATGGCACGGGTCTGAATATCAGCCGTGGTGGCGTAACGCGCCGTTAGCTCAAGACCGATGTGGGCGTGCTCCGTGTCACCCTCGATATGCACATGGAAAAACTCAAGATCGTCTTCGGTGTATCCCATTTTGCGCATGGCCTCGACATATTTCGGATACAGCGTCGGCAACTGCCCCTCGAGGGCGACCATGATCCCTGCGCAGGCCTCGCTCAGCTGACGCACCTGCGCAAGCTCCCAAATCCATGCACGCATTGCGCGGGTCGAGGGCAGCACGGCGCCCCGCTCCTCGGCCTCCAAAATTCGCTCATCGCTAACCCCGCAGGCGCGAGCGAATTTCCGCAGCAGATCGGGATGTCGCTTGCCTGGCTTGCCGGGCATCTCCTCACCAAGCAGGTTCTCGAGCAGATGCTGTCTGGCATCGAGATCCGGCAGGCGCGCGTAGAGAGCCGCGAACTGCTGCGGAATGGGGTCGATGTAATAGAAGTGCTGGATCGCCCATTCGCCGAGTTGGGCGCGCGACAACTCGCCCGCCGCCCACGCCCGGCTGAACGGATGCCCGCCACCGTGCTTGGGTTTGCGCGCCGCTTCGAGCGCCTCAAAGAATGCCTTTGTTCCGAGCAACTGAGTCATCGCAACCACTCCGTTTTGTACGCTAACGTTTCGGCCAGCTATCGCTGGCCTCGGTAGCGAGCAGGCGATGCGCCCACTCGCGTGATTCCTGCGGGACGGTAGACACCACTGCAGTGCTGCCGGTGCCCGTCGCGTCGATCCCGACTTTTGACGTCAACGAAACGCCCGCAGGCAATGACGGATCGAGTGCCGAGCCGGATAGCCCATCGACGGCGATCGCATCACGCGACCACTGCACCCGCGTCGCCACCGCCCATTCCATCGAGTCTGGTGAGAACAGATCGACATCGGCGCCCACTGCGATCACGGTCTTCACCCGCCGATAGGCCAGCGCCGCCATCAGACCGTCTCGCGCCTCGCCCGGTGCGGGGTTTGCGAACTGCAAATACGCATGGAAGCGCCGGCCGGCCGTCGGAACATGCACGTTTACGATCGACGGCGCGACCGCCTTGACGAGCTCATAGAGCTTGCCTTCCATGACCATATTGTCTGGAACGAGCATGTCCGTCAGGCCCGAGCCGTAGTCGTGGTACAGTGCATCGCGACGACGGGTGATACAGCCGATGTCGACGAGCGGCGCCTGCACGGCATCTCCCAAAAACCCCGTGTACTCGCCGAACGGTCCGTCGCTCTCGAGGCGGCCTGGCGGGACCCAGCCCTCGATCACGATCTCCGCATCGGCCGGCACGCGGATCTTCTCTCCGTGCATCACCGAGGGCACAAGCCGCACCGGTGCCCCGAGAACACCGCCCGCCGCATCCCAATGGCTTTCCGGATATTTCAACTTTGCTTGCGACCCGAGCAGCACCGCCGGATGGTGGCCGATCCAGAACGCAATCGGCGCCGGCTCGCCCCGCGCATGGAACTTGCGCAAATTGCGCGCGTTGTGAGAGCTCGGATAGGGGAAATACGTCATGCTCCGTGCGGACTTCACCCAGCAACGCTGGATCGCAGTGTTATCGATGCCCGAGTCCGGATCGAAGGTGGTCGCGTGGGCGGCGGTCAGGTAAGGCCCGGGTTCGCGCTCGTGCTGAGTGAGCACCGGCAATTCGCGCAGATCGGCCGCATCGCCCTCACGAATAATCTGCTGTACGGCCGCCTTCCCACGCTCGACCAAGACCGGCGCAATCCCGGCTCGAGTTCGATTCGCAAACCAACGCGCCGTTTGGCGATGATCGGGGATGCCAAGCGCGCGCGCAGTAAGCTCGCGGCTCGCCGTGAGGTTGGCGATCACCGGGATTGACGAGGGGTCGCCGGCCAGATTCTGAACCCTGGCCGCGCGCAAAATCGGGAAACGGCCTTGCGCATCAAGTGCGTGTTGCAGCGCGGTCAGGCCGTGGCGCAACGAGACGGTCTCGGGGATATCCCAGACCGCATCGGCGTGCGCTCGCAGGAACTCGTGCAGGTCGCTCATCTCGGTCGGGCCATTGCGGGTTGAATCCGCCTGTCGAAAGGTTATAGTCGTATGATGACATCTATACTGGTGCCGGAACAGACCACCCAGTTCCCCGTCAACCGAGAATTTAAAAAAGGGAGATTAGTAATGCGTCACCTCCTCCACCGTGCAGCCCCGACCGCCGTTGCCACCGCCGTACTGGTCGCGCTGGGCTCTGCCCCGGGTCTCGCGCAGGACTCGAGCGCCGACGAGCTCGCGCTCGAAGAAATCGTCGTCACGGCTCGTAAACGCGAGGAAGCGTTGCAGGACGTTCCCCTCACCGTCACCGCTGTCGGCGCGACCAAGATCCAGGAACTCGGTATTCGCGATGCGCGTGAGCTCGCGCTCTACGTGCCGGGCTTTTCGAACATTGCCTCCTTCGGACGCAACTCCAGCGAGCGCCCGACCATCCGTGGCCAATCGAACATCCTCGGCGCACCGAACGCGTCGTACTTTATAGACGGGGTTTACATCTCGGGAAGCGCGACGAACACCGAAACAGCCAACCTCGAACGTATCGAGGTGATTAAAGGTCCACAGGCGGCGCTCTACGGTCGCGCCACCTTCGCCGGTGCCATCAACTACGTGACCAAAAAGCCGTCCAACGAGTTCGAAGGTAATGTCTCGGCTACTCTCGGCGAGTTTCAGCAGCGTGATCTGACCGCCTACATCAGTGGCCCGATCGTTGACGGGCAGCTCAACTACTACCTCGCGGCGACCCACACCGAGATTGGGGGCTTTTACGATAACCCGCTCGATCAACGCGATGATCTGGGCGCCGAGCAAACCGATGCGGTGACGGCGAAGTTTCTGTGGACGCCCACCGAGGCGTTGGAGATGACCGCCTTATTCACTTGGCTGGAGGACGACGATGCGCCGCCCGCCCTCGGCTTGCAGGGTCGTGAATTTAACAACTGTCAGCTGGCTGATCCCGTCCTGCGACCACGCTCGCGCGGATATTTCTGTGGTGAGGCTCTGCCCATCGAAAAATTGACGATCGGGCAGTTAACGGCCCAGATGCCAAACCCGGGTAACCAACGCGAGCGAACCCGCGCAGCTCTGACCGCCTCCCTGGAGCTTGCGGGTGGCTATCAACTGATCTCCACCAGCGGCTATAGCCAAGAGGACTACGAGGTTCAGATCGACGTTTCATACGGCGGATATGTCGTCGGACGTCTCACTCCCTCGGCGGTCCCTGTCGCTGCCTCTGCCTTAGCGGCGCAGTTTTCGAACGACGGTGCGTTCCAGCGAATCAACGGCGAGCGTCGTCACGATTTCTCGCAGGAATTACGGCTGAGCTCGCCGACTGACGGCCGCTTGCGCTGGTCACTCGGTGGCTACTACTTCGCAGCGAGCGACGACTTCATTCGTGATGACAAGATCTACACGAACGGCGGCCTGATCGTGCCCAACGGCACCTCATCGCTGACGTTCCGCGACATCACGAACTCGGCCTGGTTCGGTAGCCTCGAGTACGACCTCAGCGATAAGTGGACTGTGACCGCCGAGGTCCGGCGCGCAGAGGAAGATGTCGATCAGCTCTCGGCTGCCTATGCGGCCAACGCGACAGTGCGTACCCCAAGTGCGCCTCTGAAAGCCACCTTCGAGAGCACGACGCCGCGCTTTACGTTGCGCTACAAGCCGACCGATGACCTGACGTTCTTTGCCAACTACGCCGAAGGCACCAAGCCTGGTGGTTTCAACAGCGGCACCGCGATCCAGCTACTGCTGGCGCAGGGGCTTCCTGTCGAGATCAAGGAGGAGGAGTCAGAGGTTATCGAGCTCGGCGCGAAGTTCAACATCGGCTCGCGTATCAGCGGCTCGATTACGGCCTACGACATCAGCTTGCTGAACCAGCAGCTGACTCAGAACATCGTCGGCGCGGTCGGTACGAGTGTCATCGCCACCTCGTTTGTGGAGAACTCGGGTAAGACCAGCTCGCGCGGAATCGAGCTTGAACTGAACGCCCGATTGGGCGCGGGATTCGACGTTGGCGTCGGCGGCTCGATCATCGACGCTACGTTTGATGCGTACATCAATGCGGATCAGGCCACGCTGTACAGCAATCGCACGACCGCGAAACTGACGGCGATTTCTGCGACCAATCCGACCGGCTGCGGATCTCTCACGGGAACGGCCGCTGCTAATGCGGCCGCCTGTGCGGCTCTCGTGGCGCGTGACAACGCGGAGTTCGGTAACGTCGCGGGTAAGCGTACGCCGCGCTCGCCGGAGTGGAACGCCTACATCGTCAGCCGGTACACCCGTCCAATCTCAGGCGACATGCGCTTGGTGGTCGGTGTCGATCTGACGGCGGAAGGCTCGAAGTTCGCCCAAGTTCACAATCTCATCGAGACGGGCGATCGGATGTATCTCAACGCCCGGTTCGGCGTCGAGACTGATCGCTGGAATGTCTCGCTCTGGGGCCGCAATCTTAACGATGACGATACCGCGCTCGACATCCTGCGCTACATCGATGGTCGCGGCATCCAATCGTACTTCGGCGGATTCGCCACTCGAGGTTTCGCGATCTCGCTGCCGAAGCCGCGACAGCTGGGTCTGTCCGCCACCCTCAAGTTCTGAGGCAGCGGATCAACCGGCGGCGATGTCGAGAGGTGTCCACCACGAAATGCTGGCGCAACCCACGGCCGATGAGGCCGCGCGTCAGCAGTTCGTGGTGGCCTTCAAGCAGGCCCTGAATCGCGGTCTGCGCAGCAGTAACCAGGGGCTCTTCGAGAAGGTCGTCTCGCCGGCGTTCGCCCAGTCCACGGGGCGTGAGCCGCAGGCACGCGAAGAGATCCGCGATGCCATGCAGGCCGATCCGGCGTACAGAAGCTGGTCGTCGCTCGCCCGCGCCGCCCAAGAGCAGATGTGGGTAGCGGTCGGCGATACCGTCTTTCGCGAGCGCGAGCGTCTCGCTGCAGCGGCGTCGCGACTCGATGATCCTAAAACCCGTCGCGGCAGCCTCCATCTCGATCCGACTTTTGTCCCGCCGCGCGGCGTCACGGCGCTCGATATCCATCTTCAGACGGGTGGTTACGCGCTTGACCTCGGTGATGGAGATTGCTCGGCCGGTGCGCTGTATGAGTCCGGAGGTAACCTGTACGCCTTCGGCCAAGGCATCAGCCGCACCGACAGCAAGGCGGCACACGTGCAGCGATTCATCGCCGAGCGTTTCCCAGCGCTGCGACCACGTCGAATCCTCGATATGGGCTGCTCCGCGGGCTCTGCGAGCGTGCCCTACGCCGAAGCCTTTCCCGATTCTGAGGTTCACGCCATCGATGTGGGCAGTGCGATGCTGCGTTACGCCCATGCCCGCGCCGAATCGCTAGGGGCAGCGGTGCACTTTCATCAGAAAGATGCAGGGGACACCCGCTTCCCAGACCAACACTTCGATCTCATCGTCTCGCATAACCTGCTGCACGAGATTTCGGACTCGACCCGGCGCGCGATGCTGCGCGAGTGCCGTCGGCTGTTGCGTCCGGGCGGACTGTGCGTTCACCAGGATGTCCCATTGCGCTTTGCCGGGCTGTCGACGTTTCGGCAGTGGGAACTCTCCTGGGACACGCTGCACAACAACGAGCCGTACTGGGAGGTCTATGCCCGGGCCGACCTGCAGGCTGACCTGCTCGCTGCAGGATTCGACCCTCAGGCCGTCCACGTGGGCAGCTTGCCGGCGCGCGAAGGGACACTGCCCTGGTTTGTCGCTTGTGCCTGGATCTGACTTGCGGAGCCCTGAATGAGCCTGACGATCTCGCGTACTTTTCCTGTGAACCCGCAGGTGACGAGCCTCATCGATGGCGTCGGCGTCACGCCCAAAAAAGCCAAGGGGTTTGATCTCGAGGTCATCAACCCGACCACCGAGGAGCCGATCTCCCGCCTACGCGAGGCGGATGCGGACGAGGTCGATGCCGCAGTCCGCTCGGCCCGACGAGCCTTCGACGAGGGCCACTGGCCGCGCATGGATATTACCGAGCGCAAGGACATCCTCTATTCCATCCGCGACCATCTGCGCAAGAACGCCGAGGAACTCGCCTATCTTGAGTGTCTGAACACTGGACTGCCGCTGCAGAGCGTGCGCGTGCACGTGCAGCGCATGGCTCGCAATTTCGAGTTCTTCGCCGAGGTCGCGAGCACCGTGCACGGCGAGACGTACACGCAAACCGCCGGGTACCTGACTTACGTCACGCGCGAGCCTAAGGGGGTCGCGGGTTGTATCGCGCCTTGGAATGCACCGCTCGCGCTCGCCTCCATGCGTGTCGCGACCTGTATCCCCTGGGGGAACACGTGCGTGCTTAAGCCCTCGGAGTTCACTCCGCTGTCGATGCGCCGTATGGTCGAAATTTTTCACGAAGCGGGCTTACCACCGGGCGTCGTGAACCTGGTGAATGGTCGCGGTGCCGTGACGGGCTCCGCGCTCGTGTCTCATCCCGGTATCGACATGGTCGGCTTCACCGGCGGCACGACGACCGGCAGAGCCATCGCCGCCGAGGCAGGCAAACATCTGAAGCCCGTTGCGCTTGAGCTCGGTGGCAAGTCGGCCAACATCATCTTCGATACTGCCGATGTCGAGCGCGCCCTCGATGGCGCTCTCGCCGGGATCTTTGGCAACAACGGTCAGCAGTGTCTGGCGGGGTCGCGCATTCTCGTCCAGCGAGGGATCGCCGACGCCTTCATCGAGCGTTTTGTGCAGCGGGCTCGCAAGATACGTCTGGGCGATCCGATGCAGTCCGATACCGAAATCGGTCCTCTCGCCTTCCGTCAGCATCTCGAACGGGTACTCTCGTACGTCGAGATCGCAAAGGCCGATGGCGCCACGCTGCTCACCGGCGGCAAGCGCGCCGCCGACCCGGCGCGTGGTTGGTTCATGGAGCCGACGGCTGTCATGGCGCCACACAATGACGCGCGGGTCTGCCAGGAAGAAATCTTCGGGCCGTTCGCCACCTTCCTCACGTTCGATACGCTCGATGAGGCGATTCACATCGCCAATGCCTCGAAATTCGGGCTCGTCAATTACGTGTGGTCGGAAGATCTCAGCACCGTCATGCGTTGCTCGCGCGACATCCGTGCGGGTACCGTCTGGGTCAACACACCAATGATGCGCGAGCTGCGGGCGCCGTTCGGCGGCTACAAGGAGTCGGGCATCGGTCGAGACGGTCCTTACGCGAGCCTCGAGTTTTTCACCGAACTCAAATCGACGATCATTCCGATCGACCCCGTGAAGATGCACCGCTACGGCGCGCGCTAAGTGGCTTTTTGAGCCCTGGGAAGCGATTCGATAGTCCGATCGCGCCGCCGCGTAGGTTCTGAATGACGTTGACGAGCACCCCGTTCGGGTCGCGTAGCGTCATCTCCTTAGACAGCACGCCATGTCCGGCGATGGGCAGCAAGGTTGGCGGACACAATACCCGCAAGCGCAGCCGGCGAGCCAGACGATGCACCGCGGCGACATCTTGTGAGTGAAACACGAGACAGGCCTCGCCACGATTAACCCGATCGAGGCGTCGATGTCGATCGCGCGCGGGCGCAGGCCGGGTCAGCTCGAATAGCCCCACCATGCCCCAATCGACATCGCCCGATTGCAGGATCACCCAGCGTACCCGTCCGATGGGCAGACCCAGCAGTCGGAAGATCGGCGGTAACTCATCGCCGGCTTCGCCCTGCACCCAAACCTTCATTCCGAAGCCGTCACGGTAGAAGCGCAGGCTGCCCGGAAGATCAGTCACCAGAATGGCAGTTCGCTTCAGGGGCGTGACGAGCGGCGCCCGTCGTTGAGTCTTGGCCATGTCGTTGAGCCTCCGTGGGTCATTACGGCATCATGAGCGCACATGATAGACCTGCACACGACAAACACCGCTAACGGTTACAAGGCCTCGATCATGCTCGAGGAGCTCGGTCTGCCCTATCAGGTGATCGACTACGATCTCGTCAAAGGAGAACACCTCTCCCGCGAGTACCTTGCCCTCAATCCCGTCGGGCGCGTTCCGGCGATCGTCGATCGTGACGTCGGCGACGGGAGTGCCGAACCCTTGGTGGTGTATGGCTCGCCGGCTATCTTGACCTATCTGGCCGAGAAGACGGGCCGGCTGTTGCCGCAAGACCCGCGCGCGCGGGCCCGCACGCTCGAATGGGTGGGCATGGTTGCCAGCGATCTTGCGCCGGCATTTAGCGGTCAGTTCGTCTTTAACGTTCTCGCGCCAGAGAAGATTCCGTACGCGATCGGGTTCTACGATCGCCTCTGCGACCGTTTGGTGAAGGTGCTCGAGGATCAACTCGGTCGCAGCCCTTATCTGGCGGGTGATGAGTACAGCATCGCCGATGTCATCGCCTACCCTGTTGCGTCGGTATCGATGCGGCGATATCCCGGCAATCTCGATGGGCATCCTCACCTTGCCCGCTGGGCGGCGACGGTGGGGGCGCGTCCCGCCGTGCAGCGCGGCATGCGTGTGCCGCGTTAGAGCTCCGGACGCACGATCGACACCCAGGATAAGCCACCCAAGAGAGTCACGCTGATCGCCGCTTGTGCCACCGGACGGCGCGTCACCAGTGCCGTCACGAGAATCAGCAGCGCAAGCAGCACGAATTTCAGCGCCAGCCAGTCTGCATAAATGTGCCCCGTGCGCCGAAAGCCCTGAAATGCGTCCCACAGGAGTCCGGCCGATAGCACCAGGCACCAGCCCAACTCGATACGACGCCAGCGCCGCGTCGTCGGCCCATCGGCATCGGGCGGCGTGCGCATCACGGCCCAAACCCAGACGGCCGCCACGATCGCTAGCGCCGCGATGAATGGCGTCGGCAGCCTGACGAGACCGGTCTGCAGGGCCAGCAGATAGCCCACGGGCAGTAAGAAAACGATGCAGGTTCGCTGCAACTGCAAGCTGAGACCTTGCCAAGCCTGGTTACCCGACAGGGCGGCGACCCCTCGACCGAGGGCCGCACCGAGCGCAAAGCCGAAGAGCATCAGGTGGGCCCATTTCAACAGAAGGTATCCGCCGAGCGTCATGACGATCCATTCCCCCTGGCTATCCCCTAGAATCTTAAGCCATGGATCACGGACTCTGGGTATTCATCCACGTCATGCTGCTCGTCTACTGGCTCGGCGGCGATCTTGGCGTATTTCTACTCGCGCGCTCAGCCAAGCGCGCCGAGCTCTCGGTTGCCGAGCGCCTGTTCGCTCTGCGCATGGCCGTACAGATCGATCTCATTCCCCGACTCTGTTTCGCAGTCATGCTGCCAGTCGGCTTGCAAGTGACCGCTTCGGGCGGCTACGCGGTGATTCCATCGGCCGTGCTGCTCGCAAGCTGGGGCTTCGCACTGGTGTGGATCACGCTGCTCATCGCCATGGGCCGCGCCGAGGGCAGCCCGCGCGCGGCCGTGCTCGCGCGAGCGAACCTTGCCCTGCAACTGCTCGCCCTGCTCGTGATCGGCTATTTTGGTATCACCGCATGGCTCGGTCTCGGACCGCTGCCCGGGGGCTGGTACGCGGCGAAAATCATTCTCTTCGCACTGATCTTCGCTACCTCCATCGGCATTGACCTCGCATTTCGACCGGTGGCGCCGGCCTTCATCCGTCTCGCGCAGCACGGCAGCGAGCCTGGCACCGAAGCGACGATCACTGGCGCGATCGATGCCGCGATTCGCTGGGTGCTCGCGCTGTACGCGCTGTTGATCGTCATCGCTTTCCTCGGCATCACCAAGGCACTCTGACACCATGCCCACCGCCTATTTGAATCACCACCACATGTATTACGAAGTGCTCGGTCGCGGCGAGCCGGTGCTGTGCATGGGCGGCTGGGGCACCTTTTGCCACGACAACCACCACCACCTCGCCCGCGGACTCACCGATCGTTATCAAGTGATCGTGTTCGACTATCGCGGTATCGGCGAATCCGGGGACGATCTGACCGTCCCCTCGAGCATGGCGCTGCACGCCGACGATGCCATCGCGCTGCTAGACCACCTGGGTCTCAACAACGTTCATCTTGTCGGGCTCGTGGGCATGGGCGCCTGCGTCGCCCAAGAAATCGCCATCCGACGCCCGGACTTGGCACGCAGCATGCTCAACACTGGCGCGTGGTGTGAGGTCGATGACTACCTGCGCGACCAGCTCGAGCTGTTTCGCGAGACTCATCGCGACGCCGGTTTTTTCGCATTCCAAAAACTCGTGACGCTGCTTTCGTTCACGCCAGAGTATTACCTTGCCAATCGCAGCAAGCTGCTCGGCCCACAAGGTGGCTGGAAAGAGCTCAACGGGCGTTACACGGCGCACTCCCGCTTGGTCGATGCCTGCGTCGGTTTCGACTCCCGCGAGCGGCTGGCAAGCGTGCGCTGTCCGACGCTGGTGCTGCACGCCGCACTCGATGTGGTCACGAGCCCGCGCACCACGTTGCCGATCGAACACGCCATCCCGGGTGCGATCGGGGAGACTTGGCCGGACCTCGCCCACGTGGTCGCAGGCAAGGAACAGAAAATCCGATTCTGTAATCGTCTTTTCGACTGGCTCGGCAGCCACTGAAACGGCATGTTCGCACGTCTCGGAAGCGCCACTCGTGCGCTGCTTTTGCTCAACCTGATCGTCTTCGGTGCGCAGTTCCTGCTACCGACGCTGATCGAACATTTCGCGCTTTGGCCGCTCGGTAACGGGTTCGAGCCGTGGCAGATCGTCAGCTACGCCTTCTTGCACGGCGGCTTCGCCCACCTCGCCTTTAATATGATCGGCTTGTTGAGCTTCGGCTCCGAGCTGGAAGAGTACTGGGGAGCGAATCGGTTACTAAAGTTCTATTTGGCAAGCGTCGTGACCGCTGCGCTGACGCAGCTCGCCGTGACCGCATCACTGGGCGAAATGGCCCCGACGGTGGGAGCTTCTGGCGGAATCTATGGCCTGTTATTGGGGTTCGCGATGATGTTTCCCTCGCGACGCATCGTCCCGCTGATCCCGCCGATCCCGATGCCGGCCTGGTTGTTCGCAACGCTGTTCGGCGCGCTCGAACTCTACCTGGGCGTCACCGGTAGCGCGACGGGGATTGCACACTTTGCGCACCTCGGCGGCATGATCGGCGGCTGGTGGATGATCCAGCGATGGAGCCGACGCACCGCACGCTGAGTCGGCAACTGCTACGAGCTCAACGCCCGCTGCGCCACAGATCGATCTGCCGCCACCGCTCGCTACGCCAACGCCGATACATCACCAGCCCGAGCACGATGGCGTAACTCATTAGCGCGAGCCAACCGCCGAGCGCACCGAGTCCGAACTGGGGCAGCCCCTGTACCCAGGCCTGATCATCAGTGAACACGAGGCAGTGTGCGAGCGGCACAAAACCGAGCCAGCTGAGCAGCAAGGCGATCCTCGCTGGGACCTGGGTATCACCGGTCGCGCGTAACGCAAAGCTCGAGCCGAAATAAAAACCATCGAAGAGCTGATAGGACGCGGCCGGCCACAGCAGTGTCGAGGCCAAAGCGATCACCTCGGCGGCCGACACATCAGAATCGGGTACGAACCAGGGTAATAACCAGGGCCCCGCCAGCAGGATCAGCAGCGCAACGCCGAACATGAACGCCGCACAGCAGCGAATCACGAACCGACCGATCTGGGCGGCCCAGTCGCGATCACCCGCTCCAATGGCCTGACCCACCACGGTAGTGCCTGCGCTCGCCAGACCCAGTGCGGGTAGGTAAGACACCGACGTCAGCATCATGACGATCTGCGTGGCCGCCGAATCCACTGTCCCGGCCTGCACGACCATCAGCTGCATCAATGCCACGCCCAGCACGTCGGCGCCGTACATCACGCCGATCGGAAGACCCACCATGAGTTGGCGGCGTACCAATGTCAGATCCGGTCGCCACACCAGACGGGTGCGATAACGCTCCGCCAGTCGCGGCCCCAGAAACACGGCGAGCCCGACCACGATCCCGCAAAGCTGCGCGAGATTCGTTCCCCATGCCGCACCCGCCATGCCCCAGCCCAACGTGAACATGAGGTACTCGTTCGCCGGTACGTTGGCGAGCGTAGTCACCGCAGCCATCGCGAGCGTCACGCCCGTCCGACCGATACCATTGAAGAAGCCCGACAATCCCCACCCAATACTGGCGAGCACGGCGCCCCACATCCGCGGCTCCCAGTAATCAAGTGCGAGCGTCTCGAGTGTCGGCTCCAGCGCGAATAGGTTTAGTACCGACGCTCCACCGATCGCCGCCACTGCGAACAGCGGCATGGCTGCCAACGCACCCCAAATAGCGCTCCACGCACTTTGCGCAGCACGCGCTCGCCGACCACCGCCATCCGCCTGCGAGACGAAACTCTGCGACGCCAGACCGATCCCGCCCAACAGCAGAATGACACACTGCATCAGCCAGAAGATCGCGCCCATTGCGGCGACGGCATCGGTGGATAAACGACCGATGAACCAAGTGTCGGTGAGATTCAGCACCGCTTGCGTAGCATTGGTCACCATCAAGGGCCCTGCGATGATCAGCAACGCGCGCAGATCCACGTGCAGGGACCCGTCGGGG
>JBMSXG010000015.1:0-36735 GCA_049425405.1 Steroidobacteraceae bacterium
TCGCTGGCCAACTACGCGAGCAACGGCTTCGAGCCGTCGTTCGCGCATCACTATTTCCGCAACGTGATTCGCGAGGGCAAGAAGTCCAAGGAAAAGGTAGACGTGTTCTCCTTCGAGCTACTCGCTTACCGCGAGCTCATCAACTTGAAGGCGATGCCAAACTCGACCAATCCTGCGGAAAAGCTGCCCGACTACTTCACCACGGCGGACGACATTACGCCGAACGAGCACGTCGACATTCAGGCGGCTTCGCAGAAGTGGATCGACTCGTCGATCTCCAAGACTGCGAACGTGCCCACGGACTTCAAGTACGAGTCGTTCAAGGACATCTATCTCTACGCCCACGAGAAAGGCCTGAAGGGTTGCACGACCTTCCGCTTCAATCCCGAGGCGTTCCAGGGCGTGCTCGTCAAGGAAGAAGACCTCAAGAACACGACCTACGTGTTCACGCTCGAGGATGGCTCGGAGATCTCGGTCAAGGGTGACGAAGAGATCGAATACGACGGCGAGAAGCACACCGCTGCCAACCTGTACGACGCCTTGAAGGAAGGCTACTACGGTAAGTTTTGAGGACTGTTTCGACCATGGCTGCCATTAAGATTGATCGCAAGATTTCCAAGTACCGCGTGCAGAAGCCCGGGGCCGAGCCCGTGCCGCAGCCCGCTGCCACTACTTCTGTTGCCGATTTGCCGACTAGCCACGGTGGCAAGGTGGTGCGTCTCACCGAGGAAGTGCAGCGTCCAGAGGTACTCATCGGTTCGACGTACAAGATCAAGACACCGGTCTCCGATCACGCGATGTACGTGACGATCAACGACATCGTCTTGAACGAGGGTACGGTGCACGAGCAGCGTCGCCCCTTCGAGGTATTCATCAACTCGAAGAACCTTGATCACTACCAGTGGATCGTCGCGCTCACGCGCATCATCTCGGCGGTGTTTCGTAAGGGCGGCGACGTCACCTTCCTCGTTGAGGAACTCAAGGCCGTGTTCGATCCGCGCGGCGGCTATTGGCAGCCGGGCGGTAAGTTCATGCCCTCGATCATCGCGGAGCTCGGGTACGTCATCGAGAAACACCTGCAGACCATCGGGCTCATGGCGGGTCCGCAGCTCGACGAGCATCAGCAGAAGCTCGTCGACGAGAAGCGGGCCGAGTTCGAGGCCCGAACCAAGCAGGCTGATGCGTTCGCCAAATCGCATTTCCCGGAAGGCGCGCAACTGTGTGCCAAGTGCAGCACGGCAGCAGTCGTCATGATGGACGGTTGCATGACCTGCCTGAACTGCGGCGACTCTAAGTGCGGGTGAGCCGTTGCGGTTCCGCCTCGCGCTGCCAACGTTACTGCTGCTGATTCTCGGCCCCTACGCTGGGGCCAACGTCGAGTCCGTTTCCCGGGAGATCCCGCGCCCTGCCGAATTGCAGCGGGACATTAATTTCTGGATCCGTGTCTACAGCGAGATCACCACGGCGCAGGGCTTCTTGCACGACGATCGAAATCTCGCGATCGTCTACGAAAAAATCGATCTGCCGGGTGAGGCGGGAAGCACGCTGCGACGTGATGGCGTACGCAACGCCCGTGAGCGCTGGTCCAACGCGTTGCGCGGTGCCGCCGCAGCTTTAGAGCAGGGTGGCATCCCGGATTCCGTGGATGCGCGCCGAGTACTCGAGCTGTGGGGTAGCGAAGCCTCACCCGCCCGATTACGCACGGCATCCGAGTCGGTCCGTTTTCAGCTCGGTCAGGCCGATCGCTTTCGCGAAGGGCTAGTGCGTTCCGGTATCTGGGAGGCGCACATCGCGCGGACCTTTGAGCGTCTCGGTTTACCGCCGGAGCTCGCTGCGCTGCCGCATGTGGAATCCTCGTTCAATCCGGCGGCGTACTCCAAGGTGGGCGCCGCGGGGATGTGGCAGTTCATGCGCTCGACGGGCCGGCTCTACATGCGCGTCGATGATGTAGTCGACGAGCGTATGGATCCGTTCCGCGCGACCGAGGCCGCCGCTCGGCTGCTGTCCGATAACTACCAGGCACTTGGTAGCTGGCCGCTTGCACTCACGGCTTACAACCACGGTACGGCCGGCATGCGCCGTGCCCGTGCTGCAATGGGTACGACCGACTTCGTCACCATCGCGCGCCACTATCGCAGTCCGAGTTTTGGTTTCGCGTCGCGCAACTTCTATCCTTCGTTCCTCGCGGCTCTGACGATCGATCAGGATCCGCGTCGCTATTTCGGCGATCTGGTACGTGCGCCAGAGCTGCGCTTTCATGAGGTCGAAATGCCAGGCTACGCCGCGATCGACACGCTCGAACGTGCGCTCGGGGTAGCCCGCTCCACATTGCGCGAACTCAATCCTGGGCTGAGGCCCTCGGTCTGGTCGGGTCTACGCATGGTTCCGCGCGGCTACCGTCTGCGCCTTCCGCCCGAGCGTCAGCTCAGCGCATCGGAGCTCGCCGATCGGATTGGCGGCGCGCTACTCGCGGGTCAGTCACCCACGCGAACGCATCTCGTACAAGAGGGCGATACGCTGTACGGTCTTGCACGGCGTTACGGCGTGTCGCGATCGGTAATCGCCGATCTCAATGGGCTCTTACCGACGTCGCTGTTGCGGATCGGGCAGCGACTGCGCCTGCCGCAGCCGGGCACCGCCCGGTCGGTTGCTGGGGACTGACGAGGCTGTAGACCGCATCGCCCCTATAATCTCGGCATGGGTGTCGTTCGGGTTTGTTGGATACTTGCGCTTACGGCCGTTCTCGTGCCGGCCTTTGCAGTGGCCGATTCGTTGCCGATCGGCGCGGGTTTGCCGCAGGCTACCCATGTCATTGTCGATAAGTCCGACCGTAGGCTCGAGTTGTGGCGAGGATCTGAGATTCTGCGTCGCTATCCGATATCGCTCGGACTCGCGCCCGAGGGTCACAAAAGCCAAGAGGGCGACTTCCGCACTCCCGAGGGTCGCTACCGACTGACGGCACGAAACCCTCGTAGCGATTTTTTCCTCTCGATTCAGGTGTCCTATCCCAACGAGGCGGATCGGACCCGAGCTCGCCGCGAGGGCGTCGCGCCGGGCGGGCAGATCATGATCCATGGGTTACCGAACGTTCCACGTTGGTCGCCCGAGTACTATGCGCGGGAAGATTGGACCGATGGCTGTATCGCGCTCAACAATGCGGACATGATGGAAGTGTGGATGCTTGTGCCGCTCGGTATACCTATCGAGATCCGACCCTGATCGGACCGTCCTGACATGGAAACCAGCATCGTCATCCCCGAGTTCGTCGACGCGCGTGTAGCGCCGCGCGGAGCCCTCGAGAGCCTCTCGCAAGAAGAGATTGAGCAGCTTCTCTCAAGCGGCCAGGGCGGGCTATATCCGCTCTTCCGTCAGTGTGCGCTGGCTGTACTCAATGCGGGCAGCGATACTGACGATGCACGCGAGATCTTTGATAAGTACCGCGACTTCGACGTCCGACTGGTCCGTCACGCTTGGGGTGTGAAGCTCGAGATCAAGAATGCGCCGGCGCGTGCATTCGTCGATGGCGAGATGATTCGCGGTACCAAGGAGCTGCTGTTCGCTGTTCTGCGCGACGTCGTGTACACCAACAACGAAATCATCGAGAGTGGGCGCTTCGATCTCTCCCGGCCGCAGTCGATCACCAATGCGGTGTTCCATATCTTGCGAAACGCGCGCCTGCTCGAGCATCGCCTGCGCCCAAATCTCGTGGTTTGTTGGGGCGGGCATTCCATCAAGCGTGAGGAGTACGAGTACACCAAGCGGGTGGGCTATCAGCTCGGGTTGCGCGGGCTAGATGTGTGTACGGGGTGTGGGCCGGGAGCGATGAAAGGACCGATGAAGGGCGCGACGATCGGCCATGCGAAGCAGCGCATCACGACGGGTCGCTATGTCGGACTGACCGAGCCTGGAATCATCGCGGCCGAACCGCCGAACCCGATCGTGAACCACCTCGTGATCATGCCGGACATCGAGAAGCGTCTCGAGGCCTTCGTTCGTGTGGCACATGGTCTGGTGGTCTTCCCCGGTGGTGTCGGTACGGCTGAGGAAATTTTTTATTTGCTTGGGGTCTTGCTCGACCCGGCAAACGCCGAGCAGCCTTTTCCGGTGGTACTCACGGGGCCGCGTAGCAGCGCGGCCTATTTCGAGCAGATTCGTCGCTTCCTCAGCGGTACGGTTGGCGAGGCGGCTCTCGATCGATTACGTATCGTGATCGATGATGAGGCTGAGGTCGCACGCATCATGGACCGCGGTGTCGATGATGTCCGAGAGTTTCGCAAGCGGCGCTCGGACTCTTATAACTTCAACTGGCTACTGCGAATCGATCCGGAGTTGCAGCAGCCCTTCGAGGTCACGCATGCCTCGATGCGCCGACTGCGACTACACCGGGAGCAGCCGGTGCACGCTCTGACCGCCGACTTGCGCCGGGCGTTCTCGGGGATCGTCAGCGGTAACGTCAAGGAAGCGGGCCTCAGTGCCATCGAGCGACACGGACCGTTCGAACTCGAGGGTGACCCCGGGATCATGAGCCAGCTCGACGAGCTGCTCGCCGCTTTCGTCGCCCAGCAGCGCATGAAGTTACCCGGCGCGGCGTACGTCCCTTGTTACCGCCTGATCCGGCCTTAGCGATTTCACCTTGAAACCGGGGCCTGGGCCCCCATCTTCGGACGGTCTGCCGAGGAGGATTCTATGACCGACCCCGTTACCCCTGCCGTCGAGACGCGTGGCTTCCAAGCCGAGGTGCGTGAGCTGCTCAAGCTCATGATCCACTCGCTATACAGTCACCGGGAGATATTTCTCCGTGAGCTGATCTCGAATTCGTCGGACGCCAACGATAAGTTGCGCTTTCTAGCGCTGGCTGAGCCAGCGCTGCTAGAGGGTGACGCCGAGCTGAAGGTGTGGGTCGACCACGACGCTGACAAGCGCACCCTGACCGTCCGCGACAACGGCATCGGCATGACGCGTGACGAGGCTATCGCGCATCTGGGCACCATCGCCAAATCGGGCACCGCAGATTTTTTCAAGCGACTGACGGGCGATCAACAAAAGGACTCGGCGCTGATCGGTCAGTTCGGCGTGGGTTTCTACTCTGCCTTCATCGTGGCGGACGAGGTCGAGGTCTTTACCCGCAAGGCGGGCGATCCTGCCTCGTCAGGGACCCGCTGGACCTCGAAAGCGGAAGGGGAGTTTACGGTCGAGACCGTCGAGCGAACTGAGCGCGGCACGACGGTGGTGTTGCATCTGAAGAAGGATGCAAAAGAATTCGCTGACGCGTGGCGGCTGCGATCGTTGGTCCGACGTTACTCTGATCACATCGCGTTTCCGGTGCTGATGCGTAAAGAGGGTGAGGCCACGCTGGATTGGGAGGCGGCGAACCAGGCCCAAGCGCTATGGACCCGCGCACGCACCGACATTAAGGATGAGGAGTATCGCGAGTTATATCAGCATGTCGCGCACGACTTTGTGGACCCGCTCGCCTGGAGTCACAACAAGGTTGAGGGCAAACGCGAGTACACCTCGCTGCTATACGTGCCGGCGCGTGCGCCATTCGATCTTTACCAGCGAGATGCAACCCGAGGTCTGAAACTCTACGTCCGACGTGTGTTCATCATGGACGATGCGGAGCAGTTTCTGCCGATGTATTTGCGTTTCGTTCGTGGCGTGATCGACTCCAACGATTTACCGCTGAACGTTTCGCGAGAGCTGTTGCAGCAGGACAGCGAGGTCGAAGCGATGCGTACGGCGTTGACGCGACGCACGCTAGATCTACTCTCTCGCCTCGCGAAAGAAGAGGCCGACAAGTACGCGACGTTCTGGAAAGAGTTCGGCCCGGTACTGAAGGAGGGTCTTGGCGAAGATCCAGCGAACCGAGATCGATTACTGCCACTGCTGCGCTTTGCCAGTACCCACGATGAAGCGGACGAGCCAAAAGTTTCGCTCGCGGACTACGTTGCACGCATGAAGTCCGGTCAGGAGCGTATCTACTACTTCATCGCAGACTCGGTTGCCGCTGCGCGCGGTAGTCCGTATCTCGAGCAGCTGCGCGCGAAAGGTATCGAGGTGTTGCTGCTTGCTGATCGTGTTGACGAGTGGATGATGGGGCAGGTACGCGAGTTCGACGGTAAGCGCTTCAAGGACGTGGCGCGTGGTGATCTTGAACTGGGGGCGCTTGCTGATGAAGCCGACAAGGCTGCGGCTGAAAACGCCGTCAAGGGCAGCAAGAAGCTGCTGAAGCGGATCAAGGATGCGCTCGGTGAGCGCGTCTCGGAGGTTCGCGTCAGTACTCGCCTGGCCGATACGCCAGCCTGTCTCGTATTGGCCGAGGGTGATCTTGGGGCCCAGATGAGACGCATTCTTGCCGCGTCTGGTCAGACGGTGCCGGAAGCCAAGCCGATCCTAGAGGTGAATGTTGCCCATCCACTGCTGCAGCGTCTTGACAGACTGGTGGTCGAAGATGAATTTGCCGAGCTCGCCTTGCTCGTATTCGATCAGGCGAAACTCGCGGAGTCGGGTTCGGTCGCTAATCCGGGTGAGTTCGTCCGACGGTTGAACCGCCTGCTCGGGCAGTTGATGGCGCGCCCCACGAGCTGAGCCCGAAGATCGTGGGGCGTGCGATACTGCCCCTCATGTCACGTTCCACCCGGTCCGATGCCGACCTGCGCAAGCGTCTGTCGCCGCTGGCCTATGAGGTAACTCAGAACAAGGGCACCGAGCGTGCGTTCACTGGCGAGTACACCCACCACAAGGGTCGTGGGCAATATGCCTGCGTTTGCTGCGGGCTTGAGCTCTTCTCCTCTGAAACCAAATACGACTCCGGCTCGGGCTGGCCGAGTTTTTGGCGACCCTTGGAAGGAGGGCGTATCGATGAGCATCGGGACGCAAGTCACGGCATGGTTCGTACCGAAGTGGTGTGTCACGGCTGTGGCGCCCATCTCGGCCACGTGTTTCCCGATGGACCGCCGCCCACCGGTTTACGTTATTGCATCAACTCCGTCTCACTAGATTTTCGTTCTGCCGCCACTGGCGAGGAGCCGAGCATGTCCGAAACGCTTTCCACTCAAGATCTTCTCGTCGGTCAAGGACCAGCGATCACGGATGGACAGACTGCCGTCGTGCACTACACCGGCTGGCTGTTCGATGCCGCAGCGCCAGAAAACAAAGGCCGAAAATTTGATGCCTCACGAGACCATGGCGATACGTTCTCGTTTGAGATTGGTGCTGGTGAGGTGATCCGCGGCTGGGATTTGGGTGTCGCCGGTATGCAAGTGGGCGGAAAACGACGACTCGTCATCCCGGCTAGTCTTGGATATGGCGCGCGTGGAGCGGGGGGAGTCATCCCGGGTGGCGCAACACTCGTGTTTGATGTCGAGCTTATGGAGATCCGCTGATGTCCAGTCATCTCAACCGTCTTGCTCTCACGGCGATCTGTGGTGTCGTACTGAGCGCCTCGCTCGAAGCTGCGACGCTGATTCATGCAGGGCGAGTCATCGACGGCGTCTCTGAACGTACACAACGTGAGCGCACTATCGTGGTCGAGGGCAACCGCATTACCGCCGTAGAGGCGGGGTATCGTGCTCCACGCGAGGGTGATCGGGTCATCGATTTGCGTAACTCGACTTTAATGCCTGGTCTGATGGACATGCACGTACATCTGACCAGCGAATACAGCCGTTCGTCGGAGCTCGAGCGATTCAAGAAAGACGGCACGGATGTCGCACTCGATGGCGCAATGTACGCCGAGCGCACGCTACTCGCGGGGTTCACCACCGTACGGGATCTCGGTGATAGCTTTCGGGCATCCATCGCACTGCGCAATGCGGTTAACGCGGGCAAGCTGCCTGGACCGCGTATCTTCGCTGCGGGAAAGTCGATCGCGAGCACCGGTGGTCACGCGGATCCCACCAATGGCTGGGCGGACTACCTCAACCCGGCCTCGGTCGGGCCACTCGAGGGCGTCGTCAACGGCGCCGATGCGGCCGCTCAGGCCGTACGCCAGCGCTACAAAGAAGGATCGGATCTCATCAAAATTACGGCGACCGGCGGCGTGCTCTCGATCGCCAAGAACGGGCTCAATCCGCAGTTCACGGAGGATGAGATCCGTGCGATCGTCAGCACAGCGCGTGACTACGGCTTCAAGGTGGCGGCGCATGCTCACGGCGCGGAGGGTATGAAGCGTGCCGTCCGTGCGGGTGTCGACACCATCGAGCACGGTACCTTCATGGACGATGAGACCATGCGGCTCATGAAGGAGCGCGGTACCTATTACGTGCCGACGATCACTGCGGGCGTGTGGGTGCTAGATCGATCGAAGGAAGACGGGTTCTTCCCGGCGGTAGTTCGTCCCAAGGCGGCCCTCGTTGGCCCGCAAATTCAGGCGACGTTCGCGAAGGCCTACCGTACTGGCGTCAAGATCCTCTTCGGTACCGATACCGGCGTATCCGCCCATGGGGATAACGCGCGCGAATTCGTGCTGATGGTCGAGGCTGGGATGCCGCCGATGGCCGCGATCCAGTCCGCGACGTCGGTAGCAGCGAAGTATCTGGAAATCGATGACCGGCTCGGCAGTATCGCAATGGGTAAGCTCGCCGATCTCGTTGCAGTCCCGGGCGATCCGCTCGAAGACATTTCTGCGATGCGGCGTGTGCACTTCGTGATGAAAGACGGAGTCGTCCATCGCGCTCCCTGAGTCGGTATTCATTGAGGGTACGGCCGGGGCGATAGAGGCTGTCGTCGATCGGCCCGTCGGGAATCCCCTTGCGGTGGCGGTGTGCTGTCATCCGCACCCGCTCTTTGGTGGAACGCTCACCAACAAGGTGATTCATACCGTCGCGCGAGCGCTCTCGACCGCGGGTGCCGAGACGATCCGCTTTAACTTTCGCGGCGTGGGAGCTTCTCAAGGCGTTCACGATGGTGGGCGCGGAGAGCTTGATGATCTCCTTAAAGTGGCGGAGTGGGGTCGATTGCATCGCCCCGGGCTGCCGTTATGGCTTGCCGGATTTTCTTTTGGTGCCTGGGTCGCCCTACGAGCCCATGCTCAATTGAAGCCATCGCGCTTGGTCACGATCGCGCCACCGGTAGGGCGATGGGATTTTTCGGATATCGCTCGACCCGACTGCCCTTGGCTGATTGTGCAAGGCGAGGCGGACGAACTCGTGAACGTCGATGTCGTCACCCGATGGGTAGAGTCGTTGGGCTGTGGCGCAGGTCTGATCACACTGCCTAGCACGGATCACTTCTTTCACGGGCAGCTGCACCGCCTGCGCGAAGTAGTGGCAGATTTCCTTGCCCAGTCGCCCTAGGCGTGTAGTGAGTAGCCTGCACCACGCACGGTGTGGATCAGGGGAATCGTGAAATCCCGATCAATGGTCTGACGTAATCGACTGACATGTACGTCGACGACATTGGTCTGGGGATCGAAATGCATGTCCCACACAATCTCGAGCAGCATGGCACGCGTGACCACCTGGCCTGCGTTTCGCATCAGCACCTCGAGGAGCCGAAACTCCCGGCTCGTCAAATCCAGCGGCCGGCCGGCACGAGTGACCTGTCTACCGATGAGGTCCAGTTCGAGGTCGGCGACGGTCAGGCGAGTCACCGTAGTGGTTTCGGTTCGTCGAACGAGCGATTCGACGCGCGCGACGAGCTCGTCGATCGAAAACGGCTTGCCTAGGTAGTCATCTCCGCCCGCCCGTAGTCCCCGTACCCGTTCGTCGACCGAATCAAGTGCAGAGAGCAGCAGCACCGGTGTTGTAACGCCGGCAACGCGGATCTTGCGGAGGATTTCCAGACCATCGAGGCCGGGTAGCATCCGGTCGGTGACGATGACCTGATACTTCTTTCTCAATGCAAGAGCGAGCCCTTCATTTCCATCTACCGCATGGGTCACAGCTCGGTCTATCGCGGTGAATGCAGCGATGATTTCCGCAGCGACCTTAGTGTCGTCTTCGATGAGCAGGATGGACACGGTTGCAATCCTCGGAGGTCATTCTAGGACAGTTCGCCTGGCGCATGGCATCCTATGCTCTTATGAGACCTATTCTCGTTGATCGACGACTGCTGACAGTGCTTACGCTCGGGCTCGGGGTCGTTCTGCTCTCCTTCTTGAGCGCCTTTTTCTGGATGCAGGAGCAGATGCGTGACGCTCATGACTCCGAGGTGTTCAGTTCCTTGAGCAGAGACTTAGAACTGCGTCGCGAGTTCGACCGTTCAGGGGGGCGCAAGGCATTGACGGACGGGTTAGCCTGGCGCTTGGGAAACTTCAAAGAGGAAAGTCCGCGCTTCGCATTGATCAACGCCGATGGAACGCCGATCGTCGGGACGCTGGACGCCATGCCTGGTGGCCGGGCTGTACTCGAAACGCCTGATCTTCGACTGCGAGTCAAGCGAGATAAAGAGAGCTATCAATACATCGTCGCGATGCGACTTGATGATGGCGCGTTTCTCGTCACCAGTCAGCGTGATTTCACCCGGGTCAGACTCGCCCGTGATTTGGGCTGGGCCGCGCTGGGTGCCTCAATTATTCTGTTATTGATCGCTTTGTTAGCTGCATTTTCGGTCAACTATTACGTCACCTTCCATCTGCGGCGAATATCCGATACAGCCCAGAACATCATTCGTGGCCAAATGACCGCCAGAGTACCCGAGTCGCGCCGTATTGATGCCCTCGGAGCCCTATCTTTCACATTCAACGAGATGCTCGATCAGAACGAAGCGCTCGTCAGCGGCATGCGGACGGTCACCGAAAGCCTCGCGCATGATTTACGGACCCCCTTGATGCGGCTCGGTCGTTCCATTGAGGCGGCTCGCGCCGCGGACGATCGCCAGCAGCGCGATCGGCACATGCACGATGCCGAGCTATACAGCAAACACGCGATCAATGTTTTCAACGCCCTTGTGAATCTGGCGCGGGCAGAGGCGGGGCTGTCCCGCGACACCATGGAAACCATTAACTTGGCGTCGCTAGCCACGGATCTGCTCGAGCTGTTTGAGCCCCTAGCCGAGGAGCGCGGGCAGCGTATCGAGCACGAAATTACCCCGTTAACGATCATCGGGCATCGGCAGATTCTCACTCAGGCAGTTGGTAACCTTCTTGAGAACGCGATCAAGTATTCGCCGAGCGGTACGACGTTGCTGGTGTTGGTACGCAACGATTCCAACGGATCGCCAGAAATCGTCGTTCAGGATCGCGGACCGGGGATTCCCGAAGAGGCGCGTGAACAAGCCACCCGTCGATTTGTTCGCCTCGAAAACGCCACCGGAGAATCCGGATCCGGCCTTGGGCTCGCCATCGCGGCGGCTGTCGCCCGTTTGCACCGCGGTAGGCTCGTGCTCGAGGGGGCAGAGCCAGGATTGCGCGTGCGATTACAACTCGGTACCGCCTGACTCAGCTGTTAGCGCCGGCGAGTGGCCAGCACGTTTCGATCTCCAGTCCGACGATCTTGCCCTCGGCCCATCGATTACGGGCCACCAAGTGCCCTCCGTGAGCGCGGACTACCCGAGCGGCGATTGCGAGCCCGAGCCCCATGCCGCGGGTTGCGGCATCCACCGCCTCATCTGTCGTGGCTAGTCGGTGGAAAGGCTCGAAGATTCGGCTTAGCTCCGCTTCGGGTACGCCTGGCCCTTGATCGCGGATCGTAATCATCAGGTTGGCAGCTGTGACGTCAAGGCCGATGGTCGCCTCGACATCGACCTCGGAACCTCGCGCCGTGTGATGAATCGCGTTGCGCAAGATATTTTCGAGTGCTGCGGACGCCCAGTGTGGATCACCCATCAGCGTGCAGGGCTGCGACGGTCCGCGCCAGCTTACACGGCATCCGCGACTGACGGCCTCGAAGGCGGCATCGGCCGCAACTCGCTCTGCCAGCGCAGCAAGATCAAAATTTTCTTTGCGTAACGCTGAGGCGTCGCCATCCAGTCGAGCCAGATCGAGCAAGCTACCGATCAGCTCATCGAGCCGCGAAATCTCGGTATCCAGTCTTCCGAGTGGCGCCGATGCCGACTGGTCCATGCGAATAAGACCCAGAGCGATGCGCATTCGTGCGAGTGGCGAGCGCAACTCATGTGACACCTCGCGTAGCAAACGATCTCTAGCACCGATCAGTTCGCTCAAGCGAACGGTCATTGCGTCGAAAGCGCGGGCAAGATGGCCGATTTCATCGCCTCGGCGAATGAGTGCTACGGGCAGGGTCGGACGCAAGGTTTGATCCGACACCGAGCGCGAGGCACGTTCGAGAATTTCGATAGGGCGCGTGATCGAGCGAGCCAGCAAAAAGCTCGCCAGGGCCGTCGACGTAAGTGCCAGCAGGGCGATTAACACCGCGGGAAGTGTCCAAGCGTCTGGTCGTGTCAGACTCCGTCGAGAGGGGCTGACGATGAGTCGGAAGCGCTCGTCGTCCGCGCTGACGAGTATCGGCATGCGCTGTGGTAGACGCAGCAGTACACCAGGCTGCTCGAGGAGGCTGGGTGTGTCGCCTCCCGGCTCCAGCGGAGGCGGTTGCGCGGGAGCTGCGGGCGGCAGTGGCCTGCCAAGGAGTTCTTCGCCCCATTCATCGACGACAAAGATCCCGGAGCGCGGATCTTGTGTTCGCAACCAATCGAGGAGACCTTGACGTCCGCCGGCAGCGAGCGCCAGGGCTGCAGATTCTGAAGCACTGACGGTAAAACGCTCCAGCGCGCTGGCGCGCTCGCTCAGAAACCAGTTGGTGATGCCGATCACGCCGATTGCCATGACGATGAGCGTGGCGAAAAAAGCGACGAAGATGCGTGTCGCGAGACGATTCATATACTCGCCTCGCTGATATCTAGCAGTTCGTACCCCGTGCCGCGTACGGCCCGAATCGTGATGCCATGGCCGCCTGCACGTTCGATCTTTCGTCGCAGATTGCTCACATGAGTGTCGATACTGCGATCATGCAGGGTCAGCGGGCGGCCTAGGGCCTGCTCGGTCAGTGCGCTGCGATCCATGGCTATGCCAGATGCACTCGCGAGACAAACCAGCACCCGGTATTCCGCACCGGTCAGATCGAGCGGTCGGTCGGCGAGGGTGACTCGACGCCGTCGAGCATCGATCGACAAGGCTCCCAAGCGTCGAGAGCCGTCTGACTCGTGCTCGAAAGGCAGACTGCGCCGCAGTACGGCACGAATGCGCGCCACCAGTTCGCGAGGATCGAAAGGCTTGGCGAGATAGTCGTCGGCGCCGAGCTCGAGTCCGAGCACTCGATCAACCGGTTCGCCGCGTGCGGTGAGCATTACAACGGGAAGTCGCGGCCATCGAGAACGCCACTCGCGCAGGCCGTCGAACCCGCTACGTCCTGAGAGCATGACATCTAGGATGACAAGATCGGGGAGCGAGTCTGTAAGGGAGCGGGAAGCTGTATCGATATCGCCCGCATGAGTCATCTCGAATCCGTCGCGACGCAGATATTCCGCCAGCAGTTCGGCGAGCTCCTGATCGTCATCGACGAGCAATAAGCGTGCGACAGGGGGGGCAGTCATACTGGAATGTTCAGCCGTCATACGCGATTTGTCAGCCCTCTGTCCGTGGCTTGACAGAACTTTGCAGCAACTTTGCGAAATTTTCGTATCGCTGGCCAGTCTGATCAGCGAGGATTACATCGCTCGATGCCGAGCGCAGGAGAGTAACGGATGAAAATCGAGTCAGTGACAAATTGGGGTCGGGTGCTGTCCATCGGTACCTGTGTGCTCGGGCTGGCGGGTGCGTCCGTCATTGCCGCGGCGCAAGAGTCGCCGATGGGCGAGCGACGAGAAGTCCGTCGGATCATGGTGATGCAGGATGGTGGCGATTTCATGCGAGATCGTGGCCGGATGGGTCCTCGTGAGGACGCCATGATCCGGTGGCTCAATCGGATGGGCGATGAAATTGGGTTGACCCCCCAACAGCGGGGCAAGCTCACCGAGCACGCAGCGACGGCACGACCGGAAATGAATAAGTTGCGTCAGGAGCTACGCGAGCAGAGACGCGTGTTGCAAGAGCTGTCGCCGGGCGACCCGAAGTACGCGGCAGTCTCGGCCGAGGCGGCCAAACGCATCGGAGAGTTGGCGAGCCGCCTCGCTCAGCAGGGGATTCAGTTACGCAGCAAGGTTTGGGCCGAATTGACCCCCGAGCAGCGCACCAAGGCACTCTCACTCCGCGATCAGATGAAGGCTCGACGCAAAGCCATGGGCGAGCGCGTCAGATATCAGATGGCGCCTCCGCCGCCCCCGCCTCCGCGCTGAAACGCAGCAGTCTTGCCGGAAAATAAAAAAGCCCGGAGCGGCAACGCCCCGGGCTTTTTTTTGACCTTGGAACGCGGTCGATTAGTTGACCATGTTCTTGAGGTTCTTCAGCGGCATCGCACGAACCTTCTTAGAGGCCGGCTTCGCCTTGAACATCATCTTCTCGCCGGTGAACGGGTTGATGCCCTCACGAGCCTTGGTAGCGGGCTTCTTGACGACCTTCAGCTTGGCAACGCCGGGGATCGTGAAGAGGCCGTTAGCACGCAGGCTCTTCTTGATCACGCCGTTGAGGGCGTCGAAGACAGCCGAAACGTTCTTGCGGGAGAGATCGGTTTCCTTCGCGATCTGATTGAGGATTTCCGACTTGGTCGGAGGACCACCCTTTTTCGCCATCGTTGAATTCTCCTGATTTTCTAGTGTTGCGCGATCACTCGCGCGTTACGAATCGACGGGAAAGATAGCACACGGCGATGCCGTAGCAAACTTTTTACAGGCTTTTTTAGCCTTCGGCGAGTTGTCAGCGGATGAGCATCAACAACACTTGAAGGATGATTCCTGCCCACAGCGGCGAGAGATCAAGTCCTGCCATCGAGGGGACGGCACGCCGGATGCGCTCAAGGACGGGCTCGCAGAGCGACTCAAGCAGATCCTGTAGCGCAGAGCGCACGCCCGGCGCGATCATCGAGGTGAGTGCGTAGACAAAAATCGCCCAGAAATACAGCCAAAGTCCCGAACGCAGCATTTCCACCACGGCCAGACGCGCCCAAGAGACAGGCTGGGGGAGCGCGCCCATCCAGAGGCTCGCCAGGACCCCCGATTTGATGATGGCGACGGCTAGCACTGCCACGACCGTGGCGGAATCCACTCGACCGATGGGGGGGAGTATCTTGCGCAGCGGCAAGATCAGGCCGTTGGTGAGTCGCAGGATGGCCTCGGCGATAGGATTGCGGAAGTCAGCACGCGTCCATTGCATCAGTAGGCGCAACAGGAAGGCGTAAAGTGCAAGTGACAGCAGCGTGTCGGCCAGGAACGTCAGTACCCCACCCATCAAGTTCAACCTCCGATTTCGCGCCCGCGGCGCACGGCCGCCTCAACCGCCTCACGCACCAGCTCCTCGAACGAACGTCGGTCGAGCGCCTCCAAGGCGGCGGCGGTGGTGCCGCCCTTCGAAGTGACCGATGCGCGTAGGGCTGCCAGGCTGGAATCGCCGCTCGTCAGCGCTCCGGCGCCCGAAAGGGTAGCGCGAGCCAGGGATTCCGCCGCATCGGCGGGCAGGCCGGCCAGTACCCCTGCTTTGGCAAGTGCCTCCGCCAAAGCGAAAAAATAGGCTGGACCGCTGCCGGAAACGGCGGTGACGACATCCATGAGCGACTCTTCCTCGACCGTGACCACGATTCCGGCTGTGCCGAGGATCGCCGTCGCTCGTGTCCGCAAGAGAGGATCGATACCGGGCGGCGCGTACAGCCCGGTGGCCCCAGCACCGACCAACGCACCTCGATTGGGCATGGCCCGCACGATGGAGCCTGCCGGGCAGAGTCGGGCGAGGCGGGCGATGGTGACGCCGGCCGCCACCGAGATGACGAGCGGGCGATGACGTGCAAGCCAGTCTTGCAGTGGCGGCAGAGCGGTTTCAAGATCCTGTGGTTTCACGGCCAGCAGCAGGGTGTCGAGCCGCGGTAGCTGCGTGGCGTCGGCGTGCGGCGTGATGTCGTAATCGCGACGAAGGGCTTCGCGACGCTGCACATCCGGCTCAATGACATGCAACGAGGCACCGGCGACGCCAGATCGATGCAGCGCCGCCACGAGCGCGCGGGCCATGTGTCCGCCACCGAGGAAGGCGAGGCCTGCACCGAGATCCGGGGCCGTCATGGCATCGATTGTAAGCGCTCGCCGAACAGGGCGGTGCCGACACGTACCAGGCTGGATCCCTCGAGGATCGCAGCCTCAAGGTCGGCGCTCATGCCCATGGAGAGCGTGTCGAGCGTCGGATGGTGCAGCCGCGCCCGATCGTACAGGTGCCGCAGCTCTGCGAACCAGCGACGCTGGCGGGCCTCCTCGATCTCGGCGGGCGGTAAGGCCATCAATCCACGCAGACGAAGCCGAGGCGCGGCATCGACGGCCTCGAGTAGGGCCGGCAGATCGGTCGGCGATACGCCGCCCTTGCTCGCCTCCTCGCCGAGCTTCACCTGCACACAGACCTCGAGCGGAGGGGCGTGAAAGGGGCGCTGGCTAGAGAGCCGTTCGACCAATTTCGCCCGATCGACGGTGTGTACCCAATCGAAGTGCTCGGCGACGTCCCGCGTCTTGTTCGACTGCAGTTGACCGATGAAGTGCCACACCAGTCCCGGCGTCTGCGGCCGGGTTTGGCGCAGAGTCTCGATCTTGCTGAGACCCTCTTGCAGGTAATTCTCGCCAAAGTGCCGTTGGCCGAAGTCGGCGAGCGCGGCGACGGCCGCTGCAGTCTGTCCCTTGCTGACGGCCAGCAGCAGAATGTCGCCGGCGTCCCGACTCGCGCGCGCCGCCGCCGCTGCGATGCGGCTGCGTACCGTACCGAGACGGTGTGCGGCGTCGGTATTCTCAGGGCTCGAAGACGGTGTAGCCATCGAAGACCGGTCCGTCCACGCAGACGCGTTTCATCGCCGGACCCGAGCTGGTCTGAACTCGCACTGCGCAGCCGGCGCAGCCGCCAACCGCACAGGCCATGAACTCCTCGAGCGATACCTGGCAGGGGATGTTGAAGCGGCGGGCGAGTCGAGTGGTCGCCTCGAGCATCGGCGTTGGACCACAGGCGAAGAGCTCGACCTGTGCGAGTGCGGCTGTATCGAGCGAGGACAGCCAGGCGGCACCGAGATCCGTGACGAACCCGTCGAAGCAGCCCGGAAAACCGCTGCGGCTCGCGAGCCGGCTCGGCACGCCCCAGCCATCGAGTAGCGGCATCGCCCCGATGACGCCCGAAGGTATTCCCGATACGAGAATCGTCGAGGGTCGGGCGCTGAAGGGGAAGGGAATCTCGGAACCCATGAGTACGAGCGGCTGCCAAGCAGCGCGTGAGTCGCTGAGCAGGGACTCCGCGAGAAAAACCATCGGCGGTATGCCGACACCACCACCGATCAATAGCGGTCGCGATCGCTCGGGATGAACCGTGAACCCCTGGCCGATTGGCCCGAGCACTGAGAGTCGCTCGCCAGGTTGCCGGCGTGCGAGCGCCGCGAGTCCGGGACCCACGATTTTATAGAGGATCTCGATCCAGCCTTCACGGGCATCCACGCGCATCAGCGAGAGCGGACGACGCATCGGGATGTCATCGTCGACCGTGAGATGCGCGAAACTGCCGGGCTGGGCTCGCGCCGCGCATTTCGGAGCAGCGATGCGGATGATGAACTGCTCGCCCGGAAAGCGCTGCTGCGAAAGGATCGTACCGTCCTCAATCGCGATGCTGCCGCGATGTGCCGGGTGGGTCACCATCAGCGTGGTCCCAGGGTGGCTTCGAGCACGGCCATTCGCACGGCTACGCCGTTGCTGACCTGCCGACGAATCACCGACTGCTGACCATCGGCGACATCTGAGGCAATTTCAACCTCGCGATTCATCGGTTGCGGATGCATCACGATGGCATCATGGCGGGCGCGACGCAAACGTGCAGCCGTCAGCCCCCACTCAGCGAAATATTGTCGCTCGCTCGGGATAGCGGCGGCATCCATGCGCTCTTTCTGGATACGCAGCATCATGACGACATCGCAGTCGCTGATGCCGCGATCAAGCGAGTCGATGCGTGTGCAGCCGGGGAATTCTCCCTGATCGGGCATCAGTGCTGCAGGCGCTACGAGACGTAGGTCTTGCACCCCGAGGGCGCTGAACGCCTGCCAGGCGGAGCGCGCTACGCGCGAGTGACGGACATCGCCGACGATAGCAATCGAGAGACCTTCAAAGCGCTGCTTGCATTGCCACACGGTCAGGGCATCGAGTAGTCCCTGCGTCGGATGTGAGAGGCTACCGGCACCGCCTGACAGCACGCTGACATGTGCGCCCACGTGACCCGCGACGAGAGGCGGAACGGAGGCGTCGGCATCTCTGAGTACGAAGGCGTCAACCTGCATCGCCTCGAGAGTGGCGATCGTATCGAGCACGGATTCTCCCTTCAGACGTGAGGAGAGCTGCACTTCGATGTTGATGGCTTCAGCGCCGAGTCGTCGAGCGGCAAGTTCGAAGGACACTCTGGTTCGTGTCGAGGGCTCGGCGAACATCACGGCCACGGTTCTGCCGGCGAGCAGGCTGCTGCTCGGAGCCGCTGTGCCCACGGGACGAGACCACGCGGCAGCGCGCTCGAGCAGACGCTCGAGCATCGCTCTGGGTAATCCCTCGAGCGTAAGCAGGTGACGCAGCGATCCGTCGCTGCGTAGTTGCCTGAAACCGTTGGCCTGCTCACTCATGCGCTAGTCTCGTGTTCACCGGCCAACCAGCGCTCGAGGATGATCGCTGCGGCCGTACTGTCGATCGTTTCGCGGTCGATCCGGCTGCGCCGGGCGCCCGCAGCGCGCCGCTCGCGCAGCGTCGCCTCCGCCTCGAGGGACGAGTAACGCTCGTCGACGAGGTGCACCGGCAGCGATGTCTGCGTACGCAGGTCAGCCGCGAAGCGGCGGACCGTCGCCGCCAAAGCGTGCTCGGAGCCGTCAATATTATACGGGCAGCCTACGACTAGCCGGTGTGCCGCGTGCTCGCGGGCGAGCGTACGCAGCTGCTGCCAGTCGGTCTGCGCCAGCGCTGCGCCGTCGCGCCGTACGAGTGCGCTGAGAGGTCTGGCCGATCGGGTCAGGGTATCGCCGAGCGCGATGCCGATTCGGCGCTGGCCGAAATCGAAGCCGATGACGACCTCTGCTGCGCCTGACTGCTCAGGCGTGACCGGCGACATGACTCATGCGGCCGACATCGATGCCGAGCTGTCGCCATACGGCGTGCCAGCGATCCTCGAATGGCATCTCGAAAAGGATACGTTCGTCGACCGGCAGGGTGATCCAAGCGTTGTCGCGCATCTCGCGCTCGAGCTGGCCAACTTCCCAGCCCGCATAGCCTAGTGCGATGAACGCATCCGCCGGACCCTCGCCGCGTGCCATGGCTGCGAGTACATCGCGTGAGGTGGTGACTTGAATTCCCTCGGATACGGTATGCGAGGAATCCCACCGCCCACCCGGGCGATGAACCACGAACCCGCGATCACGATGGACGGGTCCTCCTCGAAGTACCGCGCGGGCGTCGAGGGCCGCATCCTGGGACTCGAGATTCATCTGTTCGAAAATCTCGCCGAGTGTCATCGGTAGCGGTTTGTTGATCACGATACCGAGAGCGCCCTTTTCGAGACTGTGCTCGCAGACCAGCGTCACGGTCTGCGAGAACTCGGGGTCCGCGAGCGAGGGCATCGCGACGAGCAGCTGGTTGGTAAGGCTCAAACCCTCGGTCATGACCCGAGTATGCGACGCTCAGCGACGCGCGTCGAGGCGCCGCCGAATCGCCGTCACCAGCAGTGCGCCGATGTCGATACCAAACTGAGCATCGAGTTCGCGGATGCCCGTGGGGCTGGTCACGTTGATCTCGGTTACATAGTCCCCGATGACATCGAGACCCACGAACAGCATGCCTTGCTCGGCGAGTCGTGGTCCGATCTGCTCGGCGAGAAATCGATCGCGGTCGTTGAGCGCCCGGCCGATGCCGGTGGCCCCGGCCGCCAGATTGCCCCGATTGTCTTCGGCACTCGGGATGCGTGCGAGGGCGTAGGGAATGGCGACGCCGTCAACCAGCAGCACGCGCGAATCGCCCCCGATGACGATCTCGGGCAGGTAGCGCTGCACGATCGCGAAGCGCTGGCCGTAGTCGGTCAAAGTTTCGAATACGACGTTGGTGTTCTTATCGCCCCGCTCGATGACGAAGATCGATTTGCCGCCCATGCCGTGCAGGGGCTTGCAGACCACCTTGTCGTGCTCAAGCAGGAACGCGTGCATGTCGGCCATGTCGCGGGTGATCAGCGTCGGTGCACAACACTGCGGGAACCAGGCCGTGTAGACCTTCTCGTTCATATCGCGCAGGCCACGAGGACGATTGACCACCAGCGCGCCCTGATCCTCAGCACGCTCGAGGATATAGGTCGAATAGATGTACTCGGTATCAAAGGGTGGATCTTTACGCATGAGGATCGCGTCGATGTCCCCGAGTCGTCGAACGACGGGCTCTCCAAGCGTGAACCAGCGCGCCGGATCGGCGAACACCTGCAGTGCGCGTACACGCCCGCAGGCAACTCCATCGCGCAGCGACAGATCGCCGAGTTCGAGATAAAGCAGGTCGAACCCCTGCGCCTGAGCCGCGAGCAGCATGGCCAGGGTCGAGTCCTTGGCAAACTTGATGTTGGCGATGGGGTCCATCACCACTGCGAGGGTTGGGCGCGAGCTCATGACAGGTCTCCTGCCAACGATTGTAGCGCCGCCAGCGCCGCCAATCCGGCCGTCTCGGTACGTAGCACCCGTGGCCCAAATCGCAGCGTGCGAAAACCCGTCCGCACGGCAAGGTCGATCTCGCTCGCCTCCAGACCACCTTCTGGACCCACCAGTAGCGTAGCTCGAGAAAGAGCGGAGGGTGTCTGGATCAGATCGCGCAACGTGAGCGTCGACTCCGGATCGAACAGCCATCGCGGCTCATCGGCCGCAGCCCATGGGGTTTTGCTGGCGGATTCGAGCTGCATCGGCGGACAGATCTCCGGCAGTCTGTTGCGGCCGCACTGCTCGCAGGCGGAGGCCGCAACTGCCCGCCAGTGTTCGACTCGACGCTCGCCTCGCTCGGAATCGAGTTGTACGACGCAGCGGCTCGTGATGACAGGGACGATACGCGTGACGCCAAGTTCGGTAGCTTTCTGGATCACTAGATCCATGCGCTCGCCGCGCGCGAGCCCCTGCATCAGGGTTAGCTGCAGCGGTGACTCGCGCTCGATGGGGTGGTGTTCGCCGATCCGTGCAGCGAGCGCGCCGCGCGCTCCACTGACGAGCTCTGCCGACCACTCGCCACCCTTGCCATCGAACAGTGTGATCGCAGCGCCGTCTCGAAGGCGCAGAACCCGAGTGAGGTGCTGGGTGACGTCTTGCGGCAGCATGACGGTTCGGCCGATCGCGAGTGCCTGCGGCAAACTCGTCGGCGCCACGTAGACCCTCACGCTGCGCACGCGAGCTCCAAGCCCTCTGCGCCCACCCGAACCATCAGATCAATCTCCTCGGGGGTCACGATATAAGGCGGCATGAAATACAGCACGTTGCCGAGCGGTCTCAGCAGCACGCCGCGATCAAGTGCATGGCGCATCAGGCGCAGGTGACGACGCTCCTGCCACGGCCACGGCGCGCGAGTACGACGATCGCGAGCAAACTCCACAGCGAGGATCATGCCGCGCTGACGGATATCCGTGACGTGCGGATGACCTGCGAAGGCAGTCTGTGCCGCACTACCGAGGTGTGTAGCGAGGGTTTTATTTCTTTGTAGAGCGCCCGAGTCGCGAAAGAGTTGCAGCGAGGCGAGGGCGATCGCGCAGGCGAGCGGATTGCCCGCATAGCTGTGTGAATGCAAAAACGCATTGAGTTTGACGTACTCATCGTAAAATGCGGCGTAGACGTCACGTGTCGTGAGCACGACTGACATCGGCAGATAGCCGGCCGTTAGGCCCTTCGATAGGCACAAGAAGTCGGGGGTGATAGCCGCCTGCTCGCAGGCGAACAGCGTGCCGGTGCGTCCGAAACCCACGGCGATTTCGTCGGCGATCAGGTGTACCTCGTGCCGCGAGCAAATCTCGCGGACCTTTGTCAGGTAGAGCTCGTGGTACATCCGCATGCTTCCGGCGCATTGCACGAGCGGCTCGAGTATCACCGCAGCGATCTCATGAGACTGCTCAGCGAGCAGCGCCTCGAGCTCGGCAGCTCGCCGGGTTGCTACTTCGATGGGTGACTCGCCATCGAGATGGTCGTAGGCATCCGGGGATGCCACGGTGATCACGTCCATCAACAGTGGTCGATAGATCGACTTATAGAGCTCCACATTGCCAACGGCGAGCGCGCCGAGCGTCTCCCCGTGGTAACTGTTCGATAGCGTGACGAAGCGAGTCTTGCGCGGCCGGCCACTGTTCTGCCAGTAGTGAAAGCTCATCTTGACTGCCACCTCGATCGAGGCAGAGCCGCTGTCGGCGAAGAAGCAGCGTTCGAGTCCGGGCGGGGCGAGCGCGCAGAGTTCGGCGGCCAGTCGCGCTCCGGGCTCGTGCGTGAAACCCGCGAACATCACATGAGGTAGGGAAGAGAGTTGGGCGATCGCCGCCGAATTGAGCGCCGGATGGGCATGACCCCAGAGATTCACCCACCACGAACTGATCGCATCGAGATAGCGCTTGCCATCGGCATCCTCGAGCCACGCACCCAGGCCGCGCCGCATTGGAATCAGCGGCAGCACGTCCTCGTGGTCCTTCATCTGAGTGCAGGGATGCCAGACATGCGCCAAATCGAGGGCGCGCAGTTCGGCGGCGGACAGCGGCAACATGCCGGCATTCTGGCATGATCCCCCCTCATGACCGCAGTCTTGGCGAAGGGGGCGCTCTCGATCGATGTCGCGACCGGCCTGCTGCGCGGGGTACGGCAAGTGCTCAGTCCCCATCATGACCGGCGCCCGAGCGGTCAGATCCCTGAACTGCTCGTGATCCATGGCATCAGTCTGCCGCCCGCACGATTCGGTGGCCCCTGGATCGACCATCTCTTCTGCGGCAGCCTCTCAGCGCAGGCCGATCCAGCCTTTGGCGAGCTCGTCGGGTTGCGGGTATCGGCGCATCTGCTGATCCGTCGCGACGGGACCCTGGTCCAATACGTTCCATTCATGGCGCGAGCCTGGCACGCCGGGGTGTCGAGTTGGCAGGGGCGCGCGGCATGCAACGATTTTTCGATCGGAATCGAGCTCGAGGGGACGGACACCACGCCCTACGCCGATGCTCAGTACGAGGGTCTCGTCGAGGTGCTGAGTCTGCTACTGCAGTCGTATCCTTCGTTGTCGGCCGACCGCATCGTGGGACACAGCGACATCGCTCCGGGGCGCAAGAGCGACCCCGGCCTATCATTCGAGTGGGATCGCCTGCGTCTCGCGCTGGCGGCCCGTACAGGGGGTGACATATGAGTCAGGTTTCGGCACCGCGGCAGGCGCCGCGCTATTACCCGTGGTTGGTTGCGATCATGGGAATGCTTGCGCTGTTCCTTTCGAACGGCATGACGGCTACCGGCATCACCATCTTCGACCCTTCGCTACTCGATGAGTTTGGTTGGAGTCGTGGGGACTTCAAGTTCCGCGACTTTCTCAACTTCGCCCTCACCGCAATGATCGCGCCGTTCGTCGGCATCCTGATCGATCGGGTGAATCCTCGGTACCTGCTGATGATCGGCTGTGGTTTTTTATCACTCGGTTATGTCGGCTACTCGATGCTTGCTAACGGCGGTCCGGTACCCGTAATCGAGTTGATTGCGATCGTCACTGCGGTGGGTTTCGCCACCGTCATCGTCGTAGCGCTCGGAAGTCTCGCGCCGTCGCTCGGCCGCAGTGTGGCGATCGCGATCGCCGTGGTGGTAGCTGCGATCGGTCTCTACTTCTATTGGACCGAGTGGATGGGTAACGCGCTGAAGCAGGTCTACCTCATTCACATGCTGTTTGCGCTTGCGTTGTCGGTATCCGGATCGATGTGCGTGATCTATCTGGTGTCGAGCTGGTTCGTGAAACACCGCGGGCTCGCCATCGGTATCGCGCTCGTCGGCACCAGCCTCGGCAGTGCGGTGCTGCCGTTCGTGAATCCGTACCTCATCGAAGATCTCGGCTGGCGACAAGCCTATCTATACAACGCCGTGATGCCGGTGGTGCTGTTCGTCCTCGTCTTCTTTGTCATCAAGGGGACTCCCGCGCAGTCCGGCTATCAGGCTGTGGGTCAGAACGAAGCGCTCGGTGATCTGAAGCAACATGGCCTGACCTTCCAGCAAGCCATCCGGACTCGTACTTTCTGGGCGATCGGGCTATCAGGATTTCTAACCTATTACGCCATTTTCTCTTTCGTACAGCATTACGTTTTGCACTTGAACAAGGGGTTCGGCTTCACGCTCAAAGAGGCGGGTCTGCAGTTGTTCATCTTCAGTTTGGTTGCCATGGTGGCCAAGCTGGCCAATGGCGCGATCGCCGATCGCATCGATCGGCACAAAGTCTTCATGGCGTGCTTGGTGATCATGTTCGTGGGCCTGCTAGGGCTTGCGAGCATGAATCGCGAGTGGGTGGTCGCCTCAGCGGTCATCATTGGTCTGGGCTGGGGAGGCCTGTTCACGCTGTACAACATGTTGGCCGTGAATAATTTCGGCCTGCGTGAGATCGGCCGAATCAACGGCTCCATCAGCTTCATGGAATCGATCGGTGTCGGACTTGGAAGCTGGATCACCGGCAAGCTGTTCGATGCCTACGGCAGCTATCAGGTCCCGTTCACGGTCCTCGCTGGCGCGCTGTTTCTGTCGATTCTCATCGGCACGCAGATTCGCAGCGAGGTGGACGAGCGGGTGCTCGCCTCGCGCTGATCAGCCGCGGTTGCGATTCCAGACGACTTCGCTGCCGGTCTCGTGGCGGGCGAGTACGCGCGCCATCACGAACAGCAGATCCGAAAGCCGATTGAGATAGCGTGCGGGCTCCGGGCTCAGATCCGGAGCGATGGCGGCGAGTGTCCACACGCGACGTTCGGCGCGGCGTACGGTAGTGCGTGCGAGGTGGCAAGCCGCCGCTCCAGGGCCGCCGCCAGGCAGGATGAATTCCTTGAGCGCTGGTAAGGGTTCGTTCAATTCATCGAGCTTTTGTTCTAGGCGTGTGATCTGCTCGGGACGAATCAGCCGCAATCCCGGCACGCACAGTTCGCCGCCGAGGTCGAACAAGTCGTGCTGCACCTCGACAAGCACCGCAGTGAGATTCGCCGGCAGCCCCGGAACGGCGAGTACCATGCCGATCACGCTGTTGGCCTCATCGACGGTGCCGTACGCTTCGACGCGCGCGTGATCTTTTGGAACGCGACTCCCATCGCCGAGACCCGTCGTGCCGTCATCGCCAGTGCGGGTATAGATCTTGCTCAAACGATTTCCCATGCGGTTAAAGATAGCACGTGCGGTTGACAGGCCTCGGCGTGATGCGCACGCTGCGCGGCATGTCTGCGCCCGCCCCCCGATCTGCCGAACTCGCCGCCGCTCTCGAGGCGGCCGAAGCTGCCGCTGCGGTGATTCGTGGGCTCTATCAGCGCAACCTTGCGGTGACCACTAAGGCTGACAAGTCACCCGTCACCGAGGCCGACGTACGCGCGGAGGAGGCGATCCGGGCAGTACTCGCCAAGCATTTCCCTTCCTATGGGTTTTTCGGCGAAGAAACCGGCGCCCATGCTCTCGATGCAGAGAGTCTCTGGCTCGTCGATCCGATCGATGGCACCAAATCCTTCGTCCGCGAATGTCCGTTTTTCTCGACTCAGATCGCGCTGATGCGTCGCGGTGAGCTAGTGCTCGGCGTGTCTTCGGCGCCCGTGTACGGCGAGCTCGCATGGGCGGAGCGCGGATCCGGCGCCTGGCTCAATGGTCAGCGCATTCGGGTGAGCACCGTGTCATCGCTGGAGTCCGCGATCGTTTCGAGCGGCAATCTGAAGACCCTTGCGCGTGGGCCACGTTGGGCGCGATACGGTGAGCTCGTCGCGCAGGTTAGCCGAATTCGTGGCTATGGCGATTTCGTGCACTACCACCTGCTCGCCCGCGGTGCACTCGATGCAGTGATCGAGTCTGACGTGAACATTCTCGACATCGCAGCCCTCGTGGTCATCCTCGAGGAAGCGGGCGGGCGGTTCACGGATCTGGATGGGCGAGGGGTGACGCTCGAGACCACGAGTGTGCTAGCCACGAACGGTGCGCTGCACGCACCCATTCAGCGCGCACTGGGCTGACGCTCGTCGGTTGAGCCCGTTCAGGGCTGTAGTCGCGTCACCGACCATCCACTCTCTACCGTGGGTGTTCCCGATGCGCTGAGTTCCTCGCTGAGCTTGCGCACCCAGCGCGCACGATCGTGGATGCGCGACTCACCCTCGACCCACAGTTCCACCGCATCGACCCATACGTGATAGCCGCCCCAATGGGGCGGTCTCGGGATCGAGTCGCCGAGACCGGGCGGTGAGGGCGCATCTTCGGGGCCCGGCACCGGAACACCATACCGATGGGCGACCTCGGCAACCGCCGTCTCCAGTTCGCGACGCGAGCTCACTGGCTGGCTTTGTGCGCTCGCCCAGGCGCCGACGCGTCGCTGCCAAGGGCGGGAGCGGAAATAGCTGTCGCTCTCGGCCGCTGGCGCTCGTACGACGTAACCCTCCAAGCGGAGTTGACGGTAGAGATGATCCCAGTGCATCACGATGGCGACACGCGGATTCGTATCGATCTCTTGTCCCTTACGGGACAGATAGTTGGTGTAGAACGACACATAGCCTGGCTGCGCGACGATGTCCTTACACAGCACGACTCGGGCCGACGGGCGACCCGAGGGGCCGACGGTGGCGAGCACCATCGCGTTGGGGTTGGGCTGATCACGCCGTGAACGGGCGAGCTCTAACCATTGGGCGGCGAGGCTCAGCGGCTCGGCGGGCAGCGGGTCGGGCAGGAATTGGACGGGAATGGGCATGGGCGAATGGTAGCGTCAAGCCGCCGTAGACACACGGCTATAGTAGGATTTCCTGCTCTTTCAGCGCCTGATCGGATTCGCCCCATGGCCAGTCTCGACGACCTACGTCGACAGCTCGACGACATTGATTCGCGATTGCTCGGTCTCATCGCCGAGCGGCAGCGCGTGAGCGCCGAGGTTGCCCGCGTCAAGCGCTCGACCGGTCATCCCACGCGCGATTTTGCTCGCGAGCGCGAAGTCATCCTCGGTGCGCGCGAAGCCGCTGAGACGCAGGGCGTTTCGGCGGAGCTCGCCGAGGAGCTGATGCGAATGCTTATTCGCAGCTCATTAACCACACAAGAGCGCGCTAGCGTCGTGGCGCGAGGTCATGGCAGTGGGCGTCGCGCTTTGGTGATCGGTGGTGCAGGCAAGCTAGGCAGCTGGTTTGCCGAATTCCTCGCCTCTCAGGGGTTCATCGTTGAAGTCAGCGACCCCGCGGGCGCGCCGCAAGGCACAAAGGACTTAGGCGACTACCGTACAGCCGATCTGTCCCAGGACATCATCGTCGTCGCTACACCGCTCGGCGCGACGGATACGGTGTTGCGTGAGCTTGCTCTGCGACGACCGCCCGGCGTGATCTTTGACCTCGGCTCGCTTAAATCACCGCTACGTGGCGGACTGATGGCGCTCAAGTCGCATGGCTGTCGCGTCACATCGGTACATCCCATGTTCGGTCCAGACACCGAGCTGCTCTCCGGTCGCCATGTGATCTTCGTGGATCTCGGTCATGCCGAGGCACTCGCCCGAGCGCGCGAGTTGTTTGCGCCTACGATGGTTGAACAAGTGGTCATGAGCCTCGATGAGCACGATCGGCTGATCGCCTACGTGCTCGGGCTCTCGCACGCTCTCAATATTGCATTTTTCACTGCTCTAGCAGGCAGCGGTGAAGCCGCGCCGCGTCTCGCGCAGCTCTCGAGTACCACATTCGATGCTCAGCTCGACGTCGCGAGTCGTGTTGCGCAGGAAAACCCCGAACTTTACTTTGAGATCCAGTCGCTCAACGACTACGGCGCCGAGTCGCTCGAGGCCCTCTCGAAGTCGGTAGAGGCGCTACGTCGAGCCGTGCTCGCGCGCAATCGTGACGAGTTCGTCGCGTTCATGGAGCAGGGCCGAGCCTATCTCGAGGATCGACGCTCGATGACCGAGCGGCGGGCTTGAGTGTCGATGAGCACCATCATGGACCTCATCGATCGCGACGGTTTTCGCGCTAATGTCGGCATCGTCCTGATGAACGCGCAGGGTCAAGTGTTCCTCGGGCAGCGCGCTGCAGGCAAAGGCTGGCAGTTCCCTCAAGGGGGGCTGCGTGTCGATGAGTCTTTGGAGCAGGGCATGTACCGTGAGCTTCAAGAAGAAACGGGTCTTGCGCCTGAACATGTCGAGGTTGTGGGTGTGACGCGCCGATGGTTGCGTTATCGCTTGCCGCGTCGCTTCGTGCGTCGCGACCAGCTGCCCCTGTGTATCGGTCAAAAACAACGGTGGTTCTTGCTTCGTACCCGTATCGAGGAACCTCCTTTTCGCCTCGATCAGACTCCCGAGCCTGAATTCAGTGCCTGGCGGTGGAGCGACTACTGGGAGCCGGTCCGCGAGGTGATCCACTTCAAGCGCGAGGTCTACCAGCGGGCTCTGCACGAGCTCGGGCGGCAGGCATTCCCATCCGGCATGCCGCCTTACCCGTCGTGGTGGAGCGGTGAGATGGACACACGATGAGCACGCCAGCGCCGCTGATCGTCGTTAAGCGCGGTCGTCTCGCCATCGTCGTGTCGGTGGGTGTCGTGCTCGTGATCGCAGCTTATTTGCTCGGTCGTGCCGGGATTGGGCTGCTGGGGCCGGAGCCCCTCGCTGACGAGGCGGAGTTGCGTGATGCGATACGCGAACGCGATGCCACCATTCGGGAGCTGCGCCGCAGCGCAGCGGAGCTTGAAACCCTGCGCGCCTCGCAGTCGCTCGAGCGTCGCGAGCTCTCCCGCACAGTCAAGGAATTACAAGATCAGGTCGCGCAGCAGCGACAACAGCTGCAGGTGTTTCAGAATGTGGTCTCGCGTGGAGACACCGCGCCGGGCATCGTGTTGCGCTCGGCCACTTTATTGCCCGGCTCACGCCCACAAGAGCGTATCCTGCGCGTGGCGTTGGCGCAGTCCGAAACTCCTCGCGGGGAAGTCTCAGGTCGTTTACAAGTATTCATCGAGGGTCGTCGCGCGGGTCGGGTCGAGCGACTTGCCGTCGCGGAAATGCCATATCGTTTTCGGTATGTATCCAATTTCGAGACGCCGGTGAGCGCGCCCGAGGGGCTTTCGATCGATCAAGTTGTCATCGTCATTTTGCCGGAGCAGCGCGGGACGCGACCCGTCATCGGCAATGTGACGTGGCAGTAGGAGGCATGATGTTCAACCGACAGAAATCACCGGCTCTACCGAAGCGGGTCGACACCCTGATCGCCAAAGACGCGCGATTGAAGGGCGACTTGAGCTTCACGGGCGGTCTTCACCTCGACGGTCGTATCGACGGCAATGTGATTTCATCCTCAGCGGACGGGCCGGGTACGCTGTGGGTCGGTGAGCAGGGGGCGGTCATCGGCTTGATCGACGTCGTCCATGCCGTCATCCACGGCGAGGTCGTTGGCGATGTCTGCGGTCGTGAGCGGGTGGTGCTCGGCCGCACCGCGAGGGTCAAGGGGGACGTTCGTTACGGCACCATCGAAATGACACTGGGGGCCAGCGTGGAGGGCCGACTGATCCCGTTGGCCTCGAGCACGCCGACTCTGGCCTTGCCGAGCGCCGCGTCTGGCGGACTTTTTGACGCACCCGGCTCGGATTCCTAAACTACCCCCATGAGTTCCGTCGTCGAAGATCTTCCGCTCGACCTGCCACCCGCACTGGTCTTCACCGACGCTGCGGCTCGCAAGGTGAGTTCCCTCATCGAAAACGAGGGCAACCCGAACCTGATGCTGCGTGTGTTCGTGCAGGGTGGCGGCTGTTCGGGCATGCAGTACGGTTTCGAGTTTGACGAGCAGATCCAAGATGGCGACACGCAGGTCGAAAACCTTGGCGTGCGCCTGCTCGTCGATCCGATGAGCTTGCAGTATCTCTCCGGCGCCGAGATCGACTACCGCGAAGGACTCGAAGGCGCGCAGTTCGTCATCCGAAACCCCAACGCGACCACCACGTGCGGTTGCGGGTCTTCGTTCTCGGCCTGATTCCATCGTGAGTCGCTTGAGCGCGCGCGCCACGCCGGAGCTGCTGGCCGCCGTTGATCTCGGCTCGAACAGTTTTCATCTCGTCGTAGCTCGTTACTCGCACGGACAACTCGTAGTAATCGACCGTTTGCGGGAGAGCGTGCGCTTGGGTTCGGGCCTCGATGCCGAGGGTCGACTCGATCGCGACGTGGCGGCGCGTGCTTTGGGCTGTCTGGAACGCTTCGGTCAACGCCTGCGCGAAATGCACCCCGACAAGATCCGGGTTGTTGGAACCAATGCCCTACGGCGCGCCCATCGCAAACAATCGTTTCTCGAAAAAGCCCGTGCGGCGCTCGGTGCGCCGATCGAGATCGTCTCGGGCATCGAGGAGGCTCGCCTGATCTATTCCGGTGTCGTGCATACCATGCCCGATACCGACGGTCGACGTCTGGTCATCGATATCGGCGGCGGCAGCACCGAGCTAATCATCGGTGAGCATCGGACGCCCGTGCGTCTCGTGAGCACAGAGCTCGGTTGCGTGACAATGGCAGAGCGTTTCTTTGCTAACGGCAAGATCTCGCGCAAGCGATTCGATCGTGCCCGGGTCATGGCGCGCAGCGAACTTGAGCCGCTCGAAGAGGCGTTCCGGCGTACCGGCTGGGACAACGCCATAGGCAGTTCGGGGTCGATCAAATCGGTCGGCGATGCGATCCGCGAGCTCGATCCGATGGCGATGGCTATCACGCGCGACGGTCTCGATGCCGTCATAGAGCGTGCGTTGAGCGCGAGCCATGTTCGTGACATCGCGCTATCCTCATTGAACGAGGAGCGACGTCAAGTTTTCGCCGGCGGACTCGCGATACTCGCCGAGATTTTCGAAGTGCTCGCACTGCGCAAGATGGAGATCTCCGATGGCGCGATGCGCGATGGCGTGTTGTACGACCTAGTGGGTAGATTGACGCGCGAAGATGCGCGCGAGCGGACGGTACGCGCCATGCAAGCCCGCTATCACGTCGATCTGGCTCAAGCGGAGCGGGTGGAGCGCACGGCGCTGTCACTGCTCGAGCAAGTGGCCGTTGAGTGGCAGCTCGAAGATCCCTTGGCCGAGTCGCTGCTCGCTTGGTCAGCCCGCCTGCACGAGATCGGTCTCGATGTGGCGCACTCTCGACATCACCAACACGGGGCTTATCTGCTCGAGCACGCCGACATGCCTGGTTTCCCACGCGAGGAGCAGCGATTGTTATCACGACTGGTTGGCGGGCATCGACGCAAGCTGACGACGGATGGCTTCGATAAATTGCTGCCGCCGTGGGATCGTCGTCTGACAGGTTTAATCGTATTACTGCGGATCGCCGTTCTGCTGCATCGTAGCCGTGGTCGTGCGCCCTTGCCCGATCTCAACCTCATTGTGCGTGGCCCGCGTACACTCGAGATTCGCTTCCCTGTGCGTTGGCTGAGAAGTCACCCGCTAACAGTTGCCGATCTCAGTCAAGAAATCGATTGGCTACGCGCCGCCGAGTTCCGTCTGCGGGTCTATTCTTCGAGAGGCCTGCCCGCCGTATAGGCGTCAAGCAGCTCGGTTTGTGCGCACCGCAGCGTATCCGCGCGCTGATCGACACGCCGGTATCGACCGGCGCCATCTAGAATCCACGCCTGACTGTCATCCGCGAGATAGGTCTCAAGATCGCGCAATACATTGCGTTTGTATTTCTCGCGCTGTATCGGGAAAGCAATCTCTACCCGACGGAAGAAATTCCTATCCATCCAATCCGCGCTGCTGCAATAAATTTCTGGCTGGCCGTCGTTTCCGAACCAGAATACCCGAGAGTGCTCGAGAAACCGGCCGACGATCGAGCGTACGGCGATATTGTCCGAAAGCCCCGGTACGCCGGGGCGTAGCGCGCAGACCCCGCGAACGATCAACTCTACGCGCACCCCGGCCTGGGAGGCGCGATATAGCGCTTCGATCACTTGTGGTTCGATAAGGGCATTCATTTTCAGGATTACGCGAGCGGGACGTCCCGCGCGAGCAATCTCAGCCTCGCGCTCCAACTTTTCTAGCATCGCGCGGTGCAATTCAAAGGGTGACTGCAGCAGGCTCGTCAGGCGCGGTGTGCGCGTCAGGCTGGTCAGTTGCAGAAAAACTTCGTGTACGTCCTGACCGATGATCGGATCGCAAGTAAACAATCCGTAATCGGTATAGGAGCGAGCGGTTCGGGAATGGTAGTTACCGGTGCCGAGGTGGCAGTAGCGACGGATGCCGTCGTGCTCGCGTCGCGCCACAAGGGCGAGCTTAGCGTGGGTCTTAAAACCGACCACGCCGTACATCACGTGAGCACCTGCTTCCTGCAACCGGTCGGAAAGCTCGATGTTCGCCTCCTCGTCAAAGCGGGCGCGTAATTCAATGACGGCGGTAACATCCTTACCAGCATGTGCTGCGGCGACGAGAGCATCCACGATCGCCGAGTCACCACCGGTACGATAGAGCGTCTGCTTGATCGCAAGAACGCGGGGATCGTTAGCGGCCTGTCGCAGGAAGTCCACCACCGGAGCAAATGATTGGAACGGATGATGCAGAAGCAGATCGCTTTGTCGGATCGCGGCGAACAGGTCAGAACTATCGGTGAGGCGACGTGGCAGACTCGGTGCGAACTGGCGATATTTCAGATCGCTGCGTTTCGCAAGATCGTAGATCGCAGACAAACGATGTAAGTTGACCGGTGAGGGAACCCGATACAGATCGCGCTCTCCTATGCCGAACTGTTTAGCTAAGAATGCGACCAGGTCAGCCGGGCAATCCTTTTCGGTTTCGAGTCGGACTGCCGATCCGTATCGCCGCTGCGCAAGCTCGCCCTCTAGGGCTCTACGCAGGTCCTCAGCTTCTTCCTCATCGACGAACAGATCGCTATTGCGCGTCACACGGAATTGATGACATTCGAGGACTTGCATACCCTCAAAAAGTCTCGAGACGAACGCCTCGATGATGGTCGATAGAAGAACGAGTCGTTGTTCAGAAGATCGCTCCGAGGGTACCGGTACCACTCGTGGCAGAGAACGCGGCGCCTGCACGATCGCGAGCGTAGCTTCACGGCCGAAAGCATCCTCACCGACCAGTCGAACGACGAAGTTCAGGCTCTTGTTCTGAATCCGCGGGAATGGCCGCGAGGGATCCAGTGCCAGTGGGGTGAGAACAGGCTCCACCTCGGTCTCGAAATATTTGGCAAGCCACGCGTCGGTTTTTTCGTCCCACGCACCGCGGGGCAGCAGATGGATGCCAGCACTCATCAAGGCGGGTAGCAGTCGCTCGTTGAGGCAAGCGTACTGCTCGCCAACGAGACTGGAGGCTCGGCGGTGGATCGCTGTGAGTTGCTCGGCGGGTGCAAGGCCGTCGGCGCTCAGACTCCCAGGCGAGTTCTCGAGTAGTTGCTTGATGCCGGCGACGCGAATCTCGAAGAATTCGTCAAGGTTGCTCGAGGATATGCACAAGAATCGCAGGCGCTCGAGTAACGGTACCGACTCGTCCTCGGCCTGCGCGAGCACCCGCTGGTTGAACTCCAGCATCGACAACTCGCGATTGAACAGGCGGGGTTCGACGGACTTGGCCATTGGCGTGATGCGCGCGGATACGGCCGGCGAGTAAAGCACGTCTGCGAGACGCTTGTGTTACAGCGGTTCTCCCATCGCCCAGCGAGAATTCCGGCCGACTTAGCGCCCGGTGCGGGCGGTGACGTTCTGGAGGGTTCGGTCGCTGCGTTCAGTATCACGTCGTGCCGCGAGCCACGGCGCCGTAGAAGCCGACGACAGGCTGGCGAGCAGCGGTTGCGCGTGGAGCCGGAAGTCCGCCAGTCGCGCTGGTGGCAACGGCGGGTCGTTCGGCAAGGGAACCTTTTGCGGGTCCTTGTGGATGCCGCGCACCAGATATTCGTAATGAAGGTGCGGCCCGGTGGCGAGGCCCGTCATGCCGACGAAGCCGATGATTTCACCCTGCGCGACCCGATCGCCTCGACCCAAGCCCGATTTGAAGCGCGACAGATGGCCGTACACGGTACGCACCGCGTTAGCGTGCTCGATCTCGATCACCTTGCCATAGCCACCCTTGTTGCCAACGAAACGCACGCGTCCGGCGCCAGCAGCCTTGACCGGCGTACCGATCGGCGCTGCATAGTCGACGCCGCGGTGTGCTCGCATGCGATTGAGAATGGGGTGACGACGGAACAGATTGAAGCGTGAGCTGACGCGTGTGAAATCCACTGGGGCCCGCAGAAAGGCTTTACGAAGGCTCTTACCCTCTGGCGTGTAGTAAGAGGTTTTGCCAGTCTCGGTCTCGAAACGTACTGCGCGATAAATCTGGCCCTGATTGATGAACTCCACCGCTAACGGGTCACTCTCGCCCAGCCGCTCGCCGTCCTGACTGATCTCTTCATATAAAACGCGAAATCGATCGCCAGGCTGGATGTCGAGCACGAAGTCGATGTCCCACTGGAAGACCTCCGCGATACGCAGAGCCAGCGAGTCAGTCAGGCCAGCTTGTGCAGCAGCCTGAAACAAAGATTGCGAAATCACGCCCTCGGCATAGCGCGGTTCGCGCTCGAGAGGATTCACGAGCACGGTGCTGTCGAATCCTTGCGCATCGCGCTTGACCGACAGGGTTTCGCTCGGGCTGAGCTTGCGCTCGAGGGTGAATACTTGCGAGTCACGCACCCCGAATTTCAGTGATTCGCCGGGGTACAGTCGATCGAGCTTCGAGCGCAGGTCGGGAAGGGCGCGCAAGGTCGCCAGATCGGTGATAGACAATTCGAGCTTACGGAAGATACGTTCGAGGGTGTCGCCGGCGCCCACCACGACATCGACGGTGGCAAGCCCGAGGGCGGCCTGAGTCGAGACCGCCAGCGCATCGTCGCGGCGCACATCGACGGTGTTTTCGTCGCCGCGCTGAGTGTCAGCGAGCCAAGCCTCGCCCCGCCACCACGCAAGCGCCAACACGGCCACTGCCGACACCTGCAGCAACCGGGCTCTGTGCGAAGCGAGGAAAGACGCTCCCGAGCGGACTTCCAGCGTCATCGACTACACTCTCCCCCCGTAGGAATCGCGAACCGTACCCGATGCCATGAGCCACATCAAGGAACAACTGCGCGAGCTCCAGCGGGGAGCCTCCGAGCTGCTGCTCGAGGCGGAACTCGAGAAAAAACTGACTCGCGGTCAGCCCCTGCGCATCAAGGCTGGGTTCGACCCCACTGCGCCCGACCTGCATCTCGGCCACACGGTACTCATTAACAAGCTGCGCCAGTTCCAGCAGTTTGGGCACGAGGTGATCTTCCTCATTGGCGACTTCACCGGCCTGATCGGCGATCCGACCGGCCGTAATGCGACGCGCCCTCGGCTCACGCACGAAGATGTTCAGGCCAATGCCCGCACCTACCAAGAGCAGATCTTCAAGATTCTCGACCCGGCACGCACACGCATCGAGTTCAACTCAAAGTGGTTGAGCAACATGCCGCTACCCAAATTTGTTGAGGTTGCTGCGCACTACACGGTAGCGCGAATGCTCGAGCGCGACGATTTCTCGAAGCGCTATAAATCAGGGCAGCCGATCTCCGTGCACGAATTCTTTTATCCGCTCGCGCAGGGCTACGATTCCGTGGCTTTGCATGCCGATGTAGAGCTCGGCGGCACTGATCAGAAATTCAACCTGCTGGTCGGTCGACAGCTGCAGGAGGCCTACGGACAGGAGCCGCAATGCGTACTGACCATGCCGCTGCTTGAGGGGCTGGACGGCGTCAACAAAATGTCGAAGTCGCTCGGAAACTACGTCGGCATCACCGAGGCGCCCGAGCTGCAGTTCGGCAAGCTGATGTCGATTAGCGACGATCTCATGTGGCGCTACTTCGAGCTCCTGTCCTTCCGCCCGTTAACGGAAATTGAGTCACTGCGGACGGCGGTAGCGGCTGGCCGTAATCCCCGCGACGTGAAGTTCGAGCTCGCCAAAGAAATTGTCGGCCGTTTCCATGGAGCCGCGGCGGCGGAGCAGGCCCAGGCGAGCTTCACGGCCCGTTTTGCCGACAAGGCCCTGCCCGACGATCTGCCGTTGAGCGAAATCGTCGCCGCCGACCCCGCCGCAGGGGAGTCTCTGGTGGCTGTTTTGAAGGCCGTGGGGCTTGCCGCGAGCAATTCCGAGGCGGTCCGCAAGCTTGGCGAGGGGGCCGTGCGCATCGATGGCGAGAAGGTGCAGGATCGTCAGCTGCGCCTGCCCGTAGGCGCGCAGCACATTTTGCAGGTCGGGCCCCGCCGATTTGCCCGCGTAAAGATTACAAAACCCAATTAAATCAGAAACTTAAGGTCTGTTGGCAAAAATCCACAAAGAGCGTTGACAGGCCTTCCCGGGCGCCTATAATCCGCGCCCTCCACTTGATGACGCGCGGCATTCCGCCGCAGCGTTCGAACGGTCGGAAATCGGTTGACGGGTAGAGCCGGATGGCTATACTGCCCGCCCCCTCTGCGCCCCTGCGACGCGGAGTTCTTTAAAAATTCGGCAGGTAATTTGTGTGGGGACTCGCGTCGATGCGTCCTTTGGA
>JBMSXG010000016.1:0-36018 GCA_049425405.1 Steroidobacteraceae bacterium
CCGCGACGAAGTAGACCACCGCCTCGGGCGGCAAGGCCCAGAGCCCGTAGATCGCTACTCGCGCTCGCGAATAAGGATCGGTGGCGGCAGAGCCCACCTCCCGGCCCGTTTCCCACACACCATTACGAATCCACGCGGCTCCGCCGGACTCGCGGGTGACACTCCACCATGTGACGGCCAGCCCGAGCACGGTCGCTGCGAGCACCACCACCAGCCCGATTCCGACACCTCGTGAGGACGGCATACGGCCATTCTAGCGGCAACTCGCAGCCGCGCTCTCGGACTGCGATAATGGAGCTTCTCGCCGTTTGCAGGTCCCGCCATGTTCGAAATCCTCCCGCGTGTTCCGCCAGATCCCATCCTCGGCGTTTCAGCTGCCTTCCAGAAGGACGACTCACCGCTCAAGGTTGATCTCGGCGTGGGCGTGTACAAGGATGAAACCGGCAAGACGCCGGTACCGCGAGCCGTGAAGCGCGCCGAGTCGGACATGCTCGCCGCGCAGACCACCAAGACCTATTTGAGCCCGATCGGAAACCCCGGCTTCAACGCCGAAGTCGCCGCCTTAACGCTCGGCAGTGACCTGGCGGGACGCAAAAGCGACCTCGCGCTCGCCCAAACGCCCGGCGGCAGTGGCGCCCTACGCCTCGGTGCAGCGCTGCTGCAGATGGTCCAGCCTGGCGCCACGGTCTACGTCAGCGATCCGACCTGGGCGAACCACGTGCCCCTGCTCAGCTCTTCGGGCTTGCGGCTCGAGCCCTACCCGTACTACGACGCACAAAGAAATCGCGTCGACATCGATCGGATGTTGGGCTTCCTGTCAGCGCTTGCGCCCCACTCGATCGTCCTGTTGCACGCCTGCTGTCACAACCCGTCGGGTGCCGATCTCACGCCAGCCCAGTGGGATCAGGTCACAGAAGTTCTGGCACGCCAGCGACTCATCCCCTTCCTCGATATGGCTTACCACGGACTCGGCGAAGACCTCGATCGCGATGCTGCCTCGATACGGCAGATCGCACAGGCCGTTCCCGAAGCCGTGGTCGCCGTGTCCTGCTCCAAAAATTTCGGGATCTACCGCGAGCGAACCGGGCTGCTCGCGGTGCTGTCGGCCGGCAGCGAGCCCACCGCCATCGTCGCCGGACACCTAAGCTCCAGAGCGCGAACGCTGTGGTCAATGCCGCCCGATCACGGGGCTGCGATCGTGCATCGTGTACTGACCACCCCAGAACTGCGACAGGACTGGATGACTGAGCTGGCAAACATGACGCGCCGTATTCGCTCGTTGCGCAGCCTACTTGCCGAGCGACTCTCCCAGGCAACCCAACGAGACTTTGGCTGGATAGCCGAGCAGCGCGGCATGTTCTCGCGCCTGCCGCTCACCGCGGAACAGGTCATCGCGGTACGCGAGCAGCACCACATCTATATGGCACCCGATGGCCGTATCAACGTCGCGGGCGTGAGCCCGGCCAACGTCGATCACGTGGCCGCCTCCGTCGCGGCAGTCCTGCATGCGTGAGCCGAGCCATTCTGGCGCGAGCGAGCCGTCGCTGCGCGCATGGTGGATGCCCTTCACCCATAACCGACTTTTTAAGCAAAAGCCGCGGCTGATCACCTCGGCCGAGGGAACCTACTACACGCTGGCCGACGGCCGTCGCGTCTTCGATGGTCTGTCAGGCCTGTGGTGCTGCCCGCTCGGTCACTGCCCGGCCCGCGTCGTCGAGGCCATCACCCGCCAGGCTGGCAGGCTCGATTTCGCACCGAGCTTCCAGATGGGTCATCCGGGCGCGTTCTCGCTCGCCCAGCGCATCGCCGATCTGGCCGGTCGATCGGACGATGTCGTGTTCTTCACCAACTCCGGCTCCGAGGCAGTCGACACTGCGCTCAAGATCGCGATCGGCTATCACCGCGCTCGTGGCGAGGCGTCACGTACGCGCATCATCGGTCGCGAGCGCGCTTATCATGGCGTGGGGCTCGGCGGCATCTCCGTCGGCGGCATTCCGGCGAATCGCAAGGCGTTTGCACCCCTGATGATTCCCGCCGTCGATCACCTGCCGCACACGTTCGACCCCACGCACATGGGTTACTCACGCGGACAGCCCGCCTGGGGAGCCCACCTCGCTGACGAGCTCGAACGTCTCGTTGCCCTGCATGACGCGAGCAACATCGCTGCGGTGATCGTCGAACCGATGCAGGGCTCGACCGGCGTGATCGTCCCTCCTCGCGGCTATCTACAGCGTCTGCGCGAACTGTGCACTCGGCACGGCATCCTGCTGATCTTCGACGAGGTGATCACTGGTTTCGGTCGTCTTGGGACTGCATTCGCCGCAGACTTCTTCGGCGTGACGCCCGATCTGACCACGTTTGCCAAGGCGGTGAACAACGCCGCCGTACCGCTCGGTGGCGTGATCGCCTCACGGGCGATCCACGACGCCTTCATGTCGGGCCCGGAGCATCTGATCGAGTTTTTCCACGGATACACCTACTCGGGGCATCCACTGGCGATTGCCGCAGCCGAGGCGACCCTGGACGAACTGGCGAGCGCGCGTCTGATCGAACGTGCCGCCGCACTCGCCCCAGTGCTCGAGGAATCGATCCACTCGTTGCGTGGCGAGCCGCTCGTCACCGACATCCGAAATCTGGGACTCGCTGCAGCGATCGATGTGAAACCGATCGCCGGCCAGCCGGCCCTGCAAGCCTTCCGCGTGTTCGAACAGGCGCTCGATCGAGGACTGCTGGTTCGCTTCACGGGCGAGACGCTGGCGCTGGCGCCGCCGTTCATTTCGAGCGAGGAGCAAATTCGCGAAGCCGTCGAGACCCTGCGCGCTGCATTGCGCGCGGCCGCCTGAACGTCTATTGAATGCAGGCGACGCCGGTCCCGCCGAGCCCGCAGTAACCGTCGGGATTCTTGGCGAGATACTGCTGGTGATAATCCTCGGCGTAAAAGAATGAGGGCGCGGGCCCTATGTCGGTGGTGACCGCGCCGAAGCCCTGCGTGCCGAGCGCACGAGCGTAGGCGTCGCGGCTCGAGCGCGCAGCCGACAGCTGCGCTTCGCTCGTACAGTAGATCACCGAGCGGTATTGAGTGCCGATATCGTTGCCCTGGCGCATACCCTGAGTCGGATCGTGCCGCTCCCAGAACGACCGCAACAGCGTCGCGTAAGACACCTTCGCGGGGTCAAAGATCACCCGGACGACCTCGGCATGACCCGTACGACCGGAACACACCTCTTCGTAGGTGGGATTCGGTGTGAAGCCGCCTGCGTAACCGACAGCCGTCGCGATCACACCCGGCATCTTCCAGAAGAGACGCTCGGCGCCCCAGAAACAGCCCATACCGAAGATCGCCTCCTCGCTGCCAGCGGGGAACGGCGGCTTGACCCCCGAACCGAGCACCACGTGTGTCGCAGATACGGTCAGAGGCGAGGCGCGCCCGGGTAACGCCTGCTCGGCGGTGACGAGATCGGTTTTACGAGTGAAGAGTCCCATACGCAGAATTGTCAGGTTCGGACCGTCGGACTTCAAGCGCCGGAGGCAGAGAGTCCACCGTTGTATACCGAGGCGCCTCTGCGTACCCTTTGCGGCAATGAAAACCGCTCCACCGTGTCACGCCCACAACCTGCGTCAGTTAGCTCCCTCGACGCCTCTCTCATACGGAATACGGATATCACTGCGTGCCGATGACCCGTTCCGCAAGTTACTCGGTGGCGACTGGAACCGCTGTCATTGGTATGCGACGGCTGAGGATCGCGATGCGGCTCTCGCCGAGATGAGCCGCCAGCACGATTACTCGCGCGCGGGCGATCGACCGGCGCTACGGTTCGAGAAGATCTCACGCTTCTCCCGCTCCTAGCGACTCGTCAGAACGTGCGCCCGAGGAACAGGTACAGCGCCGACTCGCCGCCCTCGCCGAACCCGCTGCCGAGATAGACGGGTCCGAAGAGCGTGTCCAACCCCAAGAACACGCTACCTTGGGTACGCGCGCTGTCGAAGCCGATGTCACCGCGACGATCCCACACGTTCCCTGACTCAAGCGAGACGCCAAGATAGGCGGGCACGTTAAGGAAACCTTCGCCGCCGCGACCAATCTGTCGATACATCATCAAGCGCGCGATCGCAAAATGACGTCCCGCGATCGATTCCGGGGCGAGACCCGAAAGATTCAGAAAACCGCCGAGCGGGAATTGTGTCCGCAGCGTCTCGCGACCCGCACTTTCATCGAGCGCGGTCCCGTAGGAGACCCACAGTACGCCGGTATTCCGGCCTCGCGAGCGCGCGAACAACCCCTCGGCCGTGAGTAGATCTGTCTCGGCTCCACCGATCGATCGGTCACGCTCACGACGCCACTCGCTGCTCAGTAGTTCGCCGCGGCGCGGAAAATTACGACTGTCGAGTACGTCGTACGTGATGCGCCCGAACAGCTCGCGAGAATCGAAATCCTGTCCAATCAGCAACGGCGCACCCTCGCGCAGGCGTACACGACCGCGCACCTCCCGGATACCGATACGTGCCTCGGCGACGTTGTCGAACTCGCGGCCGAGATCCACGCCGTACTCGCTGGTACGCAGACGATATTGCTCTCGCAATACATCTCGGCTCGACACACTGACCGTCGGCATCAGAAAAGTTTGTACCGCATCGTCCAGTGGCCAGTAGAGCTCAGTAGCGAAGCGCGGCTCAGAACCCCATTGCAGGTCGAACGCCCATTCGCCGGCCCGCGGACCGATATCGGCGATCACGAAGCGCGCCGCAGCGTTATACCGTGACGAGCCGTTGAAATCGTCTTCGAGACTGAGGCCAAAGCGAACGTAATTTGGACCCCATGAATTTCGACGAGCCCCGAGCTCGAGGACCGATGGGGTGCCAGGCTCGAGCCGATAGTCGACGTATTCAAAATTTCCGCGCCCGTAGAGACGACGCAGCGCATGATCGAGCACCTGCGCCCGCGACGTCTCGTTCGACTCCAGCGCAGGATCCAACGCCGGCTCGAACGCGCTGCGCAACAGACGCTCGTAACGATCGGCATCCTGCGCCACGCGAATCTCGCCGATCGTCGTCTCTGCGGAGCGCAAGCCCGCTCGTTTTGCTACAAACTGCTCGAATGCCGGCGCCGTAAGCCTAAGCGGAGCAAGACTCTCCAGAGCGGCAGTCGCTGCGCGGCGGCCCTGCTCCACGGCCGCAGGCACGATATCGAAATCGAAGCTCGAGGCCTCACCCAACTGGGGCTGCAGGAGGATGTCGCGCTCCCCGAGCGACCGTCGTTGCGCATCACTGCTACGCCGAATCAGGATCGAGAGCATCTGGTTGGAGATCGAGGTCACCGAGTCCAACGTGTCACGGGAACGCAGCGGGAAACCGACGTCGACCACGATGAGCAGATCGACTCCCATGCGACGCGCGAGATCGACCGGCAAGTTGTTCGCCAGTCCGCCATCGACCAGCAGCCGCCCATCCCGTTCTACCGGCGAGAACACGCCCGGAGCCGCGAGACTAGCGCGCATCGCCGTGACGAGATCACCGTTTGAAAGCTCTACAGCCTCACCGTTTTCGAGATCGGTCGCTGCCGCTCGAAAGCGCGTGGGCAGCGCATCGAAATCGCGCACCGTCGCGACCGGCAAGGTGTGACGTCGCAGGAGTTGGATCAGGCGCTGCTCGGAAACGAGACCCTTAGGCAACCGAAATTCGCCCGACTGCAGACCGAGACGAAAGTCGACCAGGAAGTTTTGATCCTCGCGCTTGCGACGGAAACTGCGATCGGATCGCGGCGCGGGCTCGCGGAAAGCCTCACGCCATTCCTCCGAGGCGACGAGCGCGGAGATCTCGGCAGCCGACAGACCACTGGCATACAGGCCACCGATGATCGCACCCATGCTGGTGCCGGCAATCGCATCGATGGGGATGCGCTCCGCCTCGAGCACCTGCAATACCCCAACGTGCGCCGCCCCTCGCGCGCCGCCACCCGAGAGCACGAGACCGACACGTGGCCGCGATGAACTCGACGGAGCCTCCGCCGCCCCCTCGGGCATCACCCCACCGCGAGCGAGCGCAGCCCCGACGATCGACTGCGCCACGATCGCCAGAAAGATCCCCGAAACGCTGCTCAATCCACGCACGCGGCAAGGATACCGGATAATTCCCGACATGCCGTGGTGGTTACTTCTCATCGCTGGGCTACTGGCCCTGCCGCTCAGTGCGCAGAACGCCGGGGTCAACTCCCCACCGCTCGTCGATGTGGTCGTCACCGCACGCCGTGTAGCCACACCGCGACTCGAAGCCGCACCGAGCATCACCCGCCTTGAGCCTGGCGCGCAGGGCCACCTTGATCTGACCCACCATGCCGAGATCCTCGCGCGCAGCCCCGGAACCTACGTGCAGCGCGGCAGCGGCCAAGAGAGTCTCATCGCGTTGCGCTCGCCGGTGCTCGCGGGTGCCGGTGCCTGCGGGGCATTCCTGTTTCTCGAAGACGGCTTTCCACTGCGACCCACGGGTTTCTGCAATATCAACGAGCTGTTCGAAGTGAACACCTCGCAAGCTGCGGCGATCGAGGTAATACGCGGCCCCGGTACGGTGGTGCACGGCGCCAATGCCGTTCACGGCGTCATCAATGTGCTCTCACCCTCTCCCGCCTCACTCGCGGGCCAACGCCTCGGCATCATCGTCGGACCTGACGGCTATCTCGACGGCCGCTTGAGCCTCGGCACGCACAGCTCGGCCGTCTACGGCCTGTGGCGACGCGACGAGGGTTTTCGAGTGGACTCGGCGGTACGCGAGTGGAAGCTGAATTTCGCGCATGAGCGCGAACTCGCCAATGGCACTCTCACACTGCGCGCCGCCCACACCAGTCTTGATCAAGACACCGCCGGATTCATCCGCGGCTTCGCGGCCTACCGCGATCCGGTACTCAGGCGCAGCAACCCTAATCCGGAGGCGTTTCGCGACGCACGCAGCCTGCGCGCCTCGGCGGCCTGGCAACGCCAGGATTGCGACAGGTGTAACGACGAGTGGCGCATTCTGCTACGTGACTCGCACATGCGTTTCCGACAGCACTTTCTGCTGGGCAAGCCGCTAGAGTCGAACGGTCAACGCAGTATCGCTCTGGCCAGCTCGCGCGCGCGCCCCTTCACGTCGGCCGATGCGTGGCGTTGGCGTATCGGTGCGGATGCCGAGTGGGGTAACGGCACACTGTTGCAATGGCAGGAAGGCCCGACGTTAGAGGGCAGCGAGATCGCCCGCGCGATCCGCCCCGCGGGGCGGCATTATGACTACGATCTGCAACTCGCCTCGCTCGGGATCGCCGCCTCGATCGACGGTGAGTGGCGTCGCTGGCGCATCGAGGGATCGCTACGCCTCGATCGTACCCGCTACGACTATGACAATCGGTTGCCGACGGGCAACGCAGCAGAGGATGGTCGCCCCTGTGAGTTTGGCGGCTGTCTGTACCTAAGACCAGCGGACCGGATCGACCAGTTCGACAACGCGACGCCTCGCCTCGAAGTGAGCTATCGCTTGGCGAGCTCGCAGCGTCTGTTTTTCATTGCCAGTGACGGCTTTCGCCCGCCGGAGACCACCGAGATCTATCGCCTGCAACGTGGCCAGTCTCCCGATGCATTGGACTCCGAGCGATTACGCAGTGCCGAGCTTGGCTGGCGTGTGCAGCTGCCCCACGCAGAGCTAGCGCTGTCCGCCTTCGAGGCCCGCAAGCGACGCTTGATCCTTCGTGAGGCGAATGGCCTCATTGTGATTGGTGGCCGAACGCGCCACACCGGCCTCGAGTACGAGGGGCGCTGGTCGATACACGATACGGTGGCGCTACGCTGGGCGGGCAGCTGGGCTCGACATCGCTACGAGTTCACCCGCAACGTCGAGGGCGGCGAATCGATCGTGGCCGGTCGTGACATCGACACCGCGCCCCGCACACTTAACCGACTGACTCTCGCGTGGGATCCGACGCCGCGACTGCGTACTGAACTCGATTGGCAGCAAGTGGGCGCCTACTTCGCCGACGCGGCGAATGAGCGACGATACCCGGGTCATGACGTGCTATCGGCACGCGCGGCTTGGCAGACGGGGACCGCGTGGCGCGTCACGCTCGACATCGACAACCTCACCGATCGCCGTTACGCAGATCGGGCCGACTTCGCCCAAGGCGACTGGCGTTACTTCCCGGCACGTGGACGAAGCTTTTTCTTAGGGCTCGACTGGCGTAGGCCGGAGACCGCGCGCAGCGCCGAGGACTGATCGGTCACCAGCGCGCCGCGCGGCACTTGCTGCGTGATGCAATGAATGTTGCCACCACCGAGCAGGATCTCACGGGCCGGCACACCGATGATCCGGCGAGCACGCAACTCGCGGCGCAGGATCGCAAGCACGGTTTCGTCGTGACGAGGATCCAGCAGCGGCACCACCGCCCCACCGTTGGCGAGATAAAAGTTGACGTAGCTCGCTGCGAGGCGCTCGCCGGCACGTCGCGGATGGGTTCCCGCCTTTGCCTGCACTCCGGCTGCCTCGATCTCTCCGAGGTACAAGGGACCCGGCATCGGCAACTTCACCACCGTGAGACGCCGGCCCGCCGAATCGCGCGCTGTGCGTAGACGCTCGAGCGCATCGCGAGAGATCGCGTATTGCGGATCAGAGCGATCGTCGGTCCAGGTGAGCGCCACCCGACCCGGCGCGAGAAAGCAGGCCAGGTTATCGATGTGCCCGTTAGTTTCGTCGCCGTATACGCCGCGACCGAGCCACAGGATGACGCGTGCTCCCGTGTACGCACGCAAGATTTCCTCGATTTGTCGTCGACCGAGTCCCGGATTGCGATTCGGATTCAGCAGACACTCCTCGGTGACAAGCAGCGTGCCCTGACCGTCGCTGTGTATCGCCCCACCCTCACAGACGATCGGCGCTCGATAGCGATCGAGCCCCTCTATCGCCAGCACACGGCGCGCCACGAGCTCGTCCCGATCCCAAGGAAAGTACAGCCCGCCGCGTAATCCGCCCCAGGCGTTGAAGTGCCAGTCGACGCCACGGACCTCGCCGCGGGGTCCGATAAGTCCGGTCGGTCCGACATCACGCATCCAAGCGTCATCGCTCGGCAGCCGGTACAGCCGAACACGCGGTTCGAGCGCGAGACGAGCGGTATCGAACGACGCGGCGCTCACACCGACACGTACCGGTTCGAACTCTGCGATCGCATGGGCTACCCGCGCGAACGCCTGCTGCGCGGGACGCGCCTGCTCGCGCCAGTTGTCCGATCGCTCAGGCCATAGCATCCAGCAGCCGCGATGCGGCTCGAACTCCGCCGGCATGCGAAAGCCGTCGGCGACCGGAGTAGAAGTCAGGGTGCTGCTCATCACGTTCTCTCTGCGCGTCATTCTACGTCCACCGTACAGCCTCGGCAGCCACGGCGCGCATGGTAAGATTCGAGCACATCAAGAGGAGAACGAAATCCCCATGTCGACGGCCAAACCCATCACGCTCACACCCCCAGCGGGCGGCGCCAAGATCACCATCCGCGACGGCAAGCTCGTCGTTCCGCCGAACCCCATCATCCCCTTCATCGAAGGCGACGGTACGGGGCCGGATATCTGGCGCGCGAGTGTGCGCCTGCTCGATGCGGCGGTGGCCAAGGCCTACGGCGGCAAACGCAAGATTCACTGGCTCGAGGTTTACGCTGGCGAGAAGTCTTTCACGCAGTTCAACACCTGGCTGCCGGACGAGACCGTCGCTGCCTGTCGCGAGTACCTCGTTTCCATCAAGGGCCCGCTCACCACTCCGGTGGGTGGCGGTATTCGCTCGCTCAACGTGGCGTTGCGGCAGCTGCTCGATTTGTACGTCTGCCTGCGACCGGTGCGCTGGTTTAAGGGCGTGCCCTCGCCAGTGAAGAATCCGGGGAAGGTCGACATGGTGATCTTCCGCGAGAACACCGAGGACATCTACGCCGGTATCGAGTTCGAACAGGGCTCGGACGAGAACCGTAAGTTCCTCGAGCTCTTCAAAGCCCATTTTCCGAAGTCTTACGCCAAGATCCGCTTCCCCGAAACTTCGGGTATCGGTATCAAGCCGGTGTCGATTGACGGTACTGAACGCCTGTTCCGTGCGGCGGTCGAGTACGCGATCGCCAATCAGCGCAAGAGCGTGACGATCGTTCACAAGGGCAACATCCAGAAATTCACCGAAGGCGCGTTCCGTAACTGGTCATACGCGCTGGCCGAGCGTGAGTTTCCAGGGCAGACCTACGGCTGGGAACAGTGGGAACGCACCAAGGCCGCGCAGGGTGAAAAAGCTGCCAACGCAGAGATGGACGCCGCGAAGAAAGCCGGCAAGATCATCATCAAAGATGCGATCGCCGACATCACACTGCAACAGGTGCTAACCCGTCCGGACGAGTTCGATGTCATCGCCACCTGCAACCTCAACGGCGACTACCTCTCGGATGCGTTGGCCGCTCAGGTGGGCGGTATCGGCATCGCGCCGGGTGCGAACATCAACTACGTCACGGGACATGCCGTGTTCGAGGCAACGCATGGCACGGCGCCGAAGTACGCCAACCTAGACAAGGTCAACCCGGGCTCTGTCATCCTCTCAGGCGAGATGATGCTGCGTTACCTCGGCTGGACTGAGGCCGCGGATGCGATCATCACGGCCATGGATCGCACCATCGGCCAGAAGACCGTCACCTACGACTTCGCGCGCCTGATGGAAGGCGCCACCGAGGTCAAATGCAGTGAGTTCGCGGACGCGCTGATCCGCAATCTGTGATGTTGGATGCCTGACCGTCGCGCGCCGTCGCGACGGTCAGGCGCAACCCTTCGGCGTCATTCCCTCGATCCAGGCCCTGAGCACCGCCACGCCCTCGGCGTGGCTCAAGCTGCGCCCGACTTCCGGCATCATCACGTCGGTCTCGCGCGATTCAACCCGATGTAGAAGGATCGAGGCATCGGCGTTCCCCGGTACGATTCCGAACCGTCGATTGCCTGTGCCCCGCCCCGCAGCAATCGGCGACTTGCAGACACCGAGCGCCGGACCCCAGAGCGCTGTTGCATCAAGCGCGAGACCTGAGGTGTCGGCCGGACCACTCGGATGATGGCAGTACCCACAGTTGATATCGAGATAAGCTCTCGCTCGCGCCTCGATCGGCTCGTCGGAATCGAGGCGGGCGCTGAAGATCGCCGGTGTCGCCGGGGCGTTACGAATGAATCCACGCGTGATCAGCTCCGCCAGCGATGACGGCGCGCTGTCGGATGGGTGCTGCAGGTGCCGAGCCGCCAGCCCAAGCGGTTGCAGCGCGCGCGATTTCGCGTCGGTTGCGTGACAGCTCGCGCATTGGTTCTCATCGGGCACCGCGTAGTTGAAACGTCGAACGACTGCACCGTCGCGATAGGCGAGATCGAATACCTCGCCCGTGCGCACGCGCCTCGCCTCGGTCTGCGCCTCGTTCCAGACGTATGACAATGCCTGCCAGCCACCGGTACGGCGTACGAGTACCCGCGTCTCGATCAGTTGCACCGCTTCGAGCGACAGCGCGGTCACGCGCTCGGAACCGGCGACAAACGGTTCCAGTCGAACCTCACCGGCTGCAGCGCGCGGATAGTAGAAGGTCTTGGTGAGCACGGTGCCCACCGGCAGATCGAACACGCCAGATTCGGTGTAGGCTGCGCTGCGATCAGGCGGCATCCAAACGGTGCGCAGTTTGTGAGCGTAGTCAGAAAAGAGCGGCGTATTCAGCTCGTAGACTTGCGCCTCGGTAGAGACTTGCAGTCGCCCCTCGCGCAGCGCGAGGACGCCCCACTCCGAAAGACTGCTCGGATCGTGCTCGTCATGAAATACGACGGACGTATCTGGTGCGCATCCCGTGAGGCATAGCAGGACGAGCGCGCGGCAGACAGGTGACACCGACCCCTCACTCCGCCTTGGCAAAGACCACCGCTGGCAACGCCGCCAGGCGACAATCGAAGGGTTCGGCGATCACCCGCGGACGACGGTAGCGACCCGGCCCGTCCGCATTCAACACACCTCCGGCGCCTTGCACACAGATCGCTTTATCGGCCGGCAGGCGCCCGTCAACGAGTTTGGCTGCATCCAGATAACCATCCCACAACACCGGCGGAAAACGTCCGCCGACACCAAACAGCGCAATCCGTAGCGCCTGCAGATCGAGCCCATCCGGCGACTCGCCACCCCCGGAGTAGCGATTGCCGTGCACGTAGATCGCCTCGGGATAGGGATCGAAGGATTCGGCGACACCTTGATCGGTCATATAGCCGGTCGAGAAGTAGCTCGAGATGATGACGTGAGCGGTGGCGTTGTCCGCAAAATCGTTGTCGAAGATTTCGACGCTATCGTTCGAATTGACGACCACACCGGAGCCGGCCGGTACGCTCGCAACAGGCGTTCCGCGCGCAGCGAAGTTCGCCGTGTTATTACCCTGAATACGATTACGGAACACCCTGGCGCCCTCGCCGCGTTGCGGCAAGTTCGGCATATTGAATACGAGGATGCCTCCGGTGTTCGCCGTCACCTCGTTATCGTATACATCAGCCCGCAGGGAGTTTTCGATCTCGATCCCCGCGACATTCAGGCGTGCACGATTGCGACGCACGATGATGTCCTCGGACTGACCGACGTAGATACCGGCGTCGGACGCGCCGATCACTAGACAATCCTCGATCAACACCTGACGGGTCCTCACGGGATAGAGCCCGTACGCCCCATTGTCGGTGTTCGGACCTCGCGTCCACTCCACACGCACGCCGCGTATCGTGATGCGCTCACCCTCAGTGATCTTGACCGCATCGCCGCGAGTATCCTCGAACGCCAGATTCTCGAGCGTGAAGCCGTCGGCATTCACCAGCAGCCCCTCAGCTCCGACTCGCTGACCCTTGAATGAAAGTACCGTTCGATCCATGCCCGCTCCACGGAGCGTGACGTCATCGACTCGCAGACTGAGACTGCGGTCGAGTGAGAAGCGTCCGGCCGGAAGCTCGATCACCTCACCGGGACGAGCATCGAGTAACCGCGTTTGCAACACACGCTGGAACTCCTCGTCGGTCGGTATCGGCGGGGGGCGATCACCGCAGGCAGCTATCACGCCAAACAGCATCAACGCGGAGATCGTACGTACCGTGGCGTTCACTTGACGCTCCGGGAGAGCGCCTGATCGAGATCGGCGATCAATTCATCGGGCGACTCGAGGCCGATGGAGAGCCGGATCGTCCCCGGCCCGATATCACTAGCCTGCCGCGCCTCGCCATCAAGGTCGCGTGGCTGCAGCCACTGCGGAGGCATGACCAACGATTCCATGGAACCGAAACTGGGAGCGCGCGCGAAGAGTTGCAGCTGTTCTGCGAATCGCCGTCCCGTCTCAAGGCCGCCTCGATGGTCGAACGTCACTACCGTGCCGAAGTCGCGCATCTGCCGACGCGCCAGCGCGAACTGCGGCCCGTCGATGAGCCCGGGGTAGCGCACGCGCGCCACCTGCGGATGCCTTTGGAGGTGCTCGGCGATGCGTTGGGCCGCTGCGCACTGCGCGCGATAGCGGACGAAATAGCTCTTCAGCCCCTGCAGCATCGAAAATGCACAGTGTGGATCAAGCGCCGCCCCTAACAGCTTGAAGTCTTCGCGCAATGGCGCAAGCGCCGCCTGACTGCCGATGACCGCACCACCCATGACCTCGCCGGCCCCGGTGGCGTATTTGGTGAGGCTGTGCAGGTACAGATCAATCGGGAATTCGCCGTGCTGATGGAACCCCGCCGCGGTGTTGTCGAGGACCGTCAACGCACCGTGTTCGCGCGCAAGCGTCGTGATTGCAGCGATGTCAGCAACTTTATTGATGGGATTAGTCGGGCTCTCGAAGACAATCGCCCGCGTGGGTCGATCACGCAGGATTCGTTCCAGCGCGTCGAGATCATCCAGTGGAAGCAGCGTGTGCGTGACGCCGAAACGCCCGAGCAGATACCGAATGACCTGACGAGTCGGCCCGTAGCTCTCCGCGAAACACACCAGATGATCACCCGTCTTGGTAAGCGCCAGCAGGGTCTGTGCAATGACGTTCACCCCAGAGGACGTCACCAGAGCATCGTCGCGCCCCTGCAGCGAAGCGAGTAATCGCTCGAGCTGTCGCACGGTCGGATTGGCGATACGGGAGTAGAAATATCCCGCCCGCTCGCCGCGCATGATGCGCGAGGTCTCCTCAACAGCGTCGGTCTGCCACTTGACGTTCTGGTAGATCGGCAAGTTGAGCGGCGGGTTATCGGCCGGAAGCTCGATCTCCGGTGGGTGCTGTACCCGGGTCTCTGGCGATCTTGGATTATCGCTCATGGATCACGCGCCAATTGCGCCTCGCGCTCCCGTCGGCGCTCCCTGCCGCGCATGTAGAGAAACGAGCTCACAACGCCAATCGAAACCATCACTACGACCAAGGTTCCGAGCGCGTTGATGTCCGGGCTGACGCCGCGCCGTACGCGAGAGAAGACCTCGACCGGCAGCGTCGAGGCTCCCGGACCCGAGACAAACTGCGAGATCACCACATCATCCCAGGACAACGTGAACGCCAGCAGCCAGCCCGAAAGGATCGCCGGCAAGATGAGCGGCAAGGTGACACGGAAGAACACGGTCACCGGTCGCGCACCCAGATCGAGCGCTGCCTCCTCGAGCGAGTGCTCAAAAACTGCAAGTCGCGATTGAACTACCACCGTGACATAGGCCATGGTGAAGGTCACATGAGCGATGGTGATCGTGACAAAGCCGCGCCCCGCCGGCCAACCAGTCCACTGCTCCAAGGCGACGAACAGCAGCAGCATGGCAATACCCATGATGATCTCGGGCATGACCAACGGCGCCGTAGTCAATGCGGCCAGCAACGCGCGACCCCTGAACGCACCGGCTCGCACCAGCGCGAGCGCCGCCAGCGTGCCAAGCACCACCGCCCCGCTTGCCGAGAGCGCCGCGATCTTGACCGATATCCAAGCAGCCGACAGCAACTGCTCGTTTTCAAACAGGCGCCAGTACCAGCGCAGCGTGGGTGAGTTCACTTGATCCCACACCGTCACCAAGCGCGAATTGTTGAAGGAAAAGACCATCATCGAGAGGATCGGCAGGTAGAGGAATACGAGGCCAATTCCGAGCATCACGTTGCGAAAGCGACTCATCGAGAGCTCTCCTCGAGCTCACGCCGCTGATAGCGCTGGAACAGCATAATGGGTAGCAACAGCAGCAATAGCAGCACGATGGCGACCGCGCTCGCCACGGGCCAGTTTCGTGCACCGAAGAATTGCGCCGATAACACGGTACCAATCATTAGCTGGTCAGTACGGCCGAGCAGCGAGGGAATGACGTACTCCCCGACCGCCGGGATGAACACCAGCAGGCAACCCGCAATAATCCCCGGATACGACAGCGGCAAAGTCACGCGCAGAAATGTAGTGATCGGGCGTGCACCCAGATCCGCCGACGCCTCTAGCAGCGTCAAATCGTGTTTCTCAAGGTTGGAATACAGCGGCAAGATCATGAATGGCAGATAGGAATAAATGATGCCGACATACACCGCGAAGTCGGTGTACAGCAGCGTCAGCGGTGCATCGATGACGCCTAACGCCAGCAAGGTGTTGTTGATGAGTCCATTCGTTTTCAGTAACCCCACCCACGCGTAAACGCGCAACAGAAAAGACGTCCAGAATGGCAGGATGATGAGCATCAGCAGCAGATTGCGGGTGCTCGGCGCTGCACGAGCGATCGCATATGCCATCGGATAGCCAAGCAGCAGGCACCCGAGGGTGGAGATGGCCGCTACTTTGAGTGAATACAGGAACGTGCTGACGTAAAGATTGTTGTGTAGGACGACGCCATAGTTATCGAGGCTGAAGTTCACCACCAGCCGCCGGGTCTCTTCGATCCACTCGAACAGTGGCGCATAGCCTGGCTGTAACGGTTGCAGCCATGAAAACGAGATCTTGAAGACGATCAGGAACGGGACGGCGAAGAATGCGATCAGCCACAGGTACGGCACGATCACGACCAGATCGCGCGGCGAAAACCGGGCCGGCAGCGACAAAACGAAGCGCATCACGATGGCGCGCTACTGCAGCAGCACGACTGGGCTTGAGGGCGCCCAGGCGAGATGCACCCGCTCATCCCACACAATACGCTCCTCGTGGCGCTCGACATTCGGCAGCGTCACTCGAACCAAGCGTCCCGATTCGAGCTGGACACGATAGATCGACAAATCACCCATGTAGGCGATGTCTTTCACGACTCCCCGGACGTGGTTCTCGTTGGCAGGGTGCATCCCGCGGGACATCTCGATCTTCTCTGGGCGGATGGCCACGGTGACGGCGGCATGCGGCGGCGCACTGATGCCATGACTCACGTACACCACCGAATCGAGCTCGGGGCAGCGGATACGACAGTGACCGGGCTCATCCTCGATAAGCTGACCCTCGAACAGATTCACGGAGCCAATGAAGTCGGCGACGAAGCGAGAATTCGGGAATTCATAGATGTCGGTGGGCGTGCCAACCTGCACGATCTGCCCCTTATTCATGACTCCGATTCGCGAGGCCAGCGTCATTGCCTCTTGCTGATCGTGCGTCACCACGACGAAAGTGACTCCAAGCTGCTCTTGCAGGTTGATGAGCTCGAACTGCGTGTGCTCACGCAGTTTTTTATCGAGCGCACCGAGCGGCTCGTCTAGTAGCAGCAGCTTGGGTCGCTTGACCAGCGCTCGAGCGAGCGCGACGCGCTGACGTTGCCCACCGGAGAGCTGGTGTGGCTTGCGCTGCGCAAACTCACCGAGCTTGACGATATCGAGCATCTCCCCGACACGACGCCGAATCTCGTCTCGGCTGAGCTTCTCCTGCTCGAGACCGAAGGCGACGTTCTGCATCACGGTCATATGCGGAAACAGCGCATACGACTGAAACATCATGTTCACGGGCCGCGCGTACGGCGGCGTCCCCGCCACATCCTCACCATCGATCAGGATCCGACCCGAGCTCGGCGTCTCGAAGCCCGCGAGCATGCGCAGCAGCGTGGTCTTGCCGCACCCAGACCCACCGAGGAGGCAGAAAATCTCGCCTTTAAAGATCGTGAGCGAGACCTGATCGACGGCGACGAAATCACCAAACTTCTTGGTGACGCCCTCTATCCGCAGATACTCTCGCTCACGATCGACCCCTCGCTCAGCCACGATCGGCTCACTGACCTGCCTTGAAGCGCGTCCAGCTGGCCGTGAGCATCTGGGTGAACTCCGCGCTCTCGGCCAGATCGACCTGCAGGCGCGCTTTCACTTCGTCGCTGGGGTAGATCGCCGGATTGGACAGCACCTCAGGGTTGACGAACTCTTTCGCGGGCGTGTTGAAGCTCGCGTAATTCACGTAGTTCGTGTTCTTCGCGGCGACCTCAGGTGACATCAGGTAGTTGATGAAGAGGTAGGCGTTGTCGATGTTCTTGGCGTCCTTGGGAATCGCCAGCATGTCGAAGAACATGATCGCGCCCTCACGGGGGATCTTGTAATTGATGGTCATGCCGTTGCCCGCCTCGACCGCACGATCACGCGCCTGGAACACATCGCCCGACCAGCCGAGCGCAAGACAGATCTCGCCATTGGCCAGATCGTCGATGTACTTCGAGGAGTGCACGTATTTGACGTAGGGACGGATCGCCAGCAGCGCCTTCTCTGCCGCGGCAAGATCAGCCGGATCTTCGCTGTTCGGATCCTTGCCGAGATAGACGAGGATCGTGCCGAGAACCTCGGAGGGCGCATCGAGGATGGCGACGCCGCAATCCGAAAACTTCGAGACCACCTTCGGGTCGTAGAACATGGCGAAGCTGTCGACCGGCGCGTTCTTCAAACGCTCATTGATCTTGCCCACGTTGTAGCCGACGCCCGAGGTACCCCAGAGATAGTTGACCGAGTGGGCGTTGTCAGGGTCGTGCCGCGCCACCTTGGCCATCAGTTCCGGGTCCATGTTGGCGAGGTTCGACAGACGGCTCTTGTCGATCTTCTGGAATACCCCGGCCTTGATCTGACGCTCAAGGAATGAGGCCGACGGAACCACGATGTCGTAACCGGTGTTGCCCGCGAGCAGCTTGGTTTCGAGCAGCTCGTTGGAATCGAATACGTCGTAGGTCACGTCGATCCCCGTCTGCTGCTCGAAGTCGGTGATCACGCTCTCGTCGATGTAGTCCGACCAGTTGTAGACGTTGAGGACCTTCTTCTCTTCGGCCGGGCCGCCACAGGCGACCAGCAAGGCGGAAACTGAGGCGGCCAGAAGCGCCGAACGGACAGTGCTGTTCATGGGTGTCGAGAGCTCCCTGGTTGATCACTGAGGACGCCGCACGGCGTCATCGCCGTTATAACGCAGCCGTCCATCAGGGGAAACCCCCGACTGCCGGCTCAGCCCCTCGGCGACCACCCCTCACGCTGCAGCTCCTGCTGCAGCGCATCCAGCGTACGGCGCGCGCGTGCCAGAAGCTCGTCGATCTGCGCGGTGCTGATCACGAGCGGCGGTGCCACGATCAAGGTGTCCCACACGGCGCGCATCACAAGGCCATGCTGCACCGCCAGCTCGCGCGCCCGGGTCCCGACCCGTCCGCGCTCGGGGAAGAACTCCCGCGCCGGCTTGGCGGGCACGAGTTCGAGGGCGCCGAACAGCCCGAGGCAGCGCGCCTCACCCACCAGCGGGTGCTCCGCCAGGGTGCGCCAGCGATCGGCGAAGTACGGCGCAAGCTCGTCGCGTACCCGCTCGATGATTCGCTCGCGCTGGAGGATGTCTAGGGTCGCGATCGCCACTGCGGCGGCCACCGGGTGACCGGAATAGGTGTACCCGTGGGCGAACTCGCCACCGTGATCGATCAGCACCTCAGCCACGCGGTCGCTGACCATCAGCGCACCGAGCGGCTGGTAACCTGAGGTGATCGCCTTGGCGAGCGTCAGGAAGTCCGGACGCGTACCGTAGTGCTCGCAACCGAACCACTGTCCGGTGCGCCCGAAACCACAAATGACCTCGTCTGAAGCATAGAGAATGCCGTAGCGATCGACGATGCGCTGGATCTCGGGCCAATAGCTTGCCGGCGGGATGATCACCCCGCCCGCGCCCTGAACGGGCTCGCCGATGAATGCAGCCACCCGCTCGGGACCAAGCTCGAGAATCTTGTGCTCGAGCTCACGCGCGGCCTGCAAACCGAACTCCTCGGCAGAGAGCTGCCCGCCCCGCTCGAACCAATAAGGCTGGCCGATGTGCACGATTCCGGGGATCGGCAGGCCGCCCTGCGCGTGCATGGCCTTCATGCCGCCCAGCGAAGCACCGCCGAGCGTACTGCCGTGATAACCGTTCCAGCGGCTGATGATGATGTCGCGCTGTGGCTCGCCACGCAGCGCCCAGTAGCGGCGCGCCATGCGAATGAAAGTGTCGTTCGCCTCGCTGCCGGAACCGGTGAAGAACACGTGCCGAAATTGCGGTGGCGTGAGCTCGGCTAGACGCGCCGCGAGCTCAATTGCCGGCGGATTGGCGCACTGGAAAAAGCTGTTGTAGTAAGGGAGCTGCTGCATCTGCCGATAGGCAGCCTCGGCGAGCTCGCGCCGACCGTAACCCAGTGCGACGCACCACAGACCCGACATGCCATCAAGGATCTCCCGCCCTTCGGAGTCGTGCAGGAACACGCCCTCGGCGCGGGTGATCACCCGCGTTCCCTTCTGCGCGAGCGCGCGGTGATCGGTGAACGGATGCAGATAGTGCGCGGCGTCGAGCGCCTGCCAATCCCGTGTCGTCGTCGATGCAGATATCGTCATACGTTCAGCAACAGATGCTCGCGCTCCCAGGAACTGATTACCTGCAGGAACACCTCGTACTCCGCTTCTTTGACGACAGTGAAAGCCGACACGAAGGACTCGCCGAAAATCTCGATAAGCGGATCGCACTCGCGCAGCAGCCGGATCGCCTCGTCGAGGTTACGCGGCAGAGAGAACGGCAGTTCATGCGCGCTGCCCGAGATAGGATCGGTCGGCGACAGTCCCTGCACCATGCCAAGATAACCGCAGGCCAGCGATGCCGCACTGGCCAGATAGGGATTGGCGTCCGCTCCCGAGATGCGATTTTCCACTCGGCGCGATTCGGGATCCGACACCGGCACACGCAGCCCCGCCGTCCGATTGTCGTAGCCCCACTGCACGTTGATCGGCGCCACCTGGAAGCGCGTGATGCGGCGGTAGGAATTGACGTTGGGCGCCAGTAGCGCCATCGCCGCCGGTAAGTAGCGCTGCAGCCCCGCGATATGCGAAAAGAACAACGACGTCGGCGTGCCGTCCTTGGCCGAGAATACGTTCCGGCGAGTTTGACGGTCGACCACACTCTGGTGGATGTGCATGGCGCTGCCCGGCTCCTTCGCGTGGGGCTTAGCCATGAACGTCGCGTACATTTTGTGTCGCAGCGCAGCCTCGCGCGCAGTGCGCTTGAACATGAAGGCCTGATCCGCCAGATCAAGCGCATTCCCATGTAGCAGGTTGATCTCCATCTGCGCCGGACCATCCTCGTGGATGAGCGTGTCGATCGCGATGTCCTGGTCCTCGCAGAACTGATAGAGATCGTCGAACAGCGGATCGAATTCGTTGACTGCTGCGATGCTGTAGGACTGCCGGCCCGGCTCGGCGCGACCCGAGCGGCCCATCGGTGGCTTCAGCGGATAGTCGGCATCGACGTTGGGCTCGACCAAATAGAACTCGAGCTCAGGCGCCACCACCGGCTCCCAACCCTTTTGTGCATACAGGTCGAGCACGTGCTTGAGAACTTCGCGCGGCGCCATCTTCACTCGTCGCCCATCGGCGTAGAAACAATCGTGAATCACCTGCGCAGTCGGCTCGGCGGCCCATGGCACCCGTCGTACGGTTCGGGGGTCGGGCTTCAACATGATGTCGATCTCGGCCGGACTCATGGCCGCTGCCGTCTCGTCGGGGTAATCGCCGGTCACGGTCTGCAGAAAGATGCTCTCCGGCAGACGCATTCCCTGCTCACCCTGAAATTTCTCCGCGGGCATTAGCTTGCCACGGGCGATCCCGGCCATGTCGGGCACGATGGCCTCGACCTCCTGAATGTTGTGATCGCGGAAGAACTGCGAAATCGGATCGGTCATGACATCACCTCTCATCGTCGCGCCCCTCGCCGAGCGGCGCGCTCGCGCGCTGCCTCGCCAAACGCGGCGAACAACGCGACGGAAAATTCGTTGGCCATCACCCGCCACTCGGGGTGCCACTGCACACCGAGCGCGAAGGCTGGCGAGTCGACGAGCTCGAAGGCCTCGATCAGGCCATCCGGAGCGCGAGCCTCGATGCGCAGACCGGGCGCCAACCGTTTGACGCCCTGACCGTGCAGAGAGTTCACCGCTAGGCGTTCGGCGCCCTGCGCGAGCGCCTGCAGTCGACCGCCCGGCTCGAGGATCACCTCGTGGGCCGGACCGTAATGCTGCTCGAGCGGCACCGATTTGTCCTCGCGGTGATCCGCGAGACCCGGCACCTCGTGCACCCGCTGCCAAAGACTGCCGCCGAGCGCGACGTTCATCTCCTGAGACCCTCGGCAGATACCGAGCGTCGGCACACCCACCTCGATCGCCGCCCGGATCAGAGGCAGGGTTGTCGCATCGCGCTCGGGATCGTGCAGCGTCCCCGGCTCGCTCGGCCCCTCATCGTAGTGATGGGGCTCCACATTCGATGGGCTGCCCGGAAGCAAGAGTCCGTCCAGCGTCTCCAGTAGCAGCGGGACCTCGAGCGGCTCCGGGAGCACCGGTAGCAGCAACGGCAGTCCGCCGGCTGCCCGGGCCACGGCATGGATGTATTTTTCCCCGACCATGTGGAACGGATGGGGTCCGACCATTCGACGGTCGGCAGGAATACCGATGACGGGCGGGGCTGGCATGCTGGGTCGGCGGCGACGCGAACGGTGTCGACGCTGGGCGACATTCTAGCCTGGAAAGCGCCCCCAGAAGATAAAATATTTTCGATGAAAATTATGTAAGTCATTGTTTATAAATGCTGATATTGCCTCCGTGGCGACCCAGCCCGTATCCTGCCGCTCGTTCCACCCCGCCCCACCCCCACCATGACCGCCGCAGCCTCCGAGCTCGATGCTTTTTTGCGCGCCCATCCGGACGTTCGCCACGTCGATGTATTCCTGGCGGACTTGAACGCGGTCGAGCGCGGTAAGCGGATCGATCGCGCGGCAATGCCCGGGGTGTACGAGCGCGGTATGTTGCTGCCGGGCTCGATGTTCGCGCTCGATGTCCTCGGCGGTACGGTGCAAGCGAGCGGCCTGGGATTCGATGAGGGTGATGCCGATCGCCCCTGCCGAGCACTACCCGACACGCTGGTCACCGTGCCCTGGCAGCCACCCGGGCTCGCCCAACTGCAAGTATCGATGTTCGAGCACGACGGCCGTCCCTTCTTTGCCGATCCACGGCACGTGCTCGTCAAGGTCCTCGATCGCTTCCACCGACTGAACCTGACGCCCGTGGTGGCGATCGAATACGAGTTTTATTTTGTGGATCGCGAGCGCAACAGCGCCGGCCAGCCACAACCGCCACCTCTGCCCCGCGCCGGTCGGCGCGAGCATCGCACGCAGATCAACTCGATGACCGACCTCGACGAGTATTCGCGGGTACTCGCTCGCATCGATGCAGCCTGCGCGGCTCAGGGGATCCCGGCCACCAGTGCGCTGGCCGAGTACGGACCGGGACAGTTCGAGGTGAATTTAATGCACCGCGCCGATGCGCTACGGGCTTGCGATGAGGCGATCCGCTTCAAGCGAGTGGTACGCAGCGTGGCGCGCGAGTTCGGCTGGGACGCGACCTTCCTGCCAAAACCGTATCGCGACATGGCCGGCTCCGGCCTACACGTGCATGTCAGCTTGCTCGATGCCGGTGGTCAGAACCTCTTCGCCTGCGAAGAGCGCGAGATCGCGACAGGGGCGTCGGCCACCACCCTGCGTCATGCCGTCGGCGGGCTGCTCGCCACGCTCGCCGAGGGAATGGCGGTGTGCGCCCCGGGACCGAATTCCTATCGACGTTTTCGGCCCGAGGCCTACGTGCCGATGCGACCCGCCTGGTCGATCAACAATCGAGGCTCCGCGGTGCGCATCCCGGTCAGCGATCCGGTCAATCGTCGCATCGAGCATCGTCTCGCCGGTGCAGACGCGAATCCGTATCTCGTGGTGGCCTGGATGCTCGCTGGCATCCATCACGGTCTTGCGCAGGGCCTCACACCGCCGCCCGCGCTCACCGGCAACGCCTATCGTGACCCCGCGCCCGCGGATCTGCCGGCAGTGTTCGCAACTGCGCTGCCGCTGCACTGGGCGAGCGCGATCGAACGTTTCGCCGCAGGCGAGTTCGCCGGCCAGTATCTCGGCCGACCGTTTCAACACCTCTATGCGACGGTCAAACAGGCCGAGCTCGACGAGTTCAACTCGCACGTGAGCCCACTCGAGATCGACTGGTACATGGGCGCCGTGTGAGCGCCGCATCGTCCGATTCTTGGTACGCGTTCTCAGCGCCGGCCGCGCCCGACCGCGCACCGCTGCGCGGTACCGTCGACACCGATGTTTGCGTCGTCGGCGGCGGCATCGCCGGCTGCTCGACGGCGCTGCACCTAGCCGAGTCGGGCCGTCGCGTCGTGCTGCTCGAGGCCCGCGCAATCGGCCATGGCGCCTCCGGACGTAGCGGCGCGCAAGCGATCTCGGGAGTCGCCTGCGGACACGCCAAAATCGAATCGTTGCTCGGCGCGAGCGCGGCACGACAGGTGTGGGATGTCACGGTCGAGGGATTACGTCTGCAGCGCGAGCTCATCGCACGCCACGCCATCGACTGCGACTACGTCGCCGGTCAGATGCATGTGGCGATCAAACCGCGACAGGTGGATGAATTACGCGCCGAGCTCGAGCTGCAGCACCGGCTCGCGCACACCTCCATCCGCATGGTCGAGCAGGACGAATTACGCACACTCATCGACTCGACCCGCTACCTCGCCGGCACCTACGACAGCGAGGGCGGCCATCTACACCCGCTCAAATACACGCGCGGTCTCGCCCTTGCCGCCGAACGCGCCGGCGCGACGATCTTTGAGAACTCCCCCGCCCTGCGCTACCGACGCGAGTCGGGACATCTCGTGGTACGCACTGCGCAGGGTGAGGTGCGCTGCAACGCTCTGGCGCTGTGTGGCAACGCCTGGCTCAATGAATTCGGACCGACGCTGGCGCCGCAACTGGCACGCAAAATCATCGGCGTCGGGACCTACATCGTGGCTACCGCGCCGCTCGGTGCCGAACGCGCCACCGCGCTCATCCGCAACAACGCTGCCGTCACCGACATCAACTGGGTGATCGATTACTTCCGGCGTTCGAGCGATCACCGCTTGCTGTTCGGCGGACGGGTGAGTTACTCCGGACTCGATCCTCTGGGCACGGCCCGCGCCACCCGCGTGCGCATGCTGCGCGTCTATCCGCAGCTCGCCGATGTGCCGATCGAGCACGCCTGGGGGGGCTGGGTCGACATCACGCTCAACCGTGCCCCGCACTTCGCGCGCCTCGAGCCCGACGTCTACGTGCTGCAGGGATTCTCGGGCCACGGCATCGCACTCACGGGCGTGGCCGGCCGGCTGCTGGCGCAAGCGATCTGCGGGACGAGCGAACGGTTTGACGTGTTCGCCCGGATACCGCACCGGGATTTTCCGGGGGGGCCATGGCTGCGTCGCCCTGCCTTGGTTCTCGCGATGCTCTGGTACCGACTGCGGGATCTGCTGTGATGTGAACCGCAGTGGCGTCTATCGACGCCGTGCTTGACCTCTCCCGTCGATCCCTGTACCTTTTTCAAAAAAGGTACCGGTACGAACCCTGATCGATCGCCAACATGCTCGCTGCCGCCAAACTCGCCCCGATCCGCAAGGGCTTGCTCGAATTCCTGGTCCTCAAGATCGTGGGTCGGCGCAACGTCTACGCTGCCGACATCCTGCGCGCGCTGGGCGAGACCGACTTCGCCACCCAGGAAGGCACGCTGTATCCCCTGCTGAGCAAACTGCGCCGCGAGGGACTCGTGACGTACGTTTGGCAGGAGTCCGATCTCGGCCCTCCTCGAAAGTACTATCGACTGACGGCAGAGGGCGAGATCCAGCTTCGCGAGCTCGAACAGTACTGGACCCATCTGCATCAGACCGTTGCCCGACTCGGCCAACCTGTGATTGGAGAGAACCGATGAAGCGCGTCATCACCGCCAGCCTCGGCGGCAACCCCCACCCGCTCGAAGAGGACGCCCATGCGCGTCTCGCGCGTTATCTTGAAGACGCGGCGCGAACGTTGGCCGCCAATCCAGACCGCGAGGAGATCCTCGGCGATCTTGAGCGCGGCATCGCCACCCAATGCCAGCAGCGTCTGACTCCGGGAACGACAGTGATCGATCTTCGAACCCTCGATGCGGCGCTCGCTGAAATTGGCCCGGTACGCAACGAACCGGTGGTGGAGCCAGCGTCCGCCGTCAGCTCAGCGCCGCGGATCGAGCAGATCAGCGAGGGCGCCTGGATCAGCGGTGTCTGCAACGGTCTCGCGAACGGCATGAACGTCGATGTCGCCTTGGTGCGCTTGGTCGCCGTGGTCCTGCTCGTGTTCAGCGGCGGCGCAATGATCGCGGTGTATCTCGCCTTGATGCTGGTCATGCCCTACGCGCCGCTAAGCTCGGCCGCAGCGTCGGTAGCGTGGCTGCCCAGCCGTTGTCGTAACGTGGTCGAGCGACTGCGCGCCGGCGTGATCGCTGCCTTTCGTTAGTTAGCTGTTGGCCGCGCGCAGAGCGTCGCGCGAAAAGCGCGCGAAGCGCGGACGGATGTAGCGATCGGTGACCTCGGCGACCAGCGAGTATGCCGCCGGCACCACCACCAGTGACAACAGCGTGGAAGTGATCAGCCCACCGATCACCGACACGCCGAGCGGCGTGCGGAACTGCCCGTCCGCGCCGAGCCCGAGAGAAATCGGCAACATCCCCGCGCCCATCGCGACGGTCGTCATGATCACGGGGCGGGCGCGCTTACGACAGGCTTCAATCAGAGCCCGCTCACGCGACAACCCTTCACGCTCGCCGATGATGGCGTAGTCGACGATCAAGATCGAATTTTTGGTCGCGATGCCGGTGAGCAGCAGCAACCCGATCAGCGATGGCAGCGAGAGCGCATTTCCGGTGAGCAGCAGCAACCCGAAGGCCCCACCGCCACAGAGCGGTACGGCTGCAAGGATCACGAGCGGCTGGGTCGCGCTGTGGAAGAGCAACAGCAGCACAACGTAGACCGACACCACACCAGCGAGCATGGCGAGCACGAATCCGACGAAGAGCTCGACGAACGACTCAGAGTCGCCGGCCGGAACGATTCGTACACCCGGCGGCAGATTCTGCAGCTCCGGCATGCGCATGACTTTGGCCATGACATCCCCGAGCGGCTGCCCATTGAGCTCGGCAGACACCGTCACGTTGCGCTCGCGGTTGAGTCTGTCGATGCGCGCCGGCCCACTACCCTCGGTGATCTCGGCCACCGCCGACAGCGGCACCGGCCCGCGCGCGCCCGGTACGCGCAACTGACCCAGTACGGCAGGATCGGTGAGTGACGCACCGGCCAGCTGGACGCGGATCGGCACCTGTCGCTCGGCAAGATTGAGTTTGGCGAGCCGCTGCGGGATGTCGCCACTGGTCGCGATGCGTGCCGCATCGGCGATATCCACCGTGGAGACGCCAAGATCGGCGGCTCGCGCAGGATCTGGCCGGATGAGTATCTCGGGACGCAGCAAGGCAGCCGAGGTCGTCACCGAGCCGAGCCCCGGCAACTGGCGGATGGCTGCCGCGACATCACGCGAGGTGCTCGCAAGCAGCTGCGAGTCGCGGCCGGCAAGCACGAGCGAGAGCAAATCGCCCGGACCACCGGTTGAGAAACTCACTCGCACACCCGGCAGATCACGCAGCTCGGCACGCACCGCATCCTCGAGTTCTTGACTGCTGCGCTCGCGCTGCTTGGCGAACTGCAGCGTGAGTTTGACCGTGCGCACTTCAGGGAACGACAGTCCGCCGCCCATCGTCTCCGATGCCGCACCGCCCACGATGGTGAAGATCTGCTCGATCTCCGGCACGCCTGCGCGCAGCTTCGTACGAACCTCACGCGCGACATCGAGCGAATCCGCCAGACGCGCACCCGGCGGCAGCTCGACCTGCAATTGCACGCGCGTCTGATCGGTCTGCGGCACGAAGGTCTTGGGGATGAGTGGTATCAGCGCCATCGAACCTATGAAGGTCAGCATTGCGAACAGCAGCGTTTTGCGGCGGTGATGCAGCGCAAAATCGACCCACCCCAGATAGCGCACCATCAGCGGCGAATCGCCAACCGCCCTGGGCGACTCCTTCATGAAAAAGGCAGCGAGCATGGGGGTCAGTAAGCGCGCAACGAGCAGCGAGAACAGCACGGCGGCCGCGGCCGTCCAGCCGAACTCGCGAAAGAATTTACCGGTGACGCCCGGCATGAAAGCCACCGGAATGAATACCGCCGCGAGCGTCACCGACGTCGCGATCACCGCCACGCCGATCTCATCAGTGGCATCGATGGCCGCCTGCAGCGGCGTCTTACCCATTGCACGGTGTCGTGCGACGTTTTCGACCTCGACGATCGCGTCATCCACCAGGATGCCAATCACCACCGCCAACGCGAGCAGCGTCAGCAGGTTGAGCGAGAAGCCGAGCCAACTCATCACCGCGAACGTCGGGATCACTGACAGTGGCAGCGCGATCGCCGAGATCCAGGTGGCACGCCAGTCGCGCAAGAAAAACCATACGACGAGCACCGCGAGCAGCGCTCCTTCGAGCAGCATGACCATCGAGGAATCGTAGGAGGCGCGCGCAGCCTCGACGCTCGAGACGACCTCAGTGAAACGTACCTCCGGGTGTTCGCGCTGCAACTGCTCGACTCGACGCCGCACGGATTCGCCGACCTCGACCTCGCTCGATCCAGCCGTTCGTCGGATCGAGAAGCCCACCACCGCACGCTCGTCGAGCAGCGCCGCACCCCGCGGATCCGCGCTGCCGTCGGTGACCGTGGCGATCGAGGAGAGTCGCACAGTACGTCCGTCGGCCAGATAGATCGGATAGTCGGCGAGCTCAGCGGCGGAGCGGACCACCGCGATCGTGCGCACGGCCTGCTCCGCGCCACCGGACTCCGTGCGTCCGCCCGGTCGCTCGAGCTGTAGCCGTGCGAGCTGATTGGACACCGAGCCTGCCGGCACACCGAGCGCCTGCAGCGCTTCGGGACGCAGGGCCACGCGGACTTCGCGATCGACACCGCCGCTGCGCGACACCGAACCCACGCCCGCCACGCCGTAGATGGCCTTGGCTACTTTGTCATCGACGAACCACGACAACTCATCGAGCGCGAGACGGTCGGACGAGACGGCGAAGCCGATCACCGTGCCACCGACGAGATTCAGTCGCTGAACCACCGGCTCATCGATATCGGCCGGTAGGTCGCGACGGACACGCGATACGGCGTCGCGTACTTCATCGAGCGCCAGATCGAGATCGCGCCCCAGTTCGAATTCGATACGGGTGACCGAGGTGCCCTCACTGACGGCCGAGGTGATGCGATCGATGTCGGCGATGCTCGCCACCGCATCCTCGATTTTGCGGGTGACGTCGGTCTCAAGCGTCGAGGGTGTGGCGCCCGGTAGACCCACCGTCACCTGAATGGTGGGCAATGCGATATCGGGGAGCTGCGAGATCGGTAATTGTCGCCAACCCCACAGGCCCGCCAACGTCAGCAACACGAACGCCAGCACCGCGGGCAGCGGATGCTCGATGCCCCAGCGCGACAGATTCACGGCTGGCGAGCCCCGGTCGCGATGCCCGCAGACGGCGTGGCGGCGAGCGGCGCACCTTCCACCACTTTGACGACGTCACCATCACCGAGGAAACCTGCGCCGCGCAGTACGACGCGCTCGCCGCGCGCGAGACCCGCGCGTACTTCGATGAACTCGTCTTGCGTGGTGCCCGCCTCGATGCGGCGCTGTACGACTTTATTTCCTTCGCCAAGTACGAAGACGTAGGCGAAGCCGTCGCGGTAGACCACCGATTCGCGAGGCAAGACCTGTACGCGTGCAGAACCGACGGCGAGCCGCCCCTCAGCGAACATACCGGCCCGCAGCGGACCCGGCGCCGGCAAATCGGCGTAGACGAGTGCCGTGCGAGTCTCGGCTGAGATCGACGGCGATACCGCGCGGACGCGCCCCTCGACGCGCTCTCCGTTCGGTGCGCGCAGCGTCACGGTGGCGCCGACGCCGATGCGGGCAAGATCGGTCTCGGCGACCTCGGCTCGCCACTCGAGACGACCGCGACGGATGAGCCTGAGCAGCTCGGTGCCAGCCGAGACCACTTGGCCGGGCTGAACCTGGCGCGCGGAGACGATGCCGGAATCCGGCGCTCGCAGCGTCGCGAACCCGAGCCGTAATTGGGCGTTGTCGCGCTCAGCCTCGGCCGCGATCAGCTGCGCCTCAGCGCGGGCGCGGTTGGCCTGCAACTCGTCGTAGTTGCTGCTCGAGATGAGATTCTGCGCGACCAAGCCCTCCCCGCGCGTCGCCTGGGTGCGTGCGAGCTGAGCGCTCGCCTTGGCCTGGGCGAGACTGGCCTCGGCCTGTCGGGCCTGCACCTCGAGTGTGCGCCGATCAAACTCCACCAGCGGATCACCCGCAGACACGCGTGCACCTGGCTCGACCAACACGTTGGCGACTCGAATGCCGCTCAACTCCACCCCAAGCGACATCTCTTGCCACGCGGCGACGGATCCCGAGGCGACGACCTCACGAGCGATGAGACGCTCGGTGGCTGCGGTCGTGGTCACGGTCAGCGAGCTCGCGGTCGGCGCATCGGCGCCGCCCCGCCCACCGCAGCCAGCGACCACGAGAGCGAGCAGCGCCCACGGAACGACGCGCCGGTGCGAGCCAAAATAAAGCACGGACTTCATGGAAACACCTTACCACCGGCCCACCCGGGGGGAACCGTGGCGTGGAAACTGTCCGAGGCCCGGCCAGAAGACCCTAGCGCGGCGTCAATTCGAAGCAGCGGTGGATCTGGGGATTGCGGGCGAAATCCGGCGGAATCGTCGCGCGGGTCAGATCGTGGATCGTCGCCCGGGACTCGAGCAGCGGATCGAGCTTGAAGCGTTGTGCATTGGTCGAGAACCACAGCACCCCGCCCGGAGCGAGCAATGCGAGACAGTCCTCGATCAGACCGGCGTGATCACGTTGCACGTCGAACACGCCCTGCATTCTCTTACTGTTCGAGAAGGTCGGTGGGTCACAAAAAATGAGCCCATAACGCTCGCCGCGGGCCCGCGCCTCGCGCAACCACTCGCGTACGTCGGCTTGCACTCGTTGGTGCTGCGGTGCTTCGAGTCCATTCAGCGTGAGATTCTCGCGGGCCCACTCGAGGTAGGTCGCAGACAGATCCACGGAGGTGCTCGAGCGTGCGCCGCCCGCTGCTGCATAAACCGTCACGCTACCCGTATAGCAAAAGAGATTCAGTACATCCCGTCCGGCGGCAAGCTCACGGATACGCGACCGAGTCGTGCGATGATCAAGGAATAAACCGGTATCGAGGTAGTCGCGGAAGTTCACCCGGAAGCGCAGCCCTCCCTCGCTGACCACGTGGAATTCGCCACGCGTTTCCCGCCGCGTGTACTGCTCGCCGCGTTTATGTCGTCGCCGCGTGCGCAGTTGGATGTGATCGGCCGGCACGCCGCTCGCCGCTGCAAGGCCTGCCAGCGCCTCCTGCCTGCGCCGTCGCAGAGTCTCGGGCGGTATATCTGGCGGCGCCTCGTACTCCTGCGCTACCACCCAACGCTCCTCGCCCGGCGCAGCCGCGTACACGTCGATCGCAAACGCATATTCGGGCATGTCGGCGTCGTACAACCGATAACACAGCACACCCTCGCGACGACGCCAGCTCGACAGCTGCTTCTCGTTCTTGCGTAACCGATTCGCGAACATGACTGCTCCCGGTGCGCTCGCGAGCGAAGGATCGATGAGCAGACCCTCTTTCGGTCGCAGATCGCGCACCGCCTCTAGCGCGATGCGCAGTCGCAGCACCCGACACTCGAGGGCGCCGACCCACACCGTGTGCACACGCTCGGCGCGCAGGCCGAGCTCAAGACCGAGCGCCGGATCGCCCGAGAGCACCAGCGCCTGCCAACCCTCGAAACGCTCGCGCAATACCGCACCCAGCGCCCGATGCACGGCCGCCGCAGCCTCGCGATCGCCAAGACGTACGCCCCACGGCGGATTGGTGATGAGTAACCCACCCTGCGCCGGCGGTGTCGCATCCTCGAGAGCGCCGCGCTCGAAACGTACAAGCTCGGCAACCCCAGCATACGAGGCATTTTTGTCAGCCTCGCGCAGTACCCGCGCATCGCTGTCGCGACCGATGATCGGCACACCGCGCGCACGCGCCGCGGCGAGCCCCTGCTCGGCTCGTGCGCGCGCTTCGCTGACGAGCCGCTCCCATAACGCCGCATCGTGACCGCGCCAACGAAGGAAGCCGAAATACCGTCGGCCGTGATTCGCCGCGATACCGGCAGCCATGCGTGCCGCCTCGATGACGAAGGTTCCCGAACCACACATCGGATCAAGCAGCGCGCCACCGCTCGAGGCGATCTGCGGCCAGCCCGCGCGCAGCAACAGTCCCGCAGCGAGGTTCTCGCGCAAGGGTGCCTCACCCGTCTGTGCGCGCCAACCGCGTCGATGCAGGCCCTCGCCCGCCAGATCGATCGACACCACGACCCGTGTGCCCACCGCATGTGCGTGGACCCGCACGCCGGGCTCCTGCAAAGCGATGTCCGGGCGCGTACCGGTTTGCTCGCGCAGCCGATCGCAGATGGCATCCTTCAGACGCAGGGTACCGAAATGGGTATTGATGATGGCCGGGTGCCGACCGCTCCACTCACACGCCAGCGTAGAGTGCGGATCGATATGGCGTAGCCAGTCGATAGCCCGTAGTCCCGCTTGAATCGCGGGTTCATCCCGAGCCTCGAAACGAGCGATCTCCAGATGCACCCGGCTGGCCACCCACGACTCGAGACACGCTCGGTAGGCGACCTCAAGCGTTCCGGTGAAAGTCACCGTGTGACCGCGGTCACGGACATCCGTCGCCCCGAAGCCCTGCAGCTCGCGCGCGAGTAAATCGGCGAGCCCCCGCGGTACGCTGGCGACGAAGGTATTCATGCGGGACGAACGGGCGGCCAGGGCCGGATGCCGCTTCTCCGCGAGGGCAGATGGCGCACGAGTAACCGATAGGTGTCGGGATCGAAACACGACTCGGTGGGCATCGTGAGGGATGAATCGTCGTCAGCCTCGGTGACGGTTCCGAGATATTGCCAACCGTCGATCACGTGCCAGACCCGCCAACCCATCACGCTGGTCTCCTCCACCGCGATCGCCCCGCGATACGGCCAGCGCCGTAGCTGCAGGGGGGCGAGCGCGAGCTTCAGTCGCAGATGGTGTCGGGCGATCGGTTCGGCGCCGACGCAAGCCCCGAGGCAGCGGCCGACTTGATGCGCAAAGCAGGAACCCTCGCCTGCCGACTCGAGACCCAGCAGCTTCAAACACAACTGACGCTCACGTGCGAGTGAGCTCAAAGCCTGCTTAGCTGCCCGGACGCTGCGATACAGTCCGAAACAGTCCACCGTGTCGGGCAGTGGTCCTTCGAGTTGATGCAGCACGGGTTCCGCGGGTTGGTCGGCGACTTGCCAACTCCAGCGTTCCGACTCGCCGCGCAGCCGCCGGTTGTAGACCGGCTGCTGTTCACGCACGAGACGCGCCTCGAGTAACAACGCGCCGAGCTCGCCCGCCGTCTCGCTCCACTCGATACGCCGCACCTGCGCTGCGAGGCGCTGCGACTTGGTATCCCGAGCGGCGGACATGAAATGCCCCAGCACGCGCTCACGTAAATTGTTGGCCTTGCCGATGTAGAGCAGCGCGTCACCCTCGCCATGGAAGCGATAGACCCCGGGACTCTCCGGCAGATCATCGAGCAGATCCTCGGGGAGCTGAGCCGGTAGCGAGGGACGCCGCCCGACCCGCTCGATCGCTGCATCGAGCTGCTCGGCGGGCCAACTGGAACGAAGCACCTGCCAGAACTGCGCGAGCACGGCAGCATCCGGCAGCGCGCGATGGCGCGTTGCACACTGCAGCTGGTGGCGGGCAATCAGCGTGTCGAGATTGTGCCGCTCGGCGTCCGGGTACAGTTCGCGCGACAGTCGTACGGTGCAGGCGAGCGGCGCGCGATAGGCGTGCCCCGCCCGTCGCAATTCGCTGCGCACGAATCCGTAATCGAATCGTGCGTTATGCGCCACGAAACGCCGCCCTGCCAGACGCCGCAGCACCTCGCCGGCGATCCATGCGAACTCAGGCGCCTCTGCCACCATGGCATCGCTGATACCGGTGAGCGCCTCGATCGAGGCGGGAATGTGCACGCCCGGATTGACGAGCTGACTCCACTGCCATTCGATCTCGCCGCGGGTCATTCCGATGATCGCGATCTCGGTGATGCGATGCCAGGCCGGATGCCCACCGGTCGTCTCGACGTCGACGAAGGCGACAGGTTCGTCCGCGAGAGCCACGTCAGGCGAGATCGACCCAGGTCGTCTTCAGCTCGGTGTACTTGTCGAAGGCATGCAGGGACTTGTCACGACCGATGCCCGACTGCTTGTAGCCACCGAACGGTACGGTGATGTCGTCCGCGTCGTAACAGTTCACGTACACGGTCCCGGCACGCAGCGCCCGCGCAACGCGATGTGCCGTGCGTATGTCGCGACTCCAGATCGCAGCTGCCAGACCGTAGTCGCTGTCGTTGGCGATCGCGATCGCCTCCTCCACCGTCTCGAAACTCACCGTGGCGAGTACCGGCCCGAAGATTTCCTCGCGGGCAATACGCATTCCGGGTGTGACCGCGTCAAACACCGTCGGCTCAACATAGAATCCACCAGAGTGTTCACGCGCCCGCTGTCCGCCGAGTCGCAGTCGCGCGCCCTCCTGCTGACCCGATTCGATGTAGCCCAGCACGCGCAACAACTGAGACTCATCAACGATGGCACCCAGCCGAGTGGCGGGATCGAGCGGGTCGCCGGGCGCCATACCACGACCGATCTCGCAGACCGTCTCAAGCAACGCCTCGCGTACCGACGATTGCACCAGCAGTCGCGAACCTGCTGAGCACATCTCCCCCTGGTTGAAGAAGATCGCCAGCGCCGCAGCACGCGCGGCCGCTTCCAGATCCGGACAGTCGGCCATGATGATGTTGGCCGACTTACCGCCGCACTCGAGCCCGACCCGCTTCAGATTCGACTGCGCGGCGTATTGCATCACGAGCTTGCCGGTCGCGGTCGAACCCGTGAACGCGATCGCATCGACATCCATGGAGAGTGCGAGCGCCTTACCCGCCGTGCCGCCAAAACCCGGCACGACGTTGAACACCCCCTCCGGCACTCCCGCCTCGATGGCAAGCTCAGCGAGGCGGCGCGCCGTCAGCGGCGATTTTTCCGACGGCTTCAAGACCAGCGAGTTGCCCGCGGCGAGGATCGGCCCGATCTTCCAGGCCGCCATGATCAGCGGGAAGTTCCAGGGCACGATCGCTCCGACCACACCGACCGGCTCGCGCGTGACAAGCGCCAGCGCATCCGGACCCGTGGGGGCCACCTCACCGTAGACCTTGTCGATCGCCTCCGCGTACCACTCGATGCAGCGCGCAGTGCTCGGCACATCCACCTGCAGGCTATCGCCGATGGGCTTACCCATGTCCAGCGTTTCGAGTAACGCCAGCTCTTCTTTGTTCTGCAAAATGAGCTCTGCAAATCGCCGCAGCACTTTCTTACGTTGGGTCGGACGCCGTTGGGACCACACGCCGCGAACTAAGGCTGCACGGGCGCTCGCCACCGCAGCCTCGATGTCCGCTGGACCACAATCAGCGACCTGCGCCAGCGCTCGCCCATCCACCGGAGAAATCTTGGAAAAAGTCTTGCCGGACTGCGCAGGCAACGCTCGGCCGCCGATGAAGGCGTCCGCCCGCGGCGACACCGCTCGGGCACGCTCGTGCCAGTTCGAGGAGGTTTGAGTACTCATGAGCGGCAGTCTAGCAGTCGAGTGCACCGGAACCGACCACTCGGGCCGCAAGCCGCGCTACAGCGGTGCAGGATCGCGTTAGAATGCGGCTTATTGCTTGGCACGTGATTTGCTTACAGAACCAAGAACGACCCTGACACAACAATCGCGAGGACCCGCCATGAACAAAACCCTTCCTCTGCTTGCACTCGTTGCGCTCGGCGCCACCAGCACGGTCGCTCGCGCCGAGGTGAGCTCGACCATCACCCTTGCCTCGGACTACGACTTCCGCGGCATCACCCAGTCGGCTCTCGATCCGGCGCTCCAGGCGAGCCTCGACTGGTCAGCCGAATCAGGCCTGTATGCGAGCCTTTGGGCCAGCAACGTCGATTTCGGCGAGGACACCACCTCGGACACCGAGGTCGACTTGGTCCTTGGCTACTCGGGCAGTGTCAACGACGACTTCGGCTACGACCTCGGTGTCGCGCGCTACAACTACTTCGACAACGGTGACGACATCGATTACAACGAGCTGTTCGCCGGCTTCACCTTCAAGATGTTCAGCGCCAAGCTGTGGTACGCCGACGATTACGTCAATTCAGGCGAATCGAGCTCGTACCTCGAGGGCAACCTCGATGTTCCGCTGCCGAACGATTTCACGTTCAACCTGCACATCGGCCGCAGCGCCGGCGATTACTGGGACAGCGCCAACGACGGTGGCTACACCGATTACTCGGTCGGCGTCACCCGCGCGTTCGGTAACTTTGAACTCGGACTCAAGTGGCTGAAGACCAGCGGCTACGAGTTCGACAAGGACGTGGACGCCAACTCGGGCGATCGTCGCGCCCTGTTGACGATTTCGACCACCGTTCCCTGGTAACACGAAGGGGGGGGG
>JBMSXG010000017.1:0-35961 GCA_049425405.1 Steroidobacteraceae bacterium
CCATCTCGTCTAGCGATGGCGTGATGAGTCCAGACAGGCCGATGAGGGCCGCATTCTCGCGACGGGCTACCTCGAGTATCCGCTCGGCAGGAACCATCACACCGAGGTCGATGACCTCGAAGTTGTTGCACTGCAACACGACGCCGACGATATTTTTGCCGATATCGTGCACATCACCCTTGACGGTAGCGAGCACAATTTTGCCGTTGCTGCGAGCCGCACCACTTTTTTCATGCTCGATGAACGGAACGAGATGCGCCACCGCCTTTTTCATCACACGGGCGCTCTTGACCACCTGAGGCAGGAACATCTTGCCCGCGCCGAACAGATCGCCGACGACGTTCATGCCATCCATGAGGGGCCCCTCGATGACCTCGATGGGACGCGCAGCGGCGAGACGCGCCTCTTCGGTGTCGGCGACGACAAATTCATCGAGGCCCTTTACCAGAGCATGCTCGAGACGTTTTGCGACCGGTAAGTTGCGCCATTCGAGATCGGCCTCGCGACGCGCCCCGCCCTCGCCCTTGAAACGCCCGGCCAGCGCCAACAGTCGCTCGGTCGCGTCGGCGCGTCGGTTGAGAATCACATCCTCAACGGCATCGCGTAGATCGGCGGGAATGTCGGCGTAGATCGCGAGCTGCCCGGCGTTCACGATCCCCATATCCATGCCGGCACGGATCGCGTGATAGAGGAACACGCTGTGCATGGCCTCACGGACCGGGTCGTTTCCGCGGAAGGAAAACGAGACGTTGCTGACGCCACCACTGACCATCGCATGCGGTAGACGCTGCTTGATCTGGCGGGTCGCCTCAATGAAGTCGACCCCGTAATTGGCGTGCTCTTCGATACCGGTCGCGACTGCGAAGATATTCGGATCGAAGATGATGTCCTCGGGAGGGAAGCCGACCCGCTCGGTCAGAATGCGGTACGAGCGCTCACAGATCGAGACCTTACGCGCGATGCTATCCGCCTGCCCCGACTCATCGAAGGCCATCACCACCACGGCAGCCCCATAGGCGCGCACCTTGCGCGCCTGAGCGATGAAGGCGTCTTCGCCTTCTTTCAGACTGATCGAATTGACGATGGACTTACCCTGCACACACCGCAGGCCCGCCTCGATCACCGACCATTTCGAAGAGTCGATCATCACCGGTACTCGAGCGATGTCAGGCTCTGCGGCGATGAGATTGAGGAAGCGCACCATTGCCGCCTCCGAATCGAGCATGCCCTCGTCCATGTTGACGTCGATCAGCTGCGCACCGGCGGCCACTTGCTGCCGGGCGACATCCAATGCCGCACTGTAATCACCCGCCTCGATCAGCTTGCGAAACTTCGCCGATCCGGTGACGTTGGTACGCTCACCCGCGTTGACGAACAGCGTCGCGGTACCAATGTTCAGCGGCTCGAGGCCGGACAACCGACACTCGATAGGCGGCGAGGCGCGCGGTCGTACCGGCGCAGTGCGTACGGCTTCGGCGATCAACCGGATGTGCTCGGGTGTCGTTCCGCAACATCCACCGACGATGTTGAGCAGACCCGAAGCCGCAAACTCCGCCAGGATGGCCGCCGTCTCCGCTGGAGTTTCATCGTACTCGCCGAACGCATTGGGAAGACCCGCGTTGGGATAAGCGCAGACGTAACGGTCCGAGATCCTCGCGAGCTCCGCGACGTAGGGCCGCATGTCCTTCGCGCCGAGTGCACAGTTGAGACCGATCGCAAACAGCTCGCCGTGTCGCACCGAGTTCCAAAACGCCTCGGTCGTCTGACCGGAAAGCGTACGACCGGAGGCGTCGGTGATCGTCCCCGAGACGATCACGGGCAGATCGAGAGCCAATTCCTCGAGTACCTCGCGCACTGCGAACAGCGCAGCCTTCGCATTCAGGGTATCGAACACTGTCTCGATCAAGATGAGATCGACGCCGCCCAGCACAAGCTGACGGGTCGCCTCGGCGTAGGCCGCGACGAGTTGCTCGAAATTAACGTGACGCAGGCCGGGGTCGTTCACATCGGGCGACAGGGACGCTGTACGGTTGGTCGGCCCGAGCGCGCCAGCGACAAACTTGGGCAGCCCCACCCGCGCACTCACCTCATCGGCGACCTCACGTGCGAGCCGCGCCGCGCGGTAGTTGAGCTCCGGGACCAGCGCCTCCATGCCGTAATCGGCTTGGGCGATCGTGGTCGAGTTGAAAGTGTTGGTCTCGACGATATCCGAGCCGGCCTCGAAGTAGGCCCGATGAATATCCGCTACGATCTTCGGTTGGGTGAGCGTGAGCAGGTCGTTGTTGCCGCGCAGGTCGCGCCCGTAATCGCGGAAACGCTCGCCACGGTAACCGGCCTCGTCGAGCTTGTGGCGCTGGATCATCGTCCCCATCGCCCCATCGAGCAGCAGTATGCGCTGCTCGATCAGTTCCCGCAGTCGACGTACACGTTCGGAACGCGCGACGGCATCGGGCGGGGTGACCGCGAACGGTACGGCACTCGCTTGCTGCGCGCGTCGCTCGAGCGCATTCGGCGCGGCCGAACCCACGAGCGGCGCGTGCTGCGCACAGCGACAGTTATGAGCATGCGCGCTCACGTTGTCTCCGGACGAAGCCCAAGCGCATGACAAATCGCATACGACAGCTCGGCTCGATTCAGCGTGTAGAAGTGAAACTCCTCGACGCCGTGCCGACGCAAGCGCGAGACCTGCTCGATCGCGACGTTGGCTGCGATCAACCGCCGCGTATCCGGATCGTCATCAAGCCCGGCGAAACGTTCCGCCAACCAATTCGGGATCTTCGCTCCGCAGCGCGCCGCGAAACGTGTCACTTGCGGAAAACGCGTGATGGGCAGAATGCCCGGTACGATGCTGATTCCGATCCCAGCCTTCACGCAGCGGTCTCTAAACCGCAGATAGTCGTCCGTCTCGAAGAAAAACTGAGTGATGGCCCGGGTCGCACCCGCATCGACCTTACGTCGGAAGTTCTCGAAGTCGGCGTCGGGCGAACTCGCCTCCGGATGCATCTCCGGATACGCGGCCACCGAGATATCAAAGTCGGCGACACTGCGCAGCCCCGCCACGAGGTCCGCGCCATAGGCAAAGCCGTCCGGATGCGGCACGTATTGGGTTGCGCCCTGAGGTGGATCGCCGCGCAGCGCGACGATATGCCGGATCCCTTCATCCCAGTACTGACGCGCGATGGACAGAATATCTGCCCGACTCGCACCAACGCAGGTCAGATGCGGCGCTCCGGTCAGTCGGGTTTCGGTCTGGATTCTGCGGACCAGCTGATGCGTACGATCACGCGTCGACCCATCCGCTCCGTAGGTCACCGATACAAATCGCGGCGCGAGTGGTGCGAGACGCTGCACCGACTGCCACAGCGTCGACTCCATGGTCGCATCGGCGGGCGGAAAGAACTCGAACGAAACGCGGATGGCGGCGGCGGACATGATCGATCCTCGGATAGGAGAGCGCGGTTGCGACGCAATCAGGCGGTCAGCGATGCATTACGAGATGCACGCGGGCGTGCAGCGCGCAGGCGCGCACGACTTAACAGCAGATGAGCCCCCTCGGCCTCTACTGGCGAGAGGGTGAGGCACTCGAATCCCTCGGCCTCGAGTAGGGCACGCAGCCGCTGCGGCGGCGGACCCTCGGACTCAAGAGCGTCGTAAGGCACGACACAGCACAACACGCCGCCCTCGAGTAACCGCGAGCGCGCGCTGCGGATGAGCGACTCGACGTCAGCGGCATTGCGCAGATCTTCGGTTGGAGGCGCCTCGAGAACCGTATCGAAACGCGGCAACGCACGAATCTCGCGCGCGTTCGCCAGTTGCACCTGACCACCCTCCTCGGCCGCCCAAGCTTGCAAGGCTTGTTGCTCGAGACGCGAAGACACGCGCACGGTCAGTCGAGCCGACACGTGCAGCAACGCATCGAGCAGTTCTCGGTGCGCGCTACGCACAAGCACGCGCCGGCTTGCGGCATCGCGACCAAGCTCAAGTTCCAATGCGCCGCGCAAGGCGCGCCCGAGCCGCCCCCGTAGTAACCACTCACCCGCTGCGCCGCGCGGTGCGGCACCACGCGCACCCACCTCGAGGCCCCGCAACCGTGCGCGGGCCGCACGCAGACCCGGCTCCTCGGCATCGAGGTGCGCGAGCACGAGCCCGGCGATCGCCGCTGCGAATCCCTCGATCGGCGTCGGGACGTACTCCACGCGCTGACCTCGGCGAACTCGTCGCAACAATCCCGCGAGCGCGAGTTGTTTCAGCTGACGCGACACGTTCGGCTCGCTCTCCCCGAGGGCCGCGGCAAGCTCCGAAACACTGGTCGGCTGATCGGCGCACAGTCGTAACAGCCGAACTCGTACCGGCTCGGCGAGCGCCCGAACGATTCGCGCGACATGATCGGCAGTGAGAATTTCAATATTGCTCAACATTGTAACAATCTTAGCGATATCGAACTACGGGCTCAACCCCCATGCCGAACTGTCCCGAATGGTTTCACTTGAAACTATAATGGGAGCATGACGACGCCCCGCGACAACCCCATGGGCCTCGACGGCTTCGAGTTCGTCGAGTTCGCCTCCCCCGCTCCAAACCTCCTCGAACCCCTCTTCGAGCAACTCGGATTCGAGCCGGTGGCCGCCCATCGCTCCAAAGACGTGACGCTGTTCCGACAGGGCGACATTAATTTCATCGTCAATCGCGAGCCGCGCAGCCAAGCGGCCCACTTCGCCGAAGAGCACGGCCCCGGCGCCTGTGCCATGGCGTTCCGCGTGCAAGACTCCCGCGTGGCCTACGAACGCGCCCTCGAGCTCGGCGCGCAACCGATGGAGATGCCGACTGGTCCGATGGAGCTGCGCCTGCCTGCGATCCGCGCCATCGGCGGCGCTGCGCTCTACCTTGTCGATCGTTACGCGCCCGGGGTCAGTCTCTACGACATCGACTTCCGCTGGCGCAGCGGCGCCGCACGTCATCCGGCAGGCGTGAACCTCACCCACATCGATCATCTCACCCACAATGTTTATCGCGGTCGCATGGCGCACTGGGCGGGCTTTTATGAGCGTCTGTTCAACTTCCGCGAGATCCGTCACTTCGATATCCGCGGAGCCCACACCGAGCTGCAATCGCGCGCGATGACGGCACCGGACGATCGCATCCGTATCCCGCTCAACGAGGAAGGTGGGCGCGGCGGCGGCCAAATCGAGGAATACCTGATGCGCTTCAACGGTGAAGGCATTCAGCACATTGCCCTCGCCACCAGCGATCTATGCAGCACTGTCGATCGCCTGCGCGCGCGCGGCGTACCGCTGATGAGCGCTCCGCCGGCGACCTACTATGAAGCGCTCGAGGAGCGCCTTCCCAGTCACGGTATGCCGGTGAACGAGCTGCAATCGCGCGGTATCTTGCTCGACGGCTCGACCGCGGGCGAGCGCCGACTGCTGTTGCAGATTTTCTCCGAGTGCCTGGTCGGTCCGCTGTTCTTCGAGTTCATTCAGCGCGAGCGCGACGAGGGATTCGGCGAAGGTAACTTTCAGGCCTTGTTCGAGTCCATCGAACGCGACCAGCTGCGCCGCGGCGTACTCGCAGCGAAAAGCAGCTGACCCCCCGCGAGCTAGCCATGACACTCATCCAGCGTATCCACCATGTCGCCTATCGCTGCCGCGATGCGAAGGAGACCGTCGATTTTTACCGCGACGTGTTGGGCATGGCCTTCGTCACGGCCTTCGCCGAGGACCGCGTGCCCTCCACGCACGAGCCCGACCCGTACATGCATGTCTTCCTCGATGCCGGCATGGGCAACGTGCTCGCCTTCTTCGAGCTGCCGACGCGCGAGCCCATGGGCCGCGACCCCAACACGCCGAGCTGGGTGCAGCACATCGCCTTCGAGGTCGCAGACCTCGCCACGCTAGAGACCACGCGCGAGCGACTGCTTGCCCGGGGAATCGACGTCGTCGGCCCCACCGATCATGGCCTGTTCCGTTCGATCTATTTCTTTGATCCGAACGGACACCGCCTCGAACTGACCGTCAACACCGGCAGCGAGGAAGATCTGCGCCGGGCGCGAGAGCTCGCCCCCGCCATGCTCGAGGAGTGGAGCCGAACCAAGCGAGCCCCCAAACACGCCGCCTGGCTGCATGCCAAGGAATTCGCTGCGGAGAAAACCAAGTGAAACTCGCCACCCTGCGTGCAGAGAGTGGCGTGCGCGACGGACGCTTGGTCGTCGTCTCGCGCGATCTCGCGCGTTACCTACCGGCCGAGCAATGCCGACATCTACAAAGTGCGCTCGATGACTGGTCGCGTCACACCATCGAACTCGAGGCGCTCTCGCAGAGACTCGCACGAGGCGACGGCATGCCCTTTGATCCAAGCGCCTGTCTCTCGCCCCTGCCGCGCGCCTACCAGTGGGCGGACGGATCGGCGTACGTCAATCACGTCGAACTGGTGCGTCGCGCCCGCGGCGCGGAACTACCCGCCTCGTTTTGGACAGACCCGCTGATGTATCAAGGCGGATCCGACAGTTTTCTCGCACCACACGATGACATCCCGCTTGCTGACCCGGAATGGGGCCTAGACTTCGAAGCCGAGGTAGCCGTGGTCACGGACGACGTTCCTGCCGGCGTGACACGTGAGCACGCCGCTCGATGCATTCGGCTCGTCATGCTCGTCAACGATGTCTCGCTGCGCAACCTCATACCGGGAGAACTTGCCAAGGGATTCGGCTTCTTCCAATCGAAACCCTCCTCGGCCTTTGCACCGGTAGCCGTGACACCCGACGAGCTCGGTAGCGCCTGGGACGGGGCGCGCGTGCACGCCGCGCTACAGGTCTCGCTTAACGGCGCCCCGTTCGGTCGAGCGAACGCCGGAATCGATATGACTTTCGACTTTCCGACGCTGATCGCCCATGCCGCACGGACCCGACCGCTCCTCGCCGGCAGCATCATCGGTTCGGGTACGGTGTCCAACCGCGATGCCGACGGCGGCCCTGGCCGTCCCATCAGCGAGGGTGGCGTTGGCTACTCGTGTATCGCCGAGCAACGCACCGTCGAGACGCTGCGTCTCGGCGCACCCCGCACTGCCTTCTTGCGCTCGGGCGATCGGGTTCGCATCGAGATGCACGCTGCCGACGGGCAGTCGGTGTTTGGCGCCATCGACCAGCAAGTACGCTAAATGACACACGAGTCTCCGCTCGAACTCGCCCGGTTCCTGCCCTACCGACTCTCGCTGCTCTCGAACCTCGTGAGTGGCGCCATCGCAGCGCGTTACTCGGAACGCTTCGGTCTGACGATTCCGCAATGGCGCGTGATGGCGGTATTGGCTATCGAACCTGGTCTGTCGGCCGCAGACGTCGCGTTGCGCACAGCAATGGACAAGGTCGCCGTCAGCCGGGCGGTGGCGACATTGCTGCGAGCCGGCCGATTGGAACGCCACACCCACGCCGAAGATCGTCGTCGCTCGCAACTGCAACTGTCGGAGACGGGCCGGCGCGTTTATGCAGACATCGTCCCCATCGCGCGCGAGTACGAAACGCTGCTCCTGGACGCGCTGGATGCAGCCGACCGAGACGCACTCGATAGAATCTGGCAACGCTTGATCGACCGGGCTCGCGAATTGCGACCGGCGACACCGAACTGACTTCGCGGAGACCGTCCATGCCCGATGCCATCCCCCGCCGCCGCCGCACGCTAATCGATCGTATCGTCGTTGCGGCTCGCGGCCTGCGCAACGCCCCAACTGCAGAGCTGCTGCGTGAGTATTTCCGCGGTGTCGGCGAAGAAGATCTCGCATTGCACGAGCCGCGCGAATTCGCCTTGTTGGCGCGCGCCCATCACACGCTCGCGCAGCGCAAAGGCGCTGGTCAGTCCTGCGTCGAAGTGCTCTCGCCGGAACCCGGGACTCTCGGTGTCGGCGAGGACTCAAGCCTCATTTTCATCGCCACCGACGATCGACCCTTCCTTGTCGAGTCAGTCGGTATCGCGCTGGCCGAGCTCGGCGTTAGCGTCAGGCTACTGATCCACCCGGTGCTGTCGGTGCATCGTGATGGTCGTGGCCGGCTGACCACACGTCAGAGCGGTCCGCGCGGCCCTCGATCGGAGTCTTGGCAGGCCTATGAAATCGAGCGTCAGCGCGACCCGCAGCGCTTGCGCGACATCGAGTCGCGGATACGCTCTGCCCTGGAGGACGTCGCCGTAGTCGTCGATGACTGGATCGCGATGCGCGCAAGGGTCCAGGCGGCGACCGCCGCGCTACGCGCGCAGTCAGCCTCGGGTCGATCTCGACTCGAGCGTGACGAGGCTACAGCGCTACTCGATTGGGTCGAGAGCGGTCATTTCGTCATGCTGGGATACCGCTACCAGCGGCTGCTTGCAGGCCGACGGGTCGATCGTTTGGCCGGCGTCGCGCGCTCGGGGCTCGGTTTGCTCCGTTCCGGGCGCGATTCGGCTCCGCGCAGCGAGATCCTACAGGGACGTCTGCGCGAGGCGCTGCGCTCGCCTAGCCCCTTGATCGTCACCAAATCGACGCGTCGCTCTACCGTACACCGCGCCGGTTACCTTGATCATCTGGCCATCAAGGCCTTTGATGCCCGCGGCCGCGTCATCGGCGAACACCGCTTGCTTGGCCTATGGACCGCAACCGCCTACTTCGCTTCACCGGCGGAGATTCCCGTCGTCCGTCGTAAGGTCGCCGAGGTCGTCGAGCGCTTCGGACTCGATCCACGTAGTCACGACGGCAAAGCCGTGCTCGCCGTGCTCGAGACCTGGCCGCGCGACGAACTGCTGCAGTCGAGCGTTGGCGAGCTGGTGGATTTCATACGCGGCGTCGTCAATCTATATGAACGTCGCACGACGCGACTGATGATGCGCCACGATGCACTGGGTCGCTTCTGGTCTTGCATGGTTTTCGTCCCGCGCGATCTCTACACGACCGAAACGCGCCTGAAAATCGAGCGTCTGCTGCAGGAGGCCTGCGACGGTACCGATCTTGAATCTCAGGTGCAGATCGCACTGTCGAACCACGCCCGTCTGCACGTCACGGTGCGCGGCGGCGATCGCGCGCTGTCCTCCGAGCAGACCCAGACTCTCGAAATCCGCATTGCCGCTGCGGTGGCCAGCTGGCGCGACCGGCTGCGCGAGACGCTCTTCGCTCACCATCCCGCCGATCGTGCGGCCGCGCTGATCGAAACCCACGCGGATCGATTCCCCGCGACCTATCAGAGCGAGATCACGCCGAGCCTGGCCCTGCACGACATCGAGGCGCTTGAGGCGCTATCGCTCTCACCGCACCGCCCTCAACTTCACCTGCATCGCGACGGCGTTGTCGGCGCGAAGATTCATCTGCGCGTCGTTCAGGCGGGTTCGGCCTGGGCCATCGCCGATGTGCTGCCCCTCCTCGATCACTTCGGGCTGCGCATGCTTGCCGAGCAGGCATGGACTCTCGGCGCAACTGCAGCGCTGCCAGCTGCGACGGTGCAGGACTTTCTGCTTGAGGCCCAGAGCGGCGTCACGCTCGATCGAATCGGCGATGGTGAACGGCTGCTACGAGGCTTCTCGGCGGTGCGCGAGGGCAGACTTGCGAGCGACGGCTTCAACCGCCTGGTCATCCGCACGAAGCTCGAGGCGGACGATATCAACATCCTGCGGGCCATCTGTCGTTATTTGCTACAGACCGGCATTCCCTTCAGTCAGGCCTACATGGAGCGCACGCTAACCGGTCATGCGGAGCTCGCTGCAACGCTGTTCGAGCTGTTCGAGCTGCGCCATGCCCCGCGACACGCGACGTCGGCATCGGCGAACACCGAGAGTCGGTTGTTGCGACGCATCGAGCGTGAGCTCGACGCCGTCGCGAGCGCCGATGAGGACCGGATCCTGCGAGCCTTCCTCGCCGTGATCCTGGCGACGCTGCGTACCAATCATTACCAGCGTAATCTCGACGGCTCACGCCGCGGGACACTGGCGCTCAAGCTCGATCCTCAATCGATCCCGGGGTTACCGCTGCCTCGCCCGCGCCGCGAGATATACGTGTATGGACCGAGTGTTGAGGGCGTGCACCTGCGGATGGGCGAAGTCGCCCGTGGCGGTATTCGCTGGTCGGATCGTCGCGAAGACTTCCGTACGGAGGTCCTCGGCCTGATGAAGGCACAGAACGTCAAGAACACCCTGATCGTGCCGGTCGGCGCCAAGGGCGGATTCGTCCCGCGTCAGCTGCCCGTCGGCGGATCGCGCGATGCCATTCAGGCAGAGGGCATCGCTGCCTATCGCGCCTACGTGAATGCCCTACTCGATCTCACGGACAATCTCGACGGCACACGGGTGCTCGCTGCGCCGGGCCTGCGTCGACGCGATGGCGATGATCCATATCTGGTCGTGGCGGCCGACAAGGGCACGGCCACCTTCTCGGATATCGCCAACGCGGTGGCGATCGAGCGTGATTTCTGGCTGGGCGATGCCTTTGCGTCGGGCGGCTCGGCCGGCTACGACCACAAAAAGATGGGCATCACCGCCCGGGGCGCTTGGGAATGCGTCAAGCGCCATTTCCGCGAGCTGGGTGTCGACATTCAACGCACGCCCTTCACCGTCGCCGGAATCGGCGATATGTCGGGCGACGTCTTCGGCAATGGCATGCTGCTGTCGCGCCAGATCAAGCTGGTGGCAGCCTTTAACCACCAGCACATCTTCCTGGATCCTGACCCGAATCCCGCTACGAGCTTTGCCGAGCGCGCACGACTGTTTGCTCTGCCGCGCTCGGGCTGGCTCGACTACGACCGCAAGCGTCTGTCACGGGGCGGCGCAATCTTTGAGCGTAGCGCCAAAAGCCTGACGCTCTCGCCCGAAATTCGTCGTCTGCTCGACATCGATGCCACCCACCTCGCACCGAACGAGCTCATCCGCGCCATCTTGCGCATGCGTGTCGATCTACTCTGGAACGGCGGCATCGGCACCTACGTCAAGGCAAGCAGCGAGCCGCAGACCGCCGCCGGCGACCGCGGTAACGACGCGGTACGAATCGACGGCCGAGAGCTACGAGCCCGCGTCGTCGGCGAGGGAGGCAATCTAGGCTTCACCCAGCCGGGACGGATCGAATACGCCCTGACCGGCGGACGACTCAACACCGACTTCATCGACAACTCCGCGGGTGTGAACACCTCGGATGTCGAGGTGAATCTTAAAATCCTGACTTCCGGACTTGAGTCGCGCGGCCGTCTACAGCGACGCGCGCGTGATCGGTTGCTCGCGAGCCTCACTGATGAAGTGGCCTCGCTGGTGCTGCGCAACAATTATCTGCAGAGCCAAGCCCTCTCGACCCTTGAGCGTCAGGGTGCAGCACGACTGCCGGAACTGCACAGCACGATTCGCAGCCTCGAACGCGCCGGCGAACTCGATCGCACGGTCGAATCTCTTCCGGATGACGAGACGCTGCAGCAACGTCGTCAGCAGGGTCTGGGGCTCACCCGCCCAGAACTCGCAGTGGTACTGGCTTACGCGAAGATCTCGCTCAACCGACAGTTGATTGCGTCCGATCTGCCAGAAGACCCCTACTTCGCCGCGGAACTCGCGCGTTACTTCCCAGCGATCATGCGTGATCGTTACGAGCGCGATATCCGCCGGCACCGTCTGCAGCGCGAGATCGTGACCACCGCTGTCACTAACAGCCTCGTCAACCGGATGGGGCCGAGCTTCGTCGGTCGCATGCGCGAGGAGAGCGGCGCGAGCGCTGCTGATGTCGCCCGGGCCTACAGCATCGCTCGTGAGACCTTCGCTGTCCGCGAGCTGTGGTCCGCCATCGAGTCACAGGATAACCGCGTACCAGCGGCAATCCAGTATCAGGCGCATGCGGATATCGCGCGGCTCTTGCGTCATGCGACGCAGTGGCTGCTACGCGAGCGCCGCAGCGCCCTCGAGGTCGAGACCACGGTGCGCGAGCTCGCCACACCGATCCAGAGGATCCGCGCTGCGCTGCCCCGTCTGCTCAGTGGCGAGACTCTGTCTCGGCACCGCACCGTAATGACCCATTATCGCGAGGCGGGCATGCCCGATCGCCTCGCTGCCGAGCTCGCCTTGCTCGACGCGCTCGATGCTGCGCTAGATATAGCTGTACTCGGTACGGGACGACGCGACATCGTCACGGCTGCCAAAGCATGGTTTGAGGTCGGTCAACGACTCGGACTCGAGCGCCTCGAGGCTCGCATCAGCGCGCTCGCGGTGGACACCCCGCTGCAGGCCGTCGCGCGCGGCGGGCTGCGCGAGGCCATCCGACGCCAGCAGCGCGAGATCGCATCGCAGTGGCTGGGCACCTCGAAACCGGCCGCGGCCTGGGTCAACTGGTCACGCCGTCGTCAAACGGCGCTCAGCGACTGGAATCGGACCCTGGCTGAGGTAGACGCTCAGCCAGGTGCCGATTTCCCATCACTGACGGTTTGCGTCGACTCGCTGCGCGCTCTCGCCCGCTGAGCGCGCGAGCTGCTCGCGTGAAAGCTCCGCTTTCTGGTGCATCGGTGTGCGCGCCGCAAACCAAGCGGCGGCGCCGATGCCGACCGTCAGCACGATGAGCTCCAGCGCGTGCTTCTGCGGGTATTCCCAGAACTCGGTGAACAGGTGCCACCGTCCGCCGAGCTCGACGCAGTTCCAGGTGACGATGGCCGTCGGGATGCCATAACGGATGGCCGAGGTCACACGCCAGAAGCGCACTAGACGGCGCAGCAGATAAGCCGCCCAGATGGAGTTCAAGAAGAACGCCACGTACGTGACCGGATGACGATCACCGAGGAACTGCTCGTCGTACATGAAGAGCAGAACGAGATAGAAGAACCAGATAACGTAGATCGTCTCGAGCGCCGTGATCGCAGCGAAGTTCCGCTCGTGCGTGGCGCTGGGCTTGCCGGTTTTAAGATGCAGATTACGCTGGAACCAGAGAAAGAAATTGCACTTCGTCTCTTTATTGAAAAAGAAATAGGCCAGCGTCGCGCCCATCACACCCACCGAGGACATCATCACGAGGTACTCGGCCTTAGTCGCGATGGCACCAGGCTTGTACGGATCCATGAGATCGGGGACGCCAAGCGTCTGAGCCGACCACACGAAAGCGAACTCCACCCACCCAGTCCACAAAAACGTACCCGCCCAGAAGCCGAGCCACGTGGCCGACACTTCGTTGCTGTGCCGCATGCCGAGCCATAACAACAGCGCGCCGAAGAGTCCCATCGCGATCGCGGACTCATAGACGTAGCCCGGACCCGGCCAGATGTCTTCCATCATGATCATCACCGTGTGGCCGAGAGCCTGCACGACGAAGACCACCACGAACGCGAGCAATCCCACCCAAGGTGGTCGATAGAAAAACCCCTTTAATCCACCGCCGGAGCCGACGTCTGCCTGCATGTTGGCACTCATGTCCCCCTCCGAATTTTGATGACCCCTGCGGCCGAGCCTACTCCCGGCCCGGGAGGGGCGTAAACCACATGCTACGATTCGTCCGTTTTTGAGTAGGTCACCCCCGAAGGAGCGTCTCGTGCCCGGAAAACTCGTGCTCGTCCGTCATGGCCAAAGCACATGGAACGTCGACAACCTGTTCACCGGCTGGACGGATGTCGACCTTTCACCCCAAGGGCGCCTCGAGGCAGCTGCCGCCGGACGCGAACTGCAGCGCGCCGGGATCGCCATCGATATCGCCTTTACCTCGGTGCTGAAACGGGCAATTCGTACGCTGTGGATCATGCTCGACGAGATGGATCGGATGTGGATCCCGGTGGAGCGGCACTGGCGTCTCAACGAGCGTCACTATGGCGCGCTTCAAGGGCTAGACAAAGCCAAGACAGTGGCGGAGCACGGCGAAGCTCAAGTCAAAATTTGGCGACGTAGCTACGACATCCCACCGCCACCCTTGGCGGCTGACGATCCGCGTCACCCCCGTTTCGACCCGCGCTACGCGGGGCTTGATCCGGCGTGGCTACCATCGACTGAATCACTCAAAGATACGCTCGCGCGCGTCAAACCGGTGTGGGACGAGCGTATCGCCCCGGAGCTGACCGCGGGACGCAACGTCCTCGTTGCTGCACACGGCAACAGTCTGCGCGCGATGGTGAAGATGCTCGATGGGGTGTCGGAGGAAGAGATCGTCGAGTTCAACATCCCGACGGGCGTGCCACGCCTCTATGAGCTCGATACGAAGCTGAAACCCCTCAATCGCCGCTATCTCGGCGACCCGGAAGCGATCCGCGCCGCCGCCGAGGCGGTTCGACGGCAAACGGAAAAACGCTAGCGCCGACTCAAGGCCCGCGGGGTGCCGCAGGTCCCGGGGCCCAACCGTCGTAGCGTCCACCCACTGCCTCAGCACCCTCACGCAATCGCGAGGAGATCTCGCGGATCGCAGGCGCAGTCAGCACCAGAGCCTTGCGGACGTGAATGCTCCACGGTTGCTCCGCGCTACCCTCGATCGGGCGCACATCGATGGTGAAACCCTCGGTTGCAAGCCGCCCGGCGAAGGCATCAGCCGCCTCGCGCGAGGGCATCGCCACGAAGAAATCGACTTCGACGGGGCTGAACGGATCGATGCCGCTGCGGCGCAGGCGCTCGATCATGCGCGTATCCCAATCGTCCTCGCGTCGGGTGGCCGTACGACGAATCTGATAGATGATGCGCCCGACTGCGATCGCCGCTCCGGCGACCAAAAACAGCACGAACCAGTCCATCGTGTTACTCCGAAAATTGCGGGCGGCGTTTTTCCAGGAATGCCCGAATGCCCTCGATCCCCTCAGGCGATGACGCCTGCCCCGCGATGGTACGCCCCTCGAGCGACAGATGCGCCTCTAGCGCCGAACGCGACGGTGCGAGCAACCGCTTGGTCTTGGCATAGGCCGCCTGCGGTCCGATCGCGAGCTGGCGAGCCCACTCCAGCGCAGCGCTGAGGACTTCGCCATCCGGCACGACACGATTGACGAGACCCCACTCCAGAGCCTCCGCGGCCGTCAACGCGCGCGGCGTGAGCAACAGCTCCATCGCTCGCTTCGCGCCTATCAAACGCGGCAGAAAAAACGAGGTGCCGCCATCCGGCGTCAGCGCGACGCCGGTGTAGGCCAGGGAAAATCGTGTTCCTTCCCCGGCGACCGCCAGATCCGACATCGCGACGAGCCCCACGCCGGCCCCCGCGGCGGTACCGTTGACGGCTGCGATCACGGGTGCAGGAAGATGCACGAAGGTCGCGACCGCGGCATGCAGATCGTCGGTGAGCTCACGCAGATAGGGCTCGATCTCGGCGCCACCGGTAATCATGCCGCGCAAATCACCCCCGAAACAGAAGTGCTTGCCGGCACCGGTGAGTACCACCGCACGAACGCTGGAATCAGACTCGAGATCGTGAGCGGCCTTGCGCAGCTCGCGAGCCATCTCGAGATGCGGCACATTCGCGTTGTCGGGACGATTGAGCGTGACGATCGCCACCGCTCCATCGCGCTCGATGCGCACCGTCGACATGCAAGCCGACCGTCAGCCTATTCGTCGGGTGCGATGGTGACGCGCAGTCCATCGAGCGCGTCCGTCATCTCGATCTGGCAGGAGAGCCGCGAGCCATCCTGGTGATGCGCGAGCTCCTGAAGAAGCTCTCGCTCATCCGACATCGGCGCCGGAATCTTAGTCACCCATGCGGGATCGACGTACACGTGACAGGTCGCGCACGAGCACATGCCACCGCACACCGCCGCGACCCCGTAATCGAGCTCGCGCAAGGTCTCCATGATTTTGAGTCCTGAACGCGTCGGCACCTCGTGCTCGCGGCCGTCGCGATCGACTACTTTCAGCGTGGGCATGATTCGTTCCTGAAGGGGTTTTGCAGGGGGTGCGTAGTGTGCCTAGGCGTCGACGGCGTTTCCAGTCTGTAGTCGCACCACCGCCCACCACAGCCTGTCCAGAAGGCTACGCAGGCGAACCCGTGCGGCGAACTGCGACACCTGCCGGGGCTCCGCCAGTATCGGCAGACACTCTTTGACGAACGATTGCATCGCCTGCCCGAGGATCGGGTCGGGCTGCGCAGCCGCGACGAGCCCGGCGAGATCCCACTGCGCCGAGCCGGCATGGGCGTATTCAAAATCGATCAGCATCAGCGAACCATCCGCTCGCACCACCGTATTGGCAGCGCTGAGATCGCCGTGCACGAGACAGGGGGTCTCATCGAGATCTACCCCCCTCGCCTCTTGCAGCACGTCTTGCAGCTCGGATGCAAAATCATCGGCTCGCTCGACTGACAAACCCTGCAAGGCGCGATGCAACGCCAGACAGCGCGCCGCGACATCGAGTGTGGGCAGGTCCTGCGGCGGCAGCATCCGCAGGCGTTCGAGCAAGCTCGCGACTGCCGCTTTACGCGTCGGTCGCAGCACCCAGTCCGGCTCGAGGGGCTTACCCTCGATCCAGCGCATCGTCATCGTGCCGCGCTTTAGATCGAACTCCAGTACCTGCGGCGCGATGCCCGCTGCGGCAGCCAGCCGCTGCGCGGCCACCTCACGCGATGGATCGACACCGAGTTCGGCTGCGAGCGGCGCGCGTGACCAATGCCGTCGAACGCATGGGCCGTGCTCATCGAAGAAACGCTCCAGTCGGTGCAACCCGGAACTCATCGACCATCACGCTGGAATTGACGCCACCACAAGCGCAGACCGAATACGGCGATGACGAAATACACTCCGTACAGGGTGGCGATGAAATACAAACCCTGGCTGCCGTAGAGCACCAGAGACGCAGCGTCGACCACCAGCCAATAAACCCAGTTTTCGAGCACCGCGCGGGCGGTCATGAGGGTAGCGAGCAGGCTGAGCCCCGTGACTGCGGCATCGAGCCAGGGCGATGCCGCCGCCGTGTGCTTCGCCAGCAGTGGCGCAAGCAGCAGCGTCGCCAACGCAACCGCTGCCAGTGCATAGGCATGGGTCGATGTATGCCAGCGCGTGATACGCACCGACGCATCGGCCGTGGCGTCGCGCGACCAATGCCAGAAACCGTAAGCCGCCATGACAACGTACGCGCCCTGTAAGAGTGCTTGCAGTGGCAACGCTGCGCCCGCTGCGAGCCACACCAGTAACCCCGACGACAGCGCACCACAGAGCCAGGCCCAGCGATTTCGCCGCACCACGAGCAGCGCATAAGCGATGCCGCAGAGCATCGCGACAACTTCGATCGCCTGGGTGAACGTCATAGCGACTGCCACACCCAGCTCACGCCGAATACGCGCGGATCAGCGAGCTGCACGTAAAGTCGATTCGGAAAATCCGGCGGTTCGTTGCCGAAGAAGAATCCGCGCTGGGCGTAATCCTCGTTGAGCGCATTACGTAGCCAGAGCTCTGCCCGCCAGCGATCACGCGCCCAGCCTGCCTTCAGGTTCAACAGCGTGTACGGGCGCGATCGCTGATCGTGGCTATCGCTGAAGTAGAAATCGGCGACGCGCTGCAGATCGGCCCTTACGTAAAAGCCCTGGACGAATGCACGCTCGACAAACGCCTGCCACTGATACGCCGGGGCGTGCGCTTGCGACCGGCCAGCGAGGTTTCGATCGTCAATCACGTAGTCGTCGAAACGCGCCTGCAACCAGGCGGCACTGCCGCCGAAGCGCCAGGAATCCGACGGCGACCAACGCCAGGCCAACTCGAGACCGCGATTGTGTCCGCGCGCTGCGTTGTCGGTGAGATAGATGAACGACAACGGATCACCGGGATCGAGTTGGGCCGAGGTGCTGACCTGCTGGTCGCGTCGGCGCATGGCGAACACCGCCGTGTCGATTCGCCAACGCCCCGAGGAAGGCGCCCACTTCAGGCCAAGCTCCAGGCTGTCGAGCCCCTCGGGATCGAATTCGCGCCGCGTCGACGGAATCAGAGTGCCCAAATTGAACCCACCGCCCTTATAGCCTCGTGAGAGCGCGAGGTAACCGAGCAGCGCCTCGCGCGGCTCGAACGAGATCGACAGGTTGCCGCCCTGCATCGTCTCGCCGGGGGCGAGATCGCTACCGTCGGTATCGCGATATCGTGCCGAGCGATGCTCGATGCGCACACCAGTCGAGACCATCCAGCGTGGCGCAAGACGATAATCGACCGAGCCGTAGCCGGCGAGCGTATCCGAACGGTAGTCGCTGACGAGTGCACGAAAAATCTCGCCGCCGTAGAGATCGAGTTGATCGTTGTTCTCGCGTACACGCAGTCCGTAGAGCCCGGCCACCCAGGCCCACTGCCCCGCCGTCGTCGCGCCGCTGCTCGATAGCCAGCGCCAGTCCTGCGACAGCGTGCGTCGATCTCGCAGAAAACGCGAAGTGAAGTCGTAATCCGCATCGGCGCCCCAGTCGCCATCGAAGGCGTAGAGAATATCCGCCTCCACCAGCGCAGTGATGCTGCGCCACAGTACGGCGTCTCCCGCTCGCTCCAGCGTGACCGACGCGCCGCGCGAACGCTGTCGATCACGCCCGGGATCATCGCTGCGGGTACGGCGCGTGTTGTCGAGTGCGAATGCATCGAAACCGTTGTCTTGATCAACCCACAGCGCCGACACGTCCGCAGACCATCGCTCATCGAGGATCCAACGCGATCGCCCTCGGAAAGTCGTCTCATCCAACCCGTTAGTATCGTCACGCCCGAGGAACGTATTACGACGCCAACCATCGCTACGATAGCGCTGAGCAGCGAGGCGCCAGGCGGAATCACCCGCGCCCCAGGCACCGCCGCTCACGACCCCCAGCGAGCGCGTGTCGGCCTCGGCGCCGATGAGCTCTACCCGCCACTCCGGTCGCGCGGTGGGCGCCACCGTGTTGATATTGATGAGACCCGCCAGCGCATTGGCTCCGAGCACCGTACCCTGTGGACCGCGCAACACCTCGATCTGTGCCAGATCGATCAGCGTCGCCGGCATGCCGATACCGGAGAAGTCCATGCCGTCGATCAGAAAGCCGACCGAGGGGTTCGGTGCACCCTGCCACTGATCTGTCTCGCCGATTCCGCGTATTTGAAAGTATCGCGGTCGTGACGTCCCCGACGCCCAATTGAGGTTCGGAATCAGCGGCAGTACATCTTGAAGGTGCTGCACCCCGGCCGCGCGCAGCGTCTCGGCATCGAGAACAGTGACACTCGCCGGCAACGCATCCGCCGGGCTACCGCGCAGCGTAGCGGTCACCACGATTTCTTCGAGTAGCTCAGCGCCCTGAGAAACGGGCACAGCGGCGCCGAGTGTAACGAGACAAAGAATTCGACCAATTGAACGCGAGATCATCTGCTCCCTCCGCCGGCACGACCCGGATCAGGTTCAAAGGGTTCACCGCACTGCGCGGTGTCTCAGGCCGATTGGCCACCCCTGGCAAGGCGCTATTCTCCTTCTAAATCATTGGTTTGCAAGACCTGCGTGACCCCTCGGGTCGACCCCCGTACAATCGCGCCCCTTTCGAGCGTCGGGAACCGCGTGCCAGCCATGCCCAGAACCGTTCGCGTTTTTCAGGTCGATGCCTTTACTCGCAAGGCCTTCACCGGTAACCCCTCCGGCGTGGTGCTCGATGCAGAGCAACTGAGTGACGACGAAATGCTCGCCATCGCACGCGAGCTCAACAACGGCGACACGGCGTTCGTCCTGCCCGCCGAGAGCTCCGATCACGATGTGCGAGTCCGTTTCTTCACTCCGCGCACCGAGTCAGGCTACGTGGGTCACTCGACGGTCGCTACCCACTACGTGCTGTCTCGCATAACGAGCGCTGCCACGCGCCTGCGTCAGAAAACTCGCGCCGGGATCGTCGATGTGGAAATCCGCGGCTCAGGGGATGAACGCCGCATCGCCGTACGTCAACCCGCTCCGCCGCTCGGACGCGAACTCAATGACCGCGAACGTCTCGCCGTGCTCGACGCGCTGGCACTCTCCAGTGCCGATCTCGATCCGCGCTTCGAGATGCGCATCGTCGGTGGTGCGGCTGGCGGCGCGCGTACCCGCTTGCTGATCGGCGTGCGCGGACCTCAGCAGCTCAAATCCATGAAGCCCGACATGGCGCGTCTCAACACGCTCTCGGCTCAGCTGGGTGCCTCAGGGCATTTCGTATTCACCACTGATTCACGGGTGGACGGCTGCCTCACGCTGTCGCGAATGTTCTGCCCTGCGATCGGTATCCCCGAAGATCCGGTGAGCGGCAACGCCCACGGCTTGCTCGGCGCGTACCTGCTGCACCACGGCGCGCTCGAGCGTCATCCGAACCGGACGAGCTTCTCGGGCGCTCAGGGACAATTCATGCACCGACCCGGCCAGATCGATGTAGAGCTCGAATTCGCCGACAACGCCCTCTCGGGCGTATGGATCATCGGCAGCGCAGCGCTCGTTTTCGAGACGACGATCACCCTCTAGCGCGCCAACGCAGCGATACGTCGAGCACGTGCAGCGCGAGCGCTGCGAGTAACCACATCGAGAGCACGTCCGCGCCCTCGTCAAGCTGCGCGGAGCGTACGGCGAGCATCAGCACAGCGCCGGATGCGAGTGTCGGCAACCACGACTGGGGATGGGGCCCGCGTCGCGTGCGCCACCAATACAGCGCCCACACGGTCGCCTCGAGAGCGACGAGCACCACGATCGCCAACAGCAGTCGGCCGTCCTCGATCGCGGCCAGCAGAACCTCAGGCATCGCTGCGGTGGATCAGCCCGGCGCGAGACCGAGCAGGTGCGCGAGATCTTTAAAGAACACCCTGACATGGGCCAGCGGCTCGCGACGTACCAAGCGTTTGTGCATGTACGCCTCCCAGGTCAAACGCTGCACGTCCCGATCGAGACACATTTTCACGAATCGCTCGCGCCGCGCATCGCTGACGTACCAGAAGCGCTGCAACAATCCCAACACCCAGAACACCCGGCCGTGGGAGCGCATGAATTCGCGCCGTGCCTTGCGCAGGGCGTGCGCATTACCGGTACGCAGGCATTCGTCGAGCGCATGAGCCGCCATGCGCCCGCAGGCCATCGCGTAGTAGATCCCCTCCCCCGACGCGGGCGCGACGACACCGGCTGCATCGCCCGCAACGAGTACGTCGCGCCCGTTATCCCAGCGACGCAACGGCTTGAGTGGAATCGGAGCACCCTCACGCCGAACGACTTCGGTGCCCTCGAGACCCGCGACTGAACGCAGTCGCTGGACGGCATCCCGCAGCGAGAACCCTTTGTGCGCGGTACCGACGCCCGCGCTGATCGTCTCCCCGTGCGGAAATACCCAGGCGTAAAAATCGGGCGAAAGCTCACCCTGGTAGTAAACATCGCAGCGCGCGCCGTCGTAGCTGGCGGGCCGTTGCGCCGGCGTGCGCAGGATTTCGTGGTAGGCGTAGACGAACGGCGTCTCGCGACCCCCAGCGATACACTGCCGCGCCACCTCCGAGCGCGCACCGTCGGCCCCGAGCACCAGCCGCGTACGCACGCTGCGCGCCGGACCGCCGTCCCGCGGCTCAAACCAGACGAGCGCATCGCCGTCCGCGTCGCGCTCAATATGGGTGAAGCGCGCGGCCAAGCGCATAGCACCATGCTGGCGCGCCCGCTCGCGTAGCCATTCGTCGAACACCTCACGATCAACCATGCCGACGTAACCGCCCTCGATTGGCATGTCCACGGCCCGAGCGCTCGGCGACACCATGCGGGCGGCACCGATGCGCGCCACGAGTAGATGCGCAGGAATTGCGAACTCCTCGACGAGTTTGGGTGGAATGGCGCCGCCGCAAGGCTTGATGCGACCGGCCCGATCGAGCAGCAGTACGCGCCAACCGGCCAAGGCGAGATCATCGGCCGCGGTCGCCCCGGATGGCCCACCGCCGATCACGACGACATCGAAATCATCACGCATAACTCACCCCACTCCGCCGCGAATCGCAAACGCGCTGACCATCATGCCGGCTACGTACAGCGGCACGCCTAGCGCGTTGTACCAAACGTCGAGTTCGGCCGGCCGCTGCAGCAATCGACGCATCATCAGCAACTGTCCGATCAGCAGCGTCGCGATCACCGCAGCGTGAGCCGGGCGTGCCGCAGAGAGCAGCAGCAGAATGACACCTACCTGCGCAGCCACCATGATGCCGCAGGCGACGCGCGCAGCGCCGTCGATGCCGAGCTGCACCGGCAGTGAACCGACGCCCATGCGCCGGTCACCCTGCACCGACTTGAAATCATTGAGGGTCATGATTCCGTGCGCGCCGATGCTGTAGAGCATCGCGAGCAACAGCACCTGCAAGCTCGGCAGCGCACCACTCATCACGACCACGGCCGTGACCCAAGGCACGCCCTCATAGCAAACGGCGACGGCGGAATTACCCCACCAACCGTTACGCTTCAGTCGTAGCGGCGGAGCACTGTAGGCCCAGGCGAGCGCCATACCGAGCGCCGATGCGGCGAACACCCAGGGACCGAGCGCTGCCGCCACCAGTAGCGACACCACGGTCCAGACGATCGAAATATAGAGACCCCATCGACCCGGCATGCGTCCCGAGGGGATCGGTCGGCGTGGCTCATTGATGGCATCGACGTGTCGATCGAACCAATCGTTGACCGCCTGACTCGTGCCGCAGATGAGCGGACCCGCCAGTAGCACGCCGGTCATGATGAGCGGCCAACGACCCTCCGGCTGAGCCCCGGAGGAGACGATGCCGCAGAGAAACGCCCACATGGGCGGGAACCAGGTGACCGGCTTCAGCAATTCGAGGGTCGCGGACCAAGCGGGCCGCCGCGCACTCCACACGTTGCTGGCCGGGCGGGACATGAACCGAAAATAGCGATGACACTCGAAACTGTCAATTAAACGTGACAGTGCCTCGGCCCGCCGTCACTCAATGCTCGGTGGAACCCTCGGTCAAATCGCCAAGCCCGTAACGCCGCAGCTTCACGTATAGGCTCTGGCGCGAGAGGCCGAGCATCTCGGCCGCCGAGGCGCGATTATCACGGGTCAGATCGAGCGCCGCCTCGATGCAGAGTCGCTCGATCACATCCGTGGTCTCGCGTACGAGCTCGTTGAGCGACACACGCCCGACGAGCTCGGTGAGCTGATCGACTGAGCGGGGCAGCTCGCGTCCACGACCGGACTCCCCGGCCCGACGTCGGTCAATATTGCGCAGCGCGAACCCGAGACAAGGTTCAGCACCCTCGCCGAGCAGAACGGCTGAAATTTCGACATCAGCCGCAGATCCGTACTCGCCCCGCAACTGACTCGCGAACAGGCGCACCGTACCGTGCTCGCGTAGGTTGCCAAGCAAGACGGCAAAATCGACGCCCGGCCGACCGAGCCAGCGCTCGAGCGACTCGCCCCGAACCTGCTCCGGCGTCGCCAGTTGTGCGAGGTCGAGGAAGGCACGGTTCGCCGACTCGATTCGCCCATTAAGATCGGTCACCACCAGCGCATCAGGCAGCCGAGCAATCACTTCCGACAGATGCCCGCTGAGCACGCCGCCACCGGCGGAAGAAGCGGCTGAGGCCTCTAGCGGAACCAGTCGTAGCAGCGCCTGCGAGACGTTGTCCTGACGAAATAACGCCCCGACGAGCCGATAGCCGGCCGCAGCGCCGCCCACCCGAACCCGCAACTCGTCAGCGCGCCCTGCGCTGCGCAACGAGCCCAACCAGTCAGCAATCGAGCGTGTCGAGTCGGCCGCGATCAGCTCGCCGAGCGGACGACCGACGGCGCGACGTGAGGCCTCGCCGAACAGACGCTGCGCCGCCGCGTTCAATTCCAGCACTTTTTGCGTGGCGGGATCGACGATCACGATCACCTCACCCACGGACTGCAGCAGCAATCGATACCGCGTCTCGGCCAGCCGCAAACGCGAGTAATCGCGCTCTAGCGATTGCTCGACCTCAACCAGCCGCTGCTGCAGCGCGGCGATCGGGCGCAGATCGCGACCGAGCGCGATCGCTCGTCCCTCGGCTAGCGCGCACAATTGATACAGAACCGGAAAGGTGCCGCCGCGATCGTCGGGGTGATTGACTTGGCGCGAGCGCGACTTAGTCGAGTCGATCTCATCGAGCAACAGCTGCACTTTCGGGCGGCTGTCGCCCGTGACGATATCGAGGAAATTCTTGCCGACCCACGCCTCGCCGACGAGTTCGGCCAGCTCATCGGAGCCGCAAGCCACATCACGGACGATCCCGCGACGATCGAGCAGGAGGGCGATGTCCGCCGCTGCGGTAACGAGCGCAGCGATCTTGTCGGGATCGACTCCGCTCAGGGCCTTCCTCGGCGCCTTGAAAGTTTTCACATCCGTGTGACCGAAGTTGTTATCGTGAGGTCCCGTCTATCCCAGCAGTTCGAGCAGTCTCTCCGCCTGCGACACGGCATCCCGCGCATCGACCGCCGTGGCATCGGCCCCGACGAGTGCCACGCGTTCCGCATGACCTTCGAACGGCCGACCTCCTACCAGCACGCGGGCTCGCCGATTGAGCGAGGCCCGACGAATCTGCAGGATCAGTGCCGCGAGGGCATCAGCCTTCTCGTGTGCACTACTCGACAGTCCGACGACGGCGAACCATTCGCCGGCGACGAGCGCGAGTATATCTTTACCGCTCGCCCCGGGGGCGTCCCACACGTCCCAGCCGTCCCGACGGAGCAACTCTCCGACGAGTTGGGCACCGAAGACATGCTGCTCCCCAGGGAGCGCCACCAGCAAAATCTTTCGCCCGGCTTTGGCAGGCGATGGCGCAGGATCTGCACGACCCGGCAACAGGTCATGAGCGAGGTTCTGCAGGCGACGCAGCGCCAAAGTCACCTCAACGAAATCCGTCTGCTCTATCTCCCACATCTCGCCGAATAGGCGGGCCGCCGGGGCAAGCAGTTCCAAAAAAATAGCTTCGCTGGTGACCCCGAGCGTCTGCAGACCCTCGAGGTAGGCACGCGGCTCGCTAGGCTGGCCGCGCAGCACTAATGCGGAGAATTCCCGAACTTCTCGCTCGCCGGGACGCAACAGATTGGCCGAGCTGTCGCAGGCGGCGCGCGAGACGTTGCGGGCAGCACGGTGAGCGAGCAACAGGCGTGGGATCACCTCGCCTTCGATGGTCCGCAGCAGCGCACCATGACCGGCGTTGGGCATGCCCTCTAGATCGGACTCCGACATGTCGTCACCCTCGCTCCGCACCCCCACCCCGGGGGCACGAGCCATCAGCCGTGCGACGACGTCCCTGTTGAAGAGCCCCGCCAGAAGGATGTCGGGGGGGCTACGCAGCCACACTTTCGCACGTATAGGACGGGGTCCGTCAATTGTCAATTCTTTATGACGCTTTAGGCGTAAATCCAGGTTGACATTAGTGCTCTGGAAACCTAGATTCGGAGGGGTATTCAGGCGCGGGAACGCCCCTTATGACTAATGTGTCTGCGACGCCCCGGAGTCGCCCCCTGTACACCCCCGAGGAACGCTCCCGTCGGGACCGCTCCCCGTGGACGATCGTCCAAGGGATTTTGGCGCCGCTGCAGCTGCTCGCATTTCTAATCAGCCTGTATTTCGTCCTTCGCTATCTCGACACCGGCCTAGGGGCCGAGGTCGCCAGCCTCTCCATCATCGTCAAGACCGGCTTTCTGTACGCGATCATGGTGACCGGCGCGATCTGGGAGAAAGAGGTCTTCGGCGTCTGGCTGTTCGCCCCCACCTTCTTTTGGGAGGACGTGGTCAGCATGGCGGTGATCGCGCTGCACACGGCCTACCTTTACGCCTGGTTCACCGGGGCGCTGACCGTTCGTGAGCAGATGCTGCTCGCACTGATCGCCTACGCCACTTACGTCATCAACGCCCTGCAATTTTTCTACAAGCTGCGACTCGCCCGTCGCAGCACTGAGCCGGTGTCGGGGCCGCTCGCCACGAATGCGGGCGCGCAACGGATCCGTCACGCATGACGCTGCTGCAGGCCCTGCTGTCGAATCCACGGCTGCTGCCCTTCGCCGATGCAGCCAGTGCAGACTTGCCTCTGCCACGACTGCTGCGTCTGTCGCTATTTCAGATCTCGATTGGTATGGCGATGGCTCTGCTCGCCGGCACGCTAAATCGAATCATGATCGTCGAGCTGAACGTTCCGGCCTGGCTCGTCGCCTTGATGCTCGCCCTGCCGCTGCTGTTTGCGCCGTTTCGGGCGCTGCTCGGTCATCGCTCGGACCATCACCGCTCGGTGCTCGGCTGGCGTCGGGTCCCCTTCATCTGGTTCGGCACGCTGCTGCAGTTCGGCGGACTGTCCATCATGCCGTTTGCCCTGCTCGTGCTCAGCGGCACCGGTCGCGGCCCGGTGATTTACGGCCAAATCGGCGCGGCGATCGCTTTCTTGCTCATCGGTGCCGGCCTACACACCACGCAGACCGCAGGACTCGCCCTGGCTACCGATCTTGCACCAAAGGACACCCGCCCACGCGTGGTGGCACTCATGTACGTCATGCTGCTCGTCGGCATGGTCGGCGCCTCGATTGCTTTCGGCACGCTGCTCTCGCATTACACCCATCTGCGACTGATCCAAGTCATTCAGGGCGCTGCGTTCCTCACCTTCGTGCTCAACATGATCGCGTTGTGGCAGCAAGAAACGCGCGACCCGACCCGAGGCCGAAACACCGAGCCTGCGCCGCAGTTCACGCTGGAGTGGCGTCGCTTTGCCGCTCCACCGGCCACGCGCCGCCTGCTGCTCGTCATCGCCCTTGGCACCGCCGCGTTCAGCATGCAGGACGTATTACTCGAGCCTTACGGCGGACAGGTTCTGAAAATGCCGGTCGGTGCGACCAGTCTGCTAACGGCCCTGTGGGCGCTCGGCGCGCTGCTCGCCTTCGCCTTGTCGGCCAAGCGCCTACGCAATGGTACCGATCCGCTGCGGCTAGCCGCTGTCGGCATGCTCGTCGGTATCGCCGCCTTCGTCGCGGTGGTGTTCGCCGATCCGCTCGGCTCGCCGCTGTTGTTCCGCGCTGGTGCCGCGGCGATCGGTTTCGGTGGCGGCCTATTTTCGGTGGGCACCTTACTCGCGGCGATGGCGCTCGAACGCAGCGATCATGGTTTGGCACTCGGCGCCTGGGGCGCCGTACAAGCGACGGCTGCAGGCCTCGCCCTCGCCAGCGGCGGCGCGCTCTGCAACATCGTCGGCACCCTCGCCGTGCGCGGCGAGCTCGGACCGGCGCTGGTGTCGCCGGCGACCGGATATCTGTTCGTGTACCACGTGGAGATCGCCCTGCTGTTCGGCGCATTGATCGCCGTCGGACCGCTCGTGCGCGTCGCTGCGGATACACCTCGTGAAATGCCGACCCGACTCGGCTTGGCTGAACTGCCAGGCTGAACGGTGTCGACCTGTGGAGTGACGGTTAGGGAGGATCAGACATGGAAACGGGTGGATTGACCAACTACATCGACTTGGCCCAGATCGCCTTGTACGGCTTCTGGATCTTTTTCGCCGGACTCATCTGGTATCTGCATCGCGAAGACAAGCGCGAGGGATATCCGCTCGACTCCGACCGCACCGACCGCTCTGGCGGCCGCGTGAAGGTGCAGGGCTTCCCGGCGATCCCGCCGCCGAAGACCTTCCGCCTCGCCGACGGCAGCACCGTGCAGGTGCCGACGCCCGATGGTGGCGCAGATCGTCGTCCCGTCGCCGCACGCCCGCTTGGCAATGGCGACGGCGCCGCGCTTCAACCGACGGGCGATCCGATGCGCGATGGCGTGGGCCCGGCCTCTTTCGCAGCACGCGGTAACGTCCCGGAGCGCATGGTCGATGGCACACCGATGATCGTGCCGATGCGCTCGGTCAGCGGCTGGCACATCAACCCCCGCGATCCCGATCCGCGAGGCATGTCGGTCGTCGGCTGCGATGGTGCGACGGCGGGCACGGTACGCGACGTGTGGGTCGACAAGGCGGAGCCGCAGATCCGCTATCTCGAGGTGGAGCTCTCCACCGGTGGACGCAAGGTGCTCGTGCCTTACGGCTTCGTGAAGTACGACGCCAAGGCGCGACGTGTGAACGTGAACGCCATCACAGGTGCTCAGTTCGCCGGCGTACCCAGTACGGCCAGCGGCGAGCAGGTCACGCGTCTCGAGGAAGACCGCATCACCGGGTACTTCGGCGGCGGCACGCTGTACGCCACGCCCGATCGTCTCGGCCCGCTGCTGTGAGCTGACGATGAGCACCCACGCCGTTTTCGCCGAGCATGATCACGAACCGGTTCGCGGCCTGCCGGGCCCGTTGCCGGACGGTGAGCGCCTGTTATGGCAGGGAGCGCCCTCGTGGCGCTCCCTCGCCTGGCACGCCTATCACGTGCGCACGCTCAGCGTGTACTTCGCGCTGATGGTGCTCGCGCGCGGCGCCTATCTCTACGCTCAGGGCGCAGGCTTGCTCGAATCACTGCAGGGCTGTGTCGGCCCGGCATTGTTCGCCCTCGGAGCGCTGGCGATCCTCACCGGTATCGCCGCACTCGCGGCGCATCGTACGGTTTACTCCATCACCACCCGTCGCGTACTCATCCGCCAAGGCGTGGCACTGGAGAGCACCATCAACCTGCCGTTTGCGCAGATCGACGGTGCATCGATCAAGGAGCGGCGCGATGGCTCCGGCGACATTGCGATCGTGATGCGACCCGCGCAGCGAGTCTCTTATCTTTGGCTGTGGCCGCACGTGCGCCCGGGACGACTGACGCGACCCGAGCCCTCCCTTCGCAGCTTGCCGCAGCCTGTGCAAACGGGGCGGTTACTCAGCGATGCCTTTCTCGCTGCGCACCCGAGCCGCACCGCTCGCGGCAACGACAGCGTTGTCGTGCCGACCCACTCGGCTGCCGGCGTGACGGCGTGAGCGCTTCGCACGCCGCGCAGGACCCTCCCCGCGCCCTACTCATCGGCGCGGGCGCCCTGATCTTCATCGCCGTATTGCTCGCCGCGTTCGGACGCTCGAGCCCGCTGGCCGGCCCGACGCTCGAGCGCGGCAGCGTGGTAGCGGCGTACGACGTCAGGCTGTTCTCGCGTGAAGGCGGCGCAATCGAGGCTTTCCTCGCAGATGACGGCGCACCACTCGGCGTCATTGCAGCCGAGCAGGCGGGATTTGTGAGCGGCGTGCTGCGCGGCCTCGCGCGCGGGCGCTCACTCGCAGACGTGCCGGCCGATACACCCTACCGCCTCATCCGCTATACGAGCGGTCGGTTCGTCCTCGAGGACACCGGCACGGGTGAGCGCATCGATCTTGACGTGTTCGGACCCACCAACGCGGGCGTATTCGCCCGTCTGTGGCGCGCCGGAGATGCGCATCACACTGCCCGTCGGGAGGCCTCGGACGGCATCTCCGCCGCGCAGGGCGGCTGAGCGCGAGCTCGCGGGCGCCCATGAACTGGACGCTGCACGTTGGACCCGCCCTAGCGACGGTTTTTCTTTGGTGGGGTTGTACGGGCGTAATCGCCTGGCTCGTCGGTCGACCCGCCCGTCACTATCCCGCCCTGCTTGCCGCCGCGACGCTACTCGCTGCGCTGTCGCTACTCGTGCTCACACAGGTACGCGATGCCGAGCAACCGGAGAACGCCTGGCTCGCCTTCCTCGCCGCACTGGGCCTGTGGAGTTGGATCGAGATCACGTTTCTCACCGGACGCATCACCGGCCCGCTCAAGACCGTACGCGTCGCCCCGCCGGGTGCAAGCTGGCGCCACGCCCGCGATGCGCTCGCTGCGATCCTGTGGCATGAATTTGCGATCATCGCCATCGTCGCCCTCGCCGCGCTGCTCACGGCCGGCGGTGACAATCTGATCGGCCTCTTCACGCTGCTGCTGTTGTGGATCATGCGCAGCAGCGCCAAGCTGAATCTCTTCCTCGGCGTACGCAACCTGGGTGAGGTGTTCCTACCGCCGCACCTCGCGCATCTGCTCGGTTACCTGCGTCGCCGACCGATGAACGCCCTGTTTCCGTTCTCGATCGCGCTCGGCGCTGCGCTGACCGCGCTGTGCATCACCCGTGTCCTGGATGCCGATACGGCCTTCGAGACCGTCGGCTACAGCATGCTCGCGACGCTTGCGGCGCTCGCTCTGCTCGAACATCTGCTGATGGTGCTACCTCTGCCCGCAGAAACGCTATGGCGCTGGAGCCTGCGCTCCTCACGCCCTGGAGATTCACGATGACAACCGTCGATCTTGACGACCCGGTCGCGCTGCGACGCCTGCCCGAGGCAGAGCTGCCTGCGGTGGCCGATGCGCTGCGGACAGAGCTGCTGCACTCCGTGGCGGCGAGCGGCGGGCACCTTGCTGCCGGGCTTGGAACGGTCGAGCTGACGATTGCGCTGCACTACGTATTCGATACCCCGCGAGATACGCTCGTCTGGGACGTCGGTCACCAAGCCTATCCGCACAAAATGCTGACCGGTCGACGGGACCAGCTCGCACGTATACGCCAGCGGGGCGGATTGTCCGGATTTCTGCGCCGCGACGAGAGTCCCTTCGATAGCTTTGGTGCCGGACACTCGAGCACCTCAATCAGCGCCGCTCTCGGCATCGCACTAGCGAACCAAAGACTCGCCCCGGCGGACACCCCGGCGCCTCAGGCCGTGGCCATCATCGGCGATGGCGCACTCACGGCAGGCATGGCCTTCGAGGCGTTACATCACGCAGGCGGACTCGGCGTCGATCTGCTCGTGGTGCTCAACGATAACGGGATGTCGATTTCCGAGAACGTCGGTGCCTTGTCACGATATCTCACCCGAATCGGTCGCGACGCGCTCGCGCACGGCGCCGAACCACCCGTCAGTCGCGACGAAGCTGCCTCGGCACGACCCTCCGGCGAATTCTTCGAGGCGCTTGGCTTCGAATACTCGGGGCCGATCGACGGTCACGATGTGCTCGCGCTAGTGGGACGACTGCGCGAGATGCGTGCGCGCGGCGGACCCCGCCTGCTGCACGTGATCACGCGTAAAGGCGCGGGCTACGCTCCGGCTGAGAAGGATCCGATCAAGTACCACGGCGTCACACCCTTCGATCCGGCCGTGGGCATCGCCGGCGGATCAACAGCCGCCCCCAGCTACACCCAGGTTTTCGGAGATTGGGTCTGCCAGATGGCCGAGCACGATCCGCGGCTCGTCGTGATCACACCGGCGATGCGCGAGGGCTCGGGACTCGTCGAGTTCGCACGGCGCTTTCCCGACCGATTTTTCGACGTGGGTATTGCCGAACAACATGCCGTGACGCTCGCGGCAGGTATGGCGAGCGCCGGCTTGCGACCCATCGTCGCCATCTATTCAACGTTCCTGCAACGCGGATTCGACCAGCTGGTCCACGACGTCTGCCTGCAGCGTCTACCGGTCACGTTTGCCATCGATCGCGGCGGACTGGTCGGGCCTGATGGTGCGACCCACCACGGCAGCCTCGATCTGGCCTACTTACGCGCGCTGAGCGGTCTGTGTGTCATGACGCCGTCCGACGCATCGCAGCTGCGCGCGATGCTGCGTACGGGCCTTAATAGTGAGGGACCCGTGGCGATCCGCTACCCACGCGCCATCGCCCGCGAGCCGAACACCTCTCCGCGTCTAGTCACCGGCGATACGCTGGCCCCGGGTCTGCCGCAGGCTCTCGAGCGCGGTCGCGGCGAATGGCTACGACGCGGATCAGGAATCGCCCTGCTCTGCTTCGGCTCGCTGCTCGAGCGCGCGTTGGAACTTGCCGACATCATCGATGCATCGGTCGCCGACATGCGTTTTGTTAAGCCGCTCGATGGCGCACTGATCGAGCAGCTCGCCAACTCGCACGAACTACTCGTGACCCTCGAGGAGAACGTAGTTCATGGTGGCGCGGGTAGTGCGGTAATCGAACACCTCGCCGCGGCAGGACGGGATACCGCCGTGCTGACGCTCGGCCTACCCGACCAACTGATCGAGCACGGCACCCGCGACGAGTGCCTGCGCGAGGCCGGTCTCGATCTTCAGGGCCTCTTCGAGTCGATTGCGCGCTACGCGGCGCTGCTGCCCGAAACGCGCCCTGCCCTACGCCGGCAGCTCACGCTGAGCCGCAACACGCTCTTCAATGGTGTGACCCGCTCGATCGCGCGCAGCAAGCTGCGCTGATCACGCGTCAAGCGATTTGCCGCAGGCTCTCGGGCAGGCGGAAGCGGGTGGTTTCGGCGAGACCGGGGAGTTCACGTACGGATCCCGCTCCAAGCTCGCGCAGGCGCTCGCAGACACCCTGCACCAAGCGCTCCGGTGTGGAAGCGCCCGCGGTCACTCCCACGGCGTCAACGCCCTCGAGCCAAATGGGGTCGAGATCGTCGGCCTCCTCGATGAGCCGAGCCGGCACACCGTGATCGGCAGCGACCTCTTGCAAGCGATTCGAGTTCGAGCTGTTGTGAGCGCCGACCACGATCACCAGATCGACGCGCTCGGTCAGCTTGCGTACCGCTCGCTGCCGATTCGCTGTGGCGTAACAGATGTCGTCGAGACCCGGCCCCACGATATCGGGGTAGCGCCGCTCGAGTGCATCGATGAGATCCCGGGTGTCGTCCATGGACAGCGTCGTCTGGGTGACGTAGGCAACGGACTCCTCGGGCCCCATCGGCAGCGCCTCGATATCCTCGATTGTGCCGACGACGTGCACGGGTCCACTGATGGACCCCCGGGTGCCTTCCACTTCTTCATGGCCTGCGTGCCCGACGATCACGACGGTGTAGCCGCGCTGCGAATAGCGCTCGGCCTGCAGATGTACCTTGGTAACGAGCGGACAGGTCGCATCGATGACCTGCAATCCGCGCGCGTGCGCGGCCTCGACCACCGCTGTCGCAACGCCGTGCGCGCTGAACACCGTCACCGACCCCTCCGGGATCGATGCGATATCGTCGACGAAGACGGCGCCGCGAGCGGCTAGATCCTCCACGACGTGACGGTTATGGACGATCTCGTGAAAGACGTACACGGGCGCGCCGTGAACAGCGAGCGCCCGCTCCGCGATCTCGATCGCTCGCGCAACCCCGGCACAGAAACCCCGAGGTTGCGCGAGCAGAACGTTCATTGCTGACGGACGAGCGCCGCGACTGTCGTCGGTGTGGTGCGGCGCACCGCCACCGGCGCACGCGCAGGTGACGGGGTCTGGGCAGCGTTCGGTGTCGCCGCCGCGGGAGCCGCATCGGTGGGCGCGGCAGCGCCCTCGACTACCGGTGCAGCTTCCTCAGGCATCGCTCGACGCTTCTGCAGCTCAGGGTAGTCCTTCGCCATGCTCTGTCCGAAGTACGGCTTGTAGACACCCTGATGACAGGTCTGGCAGTTCACCTTCGCCACATCACCCGTGGGTCCGAGACGTTCTTTCGGGAAGACACCGGTCAGCGGCACGAGATATTCATTGTTCATCTGCCGCGCCATGCGGATGCCGTGCCAGGCGACCGTTCGTTGCGGTCGGCTCTGCTCCCAACTCGCCCAGGCCCGTGTGTTGTGGCAGTAGGTGCAGTTCACGCCGAGTGAGTTCGACATGTGCACCATCAGCGAGTACGTCCACTCGGACTGCTTGATCGAGTTGCGATTGCCACTCGGCAGAGCCGTGCTCGACTCGACGCGGATGCCCTGATCACCGAGCAGGAACGGCGAGTACGGGTCGTACGGCAGACTCGAATGCGCGATCGTCGTCAGGCCGAGGCCAGTGACGGGCGTGTTCTGCCCGGCGTTCGTACCGATCGAGCCTTTTTCTTTGCGCGCACCCGGATCGGTGAACCACACGTACTCCGGTACCGGCTGACCACGATGACAGGTATGACAGGTCACGCCTGTCTCCTTCACGTGAGATTTCCAGTTCGTGTTGATGTCGCGGGTCATCTTGAGCATGCTCCGCGCCACCTGATACTGGTACTTGCTCGGATCGGCGTAGTTCTCGCCGACATGGCAGTAGGTGCACTGCTGGTCCTTAGGTGCGACCCACTCGGCCATCGACTGCATCACGCGGGTGAACTCGGTGAGCGTCAGGTCGTTCAGCACCTCCAAGTTCGGGTACTGGTCACGGGCCATCACCTCCACCGGCGCCGCGGGTGGCTGGATCGAACCGATCTGGTTCTTCGCCGCCACCTGCTGCAACAAGCGTGGGTTGTAGACCTGCTCCATCCCAGTGCCGCGGTAGCCGACCTGCACCGTCTCCACGGGCGGTCGTTCACCGCAGGCTGTCAGCAATCCGAGGCTGGCGAGACCCGCCAGGATCAAGCGGTTGCTCGATTTCATTGGGCACCTCCTGTGACCGTTGCGGGATCGGGCAACACTTCGAAGGTGGCCGGATATGCCGGTGCCACGCCGTGTTTGACCGCCCACAGATACCAGTTGTCGACCACCGTGCCAGTTAGCAGGATGCCGATGCCGCCCGTGAGCGTGCATAGCACCGCAAACCACCAAGCCCATCGGTGGACCGACTCCATCGTCGCGTTGAAACCCATCGTCCAGCGCCAGAACAGCGCCGCACGCTCGGCGGCCGTGCCGCGATCGACGGTCTGCTCGATTTCACGCTCGCCGCCGTACTTGCTCACCGCCATGATCGTGCCGGCGTGCATCGCGAACAGCAGTACCGAGCCGTAGAGGAACACGATCGACAACGCATGGAACGGGTTGTAGAGCAGGTTGCCGTAGCGCAGCGAGAACGCTGCGGTCCAATCGAGGTGCGGGAAGATGCCAAACGGCACCGCCTCAGACCAGCTGCCCATCAGTAGCGGCCGGATGAAGCCGAGCACTAAGAAGAGAAAGATCGCCGAGGCGAATGCCCAGGCGACGTGCGTCCCCATCTTGTGCCGGCGCGCGAGTCGATAAGTGCGTACCCACCACAGCAGGATCGATAAGGTCAGAAAGAACCCTGCCATCAGGTACCAACCACCATCTTTGAGCGGCGGCAGACTGAGTCCGTAGCTCGGCGCGGGCGGCTCGAGGGCGAGCCAGAACAGCTGCCGCACGAACTGCACCGGATCCCAACCCACCGAGGCCCACATGTTGAGCCCGATGATCTCGAAGGCGAGGATGCCGAACACCAGCGAAGCGAGACCCGTCGCGCCGAGGTAGAACGGCCCGATCTGCGCATCGCCGATCTTGCCGAGCCAGTAGCTCGCGCTGGCACGAGTACCGCGTTTCCACAAACCCGGTGGGTCGTGGGGAATGCCCGGATAGTGCGGTGCTTCGACCTGCACCCGGGTAAAGAGATTTTGATAGTCAGCCATGGCTATTCACCTCAGTTCCACATCGGCAGGTTGAGCCACCAGGCCCACCAATCCGGCCAGCTGCGTGTCCAGAACGGTCCGCTTACCACGATGCAGATCGCACTCCACACTCCGGCGTTGACCGCGAGCAGCAAACCGAAGCGATGGATACCCAGCGTGCCGATCGAGTAGCCGATGTTGTCGCGAAAGAAGCTGTTCTCGTGCTCGGCGGTCTTAACCGTCTCGCCCTTCTTCGGATTGATCGCCGATAGCACCAGCGCGCCGTGCAACGCCAACGCCAGCGTGGTCGTGAAGAAGAAGGTCACAGCCACCATATGCGCGGGGTTGTAGTGGAAGTGCAGATACTGATAAGCGACGTTCGACACCCAGTCGAGATGGCTGAAGATGCCGTACGGGAACGCGTGTCCCCAGGCACCGAGCAGCACCGGTCGGATCACCTGCAAGGTGACGTACGCCAGAATCGCCGAAGCGAAGGCGAACGGCACGTGGTATCCCATACCGAGCTTGCGGCAGATTTCCACCTCACGCAGCGCCCAAGAACTGAAGGCACCGATCGCGCACAGCGTGACGATCTGCCAAATCCCTCCTTCGGCGAGCGGCGCGAGCCCAAGACCATATTTCAGGTCGGGAGGCGCGACGTTGATCTGCCAAAGGTTCCAAGTTTGTAAGCCGGTGGTGTGATCGCCAATCGCGGCGCCGTACACGAGCAGAGCCGTGCCGAGCAGCGCGAAGAAGGCCGTCGTCACGCCGAAGAATCCGACGTAGAACGGACCGATCCAGAAATCGAATAGGTCGCCACCGACCAACGTCCCACCGCGTATGCGGTATTTGCGTTCAAAACTGAGCATCGCCATGACTGTTCCCCTGGTGTCTCGAGGGAGGTTCGCGTCGGGGGG
>JBMSXG010000018.1:0-35106 GCA_049425405.1 Steroidobacteraceae bacterium
GTGCGGCGCGGCCGCAAGCTTTCTCAAGCGGTTGAGCCGGCGTCCATCGCCCGTGTCAGATCTGCTCGACCGAGTGCGTTGCCGTAAGCAGCGCGGAACCGTACGGTGCTCACCCCGAGCACAAGGCTCGCAGCCACCAGCATCCCGATCGCCTCAAGCGTGAAGATGGACGCATAGGCGATTCCAGGGGCGAGCAGTCCCGATTCGATGAGCGCGGTGTGCAGCACGCCGCTGCCTAGTGAGGCGAGACCCTGCGCCATGACCTGCGAGGTACCCCACAGGCCCATGAACAGGCCGGTCGCTCCCGGGACGGTCATGTCCATCATCAGCGCCAGTGCTCCGATGTTGAATATGCCGGTGAAGAAGCCCATGGCGAACAGCGACGGCGTCACGATTTCACGTAAGCCGAATCCGGCGCTCGCGGCCAAAGCGATCATTCCGAGAGCTGCTCCGATGCAGCCGATGACCACCAACGTATGTTTGGAGATGCGGGTCACCGAACTCGCGATGCCCATCACGATCATCCCGAGCAGCACGCCACCGCCCCAGGTGGGCTGAAAGCGCGTGGTTTCGGCGATGGTCATTCCGAAGACTTCGGCGCCGAACACCTCGAGGATGTTGTCCTGCAAGAAGATCGAGAAGATGGCAATGAAGACAAACAGGAAAAATGCACGGGTCTCTGCGTTGCGCTGCAGTGCGCGCCAGGCCACGACGAGCGGATTGCCTTCTGGAGCGGATAATCGCGCGCTGCGAGTCGATGAGGCGATTTCTTCGTCGCTCATGCGTTTCTCGATACCCCAGACACCCAGCAGGGTTGTCACCATCACGATCCACGGCGTGAGGGCGTAAAGCGTACGCATCGCCTCGGGGCTGTAGCTCGGTCGGATTTGATTCATCACGACGGCTGCGAGGATCGTGCTGAGGATCATGGTGATCCACACCACCGCGATGACCCCGCCGCGGGTTTTTTCGTTGGTGACTTCGGCGATCAGCGAATGGTGGGCATCGCCGACTGTCGCCATGCAGAGGCCGAAGATCACGAACAGGGCGATGCCCAGCGCCAGCATCGGGACGGACCCGGCGCCGATTCCCTCAGCCACCGACGGCAGCACTAGGAAGATCAGGCTGGAGACGAGACTGGCGACGACGAGATAAGGCGTGCGGCGATAGCCGAACAGCGGGTGCATATCGGCGAAGCGTCCGATCACCACCTGGAACGGGGATAGGAAGTAATGCAGCGACAGCAGTGAGCTGACGATGATCGCAGCGATGCCGAGCTCCACCACCGAGACCCGGTTGAAGTCGATGGTCAGCAGGGCAAACATCCAGCCCACCCCGATCTTGGGCAGGGCGATTTGTACCGTTCGCAGGGCTGAGACGATCACTCGCATCATGGACCACCCCCATCGTCAATCCGACTAGACGATCAGACTGTAAATCAAAGGTGACATCTGGGCTATGCGCAGGCACTGGTCCGACGGACTCAGCGCCGAGTCCGCTCACGCCGTGGTCGACCGCCAGGCGGTCACTGCGGTTCTATCGGAGCGTGTTGCGCACCCTTGCGGCCCCCGGGGGCCCGGCATACAATTCGCGCCCTTTTGATCGGGCGAGGTTGGCGCGAGCCGCCAAGACCACTCGAGATCCGCCGGGACGGACCCGTCTTGGCGCCTCCAGTCGTCTGTTGCCTGCGCCCGATCAAGTGAATCGGACATGGTGCGCATGCCAATCGCAGTGTGCGCAGGAGAGTGACGAACATGACAATCGGTCTCGTCGGCCGCAAGTGCGGCATGACCCGCGTATTCACCGACGCCGGTGAATCGATCCCGGTGACCGTCATCGAGGTTCTGCCGAACCGTGTGACTCAGGTCAAAACGTCCGACAAGGACGGATACCGGGCCATTCAAGTGACGTATGGCGCACGCCGTCCGCAGCTGCTGACGAAGGCTGCCGCGGGCCACTTCGCTAAGGCCGGCTCGGCGCCGGGCAAGGCGTTGGTGGAGTTCCGCTTAGCGGCGAAAGAGGCCGAAGATCTCGCCGTCGGCGCAGAGATCAAGGCGGAGCATTTCAAGATCGGTCAGGTCGTCGACGTCACGGGTACCACGATCGGTAAGGGTTACGCGGGCACCATGAAGCGTCACAACTTCGGTGGCCACAACGCCTCGCACGGTGTGTCGGTCTCGCATCGCACGCCAGGGTCGATCGGTCAGCGCCAAACCCCGGGCCGCGTCTTTGCTGGCAAGCGCATGTCCGGCCACATGGGTGTCGTGCGTCGCACCACCGAGAATTTGAAGGTCGTCGAGATCGACGCCGAGCGCAATCTGCTGTTGATCCGCGGGGCCGTGCCGGGCGCCGAGGGTGGGCAGGTCATCGTGCGGCCGTCGCTGAAAGCGGCACGACGCGCGCAGCGCAAGAGCATCGTGCCGACCAAGGCCGCGGCCAAGAAGTGATCCGGAGCGCATAGGTCATGAAGATCAAGATCGCAGGCGGCTCGAGCGAGCTGCAACTCTCCGAGGCCACCTTTGGCCACGAATACAACGAAGCCCTGGTTCACCAGGTCATTACCGCTTATCGCAATGCAGGTCGCTCGGGCACCAAAGCTCAGCTGACCAAAGCGGAAGTACGCGGCGGCGGCAAGAAGCCCTGGGGCCAGAAAGGCACCGGTCAGGCACGTGCCGGCTCGACCCGCAGCCCGATTTGGGTCGGTGGTGGTCGTGCCTTCGCCGCCAAACCGCGCAGCTTCGAGCAGAAGGTCAACCGCAAGATGTATCGCGGTGCGCTGCGCTCGATGCTCTCCGAGCTCGTGCGACAGGACCGCCTCGTCGTCACCCAGGGAATCGACCTCGAGGCGCCGAAGACCCGCCTGCTCGCTGCGCAGCTTAAGTCGATGTCACTCGACAACGTGCTGATCGTCGTTGAGGCCATCGAAGAGAAACTCTTTCTTGCTGCGCGCAACCTGCCGCACGTCGACGTGCTGCCGGTGACCGCGCTGAATCCGCTCGCGCTCGCGAGCTATGACAAGGTGCTGATGACCGTCGGCGCCGTGAAACTCATCGAGGAGCGCCTGCAATGAGCGCGGTATCCACCCTGAGTCAGGAGCGCCTGATGAACGTGCTGCTCGCGCCGCACGTCACCGAGAAGACCGCGCTCGCTATGCAGAACGCTAACCAGTATGCGTTTCGCGTTCGTCGCGATGCGAGCAAGCCGGACATCAAAGCTGCCGTCGAGCTGATGTTCCAGGTGAAGGTCGATGCGGTGCAGGTCGTCAACGAGTCCGGCAAGGTGCGTCGCTTCGGCAAGACCGTCGGGCGTACGCAGGACTGGAAAAAAGCCTACGTGAAGCTCGCCCCTGGGCAGAGCATTGACTACGAAGCGAGGAAGGCCTGATGGCACTCGTCAAAATGAAGCCGACGTCGCCGGGTAGCCGGTTCGCCGTCAAGATCGACAAGTCCCACCTTTGGAAGGGCGGTCCGCACGAGGCGCTGACCACGCGTCAGCCTAAGACGGGTGGTCGCAACAGCTTCGGTCGCATCACCACGCGTCACAAGGGCGGTGGTTCGCGTCAGAAGTTTCGCATCATCGACCTCAAGCGCGACAAAGACGGCATCAAGGGTGTCGTAGAGCGGATCGAGCACGATCCGAACCGCACCAGCCACATCGCGCTCATTAAGTACGCAGACGGTGAGCGTCGGTACATTCTCGCGCCGAAGGGCGTCGTCCCCGGTGAGGAAGTTCGTTCCGGCGCCGACTCGCCGATCAAGGCCGGCAACGCCATGCAGCTGCGCCACATCCCGGTCGGCACCACGGTTCACAACGTCGAGCTCAAGCCGGGCAAGGGCGGGCAGCTCGCGCGTAGCGCCGGCAGCTCGGTGCAGTACACCGCTCGCGAGGGTGTGTACGCCTACATCCGTCTCAAGTCGGGTGAGATGCGCAAGGTACTCGTCGACTGCCGCGCCACGATCGGCGAAGTCAGCAACGACGAGCACAACCTGCGCAGCTACGGTAAGGCGGGTGCGAAGCGTTGGCTCGGCATTCGACCGACGGTCCGCGGTCTTGCCATGAACCCGGTCGATCACCCGCACGGCGGTGGTGAGGGTAAGTCCGGTCAGGGCAACCCGCATCCGGTCTCGCCTTGGGGCTGGAACACCAAGGGCAAGAAGACCCGTACCAACAAGCGCACGAATCACATGATCGTGCAGCGTCGTCAGAACAAGGTCCGCTGAGCGGCCCGGTAAGGTCAGGAGTCCACAGTGCCTCGTTCACTTAAGAAAGGTCCGTTCGTCGATCTGCACCTCGCCAAGAAGGTACAGACGGCTGTCGCCAAGAATGATCGCAAGCCGATCAAGACCTGGTCGCGCCGCTCGATGGTTGTGCCTGAGATGGTTGGTCTCACGATTGCCGTGCACAACGGTAAGCAGCACATCCCGGTGCTCGTGTCGGAGAACATGGTCGGTCACAAACTCGGCGAGTTCGCGCCGACCCGCACGTTCAAGGGCCACTCGGGCGACAAGAAGGTCGCGGCAGCCTAACGGCGCCTCCGGAGCAGCAAGATGGAAGCCACTGCAAAATTGAAATACGCGCGGATCTCTCCGCAGAAGTGCCGCCTCGTGGCGGACGTGGTGCGCGGCAAGCCCGTGGGCAATGCGCTCGCCACGCTGCGCTTCATGCCGAAGAAGGGCGCAGAGATCGTTCTCAAGGTGCTCGAGTCGGCGGTTGCTAACGCCGAGAACAACAAGGGCGCCGACATCGACGAGCTCAAGGTTCACCGCATCATGGTCGACACCGCGCCAGTGCTGAAGCGCTTCGCGGCGCGCGCCAAGGGACGCGGAGCTCGCATCGTCAAGCGCAACAGCCATATCACCGTCGTCGTCAGCGACGGCAGGAAGGACTGATCCATGGGCCAGAAAGTTAATCCGATCGGCATTCGCCTCGGCATCACCCGCGAGTGGTCCTCGAAGTGGTATGCCGGCAAGAAGCAGTTCCCGCTGCACGTTCACACCGACTTCCGCGTGCGCGAATTTCTGCGCAAGAAGCTCGCCGAGGCTTCGGTGTCGCGTATCAACATCGAGCGTGCCGCCAACAAGGTCAACATCACGATCCAGACCGCGCGTCCGGGCATCGTGATCGGCAAGAAGGGTGAGGACATCGAGAAGCTGCGCGCCGAGACCGCTGCGCTGCTCGGTCGTCCGGTCACCGACATCCGCCTGAACATCGCCGAGATCCGCAAGCCCGAGCTCGATGCCCAGCTCGTCGCCGATGGCATCGCGCAGCAGATCGAGAAGCGTGTGATGTTCCGTCGCGCCATGAAGCGAGCCGTCATGAGCACCATGCGCAGCGGTGCGCTCGGCGTGAAGGTCCGTCTCTCGGGTCGCCTCAACGGCGCTGAAATCGCGCGTACCGAGTGGTCGCGCGAGGGCCGCATCCCGCTGCACACGTTCCGCGCTGACATCGACTACGGATTCGGCGAGGCGCGCACCACCTACGGCGTGATCGGCGTGAAGGTATGGATCTTCAAGGGCGAGGTGTTCGACAAGGAAGACCTCAGCAAGGTCGACGCCGAGGGCGACGAGGCCGCGACGGAAGCGGCAGCCACCGAAGCCGCCGCTGCGGCGCCGGCGGCCTGAGTCGCGGAGACATTGCAGCCATGATGCAACCCAAGCGCACCAAATACCGTAAGCAGTTCAAGGGCGACAACGCCGGCCTCGCGCAGCGTGGCAACAGCGTCGCGTTCGGCGATTTCGGCCTCAAGGCCACCGAGCGCGCGCGCATGACCGCGCGCGAAATCGAAGCCGCTCGTCGGGCGATGGCCCGCTACGTCAAGCGTGGTGGTCAGATCTGGATTCGCGTCTTCCCCGACGTGCCGATCTCGAAGAAGCCGCTCGAAGTCCGCATGGGCTCGGGCAAGGGCAACGTCGAGTACTGGGTCGCCAAGGTGAAGCCGGGCAAGGTCCTCTTCGAAATGGAAGGGGTGGATGAGAAGACCGCGCGCGAGGCGTTCCGGTTGGCCGGCGCCAAGCTCTCGGTCACTACATCTTTCGTAAAGCGGCAGGTGCGCTGAGATGAACACCAAGGAACTGCGCGGCAAGGCCGCCAAGGATCTGAACGAAGAGCTGCTCAAGCTGCGGCGCGAGCAATTCTCGCTGCGCATGCAGCGCGCCACCGGTCAGACCGTCAAGCCGCACGACTTCGGTCGCGTCCGCAAGGATGTCGCGCGCATCAAGACGGTGCTCGCCGAGAAGGCGAAGGTTGCGGGGAAATAAATCATGACGACGTCATCCGAACAGAAAACGCTGCGCACGCTCACCGGGCGGGTCGTCAGCAACAAGATGAACAAGACCATCGCGGTCGAGATCGAGCGCTTGGTCAAGCATCCGCGCTACGGCAAGTACATTCGCCGCACCACCAAGCTGCTCGCGCACGACGAGACCAATCAGTCGCGTGAGGGCGATACGGTGACGATCGCAGAGTGCCGCCCGCTCTCGCGCAACAAGAACTGGCGGCTGGTGGCCGTCGTGGAGCGTGCGTCGTGATCCAGCTGCAGTCCATGCTCAACGCGGCCGACAACAGCGGCGCCAAGACGCTCATGTGCATCAAGGTCATGGGCGGCACGCGCCGTCGTTACGCGGCTGTGGGTGATGTCATCAAGGTCAGCGTCAAAGACGCGATCCCGCGCGGCAAGGTCAAGAAGGGCGAGGTGTACGACGCTGTGGTCGTGCGCACCCGTCGTGGCGTGCGTCGTCCGGATGGCTCGCTCATCAAGTTCGACGGTAACGCTGCGGTGCTGCTTACCAACAAGCTCGAGCCGATCGGCACCCGCATCTTCGGACCGGTTACCCGTGAGCTGCGCACGGTGCAGTTCATGAAGATCATCTCGCTCGCGCCGGAAGTTCTGTGAGGTCAGTGTCGTGAGAAAGATCCGCAAGGGCGACAACGTCATCGTCATCTCGGGCCGCGACAAGGGTCGCAAGGGCGCCGTGGTGAGCGTGCTCGAGGATGACACTGTCATCGTCGAGAGCGTGAACCGCGTCAAGCGTCACACCCGTGGCAACCCGCAGCAGGGCAAGCCAGGCGGCATCCTCGAGAAAGAGGCGCCGCTGCACATCTCGAAGGTTGCGCTGTTCAACCCCGCCACACAGAAGGCCGATCGTGTCGGCATCAAGCGTCTGGGGGATGGCAAGCGCGTGCGTTTCTTCAAGTCCAACGGAGAAGTGATCGACGCTTGAGCGTCGATCCAACGGGTTAACCAGCATGGCAAGGCTGCAACAGTATTACCGCGAAAAAGTGGTGCCTCAGCTACGTAAGGAGCTTGGCATCGGTAACGCGATGGAAGTCCCGAAGATCGTCAAGATCACGGTGAACATGGGCGTGGGCGAGGCCGTGGCCGATAAGAAGGTCATTGAGGCTGCGGCGGGCGATCTCGCGAAGATCACCGGCCAGAAGCCCGTGCTCTGTCAGGCGCGCAAGTCCATTGCATCGTTCAAGGTCCGTGACGGCCTGGCGATCGGCTGCAAGGTGACCCTGCGCGGCGCTCGCATGTACGAGTTTCTCGACCGGCTCATCAGCGTCGCGATGCCGCGTATTCGCGACTTCCGTGGCGTCTCGCCGCGCTCCTTCGACGGGCGTGGCAACTACAACATGGGCGTCAAGGAACAGATCATTTTCCCGGAGATTCAGTACGACCAGATCGATCAGCTCCGGGGCATGGACATCACTATCACCACCACGGCGAAGGACGACAAGGCGGGTCGAGCTCTGCTCGAAGCCTTCCAGTTCCCCTTCCGCAAGTAACAGGGCAAGCAAGCACATGGCCAAGACCAGCATGGTTGAGCGCGAGAAGCGTCGCGCCGAAACCGTCAAAAAGTACGCCGCGAAGCGCGCCAAGCTGAAGGAGACGATCCGCAGCCCGCGCACCTCGCCGGAAGATCGCGTCGCCGCTGTCGCTGCGCTGCAGAAGATGCCGCGCGATGCCAGCCCGAGCCGTGGTCGTCGCCGTTGTGCGATCACCGGCCGGCCGCGCGGCGTGTACCGCAAGTTCGGCATTTCCCGAGTCAAGATCCGCGAAACCGTCAACCGTGGCGAATTGCCCGGCGTGTCGAAGGCGAGCTGGTAGGAGCGCGCGCGATATGAGCATGACCGATCCCATTGCTGACCTGCTGACCCGCATCCGCAACGCCCAACTCGCACGTAAGAGCGAGGTGAGCATCGGCGCGTCGCGTCTCAAGCAGGCCGTCGTCAAGGTGCTGAAGGACGAAGGCTATGTCGCCGACTTCCGCCTCGCCTCGGACGGTGGCAAGAACACCCTCACGATCGCCCTCAAGTACTACGAGGGGCGTCCCGTCATCGACCGTCTCGAGCGCGTCTCGCGTCCGGGTCTGCGGATCTACCGCGGCAAGGATGAGTTGCCGAAGGTGCTCGGTGGCATGGGTACCGTGATCGTCTCGACGCCCAAGGGCGTGATGACGGACAAGCAGGCGCGCGCCATCGGACAGGGCGGCGAAGTGCTCTGCATCGTGGCGTAAGGCTGGAAGGAAACGAACATGAGTCGTGTAGCCAAACAACCGGTTCCCCTGCCTCAGGGTGTGACCGCGACCATCTCGCCCGAAATCGTCACCGTCAAGGGTGCGAAGGGGTCGTTGAGCGTACCGCTTAAGGATGGCGTAGCCGTCGTGCAGGGCGATAAGCAGCTCGAGGTCAAGTACGGCACCGAGAACCGTATGCAGGCCGGTGCTACCCGCGCGCACCTGGCGAACGTGATCAAGGGCGTGACGAGTGGCTACGAGCGCAAGCTCGAGCTCGTCGGCGTCGGATACCGTGCGGCAGTGCAGGGCAAGACCCTGAACCTCACGCTCGGATTTTCGCACCCGATCGCCTTCGATATGCCCGAGGGCATCACGATCGAGGCGCCGAGCCAAACCGAAATCGTCATCAAGGGAATCGACAAGCAGCGCGTCGGCCAGGTGGCGGCCGAGATCCGCGATCTGCGTCCGCCTGAGCCGTACAAGGGCAAGGGTGTGCGTTACGCCGGTGAGCAGATCTCCCTCAAAGAAGGCAAGAAGAAGTAACCGCGGACGCGCACAGAGGATCGAGCAATGCAGATCACCAAGAAAGAGCGTCGTCAGCGTCGGGCCGTGCGGGCCCGCGCCAAGATTCGCGAGCTGGGTCAGCCGCGGCTCACCGTTCACCGCACGCCACGGCACATCTACGCGCAGGTGTTCGATGCGTCGGGCGCGAGTGTGCTCGCGAGCGCGTCGACCGTGCAGGATGCGGTGTCCGGCGGGCTCTCCGGTACCGGCAACGTCGAGGCGGCCAAGGCCGTCGGTCGCGCGATTGCTGAGCGTGCTAAAGCGGCCGGCGTCAGCAGGGTTGCTTTCGACCGTTCGGGTTTCATGTATCACGGCCGCATCAAGGCGCTGGCGGATGCCGCGCGTGAAGCGGGTCTCGAGTTTTAAGGCAGGACATCACTTATGGCACGTGCTGAGAAATCCCAAGCCGCGGACGAGTACCTCGAAAAACTCGTGGCGGTGAACCGCACCTCCAAGACGGTCAAGGGCGGTCGCCAGTTCGGCTTCACCGCGCTCACCGTGGTCGGAGATGGTGCCGGCCGGGTCGGTTTCGGATTTGGCAAGGCGCGCGAGGTGCCGGTTGCCATTTCCAAGGCGATGGCAGCTGCGCGTAAGAACATGATCAACGTCGCGCTGCGCAAGGAGACGCTGTACTACACCGTCAAGGGTAATCACGGTGCAACCTACGTGCTGATGCAGCCGGCCTCTGACGGTACAGGCGTCATCGCTGGCGGTGGTATGCGCGCGGTGCTCGAGTGCGCCGGCGTGCGCAACGTGCTCGCCAAGTCATATGGCTCGCGTAACGCCATCAACGTTGTGCGTGCCACCTTCAAGGCGCTCGCCTCGGTGCGATCGCCCGAAGAGATCGCTGCCAAGCGCGGCAAATCCATCGAAGAAATCACGGGTTGAAGGTCATGGCGGCCAAGCAACTGAAAGTCACACTCAAAAAGAGCATCCACGGACAGCTCGCGAATATCGCTCAGTCGGTGCGCGGTCTCGGGCTGCGTCGTCGGCACCAGACGGTCACCGTCGCCGACACGCCGGAGAACCGCGGCTTGATCCGTACCGCGCGTCACCTGCTCTCGGTCGCCGAAGGCTGACCGGGTTTTGGAGAACATGATCATGCGTATCAACACCATCAAGCCGGCCCCGGGTTCCAAGCGTCCCCGTCTGCGCGTCGGCCGCGGCGCTTCGGCCGGCCAGGGAAAGACCTGTGGTCGCGGTGTGAAGGGTCAGCGCGCCCGCAAGGGTGGCTATCACAAAGTCGGTTTCGAGGGCGGTCAGATGCCGCTGCAGCGTCGGCTGCCGAAAGTCGGCTTCCGCTCCGCGATCAAGGCGACCCGTGCCGAGGTTCGACTCGATGAGCTCGCCAAGGTGAAGGCCGAGGTTATCGATCTTGCCGCACTGAAGGCGGCCAACATCGTGCCGGCCCACACCGAGGTCGCCAAGGTGGTGCTCTCAGGTGAGATCAAGAAAGCCGTCACGCTCAAGGGCGTGGGTGCGACCAAGGGTGCGAAGGCGGCCATCGAGGCTGCCGGCGGCCGCATCGAGTAACCAACGGGAACAGACGGAAACTTTGTAAGTGGCAACAGGTATCGGCAATCCGGCAGCAACCCTCGCGGACGCGACGCGTTTCGGCGAGGTGCGCGCGCGCCTGCTGTTCCTGCTCGGTGCGCTCATCGTCTACCGCATCGGTACGTTCATTCCGGTTCCGGGGATCAATCCGGCCGAAGTGGCGCGTTTCTTCGAGGACAATCAGGGCACGATCCTCGGCATCGTGAACATGTTCTCGGGCGGTGCGCTCGAGCGCTTGTCGATTTTCGCCATGGGCGTGATGCCTTACATCTCGGCTTCGATCATCGTGCAGATGGCTTCGATGATCTATCCGCCTTGGGAGGAGTACCGCAAAGAAGGCGAGGCGGGTCGTCGCAAGCTCACCCAGATCACTCGTTACTTCACCGTCGCTCTGGGCGTGTTTCAGTCGCTCGGTGCAGCGGTTGCGTTGCAGAACGGCGGCATGGTGGTCAATGCCGGTTGGGCGTTCCTCTTTATTGCCACGGTGACCATGACCACCGGGACGGTGTTCCTGATGTGGCTCGGCGAGCAGGTCACCGAGCGCGGCATCGGTAACGGCATCTCGATGATCATCCTCGCCGGCATCATCGCTGGCCTGCCGGGTGCCGTCGGCCGTACGGTCGAATCGGTCAACACCGGTGAGATGACCGGCTTGTTCGCGCTCGTGTTGATCGTGTTGGTGCTCGGAGTCACCGCGTTCTGCGTCTACGTCGAGCGCGCTCAGCGTCGTATCGCTGTGCACTACGCCAAGCGTCAGGTGGGCCGTCGAGTGCTTGCGGGGCAGACCAGCCATCTGCCGTTCAAGATCAACATGTCGGGGGTGATCCCGCCGATCTTTGCCTCGAGCCTGCTGCTCTTCCCGGCGACGATCGCGCAGTTTTTCGGCACCGGCGAGGGACGCGCCGCAGAGATCCTGCAGAACGTCGCGGCGGCGCTTGGTTACGGACAGCCGCTGCATCTGGTGCTCTACGCAGCCTTGATCATCTTCTTCTGTTTTTTCTACACCGCACTCGTGTTCAACGCGCGCGAGACCTCCGAGAACCTCAAGAAGTCGGGCGCGTTCATCCCGGGTATCCGTCCGGGTCAGCAGACCGGCGAGTACATCGACACCGTACTCACCCGGCTGACGCTGTGGGGCGCGCTGTACGTCGCTGCGGTCTGTCTCGTACCAGAGATGATGATTTCCGAGGGTGGGGTGCCGTTTGTGTTTGGCGGTACCTCGCTGCTGATCGTCGTGGTCGTGGCCATGGATTTCATGGCGCAACTGCAGGCGCACTTGATGTCCCATCAGTATCCGGGGCTGCTGAAGCAGGCCAACCTGATGGGTTATGGACGCGGCGGCGCGCCGCAGTGATCAAAAGGTAAGCGACATGAAAGTTCGTCCATCGGTCAAAAAAATTTGCAAGGACTGCAAGATCGTGCGGCGTCGCGGCGTCGTCTACGTGATTTGCAAGGATCCGCGCCACAAGCAGCGGCAGGGTTGAGGGACTAGTAACTATGGCACGTATAGCCGGCATCAATATTCCGATGAACAAGCATGTGGTCATCGGTCTTACGCACATCTACGGTGTGGGACGAACCCGATCGCGCGCGGTTTGCGAGGCGGCGGGCGTCGATCCGACCACCAAGGTGAAGGATCTCACCGAGGCCGAGGTGAACGCGCTGCGCGCGCAGATCGCCAAGGGTCTCGTCGAGGGCGATCTACGCCGCGAGGTCTCAATGAACATCAAGCGCCTGATGGACCTCGGAACCTACCGTGGTCTGCGGCATCGCAAGGGCTTGCCGCTGCGCGGGCAGCGTACGCGTACTAATGCGCGCACCCGTAAGGGCCCGCGCAAGCAGGCGGTCAAACTTAACGCGCCCCCGGGCAAGGCATAAGGCAGGCACACGCACATGGCAGAGCAGAAGCAGCAGCAGGCAGCCGCAGCGGGCGGCGCAAAGAAGCCCAAGAAGGCGCGCAAGAACGTGCTCGATGGCATCGCGCACGTACACGCGTCTTTCAACAACACGATCATCACGATCACCGATCGGCAGGGCAACACGCTGTCGTGGGCGACTTCGGGTGGTTGCGGTTTCCGCGGCTCGCGCAAGTCGACCCCGTTCGCGGCTCAGGTAGCTGCCGAGAAGGCCGGCACGGCCGCTCAGGAGCATGGGCTGCGCAACGTCGAGGTTCGCGTGGCCGGCCCCGGCCCCGGACGCGAGTCGGCAGTGCGCGCGCTCAACAACTGCGGCTTGAAAATCACCAGCATCTCGGATGTCACGCCGATTCCGCATAACGGCTGCCGTCCACCCAAAAAGCGTCGCGTCTGACGCCGCGTCGCAAGAGGATCATCGAATGGCCCGATACGTTGGACCCAAGTGCAAGCTCGCTCGTCGCGAGGGCACGGACCTGTTCCTGAAGAGTGGCGTCAAGCCGCTCGAGTCGAAGTGCAAGTTCCAGGTGCCCCCGGGTGGCATCAAGGGCGAGCGCAAGACGCGCCTGTCCGAGTACGGCAGCCAGCTGCGCGAAAAGCAGAAGCTGCGTCGTATGTACGGTGTGCTCGAGCGTCAGTTCTCGAACTACTACACCGAAGCGGCCCGACGAACCGGCTCGACGGGTGAGAACCTGCTGAAGCTGCTCGAGTGCCGGCTGGACAACGTCGTCTATCGCATGGGCTTCGCCTCGACGCGCTCCGAAGCGCGCCAGCTCGTCAGCCACAAAGGCATCGAGGTCAATGGCGAGGTGGTCACGATCGCCTCCTGCCAGCTGCGTCCGGGCGACGTGGTGCAGATCCGCGAGAAGGCTCGCAAGCAGCTGCGTATCCAGAACGCGATGCAGATTGCGTCGCAGGTCGGGCTGCCTGATTGGGTTGAAGTGAACGACAAGGAGATGAAGGGCGTGTTCAAGCAGGTCCCGGCCCGCGAGGACATCCTGCCCGACATTAACGAAAACCTAGTCGTCGAGTTGTACTCGAAGTGAGGGTGTGAACATGCAAGGATCCGTCACCGAATTCCTGAAGCCACGCGTCGTGAAGGTCAATCCGCTCGCGCCGCGTCAGGCGCGTGTGGTCATCGAGCCCTTCGAGCGCGGCTTCGGCCACACGCTCGGCAATGCGCTGCGTCGCGTGCTGCTCTCATCTATGCCGGGTGCTGCGATCACCGAGGTCGAGATCGAGGGCGTGCTGCACGAGTACACCAGCATCGAGGGCGTCCAGGAGGACGTCGTCGACATCCTGCTCAATCTCAAGCAGGTCGCCATTCGCATGCATTCGCGCGATTCGGCCGAATTGCGCCTGTCGAAGAAGGGCCCGGGGCCGGTGACCGCTGGCGATATCCAGGTCGATCACGACATCGAAGTTGTGAACCCCGATCTGGTGATCGCCAACCTGACCAAGGCCGGCGAGCTCAACATGGTGCTGCGTATCGAGCGCGGTCGTGGTTATCGTCCGGCCTCGCAGCGCGTGGCCTTCGAGGAAGTGTCGCGTCCGATCGGTCGGCTGCAGTTGGACGCTTCGTTCAGCCCGATCCGTCGCGTGACCTACTCGGTCGATGCGGCGCGTGTCGAGCAGCGAACCGACCTCGACAAGCTCATCATCGATATCGAGACCAACGGGACGATCGACGCCGAAGAGGCGATCCGTCGCGCTGGCAGCATCCTAAAGGATCAGCTGTCGGTATTCGTGGATCTGCAGGGCGAGGAAGAGGCCGGCGGCAAGTCCGAGTCGGCGCAGTTCGATCCCATCCTGCTGCGGCCCGTCGATGAGCTCGAGCTCACCGTGCGCAGTGCGAACTGCCTCAAGGCAGAGAATATCCACTACATCGGCGATCTCGTGCAGCGTACCGAGGTGGAGTTGCTGCGCACGCCGAATCTGGGCAAGAAATCCCTCACCGAGATCAAGGAAGTCCTTCAGAGCCACGGGCTCATGTTGGGCATGCGCCTCGATGGCTGGCCTCCCGCGGGTCTACGCCACGAGGAAGATCGCGGCAGCTTGATGTAATTCGAGGTCAGTCATGCGTCATCGACTTTCCGGGCGACAACTGTCGCGCAATGCTCCGCATCGACACGCGTTGATGCGCAACATGAGCGTGGCACTGTTGCGCTACGAGACCATCCGCACCACGGTGCCTAAGGCCAAGGAACTGCGCCGCGTCGTCGAGCCCTTAATCACGCTCGCCAAGACGGACAGCGACGCTCGTCGTCGTCTGGCGTTCGCGCGACTGCGCGATGCAGCGGTGGTGGACAAGTTGTTCGCCGATCTCGGCCCGCGTTTCAAGGCGCGCGCTGGTGGTTACACCCGTATCCTGCGCATGATGCCGCGGGCGGGAGACTCGGCGCCGATGGCGCTGATGCAGCTTGTCGATCGTGCGGCTCCGGCCGCAGCCGACGAGTCGGCATCGGGCGATACAAAGGCGAAATCAGCCGCCAAGAACAAGGCGCCGGCCAAGAAGGCGGCCCCGAAGAAGTCTGCGGCAAAGAAAGCCGCAGCCTAAGTTCTTCGTCCGAGACGTTCAGCGGATCGCGGCGAAGGCGTCGCGAGTCAGGTTCTCGCAGCCGTTCTCCGTGACGGCGAGATCATCTTCGATGCGGATACCGCCGAACGGACGCAGCTGCTCGACGCGGGTCCAATTGATGCGCGCCGCGTGAGCACTTTCTCGGGCGGGACCCAGTAGCGCGTCAATGAAATAGACGCCTGGCTCCATCGTCACCACGAATCCCGGTTCGAGTTTTCGAGTCATACGCAAGGCGGGGTCTCTCGGCGGTTTCGGTAAGGTGCCGCCCTCGGGTCCGGCCATCGTGCCGCCGACATCGTGCACCTGCAGGCCGAGCAGATGGCCGATGCCGTGCGGAAAGAACAGTCGTGACGTGCCGCTCTCGATGGCCTCCTCGACGCTGCAGCGCAACACGCCCGCCTCGACCAGCAGCGTTGCGGTGCGTTCCACCGCTGCAAGATGGATATCGCGCCAATCGACACCGGGGCGTACACACTGGCAAAGACCCAGCTGTAACTGATCGAGTGCTGCGATGAGCGCTGCGAAGTCCGGATCTGCGAACGAGCACGTCCGGGTGATATCGCTGCCATAACCCGCGTGACTGGCGCCGGCATCGAGCAGCAACGAGCGGTGGGTTTTCGGTGGCGTTCGACGCAACACTTGGTAGTGCAAGACCGAGCTCGCCTCGTTCAGGGCGACGATGGCGTTGTAGGGCAGTTCCTGCTCGCGTTGCCCGCAAGCCGCGACGAAAGCCTGATGGATGTCGAATTCGCTGCCGCCGGCGCGAAAACACTGCTCGGCCGCTCGGTGCCCGCGCGCTCCAAGACGACTGGCCTCACGCAGGCACTCGAGCTCGTAGGGTGTCTTTCGGGCCCGGTCGAAATCCAGTCGACGCATGAGGGTCGGCGGGTTGACGGCGCCGATCCCCCAGCGCTGCAAACTGGAGAGCGGATCGCCGATCCAGGCCCAGCGCGCCAAATCTCGGGGTAGGGCGCCGCGAAGTTCCTCGTCGGAACGGACCTCGACCAGCTCGAATGAGTCGCTCCAGCCCCCGCGGGGGCGCTCTGCGGGCTGGTACCAAAAGTCGGTTGCTACCCGAAATATCAGCCGGGGCGTCTTACCCGGCTGGAAGAGCACCACCGACCCCGGGGCGTCCAGCAAGGGGGCCCAGAGCTTGAAGGTGGGGTGAGCCTTGTAGGGGAAATGCTGGTCGTCCTCGAACAGCCCAACCGGTTCCCCGGCATGGAAGAGCACCCCGTCGAATCCGCAGGACGCCAGGGCGATTTCGGTGCGCCGCCCCACCTCTCGAAGGTGATCGGCATGGGCCATAGGCTGTGATCTGTCAGACATAGTGGACGACATTTTAGGCCGGCCGACTCGGCCCTGTCCCGCTGGCCGGCGGAGCAGCCCGGGCCTGCCTGGGGTCGTTCCCAAATCCCGGCGAAACCAGTACTATTCGCACGCGACTGACCGTCGCCAGACAAACTAGCTAGGTTGTTTGATTTCAACGTTTATCACTTTGGGGAATCGAAAAATGAAGACGAAGCTCGCTCTTAGCGCCGCGCTCGCGGCCCTTCTCCTGGCCGCCTGCGGCGGCAAGCCTGCCGAGGCTCCGGCCGAGGCTGCTGCTCCGGCTGAGGCTGCTCCGGCTGAGGCTGCTCCGGCTGACGCCGCTGCCGCTCCGGCCGAGGCTGCTCCGGCGGCCCCGGCTCAGTAATTCTCGTTAACGAGAACTGCTGAAGCGGGAGTCCTTCGGGGCTCCACGACGAACCCGGGAAGATGCAAATCTCCCGGGTTCGTTTTTTTTGGTCGGTCAAAAATCAGCGACGAAGCAGCGGCGCGAGATAGCGTCCGGTATGTGATTCCTTCGCGTGAGCGATGTGCTCGGGCGTACCGACCGCGACAACGCGTCCCCCGCGAACGCCTCCCTCAGGGCCTAGATCAATCACCCAATCTGCGGTCTTGATCACATCGAGATTGTGCTCGATCACCACCACCGTGTTGCCCTCATCGCGCAGCCTCTGCAGGACACCAACGAGTTGCGCGACGTCGTGGAAGTGCAGTCCGGTGGTGGGCTCATCGAGGATGTAGAGAGTGCGTCCGCTCGAGCGTTTGGCAAGCTCGCGCGCGAGTTTCACGCGTTGTGCCTCGCCGCCCGAAAGCGTGGTGGCATTTTGGCCGAGATGCAGATACGCGAGTCCTACATCCATCAGCGTCTGTAGTTTCGGCTGCACGGCGGGGATCGCCTGGAAAAAGCGTAAGGCTTCCTCGACGGTCATCTCGAGCACATCGTGGATGCTCTTGCCACGATAGAGAATCTCGAGGGTCTCGCGGTTGTAACGCTTGCCCCGACACAGGTCGCAAGGCACGTACACGTCAGGCAGAAAATGCATCTCGACGCGCATCACGCCGTCGCCCTCGCAGGCCTCACATCGCCCACCCTTGACGTTGAAGCTGAAACGTCCAGCGTCGTAGCCGCGACTGCGCGCCTCGGGCGCCTGCGCGAACAGTTCACGCAGCCCGGTGAACAAGCCGGTGTAGGTGGCCGGATTTGAGCGGGGCGTTCGCCCGAGAGGGCTCTGATCAATATCGATCACGCGATCGAGATGCTCGAGTCCGAGCAGCGCTTTGCACGGCGCACCCTCGACGGGCCCGCCACCGATTTGTGATGCAGCACGCCGCAGCAGCGTGTCGTTGATGAGCGTGCTCTTGCCTGAGCCCGACACGCCGGTGACGCAGGTCATTACGCCGAGCGGTATATCGACCGACACGTCCTGCAAATTGTTACCGCTGGCGCCCTGCAGATGCAGCATGCGTCGTGGCTGTATGGGTGTGCGTACGGTCGGGACGGGGATGCTGAGGCTGCCGCTCAGATACTGACCGGTGAGCGAGGCGGAGTTGGCAATGATTTGCTGCGGGCTGCCCTCAGCGACCACCGCGCCGCCATGTACGCCGGCGCCGGGCCCGAGATCCACGACGTGATCTGCGGTCTCGATGGCCTCCTGATCGTGCTCGACCATGATCACCGTGTTGCCAAGATCACGCAGTCTGCGCAACGTCGCGAGTAGCCTGGCGTTGTCCCGTTGGTGTAGACCGATTGACGGTTCGTCGAGGATGTACATCACCCCGGTGAGGCCGGAGCCGATTTGACTCGCCAACCGAATGCGCTGCGCCTCGCCCCCGGAGAGCGTGTCGGCGCTGCGATCGAGCGTCAGATAGTCGAGACCGACGTCGATCAGAAATCGCAACCGGTCCTCGACTTCACGCACGATTTTCGCCGCAACCTCACCTCGCCAGCCGGGTAGGGCGAGGGAGCCGAAGAAGGCGGCCGAGTCGGCGACCGCCCAATGTGTGATCTGCGGTAACGAGCGGCCACCGATCTGTACGTGTCGTGCGGTCCGGTTGAGTCGACTGCCGTCGCAGTCAGGGCAGCGACGCCAGCCTTTGTAGCGGGCGAGCTCCTCTCGTACCGCAGGCGAGTCCGATTCGCGATAGCGCCGCTCGATATTGCGCAGCATGCCCTCGAAGGGATGCCGGCGTCGGGTGGTCTTGCCTCGTCCGAGCGAGTAGGAGAATTCCAGAATCTCCTCGCCGCTTCCGTACAACAGGATGTCTCGGATCCGCTCTGGCAATTCCTGCCAAGGTTCCTCGATGTCGAATCCGTAGTGATCGGCGAGTGTGCGGATGAGTTGCAGATAGTGGGGGTTGTGCCGGTCCCAGCCGCGAATCGCCCCGCCCGCTAACGAGAGGTGCGGAAACGCCGCTACACGGACTGGATCAAAGAATTCCTGTTGCCCAATGCCGTCGCAGGTTGGACAGGCTCCGGCCGGGCTATTGAACGAGAACATCTTAGGCTCGAGCAGTGGCACGCTGAAGCCACACTTGGGGCAGGCGTGTCGGTTCGAGAACAGCAGTCCCGTATCGTCCGTGACGTCGGTACGCAGCAGGCGCGCCGCCCCGTTGGAGAGGCGTAAGGCCGTCTCGAACGACTCGGCGAGCCGGGTCGCCGCATCGGCGCGGATACGCAATCGGTCTACGACGGCGTCGATGTCGTGCTTGCGTCGGGCGTCCAGAGCCGGAGGAGAGTCGAGCTCATGCACCGCCCCATCGATGCGTGCGCGCACGAAGCCCTGAGCTTGCAGCTCGCGCAGCACCTGACCGTGCTCGCCCTTGCGTCCCGCGACAAGGGGTGCGAGCAGCATCACCGGTGTGCCCTCGGGCAAACGCAGCGCCTGATCGACCATTTGGGTCACGGTCTGCGCTTCGAGCGCCAGTTCGTGATCTGGGCAATGCGGAATGCCAGCCCGTGCGAAAAGCAGGCGAAGATAGTCGTGGATCTCAGTCACGGTCCCGACGGTCGAGCGCGGATTATGCGAGGCCGCTTTCTGCTCGATGGCGATCGCGGGCGAGAGTCCCTCGATGTGATCGACGTCCGGCTTGTCCATGACCGAGAGAAATTGCCGCGCATAGGCAGACAAAGACTCGACGTAGCGGCGCTGACCCTCGGCGTAGAGCGTGTCGAAGGCGAGGGAGGACTTCCCGGAGCCCGACAGCCCCGTGATGACGATCAGGCGGTCCCGGGGTAGCTCCAGATCTATATTGCGCAGGTTGTGGGTCCGGGCACCCCGGATCCGAATCGAGGGCATGGTCCGATGCTCAGGAAAAACAGCCGGTTAGTGTACCTGCCCGGGGTGCTCGCCCCCTAAGGTCCTGATTCGGGTCGATTTCGGCCGTGCGCCCCCCGTCCCCCCCGATTAGAATGACAGGCGTTTTTCCGCTGTCCCCCTATCCCCAGGAACGCATTCCTATGGCACGTGGCATCAATAAAGTCATCCTCGTCGGCAACCTCGGGCAGGACCCGGACACCAAGGCAATGCCCTCCGGCATGACGGTCTGCAATCTACGCATCGCGACCTCCGAGAGCTGGAAGGACAAGCAGACCGGCGAAATGAAAGAGCAGACCGAATGGCACAGTGTGGCGATGTTCGGTCGCCTCGCTGAGATCGCCGGCGAATATTTGCGCAAGGGCTCGCAGGTCTACATCGAGGGTCGGCTGCGCACCCGCAAGTGGCAAGACAAGCAGGGTAACGACCGCTACACCACCGAGATCGTCGCCAACGAAATGCAAATGCTCGGCGGTGGACGCGGCGGCATGGGCGGCGGTGAGGCACGTGGTGGCGGTGCCCGCGCTGAGGCCGAGCCGGTACGCAGCAGCACCGAGAAGGACGAATTCGACGACGACATCCCGTTCTGACCGTCGTGCCCTGCGACGGACGGGTCGATTCAATGCGAACGTGACCAGCCGCTATTTCATCAAGACCTTCGGTTGCCAAATGAACGAGTACGACTCCACCCGCATGGGTGACGTGCTCGCCGCCGCCGAAGGCATGGAGCCCACCGACGACCCGGCCCTCGCCGACGTGCTGCTCGTGAACACCTGTTCGGTGCGCGAGAAAGCCGAATCGAAGGTCTTCTCGCTGCTCGGTGAATGGAAGCTGCTTAAGGACCAGCGGCCCAACGTGGTCATCGGCGTAGGCGGCTGCGTCGCGAGCCAGGAAGGCGACGGTTTGCTGCGCGCAGCGCCGCAGGTCGATCTCGTCTTCGGACCCCAGACGGTCCATCGGCTGCCGCAGATGCTCGGTGAGTTGCGGACTCGGGGCCGCTCGGTCGTCGACGTGAGCTTCCCGGAAATCGAGAAATTCGATCACCTGCCGGCCCCCCGTGCCGAGGGCGCAACGGCGTTCGTCTCCATCATGGAGGGCTGCAGCAAGTATTGCAGCTTCTGCGTGGTGCCTTACACGCGCGGCGATGAGATCAGTCGACCGTTCGAGTCCGTGCTCGAAGAGATCGCTGCGCTTGCCGCGCAGGGCGTGCGTGAGATCACCTTGCTAGGACAGAATGTCAACGCCTATCGCGGCCCGATGAACGATGGCGTGCTGGTCGATCTGGCGACACTGATCCACCACGTCGCTGCGATCGCGGGCATCGAGCGCATCCGCTTCACCACTTCGCATCCGCTCGAATTCGACGACAGTCTTATCGAGGCGTACGCCTCTGTTCCGCAGTTGGCGAATCATCTGCATCTGCCGGTGCAGTCGGGCTCGGACCGTGTGCTCGCCCTGATGAAGCGCGGCTATACGGCACTCGAGTTCAAGGATCGGATTCGCCGCTTGCGCGCGGTACGTCCAGACATTTCGGTCACTTCAGATTTCATCGTGGGGTTCCCGGGCGAGACCGAGCGCGATTTTGAGGCGACGCTCAAGCTCGTACGGGAGCTCGAGATCGACCAGTCGTTCAGCTTTCTCTACAGCCGTCGGCCCGGCACGCCTGCCGCGTCGCTGCCCGACGAGGTGCCTCAAGAAGAAAAGCAGGCGCGTCTTGTTCGCCTACAGGCCTTGCTCGAGGAGCAGTCACAGGCGCGTAGCCGGGCGATGGTCGGCACGCGTCAGCGCCTGCTGGTCGAGCGTCTCTCACGTAAGGACGCCAACGAGCTCGCCGGACGTACCGAGGACAATCGCTGGGTCAACTTCCCGGGGCCGATCTCTCTTGTTGGGCATTTCGTGGACGTCGAGATCACCGAGGCGAGACCTCATTCGTTGCGCGGCCGAATCATCGCCGCGGAGGCCGTGCGTGCCTGACTCACCTCAGTTTTCTGTGCGGGAGTTTTCCCTCGAGCCCTCCGATAACGAGCGGCTCGCAAATCTTTGTGGTCCGCTTGATGACAACCTGCGCCTGATCGAATCCAGACTCGGGGTCGAGATTCGACGTCGCGGCAGTGCCTTTCGTATCCAGGGCGATCGGGCAAGTGCTGCGGAGTCGCTGCTTGGCGAACTGTTTCGTCTCACGCGTACCGAGGAGATTCGGCCTGAGACGGTGCATCTGGCGCTGCGCGATCACGAGGGCGTGGCCTCGTCAGCTCCGTCGTCAAGCGAACCCGAAGATCCGGAGGAGGGGCTGCGCACGCTGCGTGGCACGATCAAGGCGCGAGGGTCAAATCAGCGCGAGTATCTCAAGCGAATCCGTCGTAACGATCTGACGTTTGGCGTCGGACCTGCCGGCACGGGTAAGACCTATCTTGCGGTGGCTTGTGCCGTCGAGGCGCTGCAGTCGGACCGAGTACGGCGCATCGTGCTGGTGCGGCCCGCGGTCGAGGCGGGCGAGCGACTTGGTTTTTTGCCGGGGGATCTCACTCAGAAAGTCGATCCATACCTGCGACCGATGTACGACGCTCTCTACGAGATGATGGGCTTCGACCGCGTCGCCAAACTCATTGAGCGTAACGTCATTGAGGTTGCGCCGCTGGCGTTCATGCGCGGTCGCTCGCTCAACGACTCATTCATCATCCTCGATGAGGCCCAAAACACCACCATCGAACAAATGAAGATGTTCCTCACGCGCATCGGGTTCGGCTCGCGTGCTGTGGTGACGGGTGATGTGACACAGACCGATCTGCCGGCGGGTAAGCCGTCTGGATTGCGGCACGTACTCGAGGTACTACGCGACGTGCAGGGAGTGGGTTTTCAATTCTTCGAGGCGCGTGACGTCGTACGCCATCCGCTGGTGCAGCGCATCGTTCAAGCCTACGAGGCGCGCGGTGAGCGGGGAGGCGAGGGCTCTTGAGCGCTCGTTCCAATATCGGTCCGGAGCTCATCGTCGAGGTGCGCAGTAGCGTACGGCGCACGGTACCGAGCACGCGGCGTCTGCGTGCCTGGGCGCGTGCTGCCGTGGGTGCGCGCGGGCACGGCGCCGAGCTTGCCTTGCGGATCGTCGGTGCCGCCGAGGGGCGGCGGCTCAATCTGCTCTGGCGCGGCCGCGATTATCCGACCAACGTTCTGTCCTTTCCCGCGCCGCGCGGCTTGCGTGGGCAAGCACAACGCCGGGTGCTCGGCGATGTGGTGTTGTGTGCGCCGGTGGTGAGTCGCGAAGCGGCGCAGCAGGGCAAGCCGGTGTCGGCGCATTGGGCCCATCTGGTGGTGCATGGCTGTTTGCACCTGCTCGGCTTCGATCACGAACGCGGCGTCGATGCCCTGCGCATGGAGCGCCGCGAGCGACAGATCCTCGCGCATTTCGATATCCCTGACCCCTATCTCATTCCGTCCAACCGTCTCGAGGAAAGATGAACCGCCCCCGTTACAGTTCGCTCAGCTGGATGCGCAAGCTCGGACGCGCGCTCTCGGGGGAAGCCCAAGATCGCGACGATCTTATCGAGCTGATGCGCGAGGCACTCGCTCGAGGCGTCATCGATGCTGATGCATTACAGATGCTCGAGGGCGTCCTCGGCGTCGCCGATATTCAGGTGCGCGACATCATGATCCCGCGTGCGCAGATGGTCGCGGTACACCGCGACGATCCAGTCGACAAGCTGCTGCCCATCATTGTGGAGTCCGGCCACTCGCGCTTTCCGGTCATCGACGATGACCGTGACGATGTGGTGGGTATCCTGCTCGCCAAGGATGTGTTGCGCGTGGTGGCGGCGGGGCACACCGACGAGTTCGACATCCGCGAATGTATGCGTCCGGTGGTCGTGGTGCCCGAGTCGAAGCGGGTCAACGTGCTGTTGCGCGAGTTCCGGCGATCGCGCAACCACATGGCAATGGTGGTCGACGAATACGGTGGTGTAGCCGGGCTCGTCACCATCGAGGATGCCATCGAGCAGATCGTCGGTGACATCGATGACGAGTTCGACGTCGATGACGAACAAAACATTCGCCGTGAGGCTGAGCGACAGTTTTTGGTGCGTGGTGCCACGCCGATCGACGAGTTCAACGACTATTTCAGTACCCGCCTGTCCGACGAGGAATTCGACACCATCGGTGGGCTCGCCATGAAGCAGCTCGGGCATCTGCCGCGACGTGGCGAGACGATCATGCTCGGTACGCTTGAGTTGCGCGTGGTGCGGGCCGATCGACGACGGGTGGAGTCTTTCCGGGTGATCCCGCCAGAAGATTTCGTATTGGCCGAAGATCGTGGGAGCCCCGACTGAGCGGCACGATCATCCTTGCGGTGGCGGCTGGCGCAGTGCTGTCGCTGGCTTTCGCGCCGTTCGGCATTTGGCCGTTGGCGATCCTCGTGCCGGCGCTGCTGTTCTATCTTTGGCGGGGAGTGACACCGGCGCGCGCCGCAGTGCTCGGTTTCGCCTTCGGGGTAGGCTGTTTCACAGCCGGTACCTATTGGCTCTACATCAGCATCGTCGGTTTCGGACAGGCGCCCGTCTGGCTCGCGATCGTCTTGATGCTCGCGCTGGTAGCGGTGATGGCGCTCTACAGCGCGCTGCTCGGCTATCTCGCCGCGCGTTTCCTGCCTGCGGATCGACCATGGGCGTCGCTGCTTGCACTACCGGCAGGCTGGGTGCTGCTCGAGTGGATTCGCGGCTGGTTTTTATCGGGGTTTGGTTGGTTGTCGCTCGGCTATGCCCACACCGACAACTGGCTTGCCGGCTTTGCGCCGATCGGCGGTGTGTATCTGCTCTCCTGGCTGACGGCGCTGCTATCGATGGCACTGCTCATCGTGATGCAGGGCTCGCGTCGCAGTCGATGGGCAGCGCTTGCGATACTGCTGCTGCCCTGGCCGATCGGCGCTGCACTAGATCGGCTCGAATGGACGCGTATGGCCGGGGCACCGGTGCGCGTCGCCATCGTGCAGGGTGCCGTCCCGCAGGATCGCAAATGGCAGGAGGATAATCGCGAGGCGACGCTGCAGCTTTATCGGGATCTGACGATCGATGCTCTCGGAACGCCCCTCGTGGTCTGGCCCGAGGCTGCACTCCCGGAGCTCGCAAATCGACTCGTGCCTTTTTTGGGAGCGCTCGGCTCGGCTGCGCGATCGGCACAGACAGATCTGCTGCTCGGCCTCATCCGCGCTGAGCCCACGCAGCTCGATGAGCAAGGCAACCCAGCAATTTTTAATTCGCTGCTGAGCCTTGGCGAGACGGTGCATTGGTACGACAAGCAGCATCTGGTGCCGTTCGGCGAATTCTTCCCGGTGCCGCCGTTCGTGCGACGTTGGATGCGCTTGATGAGCCTGCCGTATTCCGACTTCACTGCCGGCGTTTCGAACCAACCACCTCTGAAGGCGGGCGGTCTCGTACTCGCAGCGAGCATTTGCTACGAAGATGCGTATCCCACGAGTGGCCATCGGGCGGTGCGCCAGTCGACCGCACTGGTCAACGTCACGAACGACGCGTGGTTCGGGCGCTCGACGGCGCGTTTTCAGCACCTGCAGATTTCGCGCCTTCGCGCGATCGAATCACGTCGCTTTCTGCTTCGTGCCGCCAACGACGGGGTCTCTGCGATCATAGGGCCGCGCGGAGAGCTGCTCGCTACCGCACCCGAGTATCAGAGTGCGGTACTGAGGGGCGAGGTCGAGCCACGTACAGGCGCTCCACCCTATGTGGTCGTCGGCAACTTGCCGGTACTGTTGGCAGCTCTGCTGTCGCTGCTGCTGGGGCTGTTCGCGGTGCGAACCGGTCGCGAGACGGACGGTGAACTTCCACCGCCCGAAAAGGTCTAGGATGAGGTATCCATGAGGTGGGTGGTCTGCATGTCTCAACGTCCGTTCGTCCGTCGCAGTGCTGCGGCGGTGCTCTCCGTTCTCATCTTCACGGCTTGCCAGCCGGACGCCTCGCGTGCCGCGGATAAATCCGCTGCGAAGTCGACGCTGGCGACTTTGCCGACGGCTTCGTCTGCCAATGCGACTCCGATCGTCGCAGGGCTGCCGGATTTCACGGCGCTCGTACAGCAGCAGGGGCCTGCGGTCGTCAATATCTCGACCAAGGGCAAGCGTATGCGGGCCGGCGGCCCGCCGGGCATGTCGCCCAACGATCCGTTCTACGATTTCTTCCGTCGTTTCGGAGTGCCCGGTGCGCCAGGGCGCGGTGCGCCGGAGGGTGATGAAGAAGAGGGGTTGAGACGTCCGGGCGGCGAGGGTTCCGGCTTTATCGTTAGCTCCGATGGCTACATCCTCACTAACGCGCACGTCGTCGACGAGACTGATGAGGTCACGGTGCGCCTCACGGATCGGCGGGAGTTCACGGCCAAGATCGTCGGCCTCGACAAGCCGACCGACGTCGCAGTGCTCAAGATCGAGGCGGCCAATCTGCCCGTCGTTCGGCTCGGTGACCCGGCAAAGCTGCGACCCGGTGAGTGGGTCGTCGCGATCGGCTCGCCGTTCGGGTTCGACAATAGCGTGACTGCGGGGGTCGTCAGCGCGACTGCGCGCGGTCTGCCAGGCGGCGACACCAACTACGTCAACTTCATTCAGACGGACGTAGCGGTCAACCCGGGCAATTCGGGTGGTCCGCTGTTCAACCTTGCCGGCGAAGTGGTGGGCATCAACTCACAGATCTACAGCCGCTCGGGCGGCTACATGGGCATTTCGTTCGCCATCCCGATCGATATCGCCGTCAACGTTCGCGACCAGCTGATCGCCAAAGGGCGTGTCAGCCGCGGCAAGATCGGTGTGGCGATTCAGCCCGTTGATGCGGCGCTCGCCGAGAGTTTCGGCCTCGATCGTCCGCGCGGTGCACTCGTCGGCAGCGTGGAGGAGTCCGGTCCGGCCGCTAAGGCGGGGTTACGTCAGGGTGACATCATCGTCGCGGTGGGTGAGCGCACGATCGAGCGCTCCGAAGAGTTGCCGACGGTGATCGGGGCGATTCGACCAGGCACCGAGATCACGCTCGATATCTGGCGCGATCGCCTCTTGCGCAAGATCAAGGTCAAGGTCGCCGAGCTCGAGCCGACTCAGACGGTAGCGGCAACGAACGGTTCGCGCGAGCCGGCGGGCAGCGCCGACCGTCTCGGTCTCGTGGTGCGCGAGCTCACCACCGAGGAGCGCGAACGTGCCGAGCAGCGTGCACGACAGGGAGCTCCGGCGGTCCCCGAGGGTGTCCTCGTCGAGCGTGCCCAGGGTGCAGCGCGTGATGCAGGCGTGCAGCGCGGCGATTTCATCCTGAACGTCAACGGGCGCCCGGTGAAGACCATCAAGGAATTTCGTGACGCCGTGGGGCGTGCAGGACGAAGCGTGGCGTTGCTGGTGCAGCGCGGTAACGCACAGCTGTTCATCCCTGTCCGTACCGATTAAGGCGGTGCGGTCCGCGCGGTCGGCGGGCCGCTGAGGTACCATCGCGGCTCCTTCGGGTCAGCACGGGTGGGGCCTTAGCCCATGGACGAGCGTTACGAACCGGCCGCCATCGAGCGTGCGGCCCAGGAGCATTGGGAGTCCGCGCGCAGTTTCGAGGCGCAGGAAGACCCCTCGCGCGATAAGTTTTATTGCCTGTGCATGTTCCCGTATCCGTCGGGGCGGCTGCACATGGGGCACGTCCGCAATTACACCATCGGTGATGTGCTGTCTCGGTTCGCCCGTATGCAGGGCAAGAACGTGCTGCAACCGATGGGCTGGGACGCCTTTGGTCTACCGGCTGAGAATGCCGCCCTCGCCAATGGTGTAGCGCCGGCCCGCTGGACGCGCGACAACATCGCCTACATGCGCAAGCAATTGCGTGCGCTGGGTTTCGCCATCGACTGGAGCCGCGAGATCGCGACTTGCGATCCCGCCTATTACCGGTGGAACCAATGGCTCTTCTTGCGCATGCGCGAGAAGGGGATCGCTTATAAGAAAACCGGCGTCGTGAACTGGGATCCAGTCGATCAGACCGTGCTCGCTAACGAGCAAGTCATCGACGGACGCGGGTGGCGCACGGGCGCGCTTGTCGAGAAGCGCGAGATCCCGATGTATTACCTCAACATCACCGCCTACGCTGATGAGCTGCTCGGCGATCTTAGCTCGCTCGACGGGTGGCCCGAGCGCGTCAAGGTGATGCAGGCGAACTGGATCGGTCGCAGCGAGGGCGCTGAGGTGGCCTTCCCGTACGCGGACGATGCACGCGCGCTCATCGGTAGCGATGGTCTGCTGAAGGTATTCACCACTCGTGCCGATACGTTGTTCGGCGTGACGTTTATGGCGGTTGCGGCCGAGCACCCGCTGGCGCTCGCGGCCGGCGCCAAGAATCCTGCGCTGCAAGCTTTCATCGACGAGTGTCGTCGCGGCAGCACGATGGAAGCGGACGTCGCCACGCTCGAGAAGAATGGTATGGCCACCGGCCTGCACGTACATCATCCCTTCACCGGCGAGCCGATCGAGGTGTGGGTCGCGAACTATGTGCTGATGGGCTACGGCGAGGGCGCTGTGATGGGTGTGCCGGCGCACGATGAGCGCGACTTCGAGTTCGCCTCGCGCATGGGCATCGAGATCCGCACGGCCGTGCGAGCTGCCGATGGATCCTATGACACCGTCGGCAGCGAGTGGATGGACGCTTACGGTGAGGCGGGTGTCACCGTGAATTCTGGCGATTTCTCGGGTCTGACTTCGGCAGCTGCCGTCGATGCGATCGCGCGTGCCCTGGAAGCCAAGGGACTCGGACGCAAGCGAGTGCAGTTTCGACTGCGCGATTGGGGTATCTCGCGTCAGCGCTACTGGGGCTGCCCGATACCGCTCATACACTGCGAGCACTGCGGCGAGGTGCCGGTGCCGGATAGCGATCTGCCGGTGGTGCTGCCGGAGGATCTCGTGCCAGACGGCAGCGGCAATCCGCTCGCCAAAACACCTGCGTTCCATGCTGTTCCGTGTCCCGCCTGCGGTAAGCCCGCACGTCGCGAGACGGACACCATGGACACCTTCGTCGACTCGTCTTGGTATTTCTTGCGTTATGCGTGTGCGGATAACGACCGATCGATGGTTGATGAGCGAGTGCGCTACTGGTTGCCCGTCGATCAATACATCGGGGGCATCGAGCACGCGATCCTGCATCTGCTCTACTCGCGCTTTTGGACCAAGGTCATGCGTGATCTTGATCTGGTCACACTACGTGAACCGTTCTCGCACCTGCTGACCCAGGGCATGGTGCTCAACCACATTTATTGGCACCAGCCGCCCGGTGGCCGCCGTGCCTACGTCAATCCGCTCGATGTCGATGCAGAAGGCGAGGGTGAGTCGCGACGCTGGATGGCGAACCGCGAGGATGGTACGCGTTTCGAGGTGCAGTACGACGGTCTCGGGACGATGTCTAAGTCCAAGAACAACGGCGTTGATCCGCAGACTCTCGTCGAGAAATACGGTGCGGATACGGCACGGCTGTTCATGATGTTTACGGCGCCGCCGGAGCAGTCGCTCGAGTGGTCCGATGAGGGTGTGCAGGGTGCTTTCCGCTTCATCCGTCGTCTTTGGAAGGCAGTACATGAGCATGTCAGTGCGGGTGCGGCGCCGGCGCTGCAACACGACGGGCTGAATGCAGCGCAAAAATCGCTGCGTCGTGCCGCGCATCAGGCGCTCGCGAAGGTCTCGGACGATATCGGTCGCCGTCGTACGTTCAATACGGCGGTGGCGGCAATCATGGAATTACTGAATGCGGTTGGCCGATTCGACGATCGCTCGCCTCAGGGCCGTGCCGTCGTTCAGGAGGCGCTCGAGATTGCGGTCATGGGGCTCTCGCCGATCACGCCACACGTCTGCCACGCCCTGTGGCAGCACCTCGGGCATTCCCGCTCGCTGATCGATGAGCGCTGGTGGGCGGTCGATGAGTCGGCGCTGGCGCAGGATTCGATCACGCTCGTGGTACAGGTCAACGGCAAGCTGCGCAGTCAGATCACCGTAGCCGTCGAGGCTGATGAGGCGACGGTGCGTGCCGCGGCGCTGGCCGACGAGACGGTGCGTCGTTTCGTGGGCGAGGCCACGCCCAAAAAAGTCGTGGTGGTGCCGCGTAAGCTCGTGAACGTGGTGGTATGACCCTCCTGAGTAGCCAGCACATGCGTCACGGGCGTCGGGCGGTTGTGGCTCTGCTGCTCGCCTGCCTGTCGGGTTGCGGTTTCCAGTTGCAGGGGCGTGTGCCGCTATCACCGGTGGTCGCGGTCGTCTTCATCGACACCGCCGATACGCAAAGCGATTTCGTTCAGGCCTTGCGACGCGGCTTGCGTCAGGGCGGTGCGCGTCTGGCGTTAAGCGCGTCGGAACCGGGTGCGACCGTGCTACGGGTCGAGCGCGACGAATTCGTCGAGCGGGTGGCGTCGATCTCCAGTCGGAATATCCCACGCGAGTTCGAGGTTACGTATCTCGTGCGCTTCTCGTTCGACCGTGACGGCGTCCGTCGTATCGAGTCCGAGGAGCTCGCCGCTTCGCGTGATTTCAGTTTCGATGAGCGGGCGGCGCTCGCTAAATTGCGCGAACGCGAGGGTTTGCGCGAGCAGCTTGCCGCCGATCTTGCCGGCCGTGTGCTGCAACGCCTCGCGAGCCTGCGCTGACAGCCGTGCGCCGCATCGCTGACGGCTGGCTCGAGCCGCTGCGGGCACTGCTCGAACCTTATGGTCTGACACTGCAGAGTGTGGCATCCGGCGCCGCGCTGCCGGGCAGCTATTGGGGAGCGCCCGAGGCGGGGCTCGTGGGCAACACGCTGTTCGTTCAGCCCGACACGCCGCTGCACTCGGCGCTGCACGAGGCGGCGCACTTCGTCTGCATGGATGCGACACGTCGTGCGGCGCTGGAGCGTGATGCAGGCGGTGATCACGATGAGGAAAACGCCGTCTGTCTGCTGCAGATTCTGTGGGCTGATGTACTCGCTGGCGTGGACCGCGATCAGCTCATGGCCGACATGGATGCCTGGGGCTACACGTTTCGCTTGGGTTCCGCGGCGCGCTGGTTTGCCGAGGAGGCGGGCGACGCCCGCTCATGGCTTATCCGACGCGGGATTCTCGATCAGGACCAAAAGCTGACCGGGCGCTGCGCTCAGGCGTAGCGGTCGGTAGCCGCGACGAGTTCGCTCAGGATGCCGGGCTCGAACGCTGAGTGACCCGCATCAGCGACGATGCGTAACTCGGATTCGGGCCAGGCGAGGTGCAGCTCCCAGGCGCTCTTCATCGGGCAGACCACATCGTAACGTCCCTGCACGATGGTGCAGGGTAAGTGGCGGATACGCGGTACGTCGTCGAGTAGCTGGTTCGGCGTGCGCAAGAAGCCGCCGTTGATGAAGTAGTGACACTCGATGCGGGCGAAAGCGTCGGCAAATTCGTCCTCGTTGAACCGCGAGAGGTAGTCTGGGTTTAGACGCAGGAAGCTCGTCGCGCCCTCCCAGATTGACCACGCCCGGGCTGCAGCTGCGCGCACGGCGCGATCCTCGCTGGTAAGACGTCGGTAGTAGGCGCGCATCAAATCGCCGCGCTCCGCGGGCGGGATCGGCTTGATGAACTCCTGGTAAAGGTCTGGGAACAATGCGCCGGTGCCATCGGGTGTTTCGTAAAACCAGCGGAATTCCCATGGCCTGACCAGGAAAATTCCGCGCAGCACGAGTTCGGTCACGCGCGTGGGATGCGTCTCGGCGTAGGCGAGGGCGAGTGTCGATCCCCAGGAGCCGCCGAAGATCTGCCAGCGCTCGATCCCGAGATGCTCCCGCAGGCGTTCGATATCGGCGACGAGATGCCAGGTCGTATTGTCGACGAGGCTCGCATGGGGGCGGCTGCGACCGCAGCCACGTTGGTCGAACAGCACGATGCGATATCGCGCCGGATCGAAGAAACGGCGCATGCGCGCGTCGGTGCCGCCACCCGGACCGCCGTGCAAGAAGACCACGGGTTTACCGGCCGGATTGCCGCTCTCTTCCCAATACAGTTCGTGCAAATCCGACACTCGCAGCATACCGCTGCGATTCGGCTCAATCGGTGGATACAGCTCGCGCTTCGGCATCGTCATGAGGGTGTGAGGCTCAGCGACTGAGCATCGGTCCGAGCGGTGCTCCGCCGACGAGATGCACGTGCAGGTGATAGACCTCCTGACCGCCGTGCGCGTTGCAGTTGATGATGAGTCGATAGCCGTTCTCGGCGATACCCTCGCGTCGCGCAAGATCGCGACCGACGGTGAATAGATGTCCGATCAGCGATTCGTCGGAGTCGCTGATGTCGTTGGCAGTCGGGATCGGCTTATTAGGCACGATCAGGATGTGAGTCGGGGCCCGTGGATGGATATCCCGAAATGCGGTGACTCTGTCGTCCTGATAAACGATGTCGCCCGGGATTTCACGCGCGATGATGCGTTCGAACAGCGTCGGCATGCGTGCAGACTCCGAAGACTCAGTACTTGTAGACCTCGACCTTGGTGGCGTCGAGCTGGTAAGCCGCTGCGCCGAGGCGCGTGGTCTTGCTCGAGACCTTCATGCGTCCGCTGATCCAGTAGGCCTCGTAGATTGAATCGAGGGCGATGCCCCGATTCATGCGCACGTAGACGATCTGGTTCGGCGGCGGAGGTGGCACGTGGATGCAGGCTCCAAAATATGGCACGAGGAAGAACTCAGAAACGAGTCCGTCCTTACCGATGTCCAGTGGCACGATGAACCCCGGGATCTTGATCTGCGTGCCATCCAGTGCCTTGTTGACCGAGAAGTCCATCACCTGCTGTGCGGCGAGGCCGCCCTCGCCAAGGTAATCGTGCGCGGCAGGCGGCGGGCCGGCCAGGAACTTCGCGCGTGACTCCGGCGGAATAAGCTCGTCCCAATCAATCTCGCGCAGCGTAGTGCTCGCGGCGGGGCGAGTCGCGACCGACGGCGCCGGCGTGCCAACTTTAGGCGGCGTGAGTGCCGAGGCGATTTCGGCGGACCAGGGACCCGCGAGCATCAGCAAAGCCAGTAACGAGGTCACAGACAGCGGCAGTGCGGGCATCAAAGCGTTCTCCGTATCAGACCCGGATCGTCAGTCCATCGCTCAGGGTGTGACGGTAGGCGCGCCAGGCGGGCAGGGCGCCCATCACGAGGGCGGCAAGGACAATCGAACCGAGTAGGGTTAAATCGTACCCGGTCAGACCCGTCGGCTGCAGAAAGATTCCGAAGCGCTGCTGCAAGATGGGTTGGGCCGCAAACAGCAGACCGTAGGTGAGGGCGACTCCCGCGGCCACGCCGGCGCTGGCGAGCAGGCCGGCCTCGGTGATCAAGAGCGTGAACACGTGACGGGGTTGTGCACCGACGGAGCGAAGGATGGCCATCTCGCGTCGCCGCTCGTTCAGGCTGGTGAGGATGGCGGTGAGCATGCCGAGCAGGCCCGCAAGGACCACGAAGGCGGCGACGATCATCAATGCCGTGTCGGCGATACCGACGAGATTCCACAGTTGGGTGAGGGCGACGCCGGGCAAGATCGCCATCAGCGGCTCGCTGCGGTATTCGTTGATCGCGCGTTGCATGGTGAAGGTCATGACCTTCATATCCATCCCCACCATGAAGGCGGTGATCGAATCCGGCGTCAACTCGGCAGCGCGGGCCTCCTCTGCACTCACTCGGGCGCCACGCGGGGCCTGCACGCCGGATTGCCAGTCGATGTGGATCGCCGTGATCGCTTCGAGGCTGACGTGAACCGTACGATCCACCGGCGTCCCGGTGCGCGCGAGGACGCCTACCACGCGAAAGGGTTTGTCGTCATGATTGGCAAAGCTGACGTTGCCGAGGCCGTGGGCGATCACGATTTCCTGCCCGATGACGTAACCCAATTGTTGTGCCACGTCCGCGCCGATCACGGCGTCGTAGAGATCCTCGAAAGGGCGACCGGCCGCGAACTTGAGCTCACGATCGCCTGCGAACTTGTAATGCCGGAAGTAATCGCCATTGGTACCGAGGACGCGAAAGCCGCGGTGCGAGTCGCCGAGGGAGAGCGGGATGGTCCAGGCGACATCCGGGTGATTAGCAATTTTTTGATAGCTCTCCCAGCTCACGTTGGCCGTGGCGTCACCGACTCGGAAGACTGAGTACAACAGCAGGTTGAGTTGTCCCGATCGGGCACCCACGATGAGATCGACCCCCGAAACGGTATTGGCGAAGCCCTCGCGGGCGGAACTGCGCAGTTTTTCGACTCCGAGAAGCAGCGCGACGCTAATGGCGATCGCACTGATCGTGAGCAGCGCTGTCGTACGCCGATTGGCGAGCGAGCGTAACGCGAGGTGCAGCGTTTTCATGCCGCCACCTGCGCCGGCGGGGCACGATTGAGCTCGGCGAGGGAGACGACACGATCGAACAGCGACCCAAGTGAGGTGTCGTGCGAGACAAACAGCAGCGCGGAGCCTTGCGTGCGACACTCGTCCATCAGCAGACGCAAGAAATCCTCGCGTGCATCGTGATCCAGCGAGGAGGTGGGCTCGTCAGCGATCAGCAGCGACGGTCGGCCGAGCAGCGCGCGCGCCGCGGCGACCCGCTGCTGTTGTCCGATCGACAGTTCGGTCACCGGGCGTTCTAGATAATGCTTTGCGCCGAGCCCAAGCGCGCTGAGCAGACGCGCAGCCTCCGCGCGCAGATCGCCGCCCGGCACGCGCGAGGCTCGCGCGGGCGAGAAGGTGGCTGGCAGGATCACGTTCTCGAGTACTGAGAGGTAGGGAATCAGGTTGAACATCTGGAAGATGAAGCCCAGGTGTTCACCGCGGAAGCGATCGCGTGCGCCGGCCGACACGCCACTGAGATCGGTACCGAGCACCGTGATGTGACCACGGGCAGGCGTCAGCACGCCGGCGAGCAGGCCGAGCAGCGTGCTCTTGCCGCTACCGCTCGGGCCGCGCAAAAAGACTCGCTCGCCCCGTTCGAGAGAAAATTGCGGGATGTCTAGCAGCAGCGGCTTGCCCGGCCAACCGAATGCGATCGCCTCGGCACGCAGGGCCGCTGCAGTGTGCGAATCGTTCGATGGAGGAGCGTCAGATGACACGGGCCGCTGTCAGCGCAAGCTCACCCGTAGCGTACCCGGGGTGAGCTTGAGCTGACGCTGACCGCTCGGGGTGATGAGATTGACTTGCGCTTCCTCGACGCCGCGCAGTCGACGCAACGTCCACAGTTCCACCCAGGTGAGCTCGCTAGGACGGGTGCAGCGGAACGTATGACGCGCGCGGTAGTCGGCATGACCCCCGTCGAGTTTCGGCGGAGAGTAGTCAACCTTGTCGAGGCGACAGTTCGCCGAGCGCGGCACACCAAGAATGTCGCGACCGCTCGCGAGCCAGCGGT